>CALCCA010000051.1 GCA_937899725.1 uncultured Halomicronema sp.
TATCTCAACCAGCAACTTGATTATTTTTCATCCCCCAGCGGATGACGTGCTCCCGCTTGATACCACTTCTCGAACAAATATCTCGATACCTGGATCGCTTTGGACGAATACGTCTAGGCGAGATACGGCGGCGCTCGCTAGACTCGCTTGAGGGCTTGACTGCTTGACACTGGGGGCCGCGATCGCCCAGCCGCGATCGACTGATGCTGCCTGCCCTGCCGTCATCCAGAGCAGCAGCAACGTTCCATAAAACTTCCAACTTGTCTTCATAGCAATCAGCTTTAACGACTCAACATCTACCTATCTGCGACTGTAGAATGAGCCTTTATGGATGTCCAACACATCTTAAGTTCGCCGTTAACACCTGAAAAGTTCAAATGGAGTTACGTCACTTACGTTATTTCGTGGCGGTGGCTGAAGAATTGCACTTTGGCCATGCTGCCAAACGCCTTCATATGGCTCAGCAACCGTTGAGTCGGCAAATTCGTCATCTGGAATCGGAATTAAACGTGTTGCTCTTTCATCGGACGAAGCGAACCGTTCGCTTGACTGAGGCCGGTAAAGCCTTTTGGCAAGAAGCCCAGAAAACGCTGAGACAGGCGGAACGTGCCATTGCGGTTGCCCAGCAAGTCGGTCGGGGTGAAGCAGGTCATCTGCAAATTGGCTTTACGGGACCGATTCTCAACAGTGTTTTACCAGCCATAGTGCGCCAATTCAGACATCGTTATCCAGACATTCACCTAGAGTTAAATCGCCTATCCACAGAGGAACAGGTCACGGCCCTCCTCAATCAAACCATCCAAGTTGGACTGCTGCACCCGCCGATTGCTGCTCCCTCCCTCGCCTCGGAAGTGATTTATCGGGAGCCCTTGATTGCCGCCATTCCCGATATTCATCCTTTAGCCCAGGAGGTCTCTGAACCAATCTCGATAAAGGATCTTGCTAATGAACCGTTTATTTTGTTCCCCCGGCAAGTTGGCCCGACACTGCATGATGCAATTACCAGCTTTTGCCAACAATCTGGCTTTAGCCCAACCGTGGTTCAGGAAGCGTTTCCGCAGCAAACCATTCTTGGACTGGTCGCCTCGGGGCTGGGCGTATCGTTAATTCACGCCTCGGTTGAATGCATTCAACAACGAGGCGTAGTCACCCGACCTATCCGAGAAATTACGCCGCAATTAGAATCAGCAATCGTTTGGGCTTCTGATACACCTCATCCAGCACTGTGTAAGCTGCTTGAAATGACTCGGGAGGGAATAACGCCCCATCACACTCCAGATACACCCGACCATTGAGCGGTGCTCATCTGAATGCATGATTGTTGAAACAGGTAATTGAAAACGTTAACTGACAGAAGTTTTGAGGCAGGGCATGACCGTGCTCACCCTTACTCCCTCAATTAGAGACTGACGAAGAGACACTCTAAGCCATCCACACTCTAAATGATGACAGCCCATAACCCGTAGGCCAAAAAGGTACTGGCCAGCGGCACGGTGAGATTATCAATCCCCCATTTTGAGGACGACTCCAGCAGCGTCGCTGACAAGGGCGGCGACGAGGGCGATCGCCTCTCAGCAATTCAGCCCATCAAAAAAGGGTTAGCCGTAAACGACTAACCCTCTTTCAACAAAGTGCTTATGCATTTCAGAAGAACTCAATCAGCTAAATCGACGTAGCCTCAGTTGCGACCGCCTCCCGCAAGAAGCTCACCAGCTCATTTGATTCGCGATTTGACAAGTCGACTAACAGAGCATGCTGCTCTTGACTCCAGGTATCCAACGCTGACTTACACAGCAGCACTTCATCCGACTGGGCATTCGCCAAGCGATACCAAAAAGCCATCCGCATATTGGTATCGAGCTCACCGTAAACTTCAGTTAGCCGAGTCGGCGAACCGCGTAAGATTTCTTGCAGGGCTTCATGGCGATCGCCCTTAGGCATTTGCTGAATTTGCTTTAAAACGGTCTGCACCTTCTGAGAAAAGAAAGCACCCGGCTTAGCAGACTTAGACGCTCGACGAATCTTTTGTGCCAAGTAGTGCAAGATTACTATTTGAGTTTGAGCACTCGCTTTTGAGAACTGAGCGGAGGCACTTTCGTGCGCCGAGGTCAAATTGGCTGTTGTCATGACTAAATCCTAAATTTTGGTTGAATCTGATGCTTTTTATGCTGATCCTGCTGACTCTCTCTCCAAAAGAGGACGCTCACAGAGCTGAAAAGAAGACGCTCGCAAAGCTGAGTGGCAGTGATCCCGATAGAAACTGACAGCCAGCCTGGGGCTTAAAAAAGTGTGCCCAGCAATCGCACGACACACCCTTATTTATCTTGCCTCATAATTCTGGTCGTGGGGGTGATAAAGCCAACAATAACCAAGGTGGGGATCGCCAAAATTTAGAGTCATCACAATTACGCAAAATCGCCCATCCGAGACAAGTCCAACTCCATTGATCCCCACAATTTGAGAACTGCCCAGCATCTTTAGGCTTTTCTTCCATTTCTGAATGTGGCTGTTGCTAAAAGTAGCGAGCTACCCATACAGGCTTCTAAACGATAAAAACCACCGAGGGATCATTGAGTTCTCCTTTTTTGAGTCGATCGCCCGCAAGGTCATCGGGGCTTCCTCACCGCTTGTGCCCTCCTCAAACTAAACCGGGTGAGGCATTGAACGATGCGCCCTGATGGCCTGGTTGCATGAGGCCTCTCGATCGATCCGATGGGCGATTGGCAGCGGGCCATCACCACTCTCGTCGCAAGTCAGAAGGCTCCCACAGCGACTGTCTGACTTGCGCCTGATCCCTAAAAGTGACAGGGTGGCAGTGCTTAGCTGCAGCCAGGAAACCTCACCCGTTCAGGCCATCACTGGCGGTCTTGCCCCCTTTGCCGAGCCCCCCGCACCGATATGAGAAAACCACAGCCTACCCGCCGGCAGATGATGCTGGGCCTAGGCGCGATCGCCGCCTTGCTGCCAGTCGCCTCAACGGACCAAGCTCAGCCCCCCGCACCGACGATAGTGAAACCGCCGCGTCTCAAACCCGGCGATACGATAGGCATTATCAGTCCGGCGGGGGCCACCTTTGAATCCACCGATTTAGACATCGTGATGGATGCCGTGCGCGGCCTGGACTTGATACCGCGCCCCGCGCCCCATGTACTGGCGCAGTATGGCTATCTGGCGGGTCGCGATCGCGACCGCGCTGATGACATTAATCAGTTTTTTACCGACCCTGACATCGCGGCCCTGCTGCCGATCCGCGGCGACTGGGGCAGCGCCCGCGTTTTGCCCCATCTCGATTACGACGTGATTCGTCAAAATCCCAAAATCATTGTGGGCTTTAGCGACCTCACCGCCCTGTTGCTGGGCATTACAGCGCAAACCGGGTTAGTCACCTTTCACGGCCCCAACGGGCTGACGGCATGGCGACCCGATCAGGTGGTGCCCTTTCGGCAGGTGTTATTTGAGGGGCAACGGTTGACCTTTGAAAATCAACCCGTGGCCGACGATCGCGATCGGCTGATGCAGACTCGCCTGCGAGTGCAAACGGTGACTTCAGGACAAGCCCGCGGCCGCCTCTTGGGCGGCAATTTGTCGGTGTTGACGGGGCTGGTCGGCTCACCTTATCTGCCCGACCTCACCGGCGCGATTCTGTTTGTCGAAGATGTGGGCGAACCGATTTACCGCATCGATCGCATGTTGACGCATCTCAAGCTGGCCGGCGTATTAGAGGGGCTGGCCGGCTTCGTGTTTGGGCAATGTACGAACTGTGGCCCTTCGGGAGGGTATGGCGGTCTGACGTTAGAGGCGGTGCTGCAAGACCACATTGCCCCCCTCGGCATCCCGGCCTGGGCCAATGCCGCAATTGGTCATCTGGAACCGATTCTCACCCTCCCCCTGGGCACCGAAGTGACGATGGATGCCGACGCCGGGCGGATGGTGATGCAAGAAGCGGCGATCGCCGAATGAGACCAGCGATCCGGCACTTGCCATAAATTTAGACAAACGAGTTCCCGATGCTGAGGAACTACCGAGGAAAAATACAGCTTCGTAAAGCAATCTCGAACATTCAAAATTAGCCGTTGATTTTATCTCAAATGTGTGAACAATCGAGAGACAACCGTGAGCTACAGGGGAGATCATGATGGGACTCAGCACAATCGCTCAAGACCCTGCAACCAAGGCCAGCATGGTCGACGACTGTACTCATCTGATCGATGAGCAGGTCGCAAGCAAACGTGGCATGTCAGGCCTGGCTCTGAAGACGGCCTACCGAGTCATCAAGGGCGTAGGCCCAACTTACTTGCGCGGGGCGATCGGTCGGGTTTTGCCGGAGGCGCTGAACGCTCTGGAGCCGATGTGGTACGAGGGCCTCGGGTCGGGTGATCCGGTGCAATACCTGAGACAAGACCCATCGCGCACGGCAGAAATTCTGCTCAGCGTGACCGATCAGCGCATCCAAAATTCGTCTGGGGCAGTGGTCGGCGTTTACAAAAAACTTCGCAAATCGATCAAAAGCGATGTAGAAGAGGCGGTGCCTGACTTAGCCAACATTTTAGGCAAGCACGCGCAGGCCTTGTCACAGGCGTAATTCACGCCTCATACCAATTCTCTGAAACTGGGCTACAGATCTTCCTTTCGACTCCGCTCAAGGAACGTCGGCTGAGCGTCGTCGTTCACATCGCGTCTCCCCGAGGGAGAAAGCCGACTTGTCTGTGTAGCTGTAATTCGTAGAACTGGTATCACTCGTTCAGACCGTAAACAAATAGCCGCTCTAGCCGCTCCCCTAAATTTAGGGGAGCGGCTTTTGGCGATCGCCCCCGCCCCGTCACGCCATAAGTCGCGTTGACTTCAGGAAATCAAACAAAACAGCGTTCCGAGAGTTGGGGTGGGGGATTGCTAAACCTCTACCGAATGTCGTAGCCAAACAGATTGGGATCGACGTCGAGCAAATTCAGGTCATCGAGACCATATTCCGCCCACCGCTGATCGACCCGAGCGGCGGTATCCGGATCGGGGACGAGTTCATCGCTCCAGGGGCGATCGGTTTCGGGATAGACCTTAGTGGTGGCATCGATGCCCATACGGCTGCCGAGCCCCGGTTTCTCGGTGGCAAAGTCGAGGCGATCGAAGGGATTTTCGGGCAAGATGAACACGTCTCGCGCCGGATCGACCTTCGACGTCACCGCCCACATCACCTGACGCGGGTCGCGGATGTTGATAGATTTGTCCACCACGATGACGAATTTGGTGTAAGTGAACTGGGGCAGCGCCGTCCAAAAGGCAAAGGCAGCTCGTCGGGCTTGGCCCGGATAGCTTTTATCGATCGCCACCACGGCGGCCTTGTAGCTCAGCCCTTCCATCGGTAAGAAGAAATCTTGAATCTCGGGCACCTGCAGGCGCAGAATCGGCGTGTAGATGCGGTTCAGGGCCAGGGCCATCATGGCATCTTCTTTGGGCGGCCGGCCGCTAAACGCCGTCATGTAGATCGGATTTTTGCGATGGGTCAGGCAGTGAAAGCGAATCAGCGGGGCACTGTCTCGTTGCGGGCCGTAGTAACCAATGTGATCGCCTGCTGGCCCATCAATATCCGTTTCTCCTGGGGTGATGGTGCCTTCTAGAACGATTTCTGACAGGGCGGGCACTTCCAAATTGACGGTTTTGCACTTGGCCAGATTCACCCCTTTGCCGCTGTAGAGACCGGCAAATAGCCATTCCGACAAATCAATCGGCAGGGGCGTGGCCGCGGCGAGAATCAGCAGCGGATCAACGCCGATCGCCAGGGCGACTTCGAGCTTTTCGCCGCGCTCCGCCGCTTTGCGCAAGTGACGACTAGGGCCTCGCACCGAGAGCCACTGCACCGTCGCCGTGTTTTTCGATTGCAGCTGCAGGCGATAAACCCCCACATTGGGAATTTTGCTTTCTGGGTCTTTCGTCACCATCAAACCCAGGGTGATCACCTTACCGGCATCGCCTGAATAAACGCGCAGCAGCGGCAGCTTGGTCAGATCCACGTCGTCGCCCTTCAAGACGACCTGATGACAGGGGGGAAAGAGATCGAGATCGGGCTTGGCTTTGACCACATCAAAGAGGGCCTTGCCCATTTCAACCGCTTGCGAAAACTGCTTGGGCGGTCGGGGCTGATAGAGCAGCGCTAGCTTTTTGCCAATCGCCTCTAGCTCTTCGGGTGACTCCATGCCAAAACACCAGCACACACGCTCCAAGGTCCCCAGCACGTTAATGGCGAGGGGCATATCGGCGCCCTTGACGTTTTCAAATAGCAGCGCTGGCCCGCCAGACAGCAGCAGGCGATTGGCAATTTCGGCCACTTCTAAATCGGGATCAACGGGTACCGTGATGCGGCGGAGCTGACCCCGAGCTTCGAGGCGATTCAGAAAGTCGTGCAGATCTCTTGCCATGATTTAAGAAATGTAAAGCCGTTCTTCGTTCATTATGGGGGAAACTGGCGATCGCCTTGATGAATTCTAGCCCGGTAGTTTTTACTGAAGGGGCAGCGATCCCTGCCGAGCCGTGAGCATTGCAAGTAGTGAGCATTGGACACTATGAAACGGACTGAGATGCGGACTGGTCTTCGCATAGCGCTACTAGCGGGCAGCCTGTTCACCCTGACCGGCTGCTTTAACCGGCTCGATACCGGTGCCATTGAGCAAGAAATTGAGGCGGAAGTCGAAAGCCAAAGTCGGCGGCTATCGCTGGCTGAGGTGCGCTGTCCGCGCGATGTTTATAAGCAATCAGGCGCGTATTTTCGCTGTGTCGGCTATCTCCGCCCCGAAGGCGAATTCACCATCAATGTGGTGCAGCAAGATAGCCAGGGCCGCATTGAGTGGGATATTCCTAGCTCGCAGGTGATTTTGAACATCGCGAAGGTGGAAGAAAAACTGCAGCAAGAATTTGCCAAGGCGTTTTCCAAACGGGCGGCGCTCAACTGTGGCGACATGTATCGCCTCAACCAGCCCGGTGAGCAGTTTGAGTGTGCTGTGGTCGGCGATGTCATCGTCGGTCAGGAACAAATCACCGATCTCTTGGTCAGAATTGACCCAGAGGGAAATTTGAACTGGCATGAGGTGGGTGAGGCGATCGCCCCAGTGACGACCGTTTCTAACCCAGCGGGCACGACCAGTGCGAGCTCCCCCCAAGCGGGCGCAGCGGCAAATGAGGCGGCAGGGGAAACGACAACCACCCCAGCGCCATCCGCCAGTGGCAGAGAAGGGATCGCCGGTACCCGCGAGGTCGAACGGCCCCGCATCGCTGGCGATGATGATTGAGCCTCGTTGGCGGCGCGCTCGCCTCGCGCTACTACTTAAACTGGAATTAAACTCGTTACCGGCTTTTATTAATCTTTGACACCAAGACTTTCGCTATCCTGACCCACAGGGCTTCATCATGCAGTGCCAAACTAGGGCATGACCAAGCTCGCCTTGATCGACTGTTTTCCGCCTAAATCCGAGCAGGTTTTATGACGACTGTATTTGATTTTTTGGCCAGAGGAGGCCCCGTCATGGTGCCCATTCTCGGGTGCTCGGTGCTGACCATTGCCACCGGGTTTGAGCGGGCCTGGTTTTGGACTAACCTGCTCAAGCGAGAAAGCCAGGTGGTGAATGAAGTGCTGGATGCCGCTCGACGAGACCTCGATGAGGCCGCCGCAATCGCGGCCCGCGCGGACGACACCCCCGTTGGTCGTTTTTTGCTTGCCCCCCTGCGGCTCAAAAATCCCTCGCCCGAAACCTTTCGCCTGGCACTAGAGAATGCGGGTGACAAAGAGTTTGTCAAAATGCGGCGCGGTGACAAGGTGTTAGAAACCATTGTCGCCGTCGCGCCGCTGCTGGGACTGTTGGGTACCGTGACCGGCTTGATTGCCACCTTTAACAACCTCAACATCGGCAGCGGCGGTGGCACCGATACCTCAGCCGCCGCCTCAGGCATTGGCGAAGCCCTCATTACGACAGCGGCAGGCATGGTGGTCGCGATTATGGCGCTACTGGTCTTTCGGGTGATGGTCACCTTTCAAGGTCAGCAGATGGACTATTTTTCGGAAGCGGGGAACGAACTGGAGCTGATCTATCGGCAATTTTGGTATGAGCCCGCCCTGTCAGCCTTTGACAACCGCTCTGACCCGCCTCGCTCGACCCCGCTCGCTGCCGAACGCTATTAACGTCACTGCGGACTTCCCCTTGCTATGCGGTTTCGCGAAGCCAGAGACACGCCTCCCCCCCAGGTTGACCTCATCCCCATGTTGACGGTGATGATGGGGGTGCTCGCCTTTTTTGTCGTGGTGACCCTCACCCTCGGCAGCGAAGAAATGATCGACATGAAGCTGCCCGCTGCCCAGCCGGAAGATCTGCCACCGCCCACAGTGACGAATCCGCCCTTTGTGGTGGAAATGGCGGCTGATGGCGGCTTTCGGGTCAACAATGCGCCCACTGACAAAGAGTCGCTCAAAGCCCAGATGGAAGCGTATCTGGCGCAAGAGTCAGACAATATCGTGTATCTCTTGCCCGATCGCGAGCTGTCCTATGAGCAAGTGATGCAGTTTTTAGGCGAGATGCGAGAAGTGGGCGGCGATCGCGTATCCCTCGCGATCGAGGAATAACCTTGCCCCCTGGCCCCCCTGCCCTTCCTCTACCCACCACCCTCTCCTTCCCACTCTCTCCTATGCGTCCCCGCCGCTCCTCTAGCTCCAGAATGCCGGAAGTCAACCTCGTGCCCATGATGGACGTGTTGATGACGGTGTTGACGTTTTTTATCATCATTTCCATGACGCTCACCGGGCGGCAGCTCATCGGCATCGATATTCCGGAGGGGGTCGAAGGCGCTGATGAGGTCTCCGAAGCGGCTCAGGAAGAGGCCTTAATCATCGGGTTGAATAGCAACGGCGACATCGTGTTTGAAGATGAGTCCATCAGCTTTCAGCAGCTCACCCAGCGGATTCGCACCTACTTTTCTGAATTTCCGGAGGGCAAGCTGGTGCTTAAAGCCGACAAAGACTTGCCCTACGACGAAGTGGCCAATTTCTTAACCGATCTCCGTGACATTGGGGGCAATCGCGTTTCCCTCGCGTTCGAATAGACCTGGAAACGTGGCGCAAAAGTGGCGGCGCTGACTGCTGGGTGGGGGCGCTGCAAGCTCCTGCCAGTAAGTGTTTCTATACTGGGGCGATCGCTTGCAAGAGATGCAGCCTAGATGCGATATAGACGATATTTCACCCCAACAAGTTCCCCGCTCAAAGCTTAACTTTGGCTTAATTTCATCGAAAACTTCCCTTGTTGTTCGATAAAGCCAGTTTTAATCTCCAGCCAGTAATCTACACGGTGGTTTTAGTCTTTTAAGGCTCTACGGAGTGTGCTGTATGTTTGCTAATGGAACTAAATTGACTGGCGCGATCGCGGCAGTTGTCACAGTGGTGGGTCTCGCCACCTCCTCCTCTTCTCAAGCTCAGTCTGGTGACATCGTTCAGATTGATGGTTCTAGCACCGTCTTCCCGATCTCTGAGGCCATGGCCGAAGATTTCATGGCGGCCAACGGTGACGTTCGCGTGACGGTGGGTGTCTCCGGTACTGGCGGCGGTTTCCGTAAGTTTTGCGCGGGTGAGACTGATATCTCCAACGCCTCTCGTCCCGTCAAGGATGAAGAGCTAGAAGCTTGCGCCGAGAACGGCATCGAGCCCCTTGAAATCCTCGTCGGTACCGACGCACTCACCGTGGTGACCTCGGTCGACAACGATTTCTTAGATGACATCACAACTGAGCAGCTCAACGCCATTTGGGCACCGGAAGCCGAAGGCACGGTCACCCGTTGGAACCAAGTCGATTCCAGCTGGCCTAATGCGCCCATTCGCCTCTTTGGCCCCGGTACCGACTCCGGTACGTTTGACTTCTTTACGGAAGAAATCAACGGTGAAGAAGGCGCTAGCCGCGCTGACTACACCGCCAGCGAAGATGACAACATCATCGTGCTGGGTGTTTCGCGTGATGAGAACGCTTTAGGCTACTTTGGTCTCGCCTATTTCCTAGAGAACGATGAGACCCTCAAGGCGATCTCCGTTGACGGCGTTGAGCCCACCCCTGAAAACGCCAAAAGTGGCGACTATTCGCTGGCTCGTCCTCTATACATCTACGTCAACCCCGCCGCTTTAGACCGACCGGAAGTGATGGCGTTTGTGGAGTACTATCTCGAGACCGCACGCGACAGTGACCTCATCACTGAAGTTGGTTACGTGCCGCTCGAAACTGATGCCTACGATGAAGCGCTTGGGCTGCTTTAAGTCTCAGCGTTTGACGGCTGGCTAGGGCGGCTCATCACTTCGATGGCTGATGCCTGTGCAGTCTTGGTTGCGCCCTAGCAACTTAAATGCCTACCCCAGAACAACCTGAGATTGTTCTGGGGTTTATTCTGATGACTAGTTCCCCTTAGCGACACATGCCTTTGGCTTTTTGGTATCGCTTAAAGGTTGGGCCCCTCAACTTTCAACTGTGATTAAATCTCATCACGATTCCAACGCTTTTTCCCAGGCGTTTTTTAGCTCTCACGTGGCGCGCGCGGCGCGATCGATAACCAGGCATGTCTGATCTCGACACGCTAGACAAGATAGATGTGCCTTCGCCCCCCCAGTCGGCAACGTCAACGCGAGCTTGGCGCTGGCAATGGTTGCTGGCACCGCTCATGGGCTTTTCCGTGATTTTGCACATCGCGCTGCTGTTTGTGCCGTTGCCAGCATCCGAAAATCTTGAAGAGGTGGAAGAGGAGTCGCCCGAAGCCGACGAAGAAATTGCCGTTGACATTCTCAACCTGTCAGAAATTGTGGCTCCCGAACCACCGCCCGAGCAACCCGAACAGCCGCCTCAGCCGGAGGCCGCGCCACCACCGCCCGCCGAGGTGCCAGCACCGCCCGATCCCACTCAGGAACTCGTACCGGCTGAGCAGGACACCTTTGAGGATCAGCTCCCGATTGATGATGGCCTGGATGAGCCGCCGCCATTTGACCCAGGGCCGTCGAGAAATGTCTTTATCGACGGGATTGCCAACCTGCCCGTAACTGACCAGACAGCCACTGTGGGACTACCAAGATCCGAGTTTTTTCGAGTGGAGACTAACGCGGTTTGCTTTGTTAGGCCCGATGGGGGCACTGTGCCTGAGGCGCGAGATGCCCGCTGGCTAGAGCTGGAACCGAGTGACGTCTTTGCGGTTTTACAAGAGTCCTATGCGCCTACCGGCATCAGCTTAACTGAGCGCGGTGATACGTTTTGTGGCGAGCGCTATTTTGAGGCTTTCACTGCTACGGGTGAATCGTTTATGACCTTTAGCCTAGCCCAGCTTAAGGGCTCGACGCTCCTCGTCATTTGGGAGACGCCCCCCCAGTAAACTGGTGTTGAGCCGATTTTTGCTTCCTGACGTCAACGATTTAATCACTCACCTTCGTCGCCCCGCCATGCCGCAAGACAGTTGCCCCCCAACCGTTCAAACCCCTCACCGACCCAGCCCCACTCGGCAGTGGCTGTTACTGCTAATGCTGTTTGGCTGCGTCGGTCTGCAGCAGCCATCGTGGGCGCTAGAACCCTCTAACGATGTTTTGCTGGCTGATGCTGACAATTCATCTTTGTTGGATCAATCGGCAGAAGCAGATTTTCCAGAAGTCAATCTGTTTGAGCAGCCAGAGCATGCTGCTTGCTTTATTGATCCGGCAACTGGAGAGGCCGTGGCCGAGGCGCGGGATGTCCGCTGGCTAGAACTAGCCCCGAGTGAAGTCTTGGCGGTTTTGCAAGAGACCTTTGCGTCTAGCGGCATGACATTCAATGAGCTAGACGCATTTTGTGGCGAGCAATATTTTGCGGCCTTGACGGGTACCGGCGAATCGTTCATGACCTTCAGTCTGGTCGCGCTTAAAGACTGGACGCTTTTCGTCGTTTGGGAGACGCCCCCCCAGTAAGCTTTTGCTCATTCGATTGTTGTCTCCCCTGACGTCAACGTTCTAACCACTCACCTTTGCTGCCCCCACCATGCTTCACGACAGCCGTTCGCTCGACGCTACGCCCCCTGCTAAAGCCAAGTCCTTGCGGTACTGGCGTTGGCTACTGCCGCCGATGCTGTTGGCGTCTGTTGGTTTGCATGGGTTGGTACTGTTTGCTCCGGTCGGCCCTTCTGAAGACGATCTCTTGCCCCCTCCTGACCCCGAAGAGGATGGCATCGCAATTACGAAAATTGAAGCGCCGCAACCGCGTCAACCCGTGGCTACCCCGGCTAATCCTGGCACGGTCAAAACCGCTCCGGCCCGGAGTAGCGCCGCCGCAACGACAGCGGCACCAGCCCGTTCAGCGAGCCGCACGCAGTCAAATACGGGCCAGCGGCAAAGTCCGACTGCCCCGTCGCAGTCAAGCGGCCGATCGCCCCAGCCAGGGCAGCCTACTGTTCCCGATTTATCGACGGTCGATTCGGTGCAAAATCCCAACCCGAATACCCCCGCTGTCGATGTTCCAGTTGCCGATACCCCCACCGATCCGTTTGAGGAATACATCGAGGTCTTTGGTAGTTACAACGGGGTAACCGTGACGGCAGACGCGGCTCAGGAGCGTAGTAGCTGGTTAGGCAGTTTTAGCGATCGCGGTGCTGCCTTTACCAATCTAGAGATTCAGCCCCTCACCTCGCTCGACCCGGTACCTTACGCCGCCAACATCTGCCTGCCTAGCGCCCCCGCGACGGCCGAAGTGCTCGTTTTAGTGGATGCTGACGGTGAGCTAGACGACTATCAACCCTTGTTGCAGCAAACCGGCTATCGCAACTTTAATGGAGCTGCTAAAGCGCTGATTGCTGCCCATGATTTTCCTGAGGCGGCGGGGCCGCAAGCCTACTTAGCAGAAGTGGCGGTTGACTACGACGCCGACGACTGTGAATGGCCACCGGAGATTGACCGCATCCCCGACGATTATTTCACCGTCTTAGAGGCCTACGTCGGACCGGAGCTGACTACCCCCCGAGAAGCCGCCACGGCTCAGGTTGACTGGCTCAAAGCCCTGCAGGAAGCAGATGAACTTGATTTGCCGGCGGGGGAGTTAGAGGCCACCGAACTCGCCGATTTTGAGCCCGAAGTGGAATATGCGCTCGCCATTTGTCTGCCACTCCCCCCCCGAAATGCCAAGTGGGGGGTGGTCGTACAGCCTGACGGCAGTCTCAGCGGTGAGCCCCACCCGTTACGCTCGACTGGCTATGCAAGTTTTAACGATCGCGCTTTAGAGCTGGTCAAAAATTACGATTTTCCCGAAGCTGATGCGCCTCAGATTTACGTTGTCACCGTTCCTGTTGACTACAACGCAACAAACTGTACACCCCTGGAAACGTTTGAGGCCGCCGAGCCGAGCCCGCCAGATCCTGCCAGCGATTCTGAAGATGCGGCTGATGCTGCGGCCACGACCACAGATGAGCCATCGGTAGAAGCGCTGGCCTTTAGTCCTGACCAGCAGACCGAACTGATTGACAGGGGTCGTCGCAACGTCATTGACGATATGACCGGTGCCCTTAACGATCAGCCTGGTATCGCCGCCGATTTTCTAGCGGGTAACTGGCCACCCGATATTGATCAGAGCTGTTTCCTATCGGAACTCGATCCAGAAGCGGGGATAATGCCGGTAGAAGCCGCCGCTGATGCGCTGATTGTGACCCTCAATGCTGCTGAGGCGCCCCCGCGTCTGTCTCAGTTTTACGGCACCGAAGTTGAGGACGCGGGAGAATATTGTGATGCCCTGCTGGTGCAAATGTCGCTGGAGGGCGTGCCCCAACTCTTTGCCTCAATCATTGGCTTTGGCGATGGCGATGCCAACACGCTAGCCGTCATTTGGCGGGCAGATCCGCGCAGTGAATAGCGCGTGCGCCAAGTTCTGTGGGCATAGACAAGCCGCCATATCGCCGCTCCAGCATCGTTGCCAGAGTTCGATTAACGCTGCTGACCGCTAGTTTTCTTGCCAGTTAGGCGGGTTACCGGAGGAGCCGCTCTCTTGCATCAGTCGGCCCGGCGTACTGGTCACTTCATCGAGCTGGCTGACTTCAAAAATCAGGTGATAGGGTCGCCTCATCTCGCGCTCGACAAATTCTTCGAGCAGGCCGACCTGCACGGGGGTGACCGGTTCATTGGCATACACCGTCAGCGTGACAATGGGTGGGTCAACATACCAATCCGTTTCTAAAGACACCAATCGTACCCGTTGAAAGGTTACCGTCTTATCCAAAAGCGCCCGTTCCAGATTGGATTCCAGCCGATCTTGGCGAATTAGCTGGTAAGACGTCACCCCCAGGGGAAACACCAGCAAACTGGTCAGGGCCAGAGTTAGGCCCACCGGACGCGTCGCCCGCCCAAAAGGTGAGTAGCCCGCCCAGAGAAATACCAGCATGCAGGCCAGGGTAATGCCCAGCAGGTTAGTCACATAGAGCAGCATGGCCCCCGCCGCCGTTTGCAGTTCAAATTTGGCGAGCCACAGCCCCACTACACACAACGGCGGCATCAAGGCGACGGCGATCGCCGTGCCCGCCAGAGAACTTGAGAGCTTGGCTTCAATTTTGGCGAATCCGGCCAGAGCGCCAGCGGTGACGGCAATGCCCAAATCTAGCAGGGTGGGCTGGGTGCGGCCCCACACTTCGCTGCCATAGTTAGACAGGTTAACGGCACGCCCCAGCACAAAGGAAATGCCGATCGCTAAGGTGGTGCCAATGACAATGGCGCGTAGGCTGGTGCGAATCAGCGGCTGCTCGGCTTCTAAAATGCCGAAGGCCAGACCCCGAATCGGCAGCATCAGCGGCGCAATCAGCATCGCCCCAATGATGACGGCAGCACTGTTAGACAGCAGGCCAAAGGTGGCAATCATGCAGGCCCCAATCGTCAACACCTTAAAGCTATTGCCGGGGGTCGCCTCCTCTAGCAGACTCTCGCCCATGTGCTTGAGCGCCTGCGGAGACACCCGTCTCCCGCTGCTCAGGTATTTTTTGCGGAATGTCTGAAGCCGCTCTAGGAGAGCATTCATGGGCATAGGTACAGATACGGGGCTTGCCGACTAGTGTATTCTGCCCCAGCGCGTCGGGCGATCGCGCGCTCAAAATGGCCCAGGCCCCGCGATCGTTGAGCCGGTCACATCGAGCCGGCAGGATTATTCTCCAGCTACAGACGTTTAGCGCTACGCTGAAGAAAATTTGAGAGGTTTGAAATAAATCTATTCACATTCGGCAGTTGATCATCCTGTTCAATCATCGCTTGAGAGACCGCTTAGATCCTGCACTTCTCCTGGGCTAAAGCTTTATGGCGATCGATCACTACCCGCCGTCTTGGCATCGTTTCAGCCAATCCTGGCGGCAATCCTTAAGCCTCGGTCTGGCAGCGGTTTGTCTCAGCCTGTCGAGCTGTGCTCTCGGACAGCAAGCGGGGAGCGGGCCTGATCGCGCGGCTCGAGCCGACGAAATTGTGGCCATCGATGCGACCACCGCTGAGGCGGGCACGTTAGCGGGGGAACCCACCTATACCGGCACCACAGAACCGGTGCAGCAGGTGGCACTGCGATCGCGCGTGGATGGCCAGGTCACCGCGCTGACGGTTGATATCGGCGATGGGGTGGCCACCGGTGACATCGTCGCTCGATTGGATGCCGATTTGCTCACGGTAGAAGTTAACCAAGCCCAGGCCGAACTGCGCGCCCGTGAATCGGAGGTGGCGCAAGCCCAAGCCGCCGTCAGCGATGCCGAAACCGCCCTAGAATCAGCCCGCGTGCAGCTGCAGCAGGCGCAAACCGACGCCGATCGCTTGTCGCGCCTCGCCGCTGAGGGGGCGGTGTCAGCCCAAACCGCCGAACAGGCCCAACTGACGGTGCAGACCGGACAACAGGTGTTGCAGTCGGCGGCCGAACAAATCCGTACGCGCCAAGCCGCCGTCAGCGCCGCCCAGGGCCGCGTTGAGGCCCAGCAGGCCGTGGTGGCGCAAACCCAAGAACGGCTTTCCTTCGCGATCTTGCGATCGCCCTTATCTGGCGTGGTGATGGAGCGCTTGGTCGACCCCGGTGACTATGCCGAATCGGGCGACGAACTGATGCAAATCGGCGACCTCAGCCGCCTCAAAGTCACGATTAACGTGTCTGATCTGGACCTAGCGCAAGTCACAGTCGGCCAGCCCGTGACCGTTCGCCTGGATGCCTTTCCGACAGATGCACTGGCGGGGCGCATCACCCGCATTGCCCCCGCCGCCGATGCCACCTCGCGCCTGGTGCCTGTCGAAATCACTGTTGATAACGCCAACGAACGGGTCGGCAGCGGTCTACTGGCGCGGGTCACCCTGACGGCCACCGAGGGCGATCGCGTCACCATTCCCCAAGCGGCTCTAGAACTGGCCGACAGCGCTACCCCGCCGACCGTCTTCGTCGTCGAGACAACGGATGGTGAAACCGGCACCGTTCAGGCCCGCCCCGTCGAACTCGGCCAAACCACCGACGACCGCGTCGAAGTCTTATCAGGTCTGCAGCCCGGCGAAACCTACGTCGTTCGCAGCGGCGGCGAACTCAGCGATGGCCAAGCCGTGCGGCTGAGTATCTTGTCAGAAACCGATGTTGAGACCAATTAGGAATTCGGAGTTCGGAATGCGGAATTAGGAAGCCAAAACTCCGAATTCAAAACTCCGAACTCTGAACTCAAAACTCTTTCTCCCCCACCCTCTACTCCCCGCTCCCCATGCCCCCCTCCGCCCCCAGCATCACCACCGTTGCCATTCGCCGTCACATTGGCGTGCTGATGTTGGCGATCGCCGTCATCGTCATGGGACTGTTTTTTATCACCCGGCTGCCGGTCGATTTGCTGCCGTCGATCACCTATCCCCGCATTGGGTTGCGTTTAGATGCGCCGGGCGTTTCCCCCGAGGTGGCGGTAGACGAAATCACCCGGCCCCTCGAACAGGGACTAGCCGCGACGGAGGGGGTGGTGCAGATCTATTCGCAAACGCGCGAGGGCCGCATCAGCGTTGATCTGTTTTTTGAACCGGGCGGCGATATCGACCAGGCGCTGAACGATGCCACCGCCACCCTCAACCGCACCCGCGACGAGCTGCCGGATAACGTCGGCGAGCCCCGGCTGTTTAAGTTTGACCCGTCTCAGCTGCCCGTGTATGAAATGGCGCTCACCTCGGAGTCTTTGCCCGATAGCGCCTTGAGAATTTTTGCCGATGAAGAGCTGGCGCGGGAACTCAACACTCTGCCCGGTGTGGCCAGCGTCGACGTGTCGGGCGGTCTGCAAGAAGAGGTGCAGGTCAATATCGACCCCAATCGCTTACAGGCATTGGGATTGGGACTGGTCGACGTGCTGGCGGCACTGGAAGCGCGCAATCAAGATACCTCGGGGGGGCGCATTCGCGGTGACGAAGCCGAAACGCTAACGCGGGTGGTGGGGCGCTTTGGTAATGCCGATGAGATTCGCAACCTGCAGTTTGAAGTAGGCAATGCCGCGGCCCCGCAACAGGTCTACCTGCGCAACTTTGCCGAGGTCGTAGATGGCACCGAAGAGCAGCGCATTTACGTCTCGTTGAATCAGGCTCCGGCAGTCAAAGTAAGCGTGCAAAAGCAGCCTGACGCCAATACCGTCGCGGTGGTGCAGGTCGTCACCGAGCGGTTAGCGGCCCTAGAGGCGGCGGGCCTCTTTCCGGATGATTTGGTGATGAACGTCACGCTGGATGAGTCGGTCTTCATTCAAAACTCTATTCGCAACGTCGCCGTGGCGGGGCTAACCGGCGCTTCATTGGCCGCGATCGCGGTGTTCTTTTTCCTCGGTTCGCTGCGGCAAACCCTGATTATTGTGCTGGCGATTCCCCTCGCAGCGCTGACGGCGATTATTCTCATCGGCGTATTTGGTCTATCACTCAATGTGTTTAGCCTGGGGGGACTGGCCCTCGGCGTAGGCATCGTGGTGGATAACTCCATCGTCATGCTAGAAAACATTGCCCAGGGAGCCGAATCGCTGACTCGGCGGCAAGCCAGTCAGGGTCACGGCAACGGTAATGGCCACGGCCACGGGGGAACAGCGTCGTCATTGCCCGCGCAAATGATGACTCAGGCCGAGCAGAGCAGCCAGCAGTTAGAATCGGCCCTGCTGGCGGCGACCACTACCAACCTGGTGGCGGTGCTGCCATTTTTGCTGATTGGCGGCTTGATTTCGCTAATTTTTAACGAGCTGATTTTGACCATCAGCTTTGCCGTAGCGGCGTCCTTGCTAATCGCCCTCACCATTGTCCCCACTTTGGCGGCACGGCTACTGGCCCTGCCGGGATCGAGCGGCCTGCAAACCGTGCCGATAATGCGGCAGTTTGATCAGCGCCTGAAGGGATTAACCCGGCAATATCAGAGACTTCTAGGCCAGGTGCTCAGACGGCGACTGTGGGCGATCGCGATCGCTTTCCTCCTATTCGGCGGCAGCAGCTTGGGAATGGTTAGCCGCATTCCCCAAGAGATTTTGCCGCGCATTGATACCGGCCAGGCCAGTCTGCGAGCGCAGTTTCCCCCTGGTACGCCCCTGGCCGACAACCGCCGCGTCATGGCCGCCGTGGATACAGTGCTGCTGGCCCAGCCGGAGGCCGAATATGTGTTCACGACGTCGGGGGGCTTTTTGTTTGCCAGCATCACCAGCGCCAATGCCCTGCGCGGCACCAGCACCGTCACCCTCAAGCCCGGCACCTCAGTGGAAAGCTTTGTTGGTCGGGTCAACGGGGCGCTGCAAGCGCTCAATCTAGTGGATATTCGCCTGCGGGTGTCGCCAGAGTCGGTGCGCGGCTTGATTTTGAGCAACTCGCCCGTGCGCGGGGCCGATGTCGATATTATTCTGCAAAGTGCCGACAGCGAGGTCCTCCAGCAGGCCGGGCAGCAGGTGCTCGCGGCGTTGGATGAGCAGGCCACCCAGGCCCGCTATAGCCCCGATGCCGACCCGCCCCAGCCCGAAACGCAGATTCGCCCCGACTGGTCACGGGCTGATGATTTAGGGCTCTCGGCACAGCTGATCGGCGAGACGGTGCAGACGCTGATTGATGGAGCCGTGCCGACGCAGCTGCAGCGGGGCGATCGCCTAATTGATGTGCGGGTGCAGCTGCCGGAGGCTGCGATCGAGACCCCGGCCCAGCTGCGTCAGCTGCCCCTCTACACGGCGGGCGGGCAGGCGGTGCGGCTGGGCGATATCGCAACGGTGGAAGCCGGTCGGGGCCCCGGTGAAATTCAGCGCATCAACCAGCGTCAGGTGTTTATCATCGCCGGTCGCCTCTCCGAAGGGGCGGTGCTAGGCGAGGCGCTGGAGGAGATGACGCAAATCTTGGCGGCGATCGATCTGCCCGAGGGCGTTGCTGTGCTGCCCAGCGCCAATGCCGAAGCCAATCGGGCAATTCAAGGGTCGCTCCTTACCCTGGGCGGCCTGGCTACGTTCTTGGTGTTTACCGTCATGGCGGTGCAGTACAACTCGCTGATCGATCCGCTGGTGATTATGCTGACGGTACCTTTAGCCTTAGCGGGCGGCATTTTGGGTCTGTTCATTACCCAAACGGCGATTGGGGCGACAGTGATTGTCGGGGGGGTGCTGCTGGTGGGCATTGTGGTGAATAACGCCATCATTTTGGTGGAGCTGGCGAACCAGATTTATGCCGAAACCGGCTGCGATCGCACCACTGCCATGCTCAAAGCCGCCCCTCAGCGATTACGTCCAATTTTGATGACAACCGTAACCACGGTGCTGGGGTTACTGCCGCTAGCGCTGGGCATCGGCGATGGCTCCGAATTTTTGCAGCCCATGGGCATCGTCGTCTTCTCGGGCCTTTCTCTAGCAACGCTGCTGACGCTGTTTCTGATTCCCTGCTTTTACACGCTGCTGCATGGCACCCGTGACGATCGCGGCCTGCGGCTGCCAGAAAAGCGCGATCGCCCGCAGGTTCTCCAGCCCCCCTCGACTCCCCTGCCGTGAGCTATAGCAATCCGCAGTTTGGTCAAGTCATTCCAGATAGCTGTAATCGCTATCTGACAAACCTTCCAATTCCGAATTCCGAACTCAGCACTCCGAATTCTGCTATACCAGTGGCAGAATTCGTGCCAGATTCCCGGTTTCTGCTGGTTAACTCAGCAGGTTTAAATCTCACCGAGGCACCGGGGATCTAACCCAGCCAATTTTTATGATTTGGAGGGTCGCCATCGCGTCATGGGTTATTGCGACATCTAGTATTGCCGAATCGAAGTATGAATCCGGTTTTTGAAACTGCGGGCAAGATGCCCGATCTTCGCCATCGATGAGGCACTACCCCGTGTCATGCTTCTGATTAGCAATGCAATTCATCCCCAAAACCAGCAACGCCCGACATCTTTCGCGATCTAACTTGAGCTATACCGCTTCTCTGAAACAAGGCTACAAATCTAACTCCCCTGCCCCTTGGCTCCTCGGCGTTTTCAAGATTGCATCAAGAGCTCGATTGTTGAGAACTGGTATTACAGATAGGCCACGGTCACGCCGGTACCGCCATCCGCTTGCTCTGCCGCTTCAAACTTTTTGATCTGGGGATGATGTTTGAGATATTCCTGGACGCCGCGCCGCAGCTTGCCCGTACCGTGGCCATGAATGATCCAAATTGGCCCATTGGCGCGGGCGATCGCATCGTCTAACCGGCCCTCGGCCTCCGCTACCCGCATCCCGCGCAGATCGAAGGTGTTTTTGGACGTCCTGACGGCGGGAGCCAAGGGTGAAGGGGCAGATGGAGGCGGCACCGGCACCTTAGGCGGCGGCAAGGCGGCTTTTTCACCCTGCAGCGACTCAATATCTTCTAAGCCCACCGTCATTTTCATCAGGCCAAAGCGCACCATAAGCTTGCCATCGGCATCCGCCTCACCCAACACTTCAGCAGTTTGACCCAAGCTAGGAATCCGCACGCGATCGCCCAGTTGCGGCTTAAACCCCGGCGGCGTCTTTGGCACGACGGGTTGCGGCTGATGTTTTTGGGTAATCTGGTTGACCGCCGCCGTCGCCTTCTGAGCATCTTGAGCCGTCGCGTCTCCCTTTTGCAAACGCCGAATCACTTGGGCAATTTCCTGCCGAGCCCCGGCCACTTCGGCTTGCACCGCTTGAGCTTGCTGCTGCTGCAATTCCCGCTCGCGGTCTCTGAGGAAGGTGGCCTTGCGCGACACTTCTCGGTGCAGCTTTTCGGTCTCGGCGAGCAGTCGCGCCGCCGCCTCGGCTTTTTGCTCTTGCTCGCGGCGCTGGGCTTCTAGCCCGGCAATGACCTGATTAACGTCCTGCTGGCTACTCAGGCCAATGTGATTTTGCGCCGCATCGACGATCGCCCCCGCCAGCCCCAATCGCCGGGCGATCGTCAGCGCGTTGGAACGGCCCGGAATGCCCCACAGCAAGCGATAGGTCGGCGATAAGCTGACGTCATCAAACTCCACCGACGCATTTTCAAAGCGGTCGTCTTCATATTTCAGCGCTTTCAGCTCGCCATAGTGGGTCGTGGCCACGGTGAACCGCACGTGATCGGCAAAATAGCGCAGCAGGGCAATCGCGATCGCGCTGCCTTCCGACGGGTCGGTGCCCGCGCCCACTTCATCCAACAGCACCAGCGCATTCGCCAACGGTGGGCTAGCGGATGGCGTATCCTCCTCTGTCCCAGATACTGCTACCGAGGGTATCGCGACAGTCGGCTCCGGCAGCTCTGCGCCCAAATCATCAGTCCCCTCTGCTGTTGTCCCGTCTGGACTGCCGTCTGTCTCTTCATCAGAGTGACGGGTCGCCAACGCGGGGGTGGGGCGTGGCGCCGCGATCGCGGCGGTTAGATTTTCTTGGTCAGACCATAAATGATCCGCAGTCTCTGGATGAATCGCCGTCAGAATGCGACCAATGCGCTTGATATGGCCAGAGAATGTAGACAGGCTCTGCTCAATCGACTGTTCGTCGCCAATATCAGCCAAAACTTGCTCAAACCAGGGAATTTCCACCGGTTCCCGAGCTGGAATGAATAACCCGGCGCGGGCCATCACTGCGGCCAATCCCAACGTTTTGAGGGTCACCGTCTTGCCACCCGTGTTGGGGCCAGTGATCGCCACCACCCGCGTGCGCGGATTTACCAGCACATCAATGGGTACAACGGCGTTACCGGCTTCGTGCTGCTGCTGCCAAACCAAGAGGGGATGGCGGAGCTGGCGCAGCGTCGTTTGCTCAATCGGGGGGACAAAGCGCGGCGGATTAGCCCCCAGCCAATAACCATAGCGAGCCCGCGCAGTGGCGAGATCGAGCACCGTGACGATATGCAGCAGGTCTTCTAGATCGACCGCGACCGCCGCTACTTTTGCCGTCAGCGCTCGACAAACCGCCTCTTCTTCGACCTGCTCTTGGCGCTGCAGCTGGCGCAGGCGATTGCCCATCGGCACAACGCTATTTGGTTCGATATAGAGGGTGGCCCCGCTGGTCGAAGCATCGTGCACAATGCCGCCGATCGCATCTTTTTGCGGCGCTTTGACCGGAATCACAAAGCGATCGCCCCGCTGCGTAATCACCGCCTCTTGAATGGCATTACTTTGCTGCTGCAAAATGTGGTTGAGCTTTTGGTAAATCTCACTGCGCTGTGACTTCAGCCGCTGGCGAATGTCCCCCAGTTTGGGGGTGGCGCGATCAGTGACCTTGCCGCGATCGTCGATGCAATAGTGAATGTCCTGTTCTAGCTCGGGATAGGTGCGCAGCGTGGATACGAGTGTAGTCAAGACGGGCAGTTCGCCATCTTCAAAACTGTCAATCGTGCGGCGCAGTTGACGCGCGCCCGCGAGGGTCGTCGCAATATTGAGTAAGTCTTCACCCAGCAGCATGCCCTGCCGCTGCGCCCGGGCCAGTGCTTCCCCAATATCTTGGACGCCCGCAAATTTTAGGCCCGGAGGCGTCTGCTCGATCTGCGCGGCTTCTCGGGTCTCCGCCAGCAATCGTTCGCTCTCGGCTTGGGTGGCGGGCAACGGGAGCTGACGCGCGGCGATCGCCCCTAACTTTGTCGCCGCAAATGTGGATAAATGCTGACAAAGGCGAGACCATTCCAGCAGAGAAAGCGTTTCAGATTGAATCAAGGCTGGCCAAAATCAAGTAGAAGAACAGCGACCCGAACCCGGATCACTCCTGCGATCAGTATAGAATCTCTGACCAGCGACCGGGAATATACAGAAACTTAATCGGCCCTTCACCGAAGATTCCCTGATGGTTGGGGATAAATAATGAAGAGGGACAGTACCTTCACTGAATAATTCCCCATCCCTTGGCGCCCCGCTGGCCCCAACGGGTCAAGCTGAAGGCCGCGAGAAATCCGTTGCGTCCCCCCCAAAGACCCGTTCCCGACCACTCGCCAGCCGGGCTTGCTCCCTGAAGGCAATGATTTGTATCTAGCTTTAATTCGGTTTTGGTTTTTCACGCGATCGCAGTCTCAGGATGTTTCCCAAGCCCCCCGACCGCTCACTCTTTACTCGCGCCCAAAAGCTCCCCCTCCGGCTGGTGCTGGTGGTTTCGTTCGTGCTGCAGATTGCGGCGGCGGTCGGCCTGACCACGGCGCTGTCGTGGCGCAACGGGCAAAAGGCCATTGATGATCTGGCCGTCCAGCTCAGCGAAAAAAGCATCGATGGCATTCGCGAACATCTGCAAACCTATCTATTGCAGCCCAACTTGCTGCAGCGCGATAGTCGCAGCAACCTGTTTTATGGCGATGTGCCCCTGGACGATCGCCAAATGATTGCCCGGCATTTTTGGCATCAGATTCGGGCTTCTGACGGGGTCAGCAGCATTTATTTAGGCTATCCAGACGGCAGCTTTTTAGGCATTCAAGAACGCAATAACGGCCAAACCGTGCTGTGGGAAGTGACCGCCGAGACGGCCCCGAAGCGATTCACCTATCGGCTCAGTGACGCGGGCGAACGCCGGGAAGCCCTGGCTTCACAAAACTACGACCCGCGCGTGCGGCCTTGGTATCAGGCCGTGGTGGAAAATCGCCATGCAAGCTGGAGTCCGATTTACGAATTTGCCTCCCGCGATTATCCGGCGCTGGGTATCACGCTGGCCGCGCCGGTCTACGGCACCCATGGCAAGCTGCAAGGGGTGCTTGCCCTTGATCTGACGCTAGAGCAGATCAGCGGCTATCTGCGCACACTCAACCTCAGCGCCAATGGTGAGGCCTTTATTATTGAGCGCACGGGCGCGATTGTGGCGACGTCGTCGGCCGAACCCCCATTTATCACCCTCGATAACGGTGAGCAAACTCGCCTACAGGCGATCGCCAGTCAAGAGCCAATCATTCAAGAAACCACACAGCACCTATTTCAGCGGTTTGGCAGCCTCAAGCAGGTCAATGCGGCTGAACAATTCACCTATGACCTCAACGGCGAAGCCCAGCTTGTGCACCTGGTGCCCTTCCGCGATGGTCGGGGGCTCGACTGGCTGATCGTGACGGCGATTCCTGAATCTGACTTTAAGGGACAAATCGCGGCAAACACCCGCAATACCCTGATCTTGTGCTTCATTTCGCTGATCGTGGCCAGCCTCATTGCCGGGGTAACCGCTCGCTGGGTCGCCCAACCGATTCATCGTTTGAGTGCAGCCGCGCAAAAACTCGCTGTGGGCACCTGGGATTATCCTCTGCCCGACGGTCGATTCGAAGAGCTCTCGGAGCTATCCCAGGCCTTTGAGAGCATGGCCAAACAGCTGCAGCAATCTTTTGCCAAACTCGAAGAGCGCAACGAAGAACTGCAGCGCATTGATCGCCTTAAAGACGAGTTTCTCGCCAAGACCTCCCACGAACTCAGAACGCCACTCAACGGGATTATTGGGCTCGCCGAATCGCTGATTGATGGGGCCAGCGGGCCGCAGACCTGGCAGACCAAAGGCAACCTCACCATGATTGTGGCCAGCGGTCGGCGGTTGGCCTCCTTAGTCGATGACATTCTCGATTTTTCACAGCTGCAGCATGAGCACGTCGAAATTTTGCCGCGTCCCGTCGGGACGCGTGAAGCGGCTGATGTCGTGCTGACATTGACCCGCCCCCTGGCCAAACATAAAGACGTGCAGCTCGTCAACGCAGTTTCGCCCCAGCTGCCTCCGGTGTTTGCGGATGAAAATCGGCTGCAGCAGATTTTGCATAATCTGGTGGGCAACGCCGTGAAATTCACCGATCACGGCATGGTGGGCATCTCAGCCCAAATCATTTCGCAATCTGACGTCTGCTCGATGTTGCAGCAGTCGCCGTTGCCCACGAGCTGCTGCCACAGCGCGATCGCCACGATACCAGGGGCGGCGGCGACTGCCGTCCACGGGGCGACTGCGACCGCCGGTGCCGCGATCGCGACGACGGTCGTTCAGCCTGACTCTGCCCCCCCCGAGTTGCCGCGCTCAGAGTCGGCATCGCATTATTTGGCGATCACGGTTTCTGATACCGGCATTGGCATTCCCGAAGAGAAGCTCGAACAAATTTTTGAGCCGTTTGAACAAGCCGACGGCTCAACGGCTCGCATCTATGGCGGCATGGGCATCGGGCTCGCCGTTTCTCGGAAGCTGGTCGAACTGCAGGGCGGCACACTTCAGGTGCTCTCGAACATGGGCGTAGGATCACAATTCACCTTCACCTTGCCGATCTCAACGCCCGCGCCCCTGCCCCCCGGTGATCGCGACGCTAGCCCTGCAGCGCTAGCCGGCTCGCTGTCGCCCACCCCCCTCGACTGGCAGTGGCCGGTGCAAACGGTGTTGCCCCAGGCCATCGCCCCCCGCCCGCTCCGCGACGCTGATCGGCCCGAAGACGCCGACGTCACCGCTTTGGCCCGACGACAGCATCAGATTTTAGTGGTCGACGATGAACCGATCAATCGGCAGGTGATCATGAACCACCTCGCCGTCAAAAACTATCAGGTAGTGGAAGCAGCGGATGGCCTAGAGGCCCTCGCTCTGTTAGATGCCGGGATGCAACCCGACGTCATTTTGCTGGATGTGATGATGCCACGCATGACCGGCTTCGAAGTGTGTCGCAAGTTGAGGGAGAGGCATCCGGCCCATAAATTGCCCATTGTGATGCTGACGGCTAAAAACCAGGTGGGGGATCTGGTCGAAGGGCTCTCCGCCGGGGCGAATGATTATTTGACGAAACCCATTTCTAAAAGCGAACTGCTAGCCCGCCTCAAAACACATCTGTATCTGTCGAAAATCAACCAGGCCTATGGTCGTTTCGTGCCGCGTCAGTTTCTGCACTTTCTCAACCGCGAAAGCATTGTTGATGTTGACCTCGGCGACCAGGCGCAACAGCATATGTCGGTGCTGTTTGCCGATATTCGCGACTTCACAACGCTGTCAGAGCAGATGACGCCCAAGGACAATTTTAAATTTCTCAATGCGTTTCTGTCGCGCATGGAACCCGCGATCGCCGAGCACAACGGCTTTATTGATAAATACATCGGTGATGCAATTATGGCGCTGTTTAGCCGCAGTGCTGACGATGCGCTGCAGGCCAGCATTGTGATGCTGCAGCGGCTCCACCAATACAACCAAGAGCGGTTGGGGTACCATAAGTCGCCGATCGAAATCGGCATCGGCATCAACACCGGGGCCGTCATGCTGGGCACCGTCGGCGGCCGCAATCGCATGGATAGTACCGTAATTAGCGATACGGTCAACGTGGCCGCCCGCATTGAGCGCATGACTCGCATCTACAGCGCTAACTTGCTGATTTCTCATCACACCTTTTTACAGCTAAGCGACTCCAACGCCTACGCAATGCGCGTGATCGATCGCGTACAGGTGAAGGGCAAAGTCACCTTCGTGAGTGTGTATGAGGTCTTTGAACCAGACCCGCCGGCCATCCGCAGCGCCAAGCTGAAGAGCCGCACCGAGTTCGAAAATGGCTTGGCAGATTTTTACCAGCAGCGCTACGCCAAAGCCATCCCCAAATTCCAGCAGTGCTTGACCCTATGCCCCGCCGACAAAATCGCGCAAAACTATTTAGATCGTGCCCGGCGGGCTGAGCAGGAAGCGACCCACCCCGCTGGAACCGAGCAGTAGCGCCCGGCCCGCAGCAGTTGGTCAGAGCCGCGGCAAAGGGCCTCAAGTCAATGTGTCATAGTGTTGCCAGAGATTTTTCGAGGAGGTTTGCGGTGCGATCGCAACTGGATGCTCTCTCCCCCAGCTCATCCCCCCAGCACCATTGGTTTCGTCTACTTTTTCGCTGGCAAGGGTCGGTGGTGCCTGCGGTATTGCCCCGTACCCTGCTCTGTGCCGGATTCGGCCTCTTGATTTCCCTGCTATACCGCTGGGGCCTGCCCGTTTCTCTGCAGTCCCTCAGCAGCATCGTGCCCAGTATCGTGCTTGGGCTACTGCTAGTCTTTCGCACCAACACGGCCTATGAGCGGTTTTGGGAAGGGCGTAAACTCTGGGGCGGGTTGGTCAATACGAGTCGCAATCTGGCGCGGCAGATGTGGGTTGCCGTGCACGAACATGAGGCCCGCGATCACCAGGAAAAAATCCAGCAGTTGCGCCTGCTCGTGGCCTTTGCCCGCGCCACTAAACAGCAGCTGCGCAGCACCCCGTTAGTCACGACCGAGATGGCAACATTGGTCACCGCGCCGCAGTTGGCCAAACTGCAAACCATGCATCACCCGCCGTTAGAGATTGCCTTTTGGCTCGCCGATTACCTGCAGGGGTGCTTTAACCAAGGGCGGCTGAATGCCTATCAGCTCTCAGCGATGCTTGCGCAGGTCGATATCATGGTCGATGTTTTAGGCGGCTGTGAGCGCATTGTCAAGACCCCGATTCCGTTGGCCTATGCGATTCATCTCAAGCAGTTGCTGCTGCTCTATTGCTTGGCCTTACCCTTTCAAATGGTAGGCGCCCTGCAGGACTGGACGGCCCTCGCCGTCGGCCTCATCAGCTTCACCGTGTTTGGCATTGAAGCCATTGGCATTGAGATCGAAAATCCGTTTGGCTGCGATCCCAACGATTTGCCCCTGGAGGCCATCTGCCAAACCATGCAGCGCAACATTGAAGACCTGATTACCCTCACCCCAGACAATTGTCACTGGCGCGAAGACGCCACGCCGTCGGGATCTACAGCTTTGCCCCTAGCGTGACCCCGTGGTCGCGTCTATCCGCCGGGTCAAGGGCAAGATTGCTGGCATAATGCGAGCAGTTTAGTTGGGCGCAGAGCAAACATGATGACGGGGCGTGACCAATCAAGCATCGTACCACCCCTAGTGGCGATCGCGGCCTTCATGATTATTGTGGCCGGTCTCAAAGCGGCTGCCGAGCTGCTCAGCCCGGTGCTATTGTCCCTATTTATTGTGCTGGTGACCTCGCCCCTGGTGCAGTGGATGCGGGCCCGCCGAGTGCCCACCTGGTTAGCCAACCTGATCGTGATTTTGGGCGTGATCGCCACGGGGCTGCTGCTGATCATCTTTTTGATTGCTTCGGTGGCTCAGCTCACCGACTCCGTCCCCGCCTATCGCAGCTTGTTAGAAGACCAGCTCACCCAGACCGAACTTTGGCTAGCCCGTCACGGGCTAGAAAGCGCTGACATCTTGAATCTGGAAATCCTGCGGCCATCACGCTTAATTCAGTTTGTGTTGTCGGTGCTCACGGGGCTGATTGGGACCTTGGGCAATGTCGGCCTGACGCTATTTATCGTGATCTACATGCTGGTCGGGGCCAGCAGTTTTGCAACCAAGCTCAAACACAGTTTGGGAGAGCGCAGCCCTCTACTTAACCGCATGACGGCCTTTAGCCGGAGCGTTAGCCTCTATTTGCTGATCAAAGGCTGGTTGGGGGCGATGGCGGCGATTGGCCAAACCCTCTTGCTATTAGCATTAGGCGTCGACTTTGCGGTGCTGTGGGGGGTCGTTTCTTTTTTATTCAACTTCATTCCTAATATTGGCTACATCATTGCGCTCATGCCGCCCCTGATGTTGGCCCTGCTGGAGTCTGGCATCGGGGCCGCCCTGGTCGTGTTCATCGGCTATGCCCTCATCAACAATTTCTTTGACATGGTGATTGGCCCTCGCTATCTCGGGCAGGGGCTTGATCTGTCAACGTTGGTCACGTTTCTAGCCGTAGTGTTTTGGACGTGGATTCTGGGTCCCATCGGGGCTTTTTTGGCCCTGCCGCTCACGGTCATGGTCAAAACCTTGGTATTAGAGTCGTTTCCCGACAGTGTCATGGTGGCTAAGCTGATGGGCGCTGACGAGGCTGAGGAGGCCTGACAGGAGCCCCCTGCCCGACTCAGAAACCGGATATTACCAGTGGTGGGGAGCCATCGTCCAGACAGCGGCAGGCGGCAACCGGCCACCCTGACTTCATTGCGATAAACTAGCCCAATTAGTGACTTTAATGATCGTCGGGCAAGTTATTGCCCCTTGTGACGCCCCCCAGCCAAATCCAGCAGTGCGTTTGGTGACCGCGACCGCCGACCTGATAGCCTGGTCGAATGAGAACGCTCTCCTCAGATCAGGCTGTTTGCACCAGCAATAAACACGTAGCCAGGTTTTTTGGCAAACATCTTCAAACCTTCACATGCTCTTTTTTTCGTAACTAAATGAGATCTTTTCAAAGATTTTGAGCACAATAACATCATCGCAACAAACAATCACGCCTGCTACGTGACTATCTACATCAAGGCAATCGTGCCAGATTAGGGGCAACTACATCCATGGGCCAGTTGGACAAGACACCGCACACCCCTCCAAATGAGGAAAAAGCAGCCCGTGAGGTGCTGCGAAATCTTTCTCAAGACCTGAGAGCACTGCAAAGTGATCTCTCCGGTCAGCTGACCCAGGACATCAATCGCCTCCAGGGCACGAAGCATCGTTTGCTCAACGATATTGAAATCTTAGAAGAAGAGTATCAGTCACTCAAAAGCAACTACGCTGAACTGCAGACCCAACAAACCGCTGAACTCAATCGTCAGCAGCTAGCACAGCAGCAGTTATGGGCAAAAAAGCTGGCGCAAGCTTTGGCGGGCCACCTGCAAAATCGCCTTACCGAAGATCTGTATAGTGGGGCAGCGGTGCCGGGCACCGCGCCTAGCGGCTCTTTGCACAATGCTTACCAACTGCTCTCTTCGCTCGACTCCAGTCTGAACGATACCTTGCACTCGCTCCAGCAAGATCTCAACAGCTACCAAAGCTCGCTTTCGCAGCAAATCAGCCGCATGCACAGCATGGAGCAGCAAGGCGAAGCCATCTTAGATGCGTTGGTCAATCGTCTGAGTATTCAGTTGCAGACTCAGATCGTGCGGCCGCAAGTAGCAGCGGCGACCAATGGTCATAGCAATGGCAGCACTGCGACCCCGCTCTATGGAGCGCAACAGGTGCCCTTATATCCTCAGTCGAACTCAGCGTATGCAGTGCCGACAGCGCCTTATCAGCCAGGGGCGATTGCGGGTGAGACGCGACCAGCCCCAACAGGACAGCCGGGCCATCGAGCTGAACCAGCAGCGTCATCAGGGGCGGCGAAGCGCCCCTCCCTCAGTGCGGCCAGTGCCTTTCAGAAAGGGCTGACTTTTATCATTCTGTCGACCCTGGCCTTGTCCTTTCACAACGTTTTGGTCGGCATTATTGGGTACGGGGGCCAAATCTTTGGCCAGATACCGGTGGCGGCAGTTTTTCCTCTCAACATTCCGAACTCGCTGCTGTTGCTCTGGCTGCGAATGCTGGTAGTTTTGCCGCTGATGATGCTGGTGGCGGGCATGATATATCCCAAAGTTTGGGCTGATATTCGCAAGTTTTTAGGCGCTCGCGATAAGCGACCGCTGTTTCAAGTGATTGCCAGTGGCTGCTTTCTGTTTATGTCGCAGGTGCTGATCTACAAAGCGATCTCCGACATTGGCCCCGGAGTTGCCGTCACGCTGTTGTTTATGTATCCGCTGATGACGGTGCCGTTGGCCTGGTTTTTATTCGGCGATCGCCCCACCCCCCTGCGGGGCTTAGTCATGTTTGCGATCACCATTGGCATCGTGTTTACCGCCTTGCCGCGCATCAACACTGACCTAGCCTCAGGGGCCGTTTCGCCTTGGGGCGTTTTTGCCGGACTGCTCTCAAGTATCGCTTTCGCCCTGTATCTCGTCTCCATGCAGTTGAGCTTCCGGAAGCTGCATCCAGTGCCGGTGAGCTTGGTGCAGTTCACCACCATTTTTGTGCTCACCAGCTTAATCTTGATCGGCGGCTTTTTCTTAGGGTTAGAAACCGGCGAACCCAGCAGTGATTTGGGGCTATTGTTGGCCGGGGTATTTTTAGGGGGGTTAACCCTGTTGGGGTATCTGTTTAACAATTATGGTGTCCGGCTGATGGGCGCCGGTCAGGCCTCTATCGTGGCCTCTAGCGGCCCGGTGTTGACGGCAATTTTGGCTTACCTCATCACCCCCGGCGACAAATCCACCCTGCAGTTTATTCAGTGGATTGGGGTCTTCTTGGTGACGTTAGGGGTCCTAGCTCTTAGCCTAGAGCGCCTGAGCAAAAAGCCCAAATCGGCTCCTAAACCGGTTAAAACCTCATAGCTAGCCCGCTCCATTAAGCGTTTCAGGTCTTCTCAGCGCTCGCCCCATACCCAGATCGAGCAACCGCCAAAGTACGCATCATTCCTCCAGATTTCTCAAGCTGGAGGCTACCGCTTTATCGGATCGCCAAACTGCCCCCCCTGGTCTTGATCTTGATGATGCTAACCCCTCTGCTGAGGACATCTAGAAGCGCTCAGAGCGGTAGCACATCAAGCAAAATAACTCCGCAGTTTTGTCCTAACCGGATTGACAACTGCTTTATTGAACGACTCACCGATATTCTCAGCCATCAGCCGAGCTGGATCGAGGCAGGTAATTTAGCAACCCTTCAAGAAATGTTAGAGGATTTAAATCCAACTGCCATCGATACCGGTAATCAATAACAAAGTGAGCAATGCGGCGGCGATTTTGCCCTCGCCAGATGTTAATCACGCGAAAGCGTTTTTATTCACTGCTTGCTGCCATTCAAAAGTGCTGCTTTTGTTATCTAAAAGGAGTGCTAAAACTCTCGCCTTAGCTGTCAGTCATGGCTGCAGTGACGGTTTCGTCCACAGGGCATTTTCATAAATACGCAGAGAGTGCTGATGGCTGCAATGAATCCTTAATTTGGGATTGGCGGCGCGCCCTTTGAGGGAAACCAAGAGCGGCGTCACGATTTAACGATCATGCCGATTAGGCCACGATCGCGTTAAATCACGACAGTCGTTACTGTCTCGACTTAACCATTAGACCGATCTCGTGATCCTTCGCTGCAACCACGCGCTTGAGTGCAGGGATGAATGCCGGGTGGAGAGTAGAGACCAAAAGGTAAAGATTACCGGGAGGATGTATGTAGCGATAATTTGCGGCAATTGGTGTGACCGATCGCCCCCCTAGAGGCTAGCCTCATCGGCTTGTCAGGTGTTTGACCAGTATAGTATGGCTGACGATTTCCAACTCCGGCGATCGCAGCCCCTTTTCACCGAACCCTTGCTTCCCCGCCCCCCGGCAGCAGACAATGGTGCGGCAACTCATGCCGAATTCACCCGCGCCTTGGCCTAGCCTCAGCTCATTTTCATCGGTTAATGTTTTGCTTCTACACAGCCCCAGAAGCGCCCCCTTTTAGCATGGCTTTGATGTCCCCTAATGCCTCCGATATTGAGCTGATTGAAAGCTTAAGGTCAGGCAACCCAGACGCCCTCGCTGGGATCTACGATCGCTATGGGAGCTTGGTATACACCATTGCCCTGAAGATCCTCAAATACCCTGCTGAAGCCGAAGACCTGACCCAAGAAATCTTCCTCAATTTGCCGGACAAAGAAAAATTTGACCCAAAGCGGGCCGCCCTCAGTACCTATCTGAGTGTGCTGGCGCGATCGCGGGCCTTAAACCGTCTCTCTAGTCACGGCAGCCAGCAGCGATCATTGCAAAAATTAAAGCGGCTTTTGCCTGATCGCTCCCATGTCACACCGTTAGAACAAGCCTCGCAAGCAGAACGAAAAACCACGCTGCAACAGGCGTTGGCCACCTTACCCGATCAACATCGAACAATTTTAGAGATGAACTTTTTTCAGGGGCTTAGTCATGCAGAAATTGCCCAGCAGTTAAACATTCCACTTGGTACCGTGAAAAGCAAAGCACGCAAAGGCTTAATGGATCTTCGCCAACACTTGGGGGAAGCGGTTCAATGAATAACAATCAGCTCACACCACTGTCAGAAGAAGAGGAACAGCTCGCAGCAGGCTATGTGCTGGGCGATTTAACCGATGCCGAGGTGACCCGGCTCGAACAGCTATTGGTGGATAATCCGGCGTTACAGCAAGAGATTCAGGCGGTGCAAACCAGCCTGGATTTATTGTCCCAAGCCCTTCCCACAGTGCCAGCTCCCGCTAGCCTCCGGGCCAAAATTGTGGATGCTCCGGCGATCGCTCCGGTGCTCACCCCACCGTCATCGCGACGCTCAGGCGCTTTGCTCAAGGGATTAGCTGGGTTGGGCGCGATCGCTCTGCTGCTGCTCGGAGCCGATAACTGGCGCTTACGCTACCAGCTCGGGCTGGCTCAGCAAGTGAGTTCTGACCGCGTCGCGGCGATTTTACAGCAGCCCAACAGTCGCCTGATTGCCCTTACAGCGAATGACTCAGCGGCGGCGGGCACCCTCCTGTTCACCCCGGGTCGCTGGCAAGAGGTGATTGTGTCATTTGGCGATTTGCCCCCCCTACCGCCCGACCAGGTTTATCGTATGTGGCTCGCCTTAGAAAATGGGGAAATCATTTACTGTGGTGAGTTCAATACGGAATCGGATGGCTCGGTTTTTGTCCGCTTCACGCCGCCGGAAACGCCCCCCCAAGGCGTGAAGGCAACAGAACTTTTTGTCACCATTGACGCCAGCGCCGATGCCCCCGACCCTGCGGGTACCCGTGTGATGGAAGGCACGATTTAGCAGGCACTTTTAGAGCGAGGCCGTTGCGGCAATTCGGATTGGCAGTGGAGGCGAGTCCTTCAGGCGGGCATCGGCAGCGCTTTTGCTCGTTCGCCGACTTTCCTGAGGGGCGTGAGCTAGTTGGATGCTGACTAGTTGAGCAGCCGGACGGCATCAGTTGTTTGCACGAGTCCCAGCACTGCGAGTGCGCCGAGGCTTACCACTGGGGCGAGGTTGGAAAGGTGTTTTGTGACGATTGCGACGCTTGGCGCGAGGCGAGATCGTGCTTTGGCGATAGATGCTCGACATGATCATTCCTCAAAAATATTCGCTTAATGAGGAATTCACGGAGAAGCCCAGCCCTTCCGGAAAAGAGAGATGAATCGCGGCGGGAAGAATGATTTTGCGTTGGGCCACCGTTGTTGAGTGGGCCAGGACTAAGCTGAGGTCTCTGTCGCTTGGGCGCTGACCCAGTCAATTTTTTCTTGCAGATAGGCTTTGGTTTGCTGCAGCGCCGCCACCTGTTCGTCAATGAGCGTGATTTTGTGCTGCAGCAAGCTGACCTTCTCCGGGATGCTGAGGCGATCGCTTTCCCAAGCGGTGATTTCCTGCTGAATTTCGGCCAGCGTAAACCCTAAGCGCTTGCCCTGCCGAATGAGTCGCAAACGAGTGACGGCAGTCTCGCGATAGTCACGATAGTTGTTGCCTTGTCGTTGCACATGGGTGTGATCTAGCAGACCGCGCTTTTCGTAAAACCGAATGGTATCGACTGACAGACCGGTAATTGCAGCCAGTTCGCGAATTTTCATGCCTTACCCCCTTGACCCTGGAGCATGGTCTAAGGTCTATCTTGGCGCATAGCTGAGCGGTTAAACAAACACGATGAAGCTGTTCGCAAAAAAAGGCTGGAAACGCTTGGTGGTAGGACTGACGGGCCTGCTTGTGGCGATTGTGGGCTATGGTCTGCTGCAGCTGGTTGAGCCGGTGCCGCGCCAAAGTCCCACAGCGACCACCGAACCACCAACGTTTGCCGGGCGATCGCTATTGGTGGCGTCAGATGCTGACATGGTCGCCACCGCCTATGCCGACGCCAAACTGAACCGGGTACCTGGCATCGTCGATACGCTCTCGGTGATTCCCCTGCCGCTAGCAGCCGAGACTCCTCAGGTTGCCGCCATCCCGGTTTCTAATTCGGTGATGTCGTGGCCGCAAGTCATCGCCGTTGCTCCCGATGGCCAGCGCGCCTATATCGTAGAGGTGCGATCGCCGCCCCCAGAGGGAATTCAAGCTTTAGATAACATTGACGCGATGCCCGCTGGTCAAACCCTGACGGTGATTGACATCGCTGATCCCGCACAGCCGAGACGGCTCGAAGAAATTGCTGTCGGGCACAACCCAGAGCACATTAGCATCAGCCCTGATGGCCGCTTCTTAGCCATTAATTTAGAAGAACCAGGGCGAGAATTGCTGATTATTCAGCTCCTAGCGGATGGTCGGCTCGGGCAGCGCACCTACCTGGCCATTACTGAAGGGCCAGAGGATGAACCGGGCAATCGAGCGGCGGTTTGGCATCCGTCTGGACAGTTTTTGGCGATGACTCAAGGCAGCGATCGCGACGTGGCGTTCTACGCGATTCAGGTTAATGGCGACGGCGCCATTGAACTGCAGCCCTACGGTGAGCCGTTGCGAGTGGGCAACCACCTGAGCAATGGCCGCTTCACCGCTGATGGTCAATTTTTCTTAGTGCCCGATTTAAAGTGGAATACCCAGTTCCTCCGCCTGCTCAATTTCCTTCTCAATCCGGCGGGGGAGATGATCGCGATTCGCTTTGATGAGACGGGACAACAGCATGAGGTGGTGTCTAAAACCACGGTGGGAGTTAGCCCCGAAGGCTTTGATCTGAGCCCAGACAACCGTTTAATTGCCACGGTGAACATGCGCCGCACCTATCTGGCCGCGCTGCCCCCAGCCTGGCGCGGCAAGTCCCACAGCTCTCTGTCTCTGGTACAGTTTGATCCCACGACGGGACAGCTGGCAACGCTGAGAGAATATGGGTTCGCCGGTCTGCTGCCCGAGCAAGCAGTGTTCGATGCCAGCAGTACTGCTCTGGCCGTCGTGATTTATAACTATCGGGAACCTCAACCCCACACCGGTGCCGTTGAGTTTTGGCAAGTGATTGCTGGCGAGCCGCCACAGCTGCAGCGATCGGACTGGCAAATTCCCGTGGTTCGAGGGGCGCATGATATTCGACTAGTGCCATGAGACCGACTTCAAACAGCTTAAAAGTGCCACAACCACAGCCCAAGGAACATGCCAGCAGGCAAGGAGGCAGAATTTGTGGCAGTGGTTTGAGGCATTCGCCCAATCAGAGATATTCAGATTAGTGATGCAGTCGGCGTAGGAAGGCCGAACCGCGATCGCCACCATCTATTTGGAAAACTCTTAAAATAGTACAAGCAGCTATTTACCAGCGTTATCAGACACTGCTGAAGTGTACCGACTTCATTCAAGGATAAACGCAGTTTCATCTAGGCGGGGCTGAACAAGGTTTCTTTGATCTTCCTCTGAATATTACGGTTTACGTAGCAATCACTATTAAGGCAATCCATTAGCAATTTGTTGGCATTGTAATAATCCAACAATATGTCTAGCTGAACTGGGTTGAAGTTCCAATCATGACCGACATCACGATACACGATCACGATATGCCTCAACTTAGTCGCCCAGTAACGCAGATGTTCCATCCAATCTTCTAACATGCACCATTGTTGAAACTGATGCGCCGTTTCTATAATCTTTGCCCAGTCGCTTCGAAATTCAGCGCTGATTGATGAGTCTTGACGCACCATTCTGTCAATCTTCTGCAGATCCTGCTCTATTCTAAGCAGCGTTTGCATGTATTCAGGACTCGAAACTGGCATTTTCAGGAATTTACTTACACTGTTAAGCGCAATAATAAGGATGCGATCTAAGTCCATCTCAGGATTCAGAGATTCAGCATTGACCGGGCTGATTACTTTCTCCTGACTCATCGAATACATGTAATAGAATGAGCGGATAAAGTATTGAGACTTTTGAACTTTAACACTCCGTGATTTTCTATTTAGCCACTCCAGAAATTCGAGCAAAGGCGGTTGATCCGCCAGTATTTCATCAGCTTTCTTTTTCATGAATTTAACAAGTCCATCAGCCCGAGGCGACATACTGATAGCCAAGCGAAAAACTTCATGCCACTGCTTATCCTTAATTTGATCAAATGCCAATTGAATATCTTCGAGATCATGCTCGTAAGAAATAGCGTATGCCGCAAAATACTCTTGGAAGCTCAAATGTGAAAATGAATAGATATTGTAGGCTCTCTCTACCAGCAATCCATGCTGAGCCTCAATAGATCGCAGGGTTCTTTCTCCGTCTGCTTCCATTTCATATGGGAGTAATTTACGCCTTCGTTTACTGGGAATATTCACCATGTAATCAGCAATATAGGTGGCTAGCGTCTGCTTTTTAAAGAAAATCTCTGACCGCTCAAATGCTTTCAATGCAATATGGCTCAGCAGCGCTTTTTTTCTCTCGACAGAAAGGTCTTGATAAATTGGGTTGCGCTCGATATTACGGCTGGCATCCCATCGTCTCAATAGAGTATATGTTGCATCTGAATACAGCTCCGCACGACTCATGGGGAAATCCGATTCAACCTCAAACACCAGACATAGCATTGTCAACAATAGTGGATTTGTCGCAAGCTCCTGAATGCGAGGACTTTGACGAAGTTTATCCAGAAACAAATCTGCTTTTTCAGGAATCTGCTTATAAATGAACCAATTCCTAGAGAAGACCTCGATTTGTTGAGCTGTAAAATCTGCAATCTCAACTTCGGTAAACTGCTCAAATACATATTCTAAAGCGGCTATTCTACAAGTCAGAACAAATCGGTTTCCATGAAAATTATCAGTGAAGCTTTGTATTTCTTGAGTAACTCTAGAAGTATCTTCGATCTTCACTTCATCCAAGCCGTCTAAGAGCAATAAAACTCTCCGTTCTTGCAGTAAACCCTCTATCTCATAGTCTTTAATCTGCCATGGAACATGCTCTTGAATAATATATTCAAGGAGGCTAGGATGGCCTTCAACCTCTGCAAATTTCCTTAAAACGACAAATATAGGAAGATAGTTCGAAAAAAGCTTTCGCGCACTACATTGAGTTGCCAAATGCTTTAGAAAGGTTGTTTTTCCTGCACCAGGTCGACCTAATACTAAAAGTTTTTCTTGCCTTTGCACATAATCAACACCTGACACTTTCTCGACGGTTTGGCGAGCAAAACTAAAGGGATTCAAGTGATTGTCATCAGCATGCAAGGCATTGAGATCATCCAAACGCAAGCGTTGATGATGGGAAACTTGCTCGAGGATATTGACCTCTGTGAAAATGTTGGACAAATCGAGAGGACGAGTCATTGCGAGCACACGCATAGAGCCGCACTCATTCTGAATCTTCTCTCTAAGACGGCTGTTTAGCTCATCCACTAGCTCTTCAATATCAATCTTGCCTGAGCGTAGTGAATGTCTACCATTACTCTGTCTATATTGCTCATTGAGAAAGTACTGAAGGCGCGCTCTCTTCCCGCGTCCACCATCTCTGAAGCTGAATTTTGTATAGACATTCCCCATGCGCGAACGATAAGCCGACAAGGTGAGGTTGAGAACCTTGATGATCACTGCATCGGTTCTACCGGCATGGAATGTTTCAACAAATGCATCTTCCTCTAACTTGGTCAGGCTGTATTTCCTTGCTATGGCAACAAGGAAATCTCTCGGTAGTTCTTCCTGCATTGCCTGTATAGATGTCTTGAATTTACCCTGTGAGAATATATTCTGGCACACCACACAGAGAATCAACGTGTCTATTAATTTTGATTATAGGTTTGCTTTAAACTTCATCGTTATTTCCATGATTCCCTAAAAGCACTGAGCTGGCTGGCACAAACAGACTCAAATCAGGAAAGTCGGGGAAAGTTGGCCTTTGTCTAACAATAAAGTCTGATTTATGAACGCGATAGTAAAGCTGTAAGTTTCATCACAAGAGATCAAAGCACTATGACGCTTTCTGACTATGACTTTTCTAATCCCTATTCAGTCGAGTTGCTAGAAAATATCGGTGTTGCAACCGTCCTGCAAACCATCACGTCGGATCATCGCGGTCGGGTTCGCTTTAGAGCAACTGACTGGCCAGCTCGCTTCTACTATCCCAACATGCAAGATACCCTCAAGCCACAGACCCCTGTTCATGTGGTGGCTCGTCAAGGGATTACCTTGCTCGTTGTGCCACAGCCATCAATCTATAATTAGTCGAGATAAGTATCAAACAACACTTTTTCAAGATTGGAGGGACACAATAGAATATCAACGGAAAAGATTCCTACAGTTCCCTGTAAAAGCCACCTATTGAGTGGTGGCAATTACCCGCACGAAATGAAGAATCCGCCTTCAAAAGGAGATTTCTGATGCACATCGTCTCTTTGCTACTCAATGGCACTGTTATTACGACAGCCAGCGACTTACTCACAAGAAAAAAGACCAAGTCTGAATTAGAACTGAACCAATGAAAACAGGTTTTCAAAAGGTTCAGCAGGAGCTAGGTACTGTAAAAGGAAAGGTCTTAGCCTCAATATCAGTGTTTTTCAGATAGGTCGATTGAGATAACGAAAGAAACGCTCAGACTTTCAGTTGCCTTCTAAAACGTATCGTCAACAGAGCTTCGTACGACATCAATACCCAACCGCGATCGCACCTCCACCAACGGCAGTTCCCAAAGATGTTCAGGTTGCCAAGTATCCGGGTCAAAGCCAGATTGTTGCCCCCGGCGATAGGCCATTTTGAGGCGCGATTGCACTTCCCCATGACTGAGTGCATTGGCCTTGGCACGCCGTTGCCGCGCCAGCCCTCGCAGCAGGCCAGCCAGCAACAGGACGTGCGCCAGCCGCCATTTTGCTCCCAGCAAAAAAGCCTGCACCGCCGCTTCGCCGATCAAATCAGTGCCGTAGCCCGTCAGCACATGCACGCCATCATGCAACTGTTGTCGCCTAGGGCCATGATCAAACGGCTCCAGATCATGGGCAACTAGATGATCGATCCAAGCGCGACCCAAGCTGTCAGGGGGCAGCGATCGCAGAGCATCCATTTCTACAATCGGGGCCACGTTGAGGCCTAATTGGGTGTGAACCCAGTTCAAGACGCTCAAGAAACGTTGGGCCTGAGGGCCTTGGTTCATCGTTTTGCTATCGGTAAAAGTCATGACTGACCTCCCATCGTGGGTTGTTTCATTGCCGGTGGTTGGGGCGCATCGATCGCATGCGCCCAATTCAGCCCCCTGATGGGGGTAGCTCAGCGGGTCAACGATTATTGCGGCGATTGTTGCGGCGTTCTTGTACCAATGAACGAAATTCTTCGAGTTGCTCCTCGGTCAGGACTGCGCTGATCTCGTCTCGCGAGGCTTGAGCAACGGCGCGATAATCCGCTTTTTGCTCATCGGTCAGGTCATCGACAGCCGCCGTCGCGGCGCGAAAATCTTGCGACTCTTCGTAAGCCTCGCGAAACTGCGATCGCTGCTCATCGGTGAAAATGCTTTCAACTTCCTCGCGGCGATCGGCCAGAATGGTTTGGATTTGTGCTTGCTGGTCGGCCGTGAGGTCAAGCTCAGCAAAAATTTCGGGGCGGGCTTGGGCGTTCGCGCTACTTGTCATCACGGGCACAACGGCGATCGCAGCGGCAGCGGCTAGGGCCACGAGTCCAGTTGGCAAAAAGCGGTTCATAGAATCTGTCTCCAATCGAGCGGTGAACTTCAACGATTCCACTGTAGGCAACGCGCCTCGGCAAAAAGGGGGCAATCGGTCACGATCGCACCCATGACTTTAGTCACGGTCGGCGGCTGACCCAGTAAGGTTTCATAAAGGTAAGCAGTGACGTGTGCGGTTTATGCCTGATGTCCGCGCGATTCGCCCCGACAATCATCCCTTCCCCTTTTTGCTGTATGGCGAGTGGGCGCTGTTGGGCATGGCACTTTTTAGTGAATTGACGCCGCGCCTGTTGCCCCGAGCCGCCAATCTGCCGGCGACTGCCCTGGTTGCGATTCTGGCTTTCGGCGCGTTGGGCCTGTGGTTGCCGACCCGACCGCTCGGGCTCAAACTAGCTCACGTGGGCTGGCAGCTCAGCCTAATCATGATCGCCACGCGATCCGGGGTTTTGGATTTTCGGCTGTTTCCCCTGCTGTATATCGTGTTGGTGCTGCGCAGCTGCTTTCTGTTTGGGCAATGGGGCCGACTGATCGTGACGGGGGTCTCAGTGGCGCTGTTTTTGAGCGTCATGCGAGATTGGCTGCGATCGCTCGATAGCGAACTGCCGCGCCGCGTCGTGCAACGGCTGTTACCTCAGCTCATCGGCCTGCGGCTCAACTTAGTCGTCATGTTTTTGATGCTGCTGGTGTTTTTGCTGTTGTTGATGAATGCGCTGCTGGCAGAGCGAGAACGCCGCGACGAACTGCACCGCACCAACCAAAAACTGCGAGAATCTGCCGCCCAAATCGAAAAGCTGGCCATGGCGCAAGAACGCACCCGCATCGCCCGCGAGATTCATGATTCGTTGGGGCATGCCCTGACGGGGCTCAACATTCAGCTAGAGGGCGCGCTGAAGCTCTGGGAAACCCAGCCTCAACAGGCTAAACAATTTGTCGCCCAGGCCAAAGAGATGGGGTCAACGGCACTGCGAGAAACGCGCCAGGCCGTCACCACCCTGCGAACCACGCCGTTACCAGATCAAGATTTGGCCAGTGCGATCGCCCCCTTGATGGAGCGCGTCCAACAACTGATTGGGGTGATGCCCAGCCTGCTCATCACGGTGCCCTCGTTGCCCCCCTCAATCAGCCTCACGAGCTACCGCATCGTGCAAGAGGCGTTAACCAACATCTGCAAACACGCCGAAGCGACTGCCGTCAGCGTTAGCGTCACCCAGCAGCCAGCCGCCGCCGGTGCCTCAAACCTGCACATCACCGTGCAAGACAACGGCATCGGGTTTCATCCCCAAGACAACACCACCGGCTTTGGCCTCAAAGGCATTCAAGAACGCGCCACCGCTGAAGGAGGTCGCTGCCAGATCGACAGTGCGCCGGGCCAAGGCTGCACCCTACAAGTTTGGTTACCCCTATCCCCTGAGGCCCCATGATTCGCGTGTTGTTAGTGGATGATCAGGCGATTCTGCGACAAGGGCTGCAGGCGCTGTTAACTCTGGAAGATGACATTCAGATTGTGGGTGAGGCGGGCCATGGACGCGAGGCTCTGGCCGTGATTCAGCGATCGCTGACGACGCCCAACGCGGTTGACTTAGTGCTGATGGATATTCGCATGCCCGTGATGGATGGCGTGGCCGCCACCCGAGAAATTTTGCGCCAGTTTCCGGCGATTAAAGTGCTGGTGCTGACCACCTTTGATGACGATGAGCTAGTGCAGCAGGCGGTTCAGGCAGGCGCCGTAGGCTATTTGCTCAAAGACACCCCCTCAGAAGAGGTGGCTCAGGCGATTCGGGCCGTGCATCGCGGCTATGCCCAGTTTGGTCCCGGCATTTTTCAAAAGATGCGACCCCAGACCGTCCCCTCCAAGCCGGCGGTTCCTCTAGGATTTGATGATTTGACCCCGCGCGAGTTAGAAGTGCTGGCGTTGATCGGTCAGGGGGCAAGCAATCGCGAAATTGCCCAGGCGCTCTTTTTGTCAGAGGGCACTGTCAAGAACCACGTGACCAATATTTTGAGCCGGTTGAATTTGCGCGATCGCACCCAAGCGGCGCTGCTTGCCGTTACCGTTCTGCCCCAAGACTGATGCCCAGCCATTGTCTGGCAATGGCCATCAGTATTCATTGAGGACAGAAAATCACTCACCGAAACAAGTGCGCCAGAATGCTCAGTAGAACTACAGAATTGCCAGCTCAGCGAGTGTCCTACGCCATCGGTGGATCTGATGAATTGTGTCTAGCCTGGCAATAGCTAGAGGCGTCATGAGGATGCCGATCGCTGGCATTTATCGAGCCTATTCATCATGCTAAATCGACTCCTACGACGCCTCAGACGATTTTTCCGAAAATCCAGCACGGTCAACAATGAGCCCATCAACAAGGTCAGTTTAGGGGTCATTATTCTGATCGATATTTTTATCTTGGTGAATGTTTTTATTGGCCTGAATGATATTAGCCAGTGGCCGATCAGCCCCAACCAAGAATACGGCTGTTATCTGACCTGGAACAGCTACCAAACGAGTGACTCTGAGACCAAAGAGTACGATGTGCTGCGCGATGCCATCAGCTTTTTGCAGCAGAATTCAGTGCCCTCTTTGCAGGCTGACTACCAGCGGTTGAATGCCGACCATCTCGGCGGTGTATCGGAGACCTGCCTGCAGTATGCGCAGCGATATGATGCCGTGAATACGCCAGAAAATCAGGAGCGTGTGCGGCAGATCGCGCAGCTGCAGACCCAAATCGGCGAACTGGAAACCGCCAATCAAACCATTCGAGAAGAATATGACTCCACGCTGTTAGAAGAAATTGCCGGGCAGCCCCGCGATCAATCGATCAACACTGTTGAAGCGGCTCAAGCACGGCAAGAGCTGGAAGCCAATAGTCGCAACATTGCGACCTTGAAGGAAGAACAACAGGTCTTGCAAAACCAGGTGGTCGAATCGGCGGAGGGCGATCGCTTCCTCACCTTGCTCAACGATACGGCAGCCCTGCAAACCCTCGAAAATCAATACGATCGCGCCTCCTTTTGGCATCCCAGCATTGAGATTTTGTGGCAAGGCATCTTTTTAGTGCCGCTGCTCGTGCTTGCAGGGGCGGTTCACCGCTACGGCGAACGACGCGGCTATGGCCTGATTGCGCTGATTAGCTGGCATCTCGTGGTCATCTTCTGCATTCCGCTCGTCATCAAAATCTTTGAATTTCTGCAGGTTGGCGTTCTCTTTGAAGTCTTATCCAATGTCATCAGCGCTCTGCTCGGCGGTCTGCTCTTTTTAGTCAGCTATCTCTATATTTTGCTGATTCCGTTGTTGGGTTTTGGACTGATCAAGTTCTTTCAAAAGATTGTGTTTAATCCCAAGGTGCAGGCGGCGAGCCGAGTGCAAAAGAGTCGTTGTATTCGCTGTGCCAAAAAAATTCACGCCCACGACACTCACTGCCCCCACTGTGGCTATGACCAATACGTCGAATGCGCCCACTGTCATCGCCCGACGTACAAGTTTTTGTCGTACTGCCGAGACTGTGGCACCGCCCAGCAGTAAGCCTGGCCTGAGGCTGACTGCTCAGCCATCCGCCCTCGCCACTGCCCGGTTCGGCCCCGTTGCCTCGTCTGCCCTTCAGGCAATTTCAGAGAAACGGCTCACGACGCTGGCACGCCAATCCATAACAAGTCGCCAGCAATTTTTTTAATGATCTTTGGCATCGACTGACGCTAATTTTTCAGACTAATTTTCCAATTCGCAGCTTTTTTCTCTCAAGAAATGCGTCGCGCTATTTGCTTCAGACTGAGGCTGGGTTAGCTTAAAGGCAGCTTTTGCCATCAGGTTGCATTTCTCAGGTTTGATGACTGATTTTGCCCCGTCTTCAGAACGAGATTTTTTTATTAGCTACACCGGGCCAGACAGAGCCTGGGCCGAATGGATTGGCTGGATTCTTGAAGAAGCGGGACACACCGTTTTTATTGATGTGTGGGACTTCCGCGCCGGAAAAAACTTTGCCCTAGAAATGCAGAAGGGTACCCGCTGCGATAAAACCATTGCAGTATTGTCAAAAGCCTACTTAGAAGCGGACTACACCAATCCCGAATGGGCCGCTGCGTTTGCCGATGACCCCAAAGGAGAGGCACAAAAACTCATTCCCGTCCGGGTGGAAAAGTTTGACCCCACTGGACTCCTGAAGGCCCTCGTGTACGTCGATCTCGTGGATCTGCCAGAGTCAGATGCCGAGCAAGCCTTGCTAAATGCCATGCGAGAGCGCGGCAAACCGACCGCACGGCCCAGTTTTCCAGTATCTGATCAGAACAACCCAGTTCGCTCTTTCCTCAACCGCGTCTGGTTTCCCAGCTCAGATGCAGATGAAAAATCGGCAGAACCACCCACCGCATCCCCAGATGAGTCAGACAATGTGGATTGCCCCCAGGATGCTGAATCAACCCACCAAAACCCCTTTTGGCCCCGTAAAGGCGGTATTGAGGATCCGGCTCAATTTTTCAACTGCGATGAAATATTGAATCGTATTTTTGAAACCTTGAATCGGGGTAGCAGCGTGGCGCTGATCGGTGATAACAACACAGGCAAAACCTCGCTCCTGTGGGCCGTGACTCGCCTGGCTGCGGAACGCCTAGAAACCCCTCGCCAGCCCGTATTACTGAATCTTGCTAAGGTTTTTAGCGAACGGGAGTTTTACGAAGACCTGTGCGAAGAGCTAGGAATGCCAGCGGTTTATGGCAACAAGTTTGTCAGACAACTGTATCGACAAAAAAAGCAGATCTTGTTGCTATTGGATGAAGTGGAGCGCATTAGCCAAGAAGAATTTACCCACAAGCTGCGTCAGGAAATGCGCGGCCTGGCCGAAGGAGGCGACGCCCCTCTCCGCATCGTGATCGCCGCTCGCACGTCGCTGGACAAACTCTTTCCAGAAAGCTATGTCGATGGGCAGACCTCACCGCTAGAAGGCATCACCGTCGAAGAACACGTGCCGCCCTGGCCAGACGACACCTGCCAAGCCTTTATTGCCCACCGCCTCGGCGACGGCCCCATTCAATTTACCAAACGCGAAATCGACCAGCTCATTCGCCAGAGCCACGGCAATCCCCAAAAACTCAACCAGGCTTGCCACCAGCTCTACACCCAATACCTCGCCCCCTGATTCATCCTCACTGCTCCCCCTGCCCCTCCGCCCCCTTGCGTCTCAACTCCTCCATGGCATCGCCCCCACTCTGACAGGAGTCCCTTCCATGCCCCGCCTCACCCCCACCGAAGTCCCGCGCCTGGACCTCGCCCCTAAAACCAACCGTCCCCTATCTCTGAGGAACCCCCTGGACTACCTGCGGCTGCTGTACTGGGTGTTCTACTTTCCGCAAGCGCTGCGGTGGTATGTCGAGACCTTTGGCGGCGGCTACATTCCAACTTACGAGATGAATCCGGCAAGAGGATCAAAGATTCTTCGGGATAATCCAGTTCAAAGATATTTGCTTTTGCAGGGATTGGTTTTAACAGTTGTCACGCCTCTAGTCATCTGCTTTGGACTTGAGCAGCTCGGCGTAGCAATTGATTGGGGCGGCGTGGCGTTCGGCGTGGCGCTCGGCGTGGTATTTAGCGTGGTGTTCGGCGTGGCGTTCGGCGTGGCGGCAGGCATGGGGTACGGAGTGGTGAAAGGAGATCAGAAAGGAGTGGAGATAAGAGAGGAGTAAGGAAATAAGTGAGCCGAAAAAATATAGG
>CALCCA010000052.1 GCA_937899725.1 uncultured Halomicronema sp.
ATGGGGGGTTGGTGCAGCCTGTTCCCTGTTCCCTATTCTCTGTACCCTGTTTTTCAGTCCTTTCTGCCTTCACGACATAGGCCACGAGCGATCGCGCGCCCGCTTCTCCTGGGGCGATGACGACAGCTTCCCTAACGGTGGGGTGCTCGGTCAGAACGGCTTCGATTTCGCCCGTCTCAATGCGGAAGCCCCGAATCTTGACCTGGTGATCAAAACGGCCCAAAAATTCGAGAATGCCGTCCGGTCGGTAGCGGACGCGATCACCGGTTTTGTAAAGAGTGGGAGAGTAAGAGGGTGGATGGGTGGATGGGTTTTGGTCTGGTTCTTGGTTCTTAGTTCTGGGGTCTTGGTATTGAGTTCTGGGTTCTTCCTGTTCCCTAGTTCCCTGTTCCCTATTCCCTATTTCCTGGAGAAATGGATTCGTCACAAACCGTTCTGCCGTCAGTTTGGGGCGATGTAAATACCCTCGGGCGATACCTGCACCGCTGAGATACAGTTCGCCGGGGATGCCGATGGGGACGGGATTGCCGTGGCGATCGCAGACGTACGCCTGAGTGTTGGCAATGGGGCGACCGATGGGGACGCGGGGAGCGTTGGCCACCAGGTGAGTGACGTCGGCCCCGGTGGAATAGGTGGTGTCTTCGGAGGGGCCGTAGAGGTTGTAAACGTGCTGAATGTGGGGCAGCTGTTGTAGTTGGTGAACTAGAGCGGGGGGCAGGGCTTCTCCGGCCAGGTTGACGGTTTGCACCGACGAGGGCAGGCCACCCAGGTTGAGTAATTCGGTTAGCACGCTGGGGACGGTGTTCACCAAGGTCACCGCCTCGGCAGCAGGCAGTTTGGGGAGGGTCAGAGCGTTCTCCGCCAGGATCACGCAGCCGCCCCAACTCAGCGGCACAAACAGCTCAAAGACGGACAGGTCAAAACAGATGGAGGTGGAAGCCAGTACCCCGGCCAGTTCCGCATTACTAAACTGCGCTTTCGCCCAGTGCAGCATGGCGACGGTATGGCGGTGCTCAATGGCTACCCCTTTAGGCCGTCCGGTGGAACCCGACGTATAAATCACGTAGGCCAGGCTGTCGGGCGTCGGGCAAGGAAGATCTACTCGGCTGGATTCGGGGGCCTCGGCAGCGGCGGGATGCACCACGGTCAAGTCACGATCACCCTGGTCAAAGGGCAACTCGCTGTCGGTCAGCAGCACCAAGATGTTCGCATCGGCCACAATAAAGGCGAGCCGCTCAGCGGGATAAGCCGGGTCGAGGGGCACATAGGCTCCGCCCGCTTTGAGCACTGCCAGCAGGCTCACCACCATTCCGACGGAGCGGTTGAGGCAAACTCCCACCGGGATTTCGGGGCCGACATCAAGGGTGATCAGGTGAGCAGCAAGTTGGTTCGCGCGATCGTTCAGCTCGCCATAGGTGAGGCACTGCTCCGCCCAAATCAGGGCAGTGGCGGTTGGGGTGCGCTCGGCTTGGGCTTCAAACAGGTGATGAATGCAGCGGTCATTGGGAATCGGGCTTTGGGTCTGGTTCCAGCCAATCAGGAGGGTGTGGCGCTCTGCTTCTGACATCAACGGCAGCTGTGACAACCGTTGGGCCGGATCAGCCACAATGCCGGTCAGCAAAACTTGAAAATGTTCGACTAGGCGAGCGACGGTGCTGGCATCGAATAAGTCGGTGCTGTACTCTACCTGCCCGGAAATCCCGGTCTCCGTATCCTGCAGGTTGAGGCGCAGTTCATATTTAGTACTCTTTTCTGGGAGAGGATAGCGTTCCAGGGTGAGGCCAGTCAGTTCTAAGGGCCGCACCCGCGCCTGCTGCAAATCCAGCTTCACCTGAAACAGGGGCATCATTTGGCTCAAATGGCGATCGGGGTTGAGCACTTCCACTAGTTTTTCGAACGGCACGTCCTGATGGGCCAATGCCCCCAGCACCGTCTCCCGCACCTGCCCCAGCAGATCACAAAATCGCGGATTCCCGGAGAGATCGCTGCGGAGCACCAGGGTATTCACCAGCAGCCCGATTAGCCCTTCCGTTTCGCGGCGATCGCGGTTAGCCACATCACTGCCCACCACGATGTCGTCTTGGTCGCTGTAACGATGCAGCATGACTTTAAATGCCGTCAGCAACAGGGTAAACAGCGTTGTGTTTGATTGAGAACTCAGGGTTTTAAGGGCGGCTGATAGCTCCGCCGATAGCGCGATCGGATATTGTGCGCCCTGGTAAGTCGGTACCGCTGGCTGAGGGCGATCAGTGGGCAACTCCAGCACGGGCAGTACGCCGCCCAACTGCGCTTGCCAATAGGCCAGCTGCGTTTCCAGGCGTTCCCCTTGGAGCTGCTGTTGCTGCCAGAAGGCCCAATCGCCATACTGAATCGGCAACGGTGGCAGGGGTGAGGCGTGCCCTTGCCGAAAGGCATCGTACAGCACCGTCATTTCCCGCAGGAAGACCATCACCGACCAGCGATCGGAAATGATGTGGTGGGTAGTCAGCACCAGTAAATGTTCTTGTTCATCGAGTTGCAGCAGGGCGAGGCGTAACAGGGGCTGGGTGAGGTCAAAGGGCTGCTCGGTCAGCGCGGTAATCCAGTCCTGGGCCATGTTTTCGGGATGGGTGGAGGCAACAGCATCCTCTGGATCGGAGTGGCTTGATGCTGGCCTCCCAAATCCCCCAATGCTGGGGGACTTTGCACCTCCGACTCCTCCAGTATTGGGGGCTGGGGGGCTACCAAGGGTTCCTGGTTTAAGAAGTGTCTGGGGATCCTGAATTTTTCCGTTGGGATTAGGATTAGCGCTTGAGAGACATGGTTGGGACTCGTCAGATTTCACAGACGCCTGTTCCAACCCACCGTTTTGGAGCTGACGCAGGTCAATCACCGGTAGCTCGATGGGCTGGAACGGCGACACCACCTGAATGGGTTGATTGTCGGCAGTGGTCTCGAAGTGGGTGCGGAGGGTTTCGTGCCGATCGATCAGGGCATTCAAGGTTTGCTCCAGCACGGAGACGTTTAAATCGCCCTGGAGCCGTAGCACGCTCGCAACGTTGTAAGCAGTGTTGTCGGGCTCCAACTGCTGCACAAACCACAGGCGCTGCTGGGCAAAGGATAACGGTGCCTGCTCCGAGTTGGCGCGGGGCGTGATGCTAGTAACTTGTGGCGATCGCAGTCCCCGTTCAGCTAGCTTTTGCTCAAATAACGCTCGCTGCTCTGGGGACAGGGTGGAGAGCTTGTGAAACAAGTTGGTCATGGTGTCTGCCCTCCGGTCTGTGATGCTAACTGCTGCTGAATCTCGTCTGGTGAGAGGGTTTGAATTTCCGCCAGGAGGGTGGCCATTTCATCCAGCTCTTCGCGTTCTGGCAGATGTTCCCCAATCACGCCGGCAATGCCTGCCACGGTGGGTGCTTCGAATAGGAGGTTACGCATCTCCAGCGTCACCGGGAAAGCCTCCCGCAGGCGGGCAATCGCCTGAATCGCCAGCAGCGAGTGCCCCCCCAAATCGAAGAAGCTGTCATGAATGCCGATCGACTCAACCCCCAACAGGTCTTGCCAAATGGCGGCGATGGTTTGCTCAACTGAACTGCGCGGTGGGGCATAGGGGGTCGCCAGTGATGGTCGCGGGTGGGCCGTTGCCGGAGAAGCCTCACTCACGGGGGACGATTGAGGGGCCGGATGAATCCACTGGTCAATACGGGCAGCCAGATCCCCTTTAGAAACTACGAGCTGTCCGGGAGGCGCTGTCGTCAGCAGACGTTCAGTCACGGCCCAGACTTCAGAGGGGGTCAGAGCAAAGTCGGCAAGCGCGCTGCCCACGCCAGTCGGTTTGGGGGCCTCTGCGGCTAAGCAAGCATCCCAGTTGACGCTGAACCAGGGCCGCTCTCCCCGCTGATTTTGTTGGTGAATGAATGCATCCATAGCGCTGTTGGCGGCGGCATAGGCAGCGAGCCCCACCCCACCCAGCACTGCCGATAAGGAAGACTGCACCATACAGAAATCCAGGGTTTGGCCTGCAAGCACATCGGACAGTTGTAACAGCCCCTGTAGCTTGTGGCGGAAATTGTATTTCCAGTGAGTCGGTTGCATGAGTGCCAAGGGGGCGGCTGACTGCTCGTTGGTGGTCGGGGTGGAATAGAACACGCCATGAATTGGCCCCAGTTCTGCCTCTGCCTGTTGCATCGCCGCTTTCAGTTGGGCGGCATCTGTGATATCCAGACTGAGTACCTGCCCCTCGCCCCCCGCCGGGAGCTGGGGTCGTGCTGTCCCCAAATCACCAATCAACAGCAGTTTGGCCTGCCAGTGCTCCGCTAATCCTTCCGCCCAAACTTGACCCAGCCCCTGCTCCAGATCGCCCAAAATCAGGTAAGTGCCGCCCTGCCGCAGTCGTCTGACAGATGGCTGGGCGCTCGGGGGCAGCGATCGCGGCTGATAGGTTTGCTGCCAGCGATGGCGACCCCGACAGGCCACCGTCAAGGTGTCAGCCGGGGCAATCAGGGTTTGCCAGAGTGGGTCTAGGTCGTTATGGGTGATTGGTTGTTGGTTATAGGTTTGCTGTAGGTCTATCAAACGACAGCCTAGATGGGGATATTCTTGGTTGATGACGGGGGCAATGCCCGCGATCGCGGCCTGCATCGGCTGCAGAGCTTCTGTACCGACCACGTCGTACAGACCGGATGTGACCATGGTCAGTTGACAAGGATTCTGGGGCGACTGGGCTGTGAGGGCATTAATCAACCCGGTTAAGGTCACGACCGACTCAAAGGCTGCCTGGGGATTTTCAGTGGCTTCCAGGCTCCACAGGTAAACGATTTGCGTAGGCTGTAGCTCTCGTAGGTGCAGATCTTCCAACAGCAGAGCATAATCTTGGGCCTGTTCAGGGTTAAGGGCAAATTGCCGATAGCCGGTTTGGCCAAAGGCATCACCAACGCCCACCATAATCACGTCTTGTCCGGCCTGCTCTAGCCGCTGGATCAGTTGGGTGCCCAGGCCATGACTATCAGTCAACAGCAGCCAACAGTGACGATCCTCCAGCACCGATGGGGATGACGATGGCAAGCACCGCTGCCAGGTGGGTTGGTAAAACCAATCGGCCAGATCGGCCTTCAGCCCCACCTGACTGGTTTTGGGAGACTGGGCCAACGGCAGGCCGTCTGGCTCAACCCAGTATCGCTGCGGCTCAAAGGGATAAGTCGGCAATGGCACTCGCCGCCGGGGATTCTGATGCAGCTGTGGCCAATTTACCCTGATGCCCTGCCCCCAGAGCTGACCCAACGTTTCTAGCAGATGAGCCGGTGCCGATTGAGGAGACTTAGGATGAGGCAAAGACGACAGAATCACTGAGGTGGGTGTCTGCATCTTGCCAACGTTAATGCTAGTCGAAGTTGGCCCCCCTAGCCCCCCAATGTTGGGGGGGATATCTGATTGAAGTCCCCCAGCATTGGGGGATTTAGGGGGCAATGCCACCGCATCGGCTCGCTTAGCCAGGGTGCTCAGAGTCGTCCCTGGCCCCACCTCCAGCAGCATCGCACTCATCTCACGCCGCACTGTCTCCAGACCCGCTGCAAACTGTACCGGCTGCCGCGCCTGCTGCACCCAATAATCCGGGTTGGTCGCGGCCTCCGACGTGATCCAGGTACCGGTGACATTAGAGATAAACGGGATTTGGGGCGGCTGCAACGCTACCTGCTGCACCGCTAGACGATACGGCTCCAGCATGGGCTCCATCAGCGGCGAATGAAACCCGTGAGAGGTTTGTAGCCGTTGACAAGGGATATTTTTGGCGTCTAAAAGCGACTGCAAAGCAGCGATCGCCCTTTCAGACCCCGACACTGCAAACAGCTCTGGACCGTTTACCGCCGCAATAACGATATCTTCGGATAGCAGCGGTTGCAATTCCGTCTCAGGGAGAGCCACGGACACCATCGCCCCGGTGGGACACTGCTGCATCAGTCGGCCACGCAATACCACTAGCTGAAGCCCCTCCTCCAGCGAAAACACGCCAGCAAGACAGGCCGCTACGTATTCTCCCAAGCTATGACTCATGAACGCTTCAGGACGAAGTCCCCAAGAGAGCCAGAGTTGGGCCAGGGCGTATTCGACGGCGAAGAGGGCAGGTTGAGCATAGGCCGTTTGGTGGAGAAGTAGTTCGTTCTTGGCTATTCGTTCTTGGCTATTCGTTCTTGGGTCTGCCTCCCTATTTCCTGTTCCCTGTTCCCCAGTCCCTTCTGCCTTCTTCCCATAGAGCACTGCCAATAGGTCAATCCCTTCTGCTGCCAGGATGGCCGTGCACTGATCTAAGGTGGCGCGAAAGACGGGCGCTTGGTCATAAAGCTGCTGGGCCATGCCGGGATGTTGGCTGCCCTGGCCAGGAAACATAAAGACGACGGGTGGAGTACTTTCGGGTGCAGTGTGGGTAAAGTAGTTGCCTGTTTGAAGCTGAGCGATCGCATCCAACCGCGATTGGCACACCAACACGCGACGATGATTGAATGGTCGCCGCCCTACCTGCAATGTGTAAGCAATATCCGCTAAATCTGGTTGCGGCTGTCGCTCTAAGTAAGCTGTCAGATTAGCCGTAGCGGCCTCCAAAGCCGCCTCTGACTTCGCCGAAAGCAACAGCAGTTGGGCAGGCAAATCGATGTCTGTTTCTAGCCGTTGGTCATGGGTTATGGGTGGTTGGCTATTCGTGGCTAGTTCTTCTCTGTTCCCTGTTCCCTGCTCCCTGTTCCCTTTCCCCTCCGGCCCTTCCTCCAGCACCACATGCACATTCGTGCCGCCAATGCCAAAGGAGCTGACTCCGGCACGGCGCGGCTGAGGGCTACTAGGCCAGTCGGTTAGCACGGTATTGACGTAGAAGGGACTGCGCTCAAAGTCGATCTGCGGATTGGGCTGTTGGAAGTGCAGGCTGGGTGGAATTTGCTGGTGCTTCAGGGCGAGGACGGTTTTGATCAGGCTGGCGATACCGGCGGCGGCATCCAGGTGGCCAATATTGGTCTTCACTGAGCCGATCGCACAAAAGCCTGGCTGCTCGGTCTCTTGCCGAAACGCCTGAGTAAGAGCAGCAATTTCGATGGGGTCGCCCAAAGCGGTGCCCGTACCGTGCGCTTCGATGTAAGTGATGGAGTCGGGGGCCACTTCCGCCATGAGTTGGGCAGAGCGAATTACCGCAGCCTGACTATCGATTCGGGGGGCGGTGTAGCTGACTTTCATAGCTCCGTCATTGTTAACGGCTGAGCCTTTGATCACCGCATCAATAGTGTCACCATCCTTGAGGGCATCTTCCAGACGCTTGAGCACCACGATGCCAACGCCGTTGCCGCCCACTGTGCCTTGGGCCTGAGCATCAAAGGCGCGACAGTGACCATCAGGGGAATAAATGCCGCCTGCTTGGTAGCGGTAGCCCTGCTGTTTTGACACGGCTACGCCCCCTGCTAGCGCGATGTCGCACTCGCCACTGAGTAAGCTTTGGCAGGCCGTATGTACCGCTACCAATGATGAAGAGCAGGCTGTTTGAATGTCGAGGCTGGGGCCTTGCAGATTGAGCTTATAAGAAACTCGCGTGGTGAGAAAGTCTTTGTCGCTAGCCAAAAATAGCTCGTAGGGGCTGATCGCCTCACGGATACGGGCATTGGCGTAGAGGTTAAACAGATAACCATTCATGCCAGCTCCGCCATAAACGCCAACGCTGCCGTCATAAGATTCGGTGTCGTATCCCGCCGTTTCCAAGGCTTCCCAAGCACATTGCAGAAACAGACGCTGCTGGGGATCGAGTAATTCAGCTTCACGGGGACTGTAGCCAAAGAAGGCGGCGTCAAACTGATCTACTCCCGCCAAAACCCCCCCCGCATTGACATACTGCGGATCGTTGAGCAGACTTTCATCCACGCCTTGTTGGCGAAGAGTCTGGGCATCAAGGTGAGCGATCGCCTCTCTCCCCTCCCGCAGCAGTTCCCAAAACTCATCTACTGAGGCCGCGCCCGGAAACCGCCCCGCCATGCCAATAATGGCAATCTCTAATCCTGTGGTGTGGTTTGACATGACCGTTTCCTTATCCATGCTGTCTGCCTCCCGCTGGCTGCTGGGGTTGGCGATGGCGCTGCTGACGGCGCTGCTGTAACCGCTGCTTACCTGCCGCTAATTCCGGAGCGCGATCGCTGACCGGCCCCTCCGACGAACGCGATCGCAAATGCGCCGCCAACGCATTCACCGTGGGATAGCGAAACAGGTCTACCAAGGGAATCTCAACCGCCAACTGCTGCTGCAACTGACCGTGAACCCGCACCATCAGCAGTGAATGTCCGCCCAAATCGAAGAAGTTGTCGTGTAGCCCCACCTGCTCCTGGCCAAGTACCGATTGCCAGATGACCGCGATCGCCTTTTCGACCTGGGTTCGTGGCAAAGCCAGCGGTTCGGGCTGTAGTGAACTTTCTGGTGTGGGCAGGGCGTTGCGATCGACTTTGCCATTAGGCGTCAGCGGCAGGGCATCGAGCACGACGAATTGAGTCGGCACCATGTAAGTGGGAAGGTGCGGAGAGAGGACTTGGGGGAGTGAATGAGGGGATGAGGGGATGGGGGGAGTGGGGGAGTTTGGAGTTTGGAGTTCTGAATTCAAAATTGATAATTCAAAATTCAAAACTATATAGGCAACCAACTGGGGCTCACTAGTGTTGTCTTCTCGCAGCACGACCACCGCTTGTTTCACATCAGGATGTTGGGTGAGGACGGCTTCGATTTCGCCGAGTTCGATGCGGAAGCCGCGCAGTTTGACTTGATGGTCAAGACGACCCAGGTATTCCAGGGTGCCGTCTTCGCGGATGCGGACGCGATCGCCGGTTTTATACAGTACCGGCCCGGTCGGGGCGCAGGACTCTGCGTCCCATGCAAGATCTTGATGATCAGGCAAAGATGCGGCATTGGGCGTACTACCGTCTGCCCTTACGGCAGAAAACGGATTTGCCACAAACCGTTCTGCTGTTAAATCCTGCCGCTGCCAGTAGCCCGAACTCAAACCCAGACCACCGATGTACAGTTCGCCAGGGACACCACGGGGAACGGGGCGCTGCTGGGCATCGAGCACGTGGAACTGGGTGTTGGCAATGGGCGGGCCAATCGGGACGAGGCCGTCTGCCAGGATAGATGCATCAAGCTTCAGAGCGGCGGACCAGACGGTGGTTTCCGTCGGGCCATAGAGATTCCAGAGTTCAGCGCCGCATTCCGACAGTTGTTTGGCTAATGCGACATCCAGAGCCTCACCGCCGCAGAGTAGTTTCAGGTTGGGTTTGCCCTGCCAGCCGCTTTCGATTAGCAGTCGCCAGGTGGCAGGGGTGGCCTGCATCAGGGTGACGTCATGATGCTCCAGCTGCGTGGCTAATTGCTGCGGGTCGCGCACGACTTCCTGGCTGGCAATGACCAGCGTGCCGCCGACAGTGAGAGGCAAAAAGAGTTCCAACGCGGCGATGTCGAAGGCAGGAGTGGTCACAGCGAGCAGCATATCCTGGGCCGTCATGCCAGGAGCCTGAGCCATGCTGGTGAGCAGATTCGTCAGGCTCTGATGCTGGATAGGAACGCCTTTGGGGGTGCCGGTGCTGCCGCTGGTGTAGATCAGATAGGCGAGGTCATCGGAGATCGGAGAGTGGGGCCCAGGGAGCAAGGGAGCAAGGGCGATCGCCTCAGTCTTGCTGGTCAAATCCAAGGTCGGCACAGCGGTCTTGGGAATCGCAGTCGCTGTCCCATGCGTCGTAATCAGCAAGGATACCTGGGCGTCTTCAAGAATGAACCGCAGCCGCTCAATGGGATAGGTAGGGTCGAGGGGAACGTAAGTGGCACCGGTTTTGAGGATGGCGAGCAGGGCAATAACTAACTCAGCAGAGCGTTCCAGGCACAGGGCGACGCGATCGCCTCGTTGAACGCCTTGCTGCATCAAGTAATAGGCAAGCTGGTTGGCTCGCTGGTCGAGTTCCTGATAACTAAGGACTGTGTCCTCAAAAATGAGGGCGGTGGCATTGGGATTGACGGTGGCTTGGTCAGCAATCAGCTCATGGACGCAGCGGTCTGGAATGGGCTGCTCGGTTTGGTTCCAGGTGATGAGTTGTTGCTGCTCGGTGGGGGTGAGCAGGGGGATCTGTCCGAGAGCAGACTGGGGATGGGCCACGAAGCCCGCTAGCACCGTTTCGAGATGCCCCAACAGGCGTTCGATCGCGGTAGCGGTAAAGCGATCGCAGTCGTATTGCACCTTAAGTTCTAAAGCGCGATCAGCGATCGCAAACAGTGTGAGGGGATAGTTGGTCTGCTCGGCAGTGGAGACATCTTCAATGGCGAGGTCATGAACGCCTCGCTTCAAGGCCGGTTCAACCGGATAGTTTTCGAACACCACGACGCTTTCAAATAGCGGCCAGCTGCGAGGAATATCACTGCTGCCGTGAATTTGAACGAGGGGGGTGTATTCGTAGGGCTGCTGTTCGAGCTGCTGGTCTTGGAGCTGCTGGAGCCAAGCATGGATGGGTTGGTCAGGGGCGAGGCTGACTCGCAGGGGCAGGGTATTGATGAATAGGCCAATTATGGTTTCCGCCCCCGGCAGGGTGGTGGGTCGTCCGGCGCAGATATTGCCAAAGAGAACTTCCGGTTCACCGCTGTAGCGTCCCAGCACCAGTGCCCAGGCTCCCTGCACCAGGGTATTGAGCGTGAGGCGATGGGTTTGGGCGTGCGATCGCAGTGCATCCGTCAGTTCAGGCGATAGGCAACGACGCTGCACTGTGTATTGAGCAGGACTAGCCGCTGTCCTTTGACGGGGTCGGTCAATACCCAAGGGGGTCGGGGCGCTAAGCCCCTGAAGGCGGTGCTGCCAAAATTGCTTGGCGGCAGCCATATCCTGCTGCTTCAGCCAGGCAATGTAGTTCCGGTAGGGGCGCGGCGTGCTCAATGCTGGAGTTTGGCCGCGCTCCAGTGCCTGGTAGCTCACCAACAGTTCTCGCAGCAGTAAAGGCACCGACCAGCCATCCAGCAACAGGTGATGGTACGTCCAAATAACGCGGTAGCGGTCTGGGGCCAACTGCAGAATGGTCAGGCGCATCAGGGGGGCCGCCGAGAGATCAAAGCCCTGGCGGCGATCACACTCCAGCCAGGCTGTCAGTGCCTGAGCTTGGTCCGGAGGTGATTTGGTCTGCCAGTCTTGAATGCTGATTGGCAGCGTAGCTTGCCGTCCCACGACCTGCAGCGGTTCTGCCAACGACTCCCAAGTAAAGGCGGTGCGCAGCACTGAATGACGCTGGACTAATCCCTGCCACGCCTGACAGAAGGTCTCCAGGTTGAGGGTACCCCGCATGGTAAAGCCCATCTGTACCACATAGACCCCCGAGTCTGGCCCATAGAGGCTGTGGAACAACAGGCCCTGCTGGGTCGGCGACAGGGGATACAAATCTTCGACGGCTGGTATGGTCGCGGTCATTAGCTACCCCCTCCTTGAAATGTCACGCCGCCCAATACGGCTTCTAGCGTGGCCTGATCGAGCTCTACCAGACTGAAATCTGCGGGGCTGTACGCCGGAGCGATCGCCGATTGGCTGCCCTCAATCAACTGTTGCAACACCTGCATGTATTGATGCGCTAGGGCTTCCAGCGTGGCTCGGTGGTGATGATGGCGGCTGTAGGTCCAGGCCATTTGGAGCTGCTCTTGCCGAATCGAGCCGTTGATATCGATCAGGTGCGATCGCTGCTGTTGCCCATCACGGGTAGCCACCGGCGTCTCCAACAAACGAAATCCTTTGGCCTCAGCCAGCAACCCATCAAACTGACCGAGATAGTTAAAGCTGATCTGGGGTGATCGAGCCAGCTCTGCTCGACCTACACCGTAGCGCAGCAGGCCGTAACTCAAGCCCCCATGGGGTACCTGCCGCAGTTGAACCTTGATGGCCTGCAGTTGTTCATCAGGAGTGGCGGCAGTGAGCTGTAGCGCCACCGGATACAGACAGGTGAACCAGCCCACCGTACGGCTCAGATTGAACTCACGACCCAACTCTTCAGGATGTCTGCCATGGTTTTCCAGAGTGAGCAGGTGGGAAGTGTGCCCCGTCCAGTCGGTCAACACCTGCATCAAGGCCGTCAGCAACACATCAGTGATCTCAGTTCGATATGTCAACGGCACCGTTTGCAGCAGCGCCTGGGTAGACTGCCGCGACAGGGACACAGTCACCGTGTCTGCCGCCGCGACGGTATTGTCCCCAGCGTTGTGATCTAGCGGTAACGGCGTTGCAGTCGGCAGGGTTTGCCAATAAGGCAGCGTTGCTTCTGCCTGCTGGGTTGCTGCTTGCAGCCCGATAGCCCACTGTTGAAATGATTGGGTTTTGGCAGGAAGTTGGGCGTTCAGACCGTGGATTCCCTGGCGATAGGCCGACAGCAGATCTTCTAACAAAATTCTCCAAGAGAGACCATCCACCACCAGATGGTGCAGCACAATCAGCAGGCGACTGGGACGCTCAGCGCCCAGATCAAACCCACCGACTCGCATCAGGGGACCATTTTGGAGATGAAGGCTAGCCTGTAGTGCCTGCGCCTGCGTCGCCATTTCCCGCACTTGATCGCCCTCTGCCAGGGAGGACAGGTCGTACCAAGTGATCGGCTCAACCCGTGAGGCCTCGGCATACCCCTGCTGCCAGCCTGTCGCCGTGCGCTCAAACCGCAGCCGTAGGGCATCGTGATGACCGGCCACCTGCTGAATGGCTTGATCTAAAGAACGGCGATCGCTCCCCAGCGGCAGTTCTAGATGAATCGCCTGATTAAAGTAATGGGGATGCTCCAAATTCTGCTCAAAGAACCACTGCTGAATTGGCGTCAGCGGCACTGCTCCAGTCGCCGCCATCGGTGCTGTCGCGATCGCCGCTGTCGGTTCAGCCACTGTGGCCAACTCCGCAATGGTTTGATGCTGAAAAATCTGTCGGGGCGACAGCGATAGGCCTGCCTGCGCCGCCCGGCTCACCATCTGTAGCGCCAGGATCGAATCGCCCCCTAGTTCGAAGAAGTTATCCTGCACGCCCACAGCCTCTAACCGCAGCACCGCCGCCCAAATTGCTACTAGCGTCTGCTCCACTGGCGTCTGCGGTAATTCGCCAGTCGTTTCGCTTTCCCACGTCGGGTCAGGCAAAGACTGGCGATCGACCTTGCCATTGCTCGTTAGCGGCAGCAACGCTAGCTCGACAAAGGCCGCCGGGAGCATGTAAGCGGGGAGTTGGTCGGCGAGGAATTGGCGGAGGGTAGCGGAGAGTGGCTGGGGGGATGGGGAGTGGGGGAGTGGGGGGGATGAGTTTTGAGTGTTGAGTGTTGAGGTTTGAATGGTGTCGAACTGAGAACTCAACACTGAGCATTCAACACTCTCTGCTTCTGCCTGTTCCCTGTTTCCTAGTCCCTGTTCCCTAATCTCTACCACATACGCCACCAACTGTTGACGGCCAGTGTCGTCCTGCCAAGGCCTGACGATCGCTTGCTCAACATCAGGATGGCTCAGCAACGCTGCTTCGATTTCGCCCAGCTCGATCCGGAAGCCGCGAATTTTCACTTGATTGTCCAGACGACCTAGGAATTCGATCACGCCGTCGGGGCAGGTGCGGACGCGATCGCCAGTCTTGTAAAGAAGTTGTTCTGCTTTGCACGGGCCAAGCCCTACGTTTTTCGTTCTTTGTTCTTCGTTTCCTATTCCCTGTTCCCTATTCCCTTCTGCCTTGCCATAAAACGGATTTGGCACGAACCGCTCGGCGGTCAAATCGGGTCGATGCAAATAGCCGCGCGCTAGGCCATCGCCGCCCAGATACAGCTCTCCGGGCACGCCAATCGGGACGGGCTGGAGGGTGTCATCCAGCACGTAGACCCGGGTATTGGCGATGGGGCGACCAATGGGAGGAGAGTCTGCTGACGTGGTGTGGTTCAGACTATCGGCAGTGAGGGTGTGGCAGCAGCTGAAGGTCGTGTTTTCTGTCGGGCCGTAGCCGTTGATTAAACGGGTATGCGGCAGTTGGGAAAGCGCTTTGCGGACGTGGGCACCCGAGAGCACATCGCCCCCGGCCAACAGTTGGCGCACAGGTCTTAGAGCATCAATTTGCTCGTCTACCATCAGGTGAAACAATCCGGCAGTGAGCCACAGAGTCGTGACCTGGTGCTGGGCGATCGCCTCAGCCAACTCGTCTAAAGTCGGGACGGGCGTCGGCATCAGCACCAATTGGCCGCCATTGAGCAAGGCTCCCCAAATCTCAAAGGTGGAGGCATCGAAGGACAGGGAAGCTGCCTGGAGGAAAACCTCGCTAGGACCAAACTCAACATAATCAGTGTCTTTGACCAATCGCACGACCCCGCGATGGGGCGTACACACGCCCTTGGGCTGCCCCGTAGACCCGGAGGTATAGAGCACGTAGGCCAGGTTTTCTGCCGTGGTTGAGGTCGGTAGATTAGCGGTGCTTTGCTGGGCAATGGTCACCGCCTCAGCGTTCAGGGCCAGGCTCTGACAGGCGATCTGATCCAGCGACAGATGGATTGCCTGAGGCGTAATCACCAGACTCAGACCAGCATCCTCAATCATGAACTGGAGTCGCTCAGGCGGATAGTTGGGGTCTAGGGGCACGTAGGCACCGCCCGCTTTGAGAATCGCCAGCATCGCGACCATCGTTGCCGGACAGCGCTCAGCCCAGAGGCCAATCAGGGTATCAGGGGCAATCGCGGGCGATGCTCCGGAGGGGGCAGCGAGGTGCGATCGCAAGTACCAGGCTAACTGATTAGCGCTTTCATTCAGGGCTTGATAGGTGAAGGACTGATCCCTAAAGATGAGCGCTGTGGCCGCTGGTGTCTTCTCCACCTGCTGCTCAAAAAGTTCGTGGATGCACAAGTGGCGCGGGTAATCCGTCTGGGTCTGATGCCACTGCCAGAACTGACTGCGTTCAGCTGCTGTCAGCAGCGGCAGCTCCGCGATCCGACTGCTGGGCTGCTCACAGATCGCTGCCAGCAAGGTGCAAAAGTGCCCTGCCATCCGCTGAATGGTGTCGGCCTCAAACAGGTCGGTGCGATATTCCAGCACGCCTTTTAATCCGGCGTGAGTGGGCCGCATCGATAAGGTAAGGTCAAACTTGGCTGTCCCGCTTTCCAGAACTAGGGGCTCCCATTCCAGTCCCTCCATCGCCATCGGGGGTAGCGGCGCATTTTGCAAGACAAACATGACTTGAAATAGGGGGGCATGGCTCCAACTGCGGGGCACCGCTAGCGCTTCCACCACCTGCTCAAAGGGGACAGACTGGTGAGCGTAGGCATCCAGGGTCACTTCCCGCACCCGTCTCAGCAACTCCTCAAAGCGGGGATCGCCAGACAAATCGGTGCGCAACACCAGCGTGTTCACAAACATCCCAATCAAGCCTTCCAACTCAGCCTGGGGTCGGTTGGCAATGGGCGTGCCGATGACCAGATCCGTACAGCCGCTGTAGCGCTGCAAGAGCACCTGGAAAGCCGCCAGCAACGTCATAAACAGCGTCACCCCTTGCTGCTGACTGAGTTGTTCTAGCGCCTGGGTTTGCTTGATCGAAAGCTGAAACTCTGCAGTGGCTCCGGCCAAAGACTGCACTGCAGGGTGCGGCTGATCCGTCGGCAGTTCCAGCAAGGGGGGGGCACCTTGGAGCTGCTGTTGCCAGTAATCCAGTTGAGCGGGTGGCAAGGGCTGCTGCTGCCACGCCGCATAGTCCACATACTGCAGCGGTAGCGGGGGCAGTTCAGCCGCTCGACCTGAGCGTGAAGTATCGTAAGTTTGCGCCAACTCCTGAACGAGAATCCCCATCGACCAGCCATCCGCAATGATGTGGTGCAGGCACAGCACCACCACCTGGTCGAGCGCGGCAAGCCTTAGCACCCGGATCCGCAACAATGGCGCTTGACTCAAATCAAACGGCGTCCGCGCTTCCCGCTGCAACTGTTCGCGAATTTGGGCCTGCTGCTGGGCCTGATCAAGCCCACTCAGATCAACGACGGGAATGGTGATCGCCGCTTCAGCCTGAATCGCGATCACTGCTTGACCCTCCCAATCGATAAACTTGGTTCGCAGCACTTCATGACGCTCAATCATCTGCGCCAAACTCTGTTGTAGCCGGTCTATTGACAAGTCTCCTTTGACTCTCACGGCGGTCGGGATGATGTAGAACGGGCTCTCTGGTTCTAACTGCGCTAAAACCCACTGCCGCCGCTGCGCATCGGAAAGTGGTAGCGCCCCGGTCCGTTCAATCGGCTGAATGGGTGTTAGGGAGGTAAGGCTGCCGCCTGCTTTCAATGTGTCGATTTCGGCAGCGAGTTGAAATAGGGTGGGCGATTCAAACAGCGATCGCACCGGCAGCTCCACCCCAAACGCCTGCCGCACCTGGGCCACCACCCGCGTTGCTAGCAGCGAATGCCCACCCAACTCAAAGAAGTTGTCTGCACGACTGACCTGAGACTGGTCAAGCACTGCTGTCCAGATATTGGCAAGTAGTTCCTCAGTCAGAGTGCGAGGAGCCGTCGAGCCGTGACTGATTTCAGGAGAGTCTGGTGTAGGCAGGGCGTTGCGATCGACTTTGCCATTGGGCGTTAGGGGCAGAGCATCGAGCACGACGAATTGAGTCGGCACCATGTAGGCGGGAAGGTGCTGGGAAAGGAAGTGGGGGAGTGAATGCGGGGATGAGGGGATGGGGGGATGGGGGGATGAGTTTGGAGTTTGGAGTGTTGAGGTTGGAATGTGTTCTTCGTGAGCGGCTCTTGGTTTTGCGTTCTTCACACAGTAGGCCACCAGTTGTGACTCTCCAGCAGTGTCTTCTCGCAGTACGACCACTGCTTGCGACACATCAGGATGCTGGGTGAGGACGGCTTCGATTTCGCCCAGTTCGATACGGAAGCCGCGCAGTTTGACTTGATGGTCAAGACGACCCAGGTATTCCAGGGTGCCGTCTTCGCGGATGCGGACGCGATCGCCAGTTTTGTAAAAGATGGATGGGTGGATGGGTGAATGCGCTTCGGCGTGAACGCTCGATTCGGCTGAGCTCATCGTCGAAGCCAGTCGAACGGGGGATGGGGTTTGACCTCGTTCTGGGCTCTGGGGACTACCTGTTCCCTGTTCCCTATTTCCTATTCCCTTCTGTCTTCTGCCTTCTACGTCGATAAACCGTTCTGCTGTCAAATCCTGCCGCTGCCAGTAGCCCGAACTCAAACCCAGACCACCGATGTACAGTTCGCCAGGGACACCACGGGGAACGGGGCGCTGCTGGGCATCGAGCACGTGGAACTGGGTGTTGGCAATGGGCGGGCCAATCGGGACGAGGCCGTCTGCCAGGATGGATGTCTCCAGCTTCAGGGCAGCAGACCAAATAGTGGTTTCCGTCGGGCCGTAAAGGTTCCACAGTTCTGCGCCGCAGTCCAACAAACGCTGAGCCAGAGAAGGTTCCAGGGCTTCGCCACCGCAGAGCAATTTGAGGTTACTCTTGCCCTGCCAGCCGCTTTCGACCAGTAGTCGCCAGGTGGCAGGGGTCGCCTGCATCAGCGTGACGTCATGGTGCTCTAGTTGGGTTGCCAGACTTTGTGGATCGCGAACAGTATCTTGACTAGCAATGACCAGCGTGCCGCCGACGGTGAGGGGCAGAAATAGTTCCAGCGCGGCGATGTCAAAGGCGGGAGTCGTGACCGCTAGCAACGTATCCTGGGCCGTCATGCCAGGAGCCTGAGCCATGCTGGCGAGCAGATTCGTCAGGCTGCGGTGGCGAATGGGGACACCTTTAGGAGCGCCGGTGCTGCCGCTGGTGTAAATCAGGTAGGCGAGGTCATCGGAGGGCGGAGAGTGGGGGATGGGGGGCAAGGGGGCAAGGGAGATCGCCTCAGCCTCACAAGTCAAATCCAGGGTTGGAACAGCGGTTTTGGGAATCGCAGTCGCCGCCCCATGTGCTGTAATTAGCAGCGATATCTGGGCGTCTTCGAGGATGAACCGCAGCCGTTCCATCGGATAGGTGGGGTCGAGGGGAATGTAGGTGGCCCCGGTTTTGAGAATGGCGAGCAGGGTGATGACTAATTCGGCAGAACGGTCCAGGCAGAGGGCGACGCGATCGCCTCGTTGAACGCCTTGCTGCATCAAGTAATAGGCAAGCTGGTTGGCTCGCTGGTCGAGTTCCTGATAACTAAGGACTGTGTCCTCAAAAATAAGGGCGGTGGCATTGGGATTGACGGTGGCTTGGTCAGCAATCAACTCATGGACGCAGCGGTCTGGAATGAGTTGCTCGGTTTGGTTCCACGTGATGAGTTGTTGCTGCTCTTCCTGGGTCAGCAGGGGAAGCTGGCCGGTGGAGGCTTCAGGAGCAGCCATGATGCCCGCCAGCACCGTTTCCAGATGGCCTAGCAGACGCTGAATGGCGGTGTTAGAGAAGCGATCGAGATCGTAATTGACCCTTAACGCCAGGGTTTTGCCCGGTATGACGACTAGGGCTAAGGGATAGTTGGTCTGCTCAAATCCCTGTCCTGCTTCGACGGTGAGGTCACTGCTGTCGTCGGTTAGGGCCGCAGTTAGGGAAACGGGATAGTTCTCAAACACCAGCAGGCTCTCGAATAGGGGCGTGCCGTGGGGCACGGCACTCCAGGATTGGATATCCGTGAGGGAACTGAAGGCATAGGTTTCGTGATCGCGCTGAGCTGCTTGAATCTGCTGGAGCCATTGCAATAACGGCATCGCTGGCGGCATCGCCACCCGCACCGGCACAGTGTTGATGAACAACCCCACGATAGAGTCTGACCCCGGTAGGGTCGGGGGGCGTCCGGCCACCGTGGCCCCAAACACCACGTCCGAGGTGCCACTGTAGCAGCTCAACACCCGTGCCCAAGCTCCTTGGAACAGCGTGTTCAGCGTGAGGTGGTAGCGCTGGGCGAAGGCATGCAAGTCAGCCGTCAAGGGCTGGGGCAGCGTATGCCACTGATCACAGTGCTCTGAGTGAGGGGTGGGTCGTGAGCGATCAATGCCCAGCGGCGTAGGTGCGGTGAAGTCGGCTAGGGCCTGCTGCCAGTAAGTTCGGGCGGCCTGCTGATCTTGTTGCTGGAGCCAGAGAATGTAGTCCCGATAGGGGCGAGGCGGGGCCAAGGTGAGGGTTTCTCCCTGGCGCTGAGCAGTGTAGAAAGCCAGAACCTCTTTGATCAGCAGAGCATTGCACCAGCCGTCCATCAGCAGGTGGTGGTGGCTCCAGACAAAGTGATGCCGGCCGGGGCTGAGCTGGAAGAGGGCACAGCGCATCAGGGGTGGCTGATCGAGGCCAAAGCCCTGGGTGCGATCGCCCTGTAAAAATGCCGCCAGCTTTGCTTTCTGTTGCGGCTCCGATAGGGCCTGCCAATCGGCTTCAATCCACGGCAGTTCGGCGCTGGCGTAAACCACCTGCAGGGGTTTATCCGCTTCTTCCCAGTAGAAGGCAGTACGCAATACGGCATGGCGTTCGACGACGGCTTGCCAAGCCCGTTTGAAGGCGACCACGTCCAAAGGCCCGACCAGCAGACAGCTACGCTGCTCGAAATAGACGCCCGACTCCGGCGCATATAGGGTGTGAAACAACATGCCCTGCTGCATTGGGGAGAGTTCGTAGATGTCCTGTATGGTGGTCATCGCGCTAGTGCCCCCGAATCTTGCTGAAGAGCTGATCCAACTGCGCTTGGTTCACCCGTGCCGCCGCGAAGTCGGACGGGGTGTGGTTGGCAGCGATCGCGGGCTGGGTCGGTGGGGCCAGGTATGACTGCAGTGTGGCCAGATATCGCTGGGCCAGGGTTTCCAGAGTGGCGCGGCGATGCACTGACTGGCTATAGCGCCAGATCACCTGTAGCTGACCGTCCCGAATTAGGGCAATCACCTCTAACAGATAGCGACGGCGTCTCAATGGACTGCGGAGTGACCCCACCGACTCGGAGGCTAGAGCCTGAATCACCCCTTGGGGATCAGGTGCCGCGTTGAATCGCACTTGGCCCAAATAGTTGAAACTGATGGCTGCCGGGGAACCCAAAGCCGGATCGGGTTCGGCAGCTAGAGAACGCAGAACGCCGTAGCCCACTCCCTGATGAGGTACTGCCCGCAACTGCTCTTTCACCGACCGGAGTTGCTCGGTCATGGCTCCCGAGGGCATGGCCAACCGCAGCGGATAAACCGTTGTTAACCAACCCACGGTGCGAGATACATCCAAGGGCGATGAGTCTTGCAAAGTTTGCAAATCCAGGTCTCGACCGTGACCCTCCAGGTCAATCAGCACGGTAGAAGACTGCGTCCAGGGCTTCAGCGTTTGGCCTAGAACAGTTAGCAGAACCTCATTGACCTGAGTGTGGTAAATCTGGGTCGCCATTGTCAACAGCGCTTGGGTTTGCGCGGCATCTAGCCCAATGGAAATTTCCGCCATCGATGCCACTGTGTTGTCGTCAGCACTGGCCGCAAAATCTGTGGGAATCGCTGCCGTAGGAGCGCACATGTCTCGCCAGTAGGAGCGCTCGGCCTCAAAGTAGCCAGACTGCGCCAACGCGACTAACTGCTGCGCCCAAGACTGGATGGAATGGGTCTTGGGCGGCAGCTGAACTTCACTTCCCGATGCTAATTGGCGATAGGCCGTCGTCAAATCAGCCAAGAGAATGCGCCACGAGACCCCATCCACGATTAAGTGATGGGCAATCAGCAGCAGGCGATCGCCCCGTTCCCCGAGTCGCACCCGCACGGCTCTCAATAGCGGCCCAACCGATAGATGCAAACTCGTTTGCCAATCATCTGCTGCTGTAGCCAATGCAGCCGCCTGAGCGTCAGCAGGCAAGTGAGATAAATCGAGATCATCTAGGGATACGGTGACAGCATCAGGACTCTGGATGACCTGTTGCCAAATGCCGGCTTCGCAAAAGAAGCGCGATCGCAAACCGTCATGATGCCTAACCAATGCCTGTAAAGCCTGGGCCAGCAGCTCCGGCTGTGCCTCCGAGTCAACTATCACCATCACCGCTTGATTGTAATGATGGGGCTCCGGTTGTGCTTGGGTAAAAAAGTCTCGCTGAATCGGCAGCAGCGGTACTGTTCCCGTCACCGGCTCTTGGGAAACAGCAGAGAGGGCTTGCACTTCTGCGACTACCGCCAACTCTGCCACCGTCTGATACTGAAAAAGTTGACGCGGCACGAGATGCAGTCCGACCTGGTGAGCCTTGGCAATAATCTGCATCGCCAGAATCGAATCTCCCCCCAGCTCGAAGAAATTGTCGTGCAGGCCCACAGCATCGCGCTGGAGCACTTCAGCCCAAACTGCTGCCAGCTGCTGCTCTGTTTCTGTCAAGGAACGGCCGGTTTGGTCACGATCACTCGTCTGGATGGCTGGCATGGGTAGCACCTGCTTATCCACCTTGCCATTTACCGTCAGCGGCAAAGCCTCCAGCGAAACAAAGTAATCAGGGAGCATATAGGCGGGAAGTTTGTCAGCAAGGGCCTGATGTAGGCGGTGGGAGATGGGGGGATGGGGCAGTGAGTGGGAGGTAATTGTTTGTGGGTATTGGGCATTAACTTTTAAGGTCTGGGGTCTGGATTCTTCCTGTTCCCTGTTCTCTGTTCTCCGTTCCCTACTCCCCTCTACCTTTTCCACGACATAGGCAACTAACTTAGCAGCTGCGCCTAAATCCTCGCGCCGGACCACAACGGCTTGCTCCACATCGGGATGCTGACAGAGAGCGGCTTCAATCTCGCCGGGTTCGATCCGGTAGCCGCGCAGTTTTATCTGCTCGTCCATGCGGCCCAGATATTCGAGAATGCCGTCCGGTCGGTAGCGGACGCGATCACCGGTTTTGTAGAGGGTGGGGGAGTGGGGGAGTGGGGAGGTGGGGTGAGAGTTTTGAGTTTTAGATTTTGAATTTTGAGTAGGCTCAAACTGAGAACTCAAAACTAAAAACTCAAAATTTCCTTCCTCATTTCTGCCTTCTGCCTTCTGCCTTCTGCTTTCAAAAAACGGATTTGGCATGAACCGCTCTGCCGTCAGATCCGGTCGGTTCAAGTACCCTCGCGCGACACCTGCCCCGCCGATATAGAGTTCGCCAGGAACGCCAATCGGGACGGGCTCTAAATCAGGGTCGAGAACGTAGAGCTGCACATTGGCGATAGGACGACCAATGGGAACAGTGTCAGCGGTGAAATCGAGGGGCACGTCGTAGACGCAGCAGCCGACAACAGCTTCCGTAGGGCCGTACTCGTTAACAAGACGCAGTTGGGGAAATTGCTGTCGCCAGGGGGCGATATCGCGACCATGAAGGGCTTCGCCGCCAAGGATGAGGGCCTGGGTGGGGAGTGTAGGAGTGGAAGAGTGTAGGAGTCGGGGAGTGGGGGGAAGCACTAGGGGTTCTAGAGCCTTCAAATGGGCAGGGGTGAGTTTGACCAGGCCGAAAGTATCGCTTCCTTTAAGGGCTTGACTCAGGGCTTCAAGCTCGTAGATTTCGGGCAGGAGGGTGACGGCTTGGCCGACTAATGAGGGCGTGAACAGGCTGGTAATGGTGGCGTCAAAGCCGATGGCAGACTGCACGGGCGCACCGCCCGCCGCGACGGGGTAAGTCTGGGTCGCCCAGTTCAAATAGTTGCTCAGTCCCTGATGGGTCAGCAGAGTGCCTTTCGGCTGGCCTGTAGAACCGGATGTGTAGATCACGTAGGCCAGATTTTCGGGTTCAAGGCTGACAGCCGGATTGTGGTCAGGCGCTTGGGCAATGCGATCGCGATCGCGGCTCAAATCCACCGTTGGGTAGACACCGTCTACGATTTCTGCCAACGTCTCGGCCCGCGACGTCACCACTAGCGCCACCTGGGCATCGGTCAGCAGCCAGCGCACCCGCTCTGCAGGCAAACTGGGATCGATAGGGACATAGGCTCCACCGGCCTTGAGCACCCCAAGCAGAGCCACCAGCAACTCAACGGAGCGGGATAGATGAATGCCGACCAGGGCTTCAGGACGAATACCTTGGGCTTGGAGAATGTGAGCGAGTTGGTTGGCGCGGCGGTTGAGCTGGTCATAGGTCAACTGCTGAGTTGGGTCCGTGACTGCGACCGCATCCGGTGTCTGTGTCACCTGAGCTTCAAATTGCTGATGAAAGCACTGGCTGGGCTGAGGAGCCTGGGTCTGATTCCAGGCCACCAAAAGCTGATGCCGTTCTGCTGAACTCAAGAGAGGCAGCTCGGCCACCGGGCAATCTGGGTGGGCGAGAATGCCTGCCAGCAGGGTCTGAAAATGCCCCAACATGCGCTGAATACGGGCTTCGTCAAACAAGTCCAAGCGGTATTCCACGGCTAGCAGCAGGCCGTCCTCTCGTTCAATGCCGTGCCAGGTCAGGTCAAACTTGGTCTGGCACGGATCGAGCCAGGTCTGTTGAACTTCCAACCCCGGCAGATTCAGGTCAAGATTTGCCGCGTTCTGGCTTTGATAGCCGCTTTGGAGCTGAAACATCACCTGAAACAGCGGATTCTGGCTGAGGTCGCGATTGGGCTGCAGGGCTTCGACCACCTTGGCAAAGGGGACTTCTGAATGCTGAAAGGCATCGGCGGTGACTTGTCGAACCTGCTGCAATAGCTCCCGAAACGTCATCCTGCCAGTGCAGCGCGTCCGCAACACCAGGGTGTTGACGAAAAAGCCGATCAGCGGCTCCACCTCGGGATAGTTACGGTTGGCTACGGGCACCCCGACGCCAATATCCTCCTGGGCGCTGTAGCGGTGCAGCAATAGCTTAAACGCTGCCAGCAGAGTCATAAAGAGGGTCATTCCGGCCTGCTGACTGAGGGTTTTCAGTGCCGTGACGCAGTCTGATGAGAGGGTGCCGGTGCAAGTCCGGCTGATGAAATTGGGGACGGCTGGACGCGGGCGATCGGTGGGCAGTTCTAACGCTGGCAATCCCGAGAGCTGCTGCCGCCAGTAGTCAAGTTGGATACGACAAGCGTCACCCTGCAACCACTGCTGCTGCCACAAGGTGTAGTCAGCGTACTGAATGGGGAGCGGCGGCAGCGCCGGGACGGCATCATTCGTAAAATCCCGATAGAGGGTCGCTAGTTCCCGCATCAGCACCCCACGGGACCAACCATCCGCCACGAGATGATGCAGCACGAGCAACAGCACGCTATGGGTTTTATCCAACTGGAGGAGTTGCGCCCTGAGCAATGAATCTTGGTTGAGATCAAACGGCTGCTTGACACACTGTTCCGTCAGTCGCTGGACTTCAGCCGTGATCGCGGCCTTTGGCAGCAAGCTCAAATTAGTCACCGGTAAGAGGGCTGCTGAGTCGTGAGACCGAATCTGCTGACAGGGCCGCCCTGCTGGCGCGACAAACTGCGTTCTCAGACTTTCGTGGCGTTGGACGATCGCACTCAAGCTGCGCTCCAGAGCAGCGATGTCAAGGGTTCCGGTCAACTGCCAAGAAAGGCCGATGTGATAGGCCGAACTCTCAGGATTGAGCTGATGCCGTACCCAGAGATTTTGCTGTGCGGGCGATAGGGGCACTGCCGGGGGGCGGGACTGAGGTATTAAGGGAGACACGACAGCCACCAGCGACAACCCCTGCCGCTGCAAGCGCTGCTCCAACAGTGCCCGCCGCTCGGGGGAGAGGGCGGCGATACGCTGCTGCAAAGCTTCCAAATGGGGGCGCGGGTCTGTCATACCGGTGAAAAATGAGTGGCTAATAGAACCGACTAAAGTAAATGACGGCGCTAGCATGGGATTGAAATCTGGGTCTTAGGATGCCTGAGGCATCGAGGTTAATAAGTGCTACCAGCCATCGCTGTTGCTGATAGATGAATCGCGCAATTATCTTTAAGTTGCTTGAGATAAGGCAGGGCGTTCATGACGACATCAAAGTCTTGGACAAAATCGATTAAGCAAGCCACTTCGGTAATACCAACCTGAGTCAGTTTTTGCATAAAGGGCAAACAACTGTCAGGAGTGCCAATTAAAGAGCGATCGTTCATGAAGCCTTCCACTCCAAATGATAGCAGGCTATCCAGGTCATCATCAGAAAAATCTTTCAAACTAATGGATAGACCCATGCCTTTAGCTAGATTTTCTAGCAGGCCATAATGATTTTTCAGATATTCGCAGAAAGGTTGGCGGACATCATCTTTGACTTGATCAATATTGCGACCCAAAAATGTATGCAACATCAGTGAAATCGTTTTTGAATTAACGTTATGGCCGTGCTTACTTAAGGATTGCTGATAAGCCTGAATCTTCGGAGTTAATTGTTCTAATGATCCGCCCAATAGTGAGATGAGGATATTCGCTCCCAGTCGTCCCGCTTCGATGAAAGTTTCAGTCGACTGGCAGGTCACCCAGGTGGGCAGTTGGGGCTGTAAGGGGCGGGGTAAAGACCGAGCCGCCACTGATTTGCCGGCAGCGTCTGAAAAGTCAACGGCAGCTCCCTGCCAGAGCTGCTGCACTTGCTGAATCCCTCGCCACATCTGGGCTTTACGGCTAGCGTGGGGGATAGGCGATAAAATGAACTCATCCATGGTCCAGCCGGAGGCAAAGGCGATCGCGGCCCTCCCGTTAGAGAGGTTGTCCACCACGGCCCAGTCTTCTGCAATGCGCACCGGATGATGCAGCGGCACCACCACGCTCCCGGCTCGCAGTTGCAGGTTTTCTGTCACCATAGCCAGGGCCGCACTGGTGACGCACGGGTTGGGATACAGGCCCCCAAACGCATGGAAGTGGCGCTCTGGAGTCCACACGGCAGTGAACCCATGTTGGTCGGCAAATTTAGCACTCTCGATCAACAGTTGATACTGGTTGGGACGGGCCACAGAGCCGTCACCGTCAAAATAAAACAGACTGAAATCCATGTTGGCTTCCTGGTTTTAGGGAACGAAAGGGAGCTTGAGTGAAGGTGAATTTTGGGGCTTAAGCAGGGTGATAGTGGTTTTAGTAGGCATTGGTAAACGGTGAATCATTTAGTCTTCATGACGAGCAAAAAATTAATCCAACATAGACTTTTAGGAGCGCAGATTGACTTGTTTATCAACCTCCTCTGCTGACATCGATTCGATGTCGTTCAAGAGATCAGCAATGGCAGCTTGGTCGGCATCCTTGACTTGATTTTCTTCAATCATTTTGGCGATCCCAGCTACAGTCGGTGCTTCAAACAAAAAAGCCCGCATGGGAAGTTCTACCTGAAATTCTTTGCGCAGTCGCGTGACAGCTTGGATGGCCAGCAATGAATGCCCGCCTAATTCAAAGAAGTTATCATGAATGCCGACTTTTTCGATGCCTAATAACTCCTGCATGGCGATCGCTACCGCCGTTTCAATCGCGTTGCGGGGCGCGACATACTCACTCGTGAGCTGCGATCGCTGAGCGGGATCAGTGCTGGCCGTCGCGGAACTGGCCGACAGGGTTTCAGGATGGTGAATCCACTGGTCGATGCGATCGCGCAAATTCCCCGGTGACACGGCAACTTGGCTCAGGTGAGGTTGGGCCAGCACTCGCTGCGTTACCTGCCAAACTTCGGCTGGCGTCATGGCGCGATCCAGCCAGGCTGAGCCCGTGGTCTGGGGGGCGTCATCCTGGCGACAGGCATCCCAGTTGATGCTGAACCACCGAGGAGTGCGGCCCCGATACTGGGTCGCGAGACTATCGAGATAGGCATTGGCGGCGGCATAGGCTCCAAACCCCACCCCGCCCACCACGGCGGATAGCGACGACTGCAGCAGAACAAAATCTGGATTTTGCCCCGCCAACGCCGACATCAAGACTTGCATCCCTTGAACTTTCGGACGCAACGTCTGCTCGCAGGTCGGCTGGGTCAGCTCGGGCATCGGGCAACTGGCGCGATCGCCCATCACCCCGGCATGAAACACCCCGTGAATCTCGCCAAATTGCGCCCATCCCTCAGCCACCGCTACCTTCACTGATGCTGCATCCCCCAAGTCGGCACTGAACCACAGGTAGTCTGTGCCGACGGCTCCCAGGCTCTGCAGCTGATGAATCAGGCGACTGACCTCATGCTGGGGACCGTGGGTAACCAGCCACTGCTCCCAGTGTTCCGCATGCGGTAAACCCGCCCGCCCGATCAACACCAGTCGGGCCTGAAAGTCTTGCCGCAGGGCTTGGGCATAGACCATCCCCAAACCCTCAACCAGATCCCCGGCAATCAGATAGGTACCCTCTGATCGCAAGGGCGGTTGACCTGCCGGTAGCGGTAGTTGCTGATACGTCTGCACCCAGCGATAACCGCCGCGATAGGCCACGATCCGGGCAGTTGCCGCCAACTCGCGATAGAGACTGTCTAGCAGCGATTCGGCTGGGAGCATCTTTCCAGCGATCGCCGCGGCATCCAGGCAGCGGCAGCGCAGGTGCGTCGCCTCTTGGGGAATCACCTTACACAGTCCGGATAGCAGCGCCTGCTGAGGATTGACCGCATCCGTCCCCACCACCGCGTCGGCACCGGACGTTATTACGGTGAGGGTACTATCCGTCGGGTGATCGCTGGCCAGCAGCGCTTGTGCCAGGTGCAGCACGTTGTAAAACTCCGTGTAGAACTCTGTGGCTCTATCGGCGGTTTCGGCTAGGTTCCAGCCGTAGACCCAATGGATTGACTGCTCATCCTGAGTGGCCAGTGCTTGTACCAGCGATCGATAATCTTCAGGATTTTGCGGATTCAGCGTGTAGGTGTGTCCCTGTTGGGCGAACTGAGAGTCCGGTTGTACCGTCACCACCCTCTGCCCAGTTGCGGCCAAACGCTGGGACAGAGCCGTCCCGATGGGGGCAGCCGCAAATACCACCCAGCAGTCACTGGTCGGGGGCTCCAACTGCGGCAGAAATGAGCGCTCCCAAGCGGGGATATAGAACCAGTTGGCTAAATCGGCGGCTTTAGTCTCCTGAGGATCTGGGGTGGCGGGAGCGGTCAATCCGGCGGGATTAAGGGTGACCCAGTACCGCTGCCGTTCAAAGGGATAGGTGGGTAACGGCACTCGTCGCCGCAGGCCGTGGGCAGAGACGTTAGACCATTGCACCGTAGTGCCCTTCAACCATAGTTGGCCGAGACTGCCCAGCATTACGGCGCGATCGCCCACATCTTCTTGCGGGTGAGGCAGAGAGTTCAGTACTATCGCGGGGGCGGCTTCAGTCCGCATGATGGCCTGCTGTGCCAGGGTCTTGAGGGCACGCCCCGGTCCTACCTCTAGCAGCGTGGTACTGGGCAACTCTAACAGTGCTTTCACGCCGTCATAAAACCGTACTGGCTGCCGCAGATGTCTGGCCCAGTAAGCCGGATCAGTCGCTTCGGATGCCGTTAGCCAGGTCCCCGTCACATTCGACAGCAGGTCAATTTGGGGTGGGTGCAGCGCCATTTGTCCGACGAGAGCCGCCAACTCGGCCGCAGCGGGGGCCATCAGCGGTGAGTGGAACCCATGGGAGGTCTTGAGTCGTTTACAGGTAATCTGCTTGGTCTCCAGCAGCGCTTGGAAGGAGGCGATCTCTGCTGCCGTGCCCGATACGGCACACAGCTCTGGCCCATTCACTGCTGCAATGACGATATCGTTTGGTAACAGTGCCGCCAAAGCCGCTTCCGATAAGGCCACCGACAGCATCGCCCCGATGGGGCAATCTTGCATTAGCCGCCCCCGTGCGGCCACTAATTGCAGCCCGTCTTCCAAGGAAAACACGCCAGCGACGCAGGCCGCCACGTATTCGCCAATGCTGTGGCCGATCAGCGCCTGCGGCTCGATACCCCAAGCGTGCCAGAGTTGGGCGAGGGCATATTCCAGCGCGAAAAGGGCTGGTTGAGCAAGGGCGGTGGAGTGGATGGGTGGATGGGTGGATGGGTGGATGGGTTGACTGTTGGTTGTTGGTTGTTGGTTATTCGTTTTCGGTTCCGCTGCTCTATTCCCTATTCCCTGGTTCCTATGCCCTGTTCCCTGTTCCCTATCCCCTGATTCCCCATAGAGCACCGCCAGCAAATCGAGGTCTTCTGCCGCTAAAATCTCGGCGCACTGGTTCATCGCCTGCTGGAAGACAGGTTCAGTGTCGTATAGTTCGCGGCCCATGTGAGGGTACTGACTACCTTGGCCCGAGAACATGAAGGCGATTGCGGAAGCCGCCGTCTCCGCAACTTGGGTAGAGAGATTCCCGGTGCTCAACTGTTGGATCGCATCCGCCGGAGTTTGGCAAACACAAATCCGGCGATGGGGCAAGGCCCGACGCCCCACCTGCAGGGTGTAAGCCACATCTGCCAAATCGAGGTCGGGATGTGTTTCGAGGTGCTGGGCCAGATTCGTCGTCATCGTGTCCAGCGCCGTCGCCGTTTTCGCCGAAAGCACCAGAAGCTGCGCGGGCGATTCCACAGTCATGTCCTGATTCATGCGTGAAGGAGTTGAGGGGGCGAGGGAGCAAGGGGGCGAGGAATCGCTCTGACTCTCCCACTCGTCCACTCCCGTTCGGCTGAGCTCACGTCGAAGCCCACTCATCCACTCTCCTTCCGGCGCTTCCTCCAAAATTACATGAGCATTCGTCCCCCCCATGCCAAAGGAGCTGACGCCAGCGCGACGAGGGGTACCGTTACGCGGCCAGTCGCCAAGCTGACGTTGCACGGTGAAGGGGCTGTGGGCGAAGTCGATTTGAGGATTGGGCTGTTGAAAATGCAGGCTCGGGGGAATTTGCTGATGCTTGAGGGCCAGGGCCGTTTTGATTAGTCCGGCAATGCCAGCAGCGGCATCCAGATGGCCCAGATTGGTCTTGACGGAGCCGATTGCACAGTCGCCAGGATGATTGGTCAGGGCTTTCGTCAGGGCGGCAATCTCGATGGGATCGCCGAGGGCCGTGCCGGTGCCGTGGGCTTCGATGTAGCTGAGGCTGGCGGGCTCCACCTGGGCTTGCTCTAGGGCAGCGGTAATGACAGCCGCTTGTCCGGTAACGCTGGGAGCAGTGAGGCTAACTTTTTCGGCTCCGTCGTTATTGATGGCAGAGCCTTTGATCACGGCGTAGAGGGTGTCACCATCAGCGATCGCCGCTGACAATCGCTTCAGCACGACGATTCCCACCCCGTTGCCAAATACTGTGCCCTGGGCAGCAGCGTCAAAAGCACGACAGCACCCATCGGGGGAAGCAATGCCATCGCTCTGGTAGGGATATCCCTGGGGGGCGGTATTGCTAACCGTGACGCCCCCCGCTAGGGCCAGGTCGCATTCCTGCTGGAGCAAGCTTTGGCACGCCTGATGCACCGCTACCAGACCCGTTGAGCAGCCAGTTTGGATGCCGCAGCTCGGCCCTTTGAGGTCAAGCTGGTAAGAAACGCGAGTGGTCATCAGCCCCATGACGTTGCTGATCACGGCTTGCACCGTGTCGGTGGACTCTCGCAGCTGGGGATCAGAAAATAGGTTGACTAGATAGCTGTTGAGGGCAGCCCCGCCATAGACGCCTATGCGACCGGCATACTGACGGCTGTCGTAGCCCGCATCTTCCAGCGCGGCCCAGGCGCACTCTAGAAAGGCCCGATGCTGGGGATCCATGAGTTCGGCCTCACGGGGGGAGTAGCCAAAAAAGGCCGCGTCGAAGCTGTCGGCTTCAGAAAATCCGGCGTAGGCGCGAACGTAGTCGGGCTGCTGCCAGGTTTCTGGCGCGACCCCAGCCGCCGTTAGTTCTTCGTCAGAGAGCATTCGAATGCCGGACTGGCCCGCCGTCAACAACTGCCAGAGAGCGTCAACGCTGTCCGCACCGGGGAATCGACCCGCCATACCGACGATCGCGACCCGCTCATGTTTGGCCTGCTCAACGGCTTCTAGCTGCGATCGCGCCTCTCGCAAGGCCCGCAGGATGCGCTCGTCCGTCGATTGTGAATTGTGGGATAAATGCTCTGTCATGAGGATTGATATTGATTGAGTAAGCGTTCGAGGGCAGTGAGTTCTTCCGCTACGAGATCGGGGGGAGCCGCTGTGGCGCCAGATGGTTCTGGCTTTACTGAGGTGGCGGGCGGCGGGGAGGAATCGCTCGCCGATACGGGTCGCCGGGTTTTCCCACTAGCCAACTCTGAGCGCCTTGGCAGCTCCGGTTCTCCTCGGCTCGGGGGCAGCAGCGGCTCAGGGAGTACGACCGCCGCCAGGTGCTGCGCCAGCGCGGCAATGGTGGGATGTTCAAAAATGGCTGTGGACGAGACCGTCGTGCCCAATTGCCCCTCCAGGCGATTTTTGAGCTCTACTGCCATTAGCGAATCGAGGCCCAGGTCAAAAAAGCCCAATTGTGGATCGGGCAGTTGACTGGCGGCTCGCCCCAGTACCTGAGCCACCTCCTGCTGCAAGGCCGTGGTGAGAAAACTCAGACGCTGTTGCGGCGGTAAATTCTCTAGCCGGTTGCGCCAATCCGCCGTTGGCTGCACGACTGGCGTCGAGGGTTGAAACCTTTCAAAGAAGGCATCAGACCATCCCTGACTCAGTAACTGAGCCCAACGAATGGGCACCACTCCCACCTGGGCCTCACTGGGCTGAGCCAGCAATTGGGAGAAAATTTGGATTCCCTGATCGGGGGTGATCGCCTCGACGCCCCTAGCCTGCATCTGCTGATCGACCTGACGTTGAGCGGCAGCCCCAACCCCTGACCAAGCCCCCCAGTTAATGCTCAGGCTGGGCAATCCCAGGGTCTGTCGGTGGTGGGCGAGGGCATCCAAAAAGGCATTCGCCGCTACATGACTGCCTTGTCCCGGCGACCCCAGCAGCGACGCTGCCGAGGAAAATAGCACGAAAAACGCTAGCGGCTGCTCCTGAGTCAGCTCGTGCAGATGCCAAGCTCCGTAGGCTTTGGGAGCTAAGACCGACTCCAGGCGCTCCCAGGTCAACTGCTGCAGCACCCCATCATCCAGCACCCCCGCCGCATGAATGACTCCATGGATTGGGGAGTCAATCGCCGCAATCGTCGCTGCCAACTGATCGCGCTGAGCCACATCCGTCTGGATGACGGTGACCTTTGCCCCTTTGGCTTCCAGCGCCTGGATTTGAGTGTGCGTCTCAGGCGGGTGATCGGCCAGCGATCGCCGACTGATCAGCACCAGATGACACGCGCCCTGAGCCGCTAACCAGTCAGCCGTGAGCAGGCCGAGGCCCCCCAGACCGCCCGTGAGGAGGTAGGTAGGGAGTGGGGGAGTAGAGGAGTGGGGGAGTGGGAGGAATGACTCAGGTCTAAGTCCTAGATTTTGAGTTCTGGGTTCCTCCTGTTCCCTATTCCCTATTCCCTGTTCCCTATTCCCGCTTACTTGCAGCACAATCTTGCCCACATGCTTCGCCTGCTGCATCGTGCGAAAGGCACTGATGGCGCTGCTCAGGGGAAATACTCGGTGGGGCAGGGGCTGGAGCTGTTCGGTTGCAAATAAGGGGACGAGGGCTTGCAGCATCGCCTGGATCTGCTGCGGGACCTGTTGGGTCAGGGACAGGAGATCGACGAGATGATAGGTCACCTGGGGCTGTACGGCGACAACTTGCTCAGCACTCCACACGTCGCGTTTGCCGATTTCGATGAAGCGGCCTTGGGACTTGAGGACAGCCAGACTCTGGGGAATAAATTCGCTGGATAGGGAGTTGAAGATGATATCCACCCCTGCGCCATCGGTGGCCGCGAGGGTTTCCTCAGCAAAATCCAGGGTGCGGGAATTCATCACCTGGCGGACGCCCATACGCTTTAGGATCTCCCACTTGGCCGGGCTGGCGGTGGCAAAAACTTCGGCCCCGCGACTCAGGGCAATCTGCACCGCTGCCATCCCCGTCCCTCCAGCAGCGGCGTGAATCAGTACCCGTTCCCCCGGCTGCACTTGAGCCACCTCGACCAGTGCGTAGTAGGCCGTGAGAAAGTTGGCGGGAATCGTGGCCGCTGCTACCGCACTGAGACCCAGGGGCGGCGGCGCCGCCAAGATAGCGGGCACCGTGACGTACTGGGCAAAACTGCCGGCCGCTAACGCCATGACGCGATCGCCGACCTGAAGATGGGTGACCCGATCGCCCACAGTGACGACAGTGCCCGCACATTCTACCCCCAGCCAGTCGCGCTCAAAGGGCAGCAGGCCCAGGGTATCCAACACGTCAATGAAATTCAGACCGGCAGCATCTACCCGAATTTCGACTTCCTCAGGGCCCGGAAAACGACGGTGACAAGGCTGGATTTGCAGCGCGTCGGGGGTGCCTTTAGCCGCGATCGCCAGCCGGAAGGCCATCTCCTGGCCACGTTGATCAGGGAGGGCTAACGACGGCGACAAGCTGACTGGCTCTAGTCGCGCCACCGACCGCTGAGCCTGACGATAGGCCACAGTGGCAGCGGTCGGTTCGTTGTCGAGTTCCCTGCTTAAATCCAACCGTTGTTGCTGAGGCGATGACTGAGGATCTAAATCCAGCCGACAACAGCGCAGGGCCGGATGCTCCAGAGCAATGACGCGCCCCAACCCCCACAGCGGTGCTTGCGCCGGATTTACCACTGGCGGTCGCGCCACTCCCTGGGTGACTAAGCAAAGCGCGGGCGGTTGGGACACCTCAGCCAGAGTCTGAACCAGATGTAAGAGGCCGCTACAACTCCGCTCTAGCGCTGGTGGATTGAGCTTTTCGCCGGAGCTGGCGAGATAGATTACCTGGGTCGGTAAGGCATGGGTCGTCGTCAAAGCCTGCCAGAGCTGCTGAAAATTCTCAGTTTGCAAAGGGTTGAGGATAAACCGGTCGGAGGCCAACTGGGAGTAGCGATCGCCCCACGCGACCCCAATGCCGCGCCGCCCCGGTTTTTCCAGCGTGGCGATGACCGCCTCAGCTTCATCCTGACTGGCGGCTAAAACCAAACAGGTTGCGGTTTGACCGGGCTGAGTGGACAGCTGATCCCGCTGGGCCACGATCACCGTCTGGGGCAGGTCGAGGTGCGGGGGCACGGGATCCAATTGATCTGCCTCTGCCGCTGATTGCAGGATGGCTGGGGTAAATCCACTTTCCGCTAGCAAGGTTTGCCACTGGGCCGCCGATAATAAGGGATGGTCGGGACGTAAATCGCGATCGGTGAACTTCCACCAGCCTTCGGTCAAGCCAAAAATCATATCCAGCCAGAGCAGAGGCTGAGTACTTTCCAACAGCATCAGCTCGCCACCGGGAGCCAGCAGCTCATGCACGTGCGTTAACGTTTGTCGCAGATCTGCCGTGGCGTGGAGCACATTCGCCGCAATTACCAGGTCAAAGGGCTGTTGGAAGCCTTGGGCAGCCGGCGATCGCTCGATATCCAATAACTCATAACGCACCCCGTCATAGTCCTGGAACCGCTCCCGAGCTTTGGCTAGAAACAGCGGTGACACATCGGTGAAAACATATTCGCTATCCGGCAGCTGCGGCAGTAGATGAGTCGTGGTGCCGCCCGTACCTGCGCCAATTTCCAAAATGCGCAGGGGTCGGGGCGATCGTGCCGTCGCCGCCGTCACCACCCGCTGCACCAGTGAATTCATCACCTGCGCCCCGATAGAGGATTCATAGAGGCGGGTTAGGTCACTCAAATCGCCATCGGGAAAGAGCAGCGTCAGGGGATCAATTTCACCTCGCAGCACCGCCACCAGATTTTCGCCACAGCGGGTGAGGAGGGTGAGTTCGGGTTGGAGGATGGGGAGATGCGGGGATGAGGGATTGCCTTGCTTCTCCTCTGCTTCCTGGCTCCCCCGTTTTTCTGTCAACCGTCCTAATAAATGTTGGAATAATGCTTCATGCTGAGCCTTAATCCCCCAGATTTGGGCTAGTTCAATGGGTTCATTGCTAGGGGGAAGTTCTCCGAAGGTTGAAATGGCGCGCTCCACATACTCCAGGCTCAGGGCGTCAAGCTCTAGCAAACGCTGCTGGTAGTCCAGAATCCCTGACTGACTGACCAAGTCCTCGAAGCTGGGAGCAACCTGATGGCAGATGGCTGCTGGGGACAGGAGAAACTCTGCAGTGGCCGCAGCCTGCGGGAGCGATTGGGCCTGCCAATCAATTTGGTAGAGCCAGTTCTGGAACTGAGGTGTGCCGAGTACTCGCTCCGAGGCGGCGGGACGCAGTTTCAGACCGATCAAGGTACCGACAAGCCGACCATCGTTGAGGAAAAGCTGCAGGTTGGCCGTGATGTCGCGATCGCCAGGCTGCACCTGAGCATAGCACCAGAGCTGATAATCGGCCTGCGCCCAATCAATTCCGGGCCGGATGTGGACTTCAGCCACTCCCGCCGGAAGATAGGTGTCGGAGCCGGACTGATTGAGAAAGACCGCCGCCAGACTTTGCAAACAGGCATCCAGCAGCACGGGATGGAGCTGATACACTGCTGCCGTTGAGTGCAGTGCTTCTGGTAGTCGCAGCTGACTCAATACCTCAGAATTCCCTTGCCAAAGCTTTTTGATCGCGCGGAAACGAGCACCATAGGTGACGCCCTGAGCAGCCAATCGTTGATAGCAGGCATCGACCGCCACAGAGTCACCACAGCGAGACTGTAGCTGAGCCAAATCAGCTGGGTTTTCCAGCGCTTCTTCCATCACCTGACCACTGGCATGGAGCACCCACTCGGTGTCGGTCAAGCTGAGAATTTCAAATTGATATAGCTGATCTTCCTTTGGTAGCAGCAACACCTGAACTGTTTGGGGTTGGTTGAGCACCAGCGCCTGATGAATGGTGACGGCTTTTAGCGCTAGGGATTGATGAGGTTGGATCGATCTCAAGGCGGCGATCGCCATTTCGATAAACCCAGCCGCTGGCAACACCACGGCCCCAAAAACCTGGTGGTCGGCCAGGTAGGCAGGCATGTTGGCGCTAATGTGGCTTTCGAAGTGGCGGGTGTTGGTGCGGGGAAGGTTGAGTAGAGTTCCCAAGAGTGGGTGGGGCGTGGGGGCGTGGGAGAGTGGGGTAGGAGGAGAGGCGGGAGGCAGGATATTGGATTGAGAACGGTCGATGTCTACCCAGTAGCGTTGCCGTTGGAAGGGATAGGTGGGGAGAGACACCCGCTGGTCGGGCTCCACCTGGTCTAGGGCCGTCCAATTGATGGATGCCCCTGCGACGTACAGTTTTCCTAGGCTGATGAGCAAGGTTTGCCAGTCAGCAGCGGGGCGCAGGCTAGGCAGCCACAGGGCTTCGAAGTCTGGCAAACAGGTCCGCCCCATGGCCAATAAAACGGGTTTGGCTCCAATTTCGACAAAGGTGTTGTAACCCTGAGCCGCTAACGTTTGCATCCCAGCGGCAAATTGCACCGGCTGCCGAACATGGCGCACCCAATAGTCGGCAGTGGCCACCTCGGCAGTAGCAATTTGCCCAGTGACGTTAGATACTAACTCCGTCTGAGGTAGGGCATAGTTCACCTGATTCGCTGCGGCTCGGAATTCTGTCAGCATGGGCTCCATCAGAGCGGAGTGAAAGGCATGGGATACCGTCAGGGACTTGGTCTTAATGCCTTGCTCCGTCAGCCGGGCCACGACGGATTCTAATGCGGTCAGCTCACCAGAAATCACCGTTGCTGCCGGGCCATTGATGGCAGCGATCGCGACACCTTCCGACAACATCCCCGATAGGTGATCAGCAGCGGCCATCACTGCAACCATGCCGCCCCCAGCTGGTAAGGCCTGCATCAAGCGACCACGGGCCGTGACCAGTTGCAGTCCGTCTTCCAGAGAAAAGACGCCAGCGACGCACGCTGCCACATACTCGCCAATGCTGTGCCCCATGACGCCAGCGGGTTCAATGCCCCAGGAAAGCCAGAGTTGCGCGAGGGCGTATTCTAAAGCGAAGAGGGCAGGTTGAGTGTAGGCGGTGGAATGGATGGGGAGATGGAGAGATGGGGAGATGGGGGGAGCTTTGGGTTCTTGGTTATCGGTTATTGGTGCTTCGTTTTGAGTGATCGGCTGTGCGTTCTCGCCGTAAAGTACCTCCAGTAGATCGATTCCTGCCGTGGTCAAAATCTCGGCGCACTGGTCGATCGCCTGCCGAAATACGAATTCAGTGCTGTACAGTTCGCGGCCCATGTGGGAGTATTGCGAGCCTTGCCCGGTGAACAGGAAGGCGATTTTGCGAGGTGTGTGGGCAAAGGAGGGAGTAGGTTGGTCGGCGATCGCCGCCAGTTGGCTTTGGGCGTCTTGCCGAGAACTAACTGCGATCGCAAGGCGATGGGAGAAGTGCGATCGCAACTGATGTCCACTCCAACAAATGTCTACTAACGAAGCGGTAGTGTTCGGGAGCCACTCGGCGTATCGCTGCGCTAACTCTTGCAAAGCCCCTGAGTCTTTTGCCGCCAGGGTGAGCAAATGCCAGGTACGATTTTCGTTCTTCGTTCTGCTTCGCGCGGGCCAAGCCCTACGTTCTTCGTTCTTGGCTTTTTGGTCTACTGCCGCCGCCAAAATCACATGGGCATTCGTGCCGCTAAAGCCAAAGGAACTGATCCCAGCGAACCGAGGCTGATCAGCGTTCCAGGACTGAGCCTGTGCGGTGACAGCAATAGGCAGGTCGGCCCAGGAAATATGAGGGCTAGGCTGATGAAAATGGAGGTGTGGCGGCAGGGTCTCGTGCTGCATAGCCAGGACGACTTTGATCAGTCCGGCGATGCCAGCGGCGGCTTCGAGGTGGCCAATATTCGTCTTGACAGAACCGATGTACAGCGGTTGCTCAGAGGTGTGGCTGCTGCCAAAAACAGCTCCCAGCGCTCCCACTTCGATCGGATCACCCAGGGAGGTGCCGGTGCCGTGGGCTTCGATGTAGCCAATCTGTTTGGGTTGGAGATCGGCTTGCGCCAGGGCTTGCCGAATCACCGCTTGTTGAGCGGGGCCATTGGGCACGGTCAGTCCACCGCTGCGACCGTCTTGGTTGACGGCAGAGCCGCGAATTAGCGCCAAGACAGTATCGCCATCAGCCACTGCATCGGTCAATCGCTTGAGTACCACCACGCCACCGCCTTCGCCACGAGCAAAGCCGTCGGCAGCGGCATCAAAGGTTTTGCAGCGACCATCAGGAGCTAGCATGCGCGCTTGGGAAAAATTGATGCTGAATTCGGGAGCCAGCAGCCGGTTGACACCCCCAGCAAGGGCCGCATCACACTCTCGGTTCCGTAAGCTCTGGCAGGCCAGATGCACCGCAACTAAAGAAGAAGAGCAGGCGGTATCGACCGCTAAGCTCGGACCAGTCAATCCGAGGCTGTAGGACAATCGCCCCGCTGCCGCACTGTGGGAGTTTCCCGTTGCTAGGTAGGCGTCAATGTCCGTTTCGGGTCGCTGAAGCAGGTGCCGCGAATAATCATTGCTGCTGATCCCCACGAACACGCCCACGGGCTGGCCCGCCCATCGCTCCGGCACCGCACCCGCATGTTCCATGGCTTCCCAAGCCACTTCTAGCAGCAGCCGCTGTTGGGGATCGAGGCTGACTGCCTCCTTCGGGGCAATGCCGAAAAAGTTCGCATCAAATGCTTGGAGATGATCGACAAAGCCGCCATAGCGGGTAACAATTTTGCCGGTCGTGGCGGGCTCAGGATGGTGATAGGCGTCAGCGTTCCAGCGATCGCTAGGCACTTCGGAAATGGCATCTCGTCCCTCGTGTAAAAGCTGCCAAAAGGCCGCTGGACTATCGCCCCCACCGGGAAAGCGACAGCCTAAACCGATAATAGCGATCGGCTCGGTGCTCGCCTGCTGCAGTTCCGAGACCCTGGCCTGCAACTTTTCGATGGCCTGAAGTGCGCGGGCCATCCGTTGGTTATTCGAGGTGGAGTTGTTGTTAACCACAGAATTGCCTAGTTTATTAAGTCTTCGAGATCAGCCAGTTTTCGATCGAGTTGAGCCGCGAGATCCGCTTCCGGCAAGGAGGGCTCAGCGTTGGTAGCGGCATCGGTTGCCGCCCGTTGAGACTCCGGTGCAAAAGTCGGGGCCGCAACCGTCAGCGGCTCCGTTAGCAACTGCTCAGCCAAATAATCCAGCAGCCGTTCCACCGTGGGGTAGTCGAAGGCCACCGTAGCGGGTAACGAACAGCCCAAACTCCCTTGCAGACTATTCTTCAACTCCATTGCAGTGAGGGAATCTAGCCCGAGGTCAAAAAAGCCTGCTTGCCGATCCAACGCCTCTGGAGCAAACCCGAGAATCTGGCTGATCTGGTTGCAGACATGGTCATCTAGCAAGGCCCGCTGCAGTTCTCGGGGCGTCTCTGCTAGCTGCTGACGGAAAGCGGCCTGTTCAACCCTGTGTGACCGCTTGGAGTCCGTTGATCCCATATCTGAATGGCTATTCTCCCGGTGAAAGGGCTCCAAAAAGGGCGACTGGTCGAGATTTCCCTGGCGCAGCAAGGTTGACCACTCAATGGGCACAATGCCGATTTGCGGGAGGGGTTGAGTCCAGACCTGGGACAGTTTTTCCAGCCCCTGTTCCGGTGCTATCAGGTTCACGCCCGGCAGCCCGGTCAGCGCCTTGCCCTGCTGATACTTTAAGGCTGAGCCGATGTCTGACCAGGCTCCCCAGTTGAGACTGAGCGCCGGTAGCCCCTGCGATCGCCGATAGTGGGCCAGCCCGTCGAGAAAGGCATTCGCCGCCGCATGATTAGCCTGCCCTGGCGTGCCGATGAGCGCCGCCGCTGAGGAAAACAGCACAAAAAAGTCTAGCGGCAATCCTTGAGTCAGCTGATGTAAATGCCAGGCACCCTCGACCTTGGGGGCCAAGACTCGCTCAAACTGCTCCCAGATCAACTGTTCGAGCCGACCATCACTCAATACGCCAGCAGCATGAATCACACCCCGGAGTGGATAGGGCGACGCGGCAATTTGATGCAGTACCGCTGTCAGCGCTTCAGCCTCACAAACGTCGGCCTGCACGGTTTCGACCGTGACTCCCTGAGCTTGCCAAACTTGAATTTGTTCACGTACTTCAGTTGTGGGTTCGCGCCGACCCATCAATAGGAGATGACGTGCCCCTTGAGCGATCATCCACCCAGCGACCTGTTGGCCCAGCCCACCCATGCCACCGGTGATGAGGTAGGTGACAGAGGAGTGGATGGGGAGTGAGGGAGTGGGCTTCGACGTGAGCTCAGCCGAACGGGAGTGGGGGAGTGGGGGAGTGAGGTTTTGACTGGGTTCTAGGTTGTTAGTTATTGGTTGTTGGTTGTTGGTTACTGGTTCTGGGTATGGGGTTCGGAGTTCTAAGCTCTTCCTATTCCTTTCTGCCTTCTGCCTTCTGCCTTCTGCCTTGCCTCTATACTCTGTTCCCTGTTCCCTCTCCCCTACTCCCTGTTCCCTAGTCCCTTCTACATTGAGCACAACCTTGCCGATATGCTTGCCTTGCTGCATGGTGCGAAAGGCTTGAGTGGCTTCGCTAAGAGGAAAAGCGGTGTGAGGGATCGGGCGGAGGACACCGGACTCAAACTGCTGATGCAGGATTTGCAGCATGGACTGAATCAGGTCGGGCTGTTCTTGACAAAGGGCCACTAGGTTGACTGGAAAGTAGGCTTTGTTGTTGGGAATGGACAGGTCCCCTAACCCCAGTTCGATAAAACGCCCATCGGGACGCAACACCTGGAGGCTACGATCGCGAAACTCACCGGCGAGGGAATTGAGCACGATATTGACGCCGCTTCCCTGAGTTAGAGCCGTAATTTCGTCCGCAAAGTCAAGACTGCGGGAATTAAAGATATGGGTGATGCCAAGTGATCGCAGCGCTGCCCACTTGCTAGGACTGGCCGTCGCGATGATTTCCGCCCCGATCACTTGGGCAATTTGAATCGCGGCTTGTCCGACTCCACCAGCGGCGGCATGAATAAGGACACAATCGCCCGCTTTAAGCTGAGCGCACTCTACTAGGCTGTAGTGTGCAGTCAGAAAAGCGACCGGAATCGTCGCAGCGGCTTCCAGAGATATTCCTGCTGGTACCGGAATCACCATCGCGCGATTGACGGTGACAAACTGGCTAAAGCTACCGGCCGCAATGCCCATGACCCGCTGCCCCAGGGCAAGATCCGTCACTGCGTCTCCTACCGCTACTACCTCTCCGGCGCATTCGCAGCCCAGCACTGGTTCACCCGGATACTGACCCAGCGCCGTCAGCACATCCCGAAAGTTCAGCCCCGTGGCTGCCACTTGAATTTCGACTTCGTTGGCTGCCGGAGAACGACGATTGCTTGGCTCAAAGGTAAGATTTGTCAGCACACCGGGCTCAGAAATCGCTAAGCGAGCAGGTGAATCGGTGATTGCCTCCGTCGGGTTGTAGGGCTGTAAGCGAGCGACTCGTCGCTGCTGGGATTGCAGGCAAACCTGCTGCTCAGGGGAGTCGGCTAACAGCTCTGTGACTAGCAGCTCGATCGCTGCACCTGCCAGGTCTACGCAGGTGCAGCGGAGTTCAGGATGTTCGAGGTTAACCGTTTTCGCAAATCCCCAGAGGGGCGATCGCGCTAACCCAGTTGCGGTCAGGTTCAGCGGCGTTGCCCCTGGTGTTACCAGATAAAGGCGAGGAGCCGAAGATGGCTGGGCTTTCAGCAACGCTTGCACAAGATGCAATGCTTTACGGCAGGTGGCCTGAGCGATCACGGGAATGGCCTCGTCATTCTCAGACGATGCGGTCAAATAGACGACTCCCTGCCAGGATGATGCCATTTGCAAAATTTGCAAGAGTTGAGGTACCCAGTCAGAAGCCGGCCAGTCAAAAGAGAGCTCATTTTGTCGGTTACGGGAGAGGTTGGGTGAAACCAACTTAGGAGATTGCCCTTGCTGTTGCAGGCTGTCCGCTAGTAACTCCCCCATTTCCATCGATTCGGACAGGATCAGCCAGTTGGCGTGGGTCACGGCAGGCGCTGCTGGGCGGTCATCGCGCTGAGCCACTAGCACTGCCTGCGGCAAATCGGTGCAGGATGCCGGAGGCTCAGGCTGCAACATCGTCGCTGTAAAGCCGCTGGTCGCCAGCAGATTGCACCATTGGTTGGCTGCTAGCAATGGATGGTGGGGGCGCAAATCGCGATCGGTAAACTTCCACCAGCCTGCGGTCAGGCCAAAAATTAGATCGAGCCAAACAACGGGCTGTGTCCCTTCCAGCAGAATCAGCTCGCCGCCCGGAGCCAGCAGCTCTCGGACATGGGCCAGCGTTTGTCGCAGATCGGCAGTGGCATGCAAGACGTTGGCTGCAATCACCAGGTCGAAGGGCTGCTGGAAGCCTTGTTCAGCCGGTGATCGCTCAATGTCTAACAGCTCATAACGCACGCCGGGATAGGCCCCAAAGCGCTCCTGAGCCTGCTGGAGAAACAGCGGTGACACGTCCGTAAACACATATTCTGCAGTTTGAAGCTGGGGTAGCAAGTGAGCCGTGGTGCCCCCGGTGCCTGCACCAATTTCCAGAATACGGAGCGGCCGTTGGGCCTGAGCGATCGCGGTAGTCACCGCCCGCTGCATCAACGTATTCATAACCTGGGCACCTGGTGATCGCTCATAGAGCTGCGTCAAGTCGCTGAGATCCCCGTGGGGGAACAACAGCGTCAGCGGATCGACTTCTCCTTGGAGCACGGCTGCCAGATTTTCGCCACAGCGATTCAGGAGGGCAAGTTCGGGAGAAGGAGGATAAGCGGATGGTTGTTCGTTCTGGGTGGTTGGTTGTTCGTTCTGGGTGACTCGTTCTGGGTGGTTGGGTTCTAGGTTCTGGAGTCTGGGTTCTCCCTGTTCCCTATTCCCTGTTCCCTGTTCCCTGTTCCCTTCTACCTTGCTCAGGAGATATTGAAATAACTGTTGTTGCTGGGGTGCGATGGTCAACTGCTCGGCAATACTTAGGGGCATCAGCGCTTCACCTAATTTCGGTGACCAGCCCAGTTTTTCCAAGGCTTGGGTAATGTAGCTGAGGCTCAAGGCTTCGAGCTGGGGTTGCCGTGCTTGGTAGTCGATAAACGCGGGTTGAGTCAGTAATTGGGTAAAGTCGGCGGCCAGGCGATCGCGAATAATCTCCGGCAACGGGAGAAAGTCTAGCGGCTGAGTTGGCAGGGGTTGAGGTGGCCAAGTGACTTGATACAGCCAGGTGGGTTCCGACTCAGTGGTGGGCTGTGAGTCGCCCCACAACAGTTCAGGCAATACCTTTTGCAGGCGCACCCCTTCGAGAATGGCGATCGCAGTGCCATCGGCTGCCAGCAGCGAGACATCGATCACTTGCTGAGACACTGCTATGTCCTGGATATGCCGCTGGGCATAGAGCCATTGCGGGGTATGAGCCGAATTTGGCTGCAGGCGCAGGCTCTGAATGGCGACGGGCAGATAGGTCGCTGAGTCAGTGTGCGGATCGAGGGTAACCCCCGCCAGCTGCAACCCGGCGTCTAACAGAATGGGGTGCAGGCGATAGAGCTGTGAGTCAGCGAGTAGTTCATCGGATACCTGAAGGTGCGCTAAGGCTGCGCCGGCTCCGAGCCAAATCTGGTTAAGGATGCGGAACTGGGGGCCGTAAGTGAGTCCCCGCTGCTGGTAAGTGTCGTAAACCTGATCGGCGGCGATCGACGTTACGAGTTCCCGCTGTTTGTCAGCTAGTGAAAATGGCGTAGCTAGGGGCGTACCAGGTTCAATCCGACCTTTGACATGACGCTGCCAGGTGGCGGTTGCGGGCGCAGTGGCGCTAAAGATCTCAAACTCAGCCCCCGCTGCGGACAGTGGTGTAACGGCGGTTTGAACCACTACGGATGCTGATTCTGGCAGTCTTAGCGCCTTTAGCAAAAAGACGTCGCGCAGCACAGGCGCGGGGTATTGGCAAGCATGGGCCGCCGCGATCGCGCTTTCCAGATACCCGGCAGCAGGCATCACGACAGCTCCGAACACCTGATGATCTTTCAAATAGACGGGTGTATCGGGATGGAGTTGGGCTTGAAAGTATCGCACTGTGGTTCCGGCCAAATGTAGCGGCGTCCCCAGCAGGGGGTGAGGTGGGGGCACAGAGGGGCGCACCACCGTGGGCCCGTACGGTGTGGAGGTATCTGTATCGACCCAATAGCGCTGGTGCTGGAAGGGATAGTTAGGCAGCTTGACCATTTGCCGGGGATGGGAGCGATCGCAGCCCGCCCAGTCAATTGTGGCCCCTGCCATGTAGAGTTTGCCGAGACTAGGAAGTAGGGTCTGCCAATCAGCATCGGGGCGGAGGCTAGGCAGCCATAGCGCCTTGCCTTCAGGCAAGCAGGCTTGACCCATTGCCGACATCACGGGTTTCGGGCCAATTTCAATGAATGTGTCATAGTGCTCTGCCGCTAACGTGGCCATACCGGCGGCAAACTGTACCGGCTGGCAAACGTGATTGACCCAATAGTCAGCCCTGGCAACTTCGGCGGTGACAGTGCGCCCCGTGACGTTAGACACCAGATCGATCTGAGGCAAAGCATAGTTTACCTGATTGGCTATGGCTCGGAACTCCGCCAGCATCGGCTCCATCAGAGCTGAGTGAAAAGCGTGGGAAACTTCCAGTGCCTTAGTTTTGATGCCTTGCTTCGTCAGCCGGGCCACGACGGATGCCAATGCGGTCAGCTCGCCAGAAATCACCGTTGCTTCCGGGCCATTGATGGCGGCGATCGCAACCCCTACTGGCAGCATTTCAGATACTTGCTCGGCAGTGGCCATCACCGCGACCATGCCACCCCCCGCCGGTAAAGCCTGCATCAAGCGACCACGGGCCGTGACCAGCCGCAGTCCGTCTTCTAGGCTAAAGATGCCAGCCAGGCAAGCCGCCACATACTCGCCAATGCTGTGCCCCATCACGCCGTCGGGTTCAACGCCCCAAGCCAGCCAAAGCTGAGCGAGGGCGTATTCCAGGGCGAAGAGAGCGGGTTGAGTGAACTGAGTTTGGTGGATAAGGGACTCGTTATTCGTGCTTAGGCCGGCCTCTCTATTCCTTACTCCCTGTTCCCTGTTCCCTACTCCCTGTTCCCTATTCCCCATCTCCCCATAGAGCACGTTCAACAGATCTACGCCTTCTGCGGCTAGTATCTCAGCGCACTGATCCATGACCTGCTGGAAGACCGGTTCAGTGTCGTACAACTCGCGGCCCATGTGGGGATATTGCGAGCCTTGCCCGGTGAACAGGAAGGCAATTGTACGGTGTGGCGGGATGGGGCTAGTCGCTGTCTTCGCTGGAGAAGAGTCACTATTTAGATAGCGCTTTAACTGCTGGCGCAGTTGAGGCAGGTCAGCGGCAACTAGCGCGAGGCGGTGGTTGAAGTGCGATCTCCCGACTCCGGCAGAAAAGCAAATATCGGGCAGGGTCGCGGTGATTCCAGCCTCTAGCCAATCGTGGTACCGCTCAACAAGCTGGCGCAGCGCCCCATTACTACGGGCCGAAAGGGGCAGCACATGCAGTGGGCGCTGATTGATGACCGCTCCAATAAATGCTTCTCTATCCGGATGGGAAATTTTGAATTCATCTTTTTGTAGAGCTGCGCTCTGCTCGCAGAGTATTGCGAATTCATCTTCCGGCGCTTCTTCCAGCACTAAATGCACATTCGTGCCGCTCATCCCAAAAGCACTAATTCCCGCCAAGCGGCTCTCTGTCGTCGCGGGCCAAGGCGTGAGTTCGGTAGGCACAGCAACGGCCAGTTGGTTCCAGGGGATATAAGGATTAGGGGTTTGCAGATGAAGGTGAGGCGGAATTTGCTGGTGCTGTAGGGACAAAATCACCTTGATCAAACCGGCCACGCCCGCCGCAGATTCCAAGTGGCCGATGTTGGTTTTGGCCGAGCCGATCAGCAGTGGCGTCGAACGTTGCCCCATCACTTGATTGAGTGCGAGGACTTCAATCGGGTCGCCAAGGCGAGTGCCGGTGCCGTGAACTTCGACGTATTGCACCTGTTCGGGCTTGATCCGGGCATTGGTGATCGCCTCTCGCAGCACCGATTCCTGAGCTTTACCATTGGGGGCAGTGAGGCCATTGCTCATGCCATCATGGTTAACGGCAGACCCGCGTACCACCGCCAAAATTGGATCTTGATTATCAATCGCATCGGATAGTCGTTTCAGCACGACGACGCCACAGCCCTCGCCCCTACCATAGCCATCGGCAGCGGCATCAAAGGTTTTACAGCGGCCGTCCGGGGCCAAGGCTTTGAGTTTGCAAAAGCCGATGGTGGGTTCTGGGGTCAGCATCAGGTTGACGCCCCCCGCTAACGCCAGATTTGCTTCCCCATTCCGTAGACTTTGACAGGCCAGATGTACCGCCAGCAGGGACGATGAGCAGGTGGTGTCGAGCTGCATCGTCGGGCCTTGCAACCCAAAGGTGTAGGCTAAGCGACCCGCGATGATGCTGCGAGTATTACCCAGGCTACTGTGGGCGTCAATGCGGGTCAGGTCGCCGGAGCGGACGCTGAGCTGTGCATAATCATCAAAACTCACGCCGACAAAAACGCCGGTGCGCGTGCCTCGCAGGTCAAAGGGCGGCTGTCCAGCATTTTCTAAGGCGGTATAGCTGACCTCTAGCAGCAGCCGCTGTTGAGGGTCGAGGCTACGGGCCTCACGGGGCGAAATGCCAAAAAACTGCGGATCGAACTGATCAACCTGATCGATGAAGCCCCCAAAGCGGGTGTACATCTTACCGGGTGCTTCAGCATCAGGGTCGTAGTGAGCCGCTACATCCCACCGCTGCTCAGGGATGTCGGTGATGGCATCCACCCCCTGGCGCAGCAGTTCCCAATAGGCTTCCGGGCTGTTGGCCCCACCGGGAAAGCGGCAGGCCATCCCTACGATCGCGATGGGCTCCGTTTGCTGCTGGCGGATGGTGTCTAACTCCGATCGCAGCGATCTCAGCTGCAGGGTAGCTTCCCGGAGTAAGTCCCGGTAGTTGTTGGGCTGGGCGTCCGGCTGCTGGGCGCGTGATTGAATCATGACGCCCCTCCTTTGAGGATGGCCAGTTCTGCTGCTAGCAGATCGGCCATTTCCCCTTCACTCAGTTCATCTAATTCGGGCCGGGGAAAAGATGCGTCAGCGCGTTGATCAGGTTGAACGTCAGCGGCACCCCAGGCTGTCTGGTCGGAATCGGTTGAGAGACCGTCCGTTGGCAACCCCCGGAAGTTTTGGGAATTCGCCTGGGGGGCGAGATGAGCCGCCAGCGCCGCAATGGTGGGAAAGTTCCACGCGACGGTCACATCGAGGGGCTGCTGGAGTGCTAGCACCTCCTCCAAATCTTGCGCTAACTCCACGGCCATGACAGAGTCCACCCCGTAGTCAGCGAAAGCTTTATCCATGTCGATCACAGTTGGTGAAAGGTTGAGGCGATCGGCCAGCCAGCGGCCCAACCACTGCGCTAAGGCTTTGGCCGTTGCTGGGTGAGCCGACTCTCGCCAGTCAACCGCCGGCGTTGCCTGCTCCCGAGGCGCTTGAGGCGGGAAAATGTCTGCGAACGGAGATGACGCCTCCCTGTCGGGCCGAGAGCGATCAGGACTGTCATGAGTAGCGGTGGCCCCAGCTTTTTGCAGCCAAGGGTCTAGGCTATGCTGCTCACCTGCTTGGGTTTGCTCAATGTCACCGATGGTCTCGGCGTAACGCGTAATCCACTCAGCGGTCTCGGTAGCTCCGGCAGCGACGACTTCCTGCGGGGAGGGCGTCACTGCCTGGGCCAACAACTGTTCAAAAGATAGTCGTGTCCACTCCACAGCCCTGGGGCAAGCGGTGCGCTCTGCCTGCTGTACAGCCAAGAGTAGAGCGATCGCCGCCAACTTGCCCACTGCGAGATAGGTCCACCGTCGCGCCGTCACGGTATCGGCGTAGCGATGTTGATACTGCACCAGTACGTTCTCGGCGGTGACAAACAAGCGATCTGCCAGTTCAGGTGCACCCAAATCCTCACGGAGAAATGTCTTAAGCCCTGATCGCGCATTCAATACCTGCGCGCCTAGATGCATTGTGAGGGTTTCCGTCGGGCCTTCAAAAATGCGCAGTACGCGGGCATCCCGCAGAATTTGCGGCGCTAGATTCGGTTCGATGTAGCCCCGCCCGCCCAAGCATTGCACCAAGTCATCGGCCGCCTGCCAATAAAATTCCGGCGCGAGGATTTTGCAGGCGGTGAACGCTTCAGGAATCACCGCTTGCCCCTGATCGAGTCGGGAGGCGAGCCAATTCACGAGAGTCGACAGCGCCTCAATCTGAGCGGTGAGGCCCCCTAAGCCAGTCAATAAAACAGGATTCTCAAGGAGTCGCCCGGTGCTGACTTGGCGACGAGAGCTATAGCGCAGCATCAATTGGGCACAGCGCTTCATTCCTCCTACGCAGGCCGCCGCGATCGCCAGTCGGCCATACATCATGGCATCTTGGGCCACGGTCATGCCTTGGCCGGGTTCACCTAAAAGCTGTGCTGCTGAGACAGGGACGCCCTCTAGATACACAGTGTTTTGCACCATGCCGCGCATACCCATGGTCAGGGCCTCTGGCCCCTGTCGCAAACCGGGGGTGCCCTTACTAATGGTAAAGCCGCTGATGCTAGAGACTTCGGGATGTTGCACAAAGACATTCAGAATACCGGCCCACGCCGCCGAACCACTCCAGATCTTTTCACCCTGCAGCCGCCAGCCGCCGTCTGTCGCGATCGCCCGCGATTGAATCCCGTTGGGATTAGACCCCGCCCCCGGTTCCGTCAAGGCAAAGGCGGCTAGCTCTCGCCCCGTGGCCAGTCTGGGCAGCCAGTCTGCCTGCAAGTCGGGATGAGCAGATTGCAGAATCGGTCGAATGCCCAGCACATTGTTCAGGCCCACAAAGAGCGCCAGAGTGGGATCAATCGCTCCTAATTGCTCCAGCACCCGCAGCAGGTCCTGGTGGCCTAGTCCCAAACCGTCATACTCCGTAGGTACCTGCATGCCCAGCAGTCCCTGGTTGCCAAAATCGAGCACCACGCCAGGAGAAAGGCACCGCCGCTCGTCCATCAATCGGGAATTAAGCGACTCGTTCGCGTATTGGCGCAGCCATTGAATCAGTGCCTCAGTGCGAACGGGATCGCCAGGAACTGTGCCCGCTGCAGAGTCATGGTCGGACCCCGCTGATGCCGCCCCCCTGGCGATTGGGGAAGTTTGCTCAGCTGGCTCCAGCCACCAGGCGGCAACGGCGTCGAACGCCTGGTTCTGAAACGCCACTTTGCAGGCCTGGCGCTGCACCTTACCACTGGTTGTGCTCGGCAGATTACCCGGTTTCAACAGCACTGCCGCATATATCTGCAGCCCCTGCTGCTGCGAAACCGCCGCGCGCATGGCATCCATTACGGTATCTGCATCGAGAGTCCGCAGGGCCGTCCGTTGCACTTCCTGGACGACGATCAGCCGCTCTTCGCCATCTATTTCTAAGCCGAAAGCCGCTCCGCTCTGGCCCTGTACCGCTGGGTGGCTCTGCCCAACGGTCTGCTCAATGTCTTGGGGATAGTGATTTTGCCCGCGAATAATGATCAAATCCTTGAGCCGCCCCGTGACAAACAGTTCCCCCTGCCGCCAACAGCCCAGATCGCCCGTGCGTAGGAAAGGCCCGGTGCCATTCGCGAGCTCAGCCGCAAAGGTGTCTTGGGTGGCCTTGGGCTGTTGCCAATAGCCTGAGGCCACGCTCGGCCCCCGCAGCCAAATTTCGCCGATCTGGCCCTCGTCACAGGGCTGATGCGTCTGCGGCTCAACGATCGCAAGGGTTTGATCAGCGGCTCCCGACCCACAACTCACGAGGGGCAGCGCCGTATCCGCCAGTGATTCAATCAGTCGCCCCTGAGCGAGGGCCAATCGATCCACAGCGTCGATGCGGGGTGGGGCAGTCTTCGCGCCACCGGAGACAAAGAGGGTCGCTTCGGCCAGACCGTAACAGGGGTAGAAGGCGGTCGCCCGAAAGCCACAGGTCGCAAAGGTCTTGGCAAACTGATTGAGGGTAGCCGCGCGGATCGGTTCGGCCCCCGTAAATGCCAGCTCCCAGCTGCTCAAATCCAGCCCTTGCCGCTGCTCTGGCGTGATTTTTTGCCGACAGCGCTCATAGGCAAAATTCGGCCCGCCGCTGGTGGTGCCCCCAAACGCGGTAATGGCCTGCAGCCAGCGAATGGGCTGACGCAAAAACGACAGCGGCGACATCAAGGTGACCGGAAAGCCACTGTAAAGGGGTTGCAGAATGCCACCGATTAGGCCCATATCATGATGGGGCGGCAACCAGATGACGCCATGACTAGCCGCAGAATGGCCAAATCGGTCGTGAATCAGCCCGAGATTATGCATCAGGTTGTCATGGCTGATTACGACTCCTCGAGGCTGACAGGTAGAGCCAGAGGTGTATTGCAAAAGCGAGATCGCAGCGCGGCTCGCAGGGAGAATCGCGTCACTGGCAAGCTCAGGCACACACAACTCTGGCTGACCAGACACCGTCCCCTCAATCGAGGTTGGGATCATACTCGGAGCTATACAAGCAATGGGGTGGGCAATTTGCTGAGCCACCGATACCAACTGCCGCTGCACCTTGGCCAGCTGATCAGCCGGAGTCAAGATCGCCTGAGGCTGCGCATCCACAACCAGATGCAGCCAGCGGGCCAAACCTTGATGCCGTCCGGGCAACGGCACAGGTACGGCGATCGCTCCTGCCTGCAAACACCCTAAAAACGCCGCCACAAAATCTAGTCCCGCAGGCAGAGCCAGCATCACGGGTTGATGAGCAAATTCGGCTAGCTGCGTCGCGATCGCATCAACCCGAAGAGACAGCTCGGCATAACTCCACTGATGCCCGTGACTGGCCGTACTCGCCTCCCACTCATCAGGCAAAAATCGATAGGCCAACTCATGAGGCTGATGCGCGGCCCGCCATTGCAGAATTTCTATCAGGCTGGCGTTTGCAGACTTTCGTACTTGCTCAATCTCAGCGCTTTCGCGGCTACACTCTTGCACCATAGATCACCCTAAACAGCCACTCTCTATTGACTTTCAGGCTCAACAAAGATCAGCAAGTACTGATCTTATTAAAAACTGTTCTCAACAGTATAGAGGATTCAATGGTTATGTAAAGCCTCTATAAAGGAATTGTGGACTCCTGCACAGAGATGAATTTTAAATCTGTAGAAATCCTTAGATATCAAGGCGAACAGCTGAATTCAGCCTGGATCTTTGCGAGAAGGGAAAATGCATGGCGACAACCACAGGCGATACTGGCCAGACTCAACTGATGCCACCGAACGATCATGCCCGGCCTCTCAATTAGATCCGCGTGGGGAGCATTAGACATGACGGGGGCTTTATTTGAGAAACTATCTCATCTAAATGAAGCCGAGCCGAAAACGTCAATCATCAATCCTGGCGCTGCACCACGTCTTGACTACTGATGCAGGAAAAGTGGGTGGCCTGACCACCTCGGCCCGGGATGGACCAGCCAAACTGTATCTGTAGCGAAGTCTCCAGGTGGGTGGCCACAGCCATACAGTGTCGAGGTGTCGGATTAAGCGAGGCAAACTTCCAGGCGGGGGCTGAAGCTGAATCAAGCAGCGACTCAAATTGAATAACACCACTAGCATTCATCAGATGAGGCTGAAACTGAAACCTAATCTGGAGTAGTGGTATCGATAACCCTTGCCCTCGAGCTTTGACGTAGGCTTCCTTCAATGTCCACAAGCTGAAGAAACGCTGACTCCAAGCAGTGCCCGATAATGGTTGTAATGCCGCGAGTTCATCCGGCGTGCAGCTCAGATCAGCGATCGCTGCCAAATCACCAGCCCGCGTCATCAACTCCACGTCTATACCGACATCCGCTGACCGAGCAATCGCGCAGGCCACCAGCCCAGTAGTGTGAGACAGGTTAAACCGGAGGGGCGGCTGCCCGCACTCGGCGGCAATCTCTGGGCGACCATACGTGTTCCTGGTAAACCGCCACGCGGCCGGGGCACAGCCACTATAGCGAGATAAACTGCTGCGGAGCAGGGCATGGGCGACTAGGTACTCGTGGCGATGTTGGGGAAAGTGGAAGCGGTCGTACCGAGATCGCTCTTGTTCATCCAACCAGGAAACATATTGGCTGATCAGTTCCGGCTGACAGCACCGATGGGGTGCCGCCATCCACACATGAACTTCATCGGTTCTTAGCCAGGGGGCTTGGCTGTCTGCTGCAGGCGTGTTGTTCATCTCTGGCCCGGCTTTTGGCACCCCCACAATCCGGGCGAGGTCGTTGCATAATGATGAGACATCGCCTAATAATACAAAAAGTCATCAGCGCTGTGGGTGGTTACCCACTTTCTCCTCCACTTGATGGATGAATGCTAACTAGCGCTTGCTAAAGGTTTCGAATTAATTCTAGATTCATGGCCGGTTGCTTATGGAATGGCTTGCTGCCCCGCTCGGCTTCGCAAAATATGTGCTGACTGGTTTGGTCATGTATGGCTGCTTTATGGTGGCCGAACACATCCGTCCTGCCGAACCTCATCAGCCCTTGTCTCATATCTGGTTTAACCTCCGATGGTATGTGGTTTACAGCTTAATAGTTGTGCTCATACAGGCACTCGGCATTGGGGTTGCGATTACTTGGATACAGGAACTTCTCGGCGCTCCTTTAATTTCTCTGCCAATTCCTCAAAATATTTGGGGGTATGGCCTCCTATCGCTGCTGTATTTACTGGTCACTGATTTCTTCTACTATTGGTTTCATCGGTGCCAGCACCAAGCTCCCTTCTTGTGGGAGCAACACAAATTTCACCATAGCGAAGTTTCTTTGAATGTCACCAGTACCCGCCGAGTTCATTGGTTAGAAGATCCTTTGATCGTGATATTTCTAGTCCTCCCAATGGGACTGTTATTTGAGTTCAGCGCTCTACCACTGGGCATCCTGGCATTTGTGCAAGTGCTTTGGCTGCAGTTTATTCATCTCAACCTGCGGTTGAATTTGCGATCACTGTCGCCAATTGTTACCGGGCCACAATATCACCGCATTCACCATTCCTTTAAGCCAGAACATCTAGACAAAAACTTTTCAGCCTTTTTCCCTTTTTGGGATATATTATTTGGCACTTATCATCACCCTCAATATGATGAGTTTCCGGCCACTGGTTTGCTTGAAAATAAGGATTACAACAATATTTTTATAGCCAGCTCACTCCCCTTTAAAGAATGGATGAGTTCGCGCTATTTTGGGAAATATCTTAAGAAGTCGCTGAGACCATAAAGTATCTTGGAGAAAGACAAAATTCCAGCTTTATCATGCAGCAGGGATCACCTGACGATCGCTAAATTCAGCCTGATAGCGGCAATATTGCCACTCCCAAAGACCGACTATTGGACTTAAAGCCCTTGAACGTACCTGATTTGAGGATAGGTGCTGCCGTCATATCGCTCCTCAAAGTCTGATCTGGAGGCTTCCTGCGGGTGCTGGGCGTTGAATGTAAAGTTTAGAAGTATCTCAACCTGTGAGTTACCATGATTTATGGATTGGGTAATTTAATGTTAGAACCCAGTCTTATTTCTAAAACTTAATTCCCATGTCGGTAATGAGCGGTCCGAACGATCCGGTTCAACTATCTACGTTTTTCGATTATGAAAGTCTTGACCTAGCGCAACGACAGGTCATTCAAGAACATACGGGCGAAATTCGGAAGCGGTTACGCCGTTCGGCCCAGGATGTGTGGGAAATCGGCCAACGCTTAGCCGATGTGCGATCGCGCCTCAAGTATGGCCAGTTTTTGGCTTGGCTGAAAGCCGAATTTGGTTGGAGTCAGCGGACTGCTTACAACTTCATCAATGTCTACGAAACTTTTGGCGATAGATTTGCAAAACTTGCAAAAGTCGATATCGCAACTTCGGTTCTATATCAGCTCGCTGCCCCTTCAGTGCCAGAAGCATTGAGAACCGAAGTCCTGAAAGCGGCCGCTAGCGGTCAGAAAATCACTCATAAATCAATCAAGTCAGCGATTAAGCAGAGCAAGCAAGCCGCTAACACCGCCAGCGTCGCGCCTGAAACTGAAGAGCCCGCGATCAAGAAGCCGGAAATTATCACGGTGATTCCCCAATCGGTCGAGCTGGCTGACTCATCGCGCACGGCTCAGCCGGAGCTGGAGATTACCGCTGGCTGGTATCAACTCGGGGCTCAACATCAACTGTTTTGCGGTGATACCGCGACCCCTAGCTTTGTTAACGCAGTTCCTCAGGCGAAGCTAGCGATCGCGGTCACCGCTGAAGACTGGGCCCACGACTGGCTAATCGACCAAGTCGATAGCGTCGTTGTTTTGCCACAGGAAAAATTTACGATCGGGACTTTGAAAGAACTGCTGGGTTTACTTTCTCGGACAGGAGACACGGTCGTTTTTCCCTGGTTACCCCTGCCGGAAATGATTGCGATGGCCCATAGTTTAGGGCGGCTGGTGTATGCGGGCGACCCGAGTAAACAACGTTGTCAAGGAGCGATCGCGGCAACTAGCCTGCAGGTTCAGCCCCTTGCTAGCGAACCGGCTGTCACTTTGGCCGGATAAATCCGGTCCAGTATCGAGGGTGTGTCATCAATTAAACTCAGAAGCTTTTAAGGTCAAGCATTGCCACGCCCGCACTCACCCAACCAGCTAGGGGCTGCATCCCTTCTGTTGGGAGGAATTTGACCACCAAATTATGACCGCCCCTAGCCAATATGCCGCTGCCAACTTCCCCCTGGCTCAATTGTCCGACCCCTAACCCGCAAGCTCGCCTCAGGATGTTTTGCTTCCCCTATGCGGGCGGAGCCGCTCAGGTCTATCGGCACTGGTCAGCCGCCTTGTCACCTACCGTTGAAGTTTGCGCGATCGAATTACCCGGACATGGTCGACGCATCGCCGACCCCCCGATTACTCAATTAGCTCAGCTCGTTGACCATTTAGGCACAACCTTGCTACCGGGGTTGAATCAACCCTTCATTTTCTTTGGGCACAGTCTGGGCGGGCTGATTGCCTTTGAGTTAACGCGATGGCTGCGATCGCGCCAATTGCCGCTGCCAGAGTTGCTGGTGGTGTCTGCCGCCCGTGCCCCCCACCTGACCTCGACTGAGCCGCCGCTGCACCAACTGCCAAAAGCCGACTTCTTGGCTGAGTTGAATCGTTATGGCGGCACGCCCCAGGCCGTCATCCAAAATGATGAGCTAATGGAGCTGTTGCTGCCCACGCTGAGGGCTGATTTTGCCCTGTTAGAAACCTATCGCTATCAAGCTCAGGCACCGTTGTCGTGTGCGATCGCAGCGATTGGAGGCAATCAGGATGCGATCGTGAGTCTCGATGACGTGAGACCTTGGCAGATTCATACAGCAGCTCAATTCTCATTAGATGAGATCACCGGTGATCACTTTTTTGTCCATCAACCCCAGATTTTGCCTCTAATGACCAGCAAAATAGGGCATCTCGTCCGTTAGCGCTTCAGCAAGTTGTGGACATCTTCTACTCTGAGTTGCGAACCAGATGCTGATTGATTTAATCCTTGAAAAATACTCCAAAGTCCCCTTTAGATAAGGGATTGGGAACCAATTAATATGCCCCTAAAACCATCATGCCTGCATGGCGAAGAGCATGCAGGCATGATATCTGGTCTCAAACGAACGTCAACGACGCTCTACGAGCCGTCTGTTTTAGGCGAAAATCGTTGAGTCGAGACCCGTCACGCCCTGCAATGCCCCTAACAACTCATTGCTTTGCGTGAGCACGAGGGTATTATCACCCGACTCTAGGAGCCGCACACCTTCTGATGTTAGGCCACCCAGTGAGATCGTATCCACACCAACCTCAAAGTCAGTGACAATATCAATGCCTTGACCTAAGCCAAAGACAAACTGATCGGCTCCGGCCCCCCCGGTATAGGTATCGTCGCCATCGCCACCATTGAGGAAGTCATCCCCGCTAAGGCCAGAAATGACATCATCGCCCCCGAGCCCATTGATCACATCATTAGAGCTATTAAAGCCCTGAACGGTATTGTCCAGGTCATTCAGGAAGGTGACCGTGTCGCGATTCCAGAGATCGCTCTGGGTGGAATCGGCATTGAATACATCAAAACTATCGGCAAAGTCAGCTTCGCCGTCAAACAAAATGTTGCCGCGATCGACGCTGCCTCCGGTCTGTTCCAGAAGATTGTCTAGGTTATCCAGCGCAAAATCTTCTAGAACGACTTGAGTGCCGGTAGTATCCCCCACAAAGGTGATTTCCAGATTTTCACCAGCTTGCGTCAACCGTAAGTTTTCTGGTGTTAACCCGGCCCCCATGAACTTGATCGTATCCAGTTCATCGATGATGGTATCGCCGGGAAGTGACCCCAAACCTACACCACCAAAGTCAGTAATGGTGACGACTTCACCAGCTGCCACGTCAAATTGAACCTGTCCCCCCAAGCCAGAGAGATCACCACCGCCGGTCATCCCATCTTCAATGGTGACTTCGACGGCACTAGCCGCCGGGTCAACCTCGTAGGCTTCCCCATCAATGAGTTCGAAGGGCAGCACTTCGGTGCCTTCGCCTGGACCATCGTCGAAGACGGGCACCGTCACCGTTGCCGTGGGGTCAGTGATCCGTAAGAAGAGCGAACCCGCGACTTCATCGGTACCGACAACGTTGCCACCCGTGACGACCACCCCTTCGACGACCGTCTCGTCTTCAGGCAGACGGGGATTGGTGGCATTGACGTCAAACTCAGCAATGGCTCGCGGTGGCCCTTGCAGCTGCACCACCAATCCGTCTGCGGGAATGTCGCCCGTGACGTCAAAGGTGACTTCGATGACCGTTTGGTCAGACTCCACCAGAGTCGTGGGAGTGGCCGTTACCCCCACCGTGGGACTGGTCGCCGGGGTCGCCCCATCGGTCACGGTAAAGGTGCCACTGCTCGCCGCCGGATCAACCGTGTAACCGTCGCCTGCGGCCAACGTATACGTAAAGGTCTGGTCAGCCTCTTGGACGAGGTCATCCGAGACCGGCAGCGTGATACTGGCGGTTGGCTCGGTAATAGTGAAGCTAAAGTTGCTGAGGAAGCCTGTGCCGGCGGCGGCGGGGTCGGAGTTGTCTTCGGCGGGATCACCATCTTCGAGGGCAAAGACCTCCAGCGTGCCCCCCACCACATTGCCAAAGTTCTCGTTATCGGCTTCAAACGAGGTGTCGAAGCGATACAGGATGTTGCCTTCTTCGGTGACGCGGGTTTGCACAGCGCCATCGCCATCCGGGGCCAAGAACTGTTGCAGTATCTCTGCCGTATCGCCTTCCAGGTTGACCGTGATGCCCCCTTCGGGAATCTCGCCGGCCACACTGAAGTTCAGAACCAGAGCCGTGCCGTCCGCTTCGCTAATCAACTCAGGCGTGGTGCTGAAGCTCACAACCGGGGCATCACCACCACCCGTCGTGCCGTCTTCCAGCAGAGCGTCGATGCGAGCATCGCCAACGTCGGCCCCTGCCAGATCCGGGAGCCCTAGCACGGTCGCTAGTTCTGAGGCTAGCAGCAGGTCGGCATCGCTGATCTCGAACTCACCGCTAGAGACCGAGACCGTTCCAGGGTTGCTGATATCAAACAAGACCTCTAGACCCAGCGGATCATCCAGCGTATCAGCCACAAAGAAACCACTGGCGGTGTCAGTAACCCGACTAGGGTCAAAGCCAATCGAGAACTCACCGATGGTGGCTTGAGCCCCACCCAGTCCCAAGGTCAGCGTACCGTCATGCTCAATGGAGCCTCCTAATGGCGTAAACGGTACGGGGGCAAAGGTGAAGTCGGTATCATCAGTGATGGCAAAGCCCACCTGAAAGTCTTCCGAGAAGGGCATCGCGTCGCTATCAACACCGACTAGGGTGAGTCCGGCGGCTTCTTCAAGCAACGGCAAATCTAAGAAGACACTGGTGACACCCGATTCGACCTCAAAGACAGCGTCTTCACCGCCATCGTTGAGGGTAATGGTAATCGCATTGGTTGCGGGGTCAATGTCGTAATTCTCGCCATCAGCCACGCTGAACTCAAAGACCTCTGGCCCTTCCGTAGGGCCATCGTCAAAGATGCTGTCGATGCTAATGGTAGCGGTATTTTCAACCATCGTGACGGTGAAGCCGCTGGCGTCTCCATTAGGCGCAGGAAGACCCTCAATTCCCGTCAGGGTGGCATTGGGAATACCGTTTTCATCAATGGTGATAAATTCGCCGATCGCCGCGCCCGTGTCGCTATCGATCAGAACCTCAATGCCGCCCTCAGGCAGTTCGCCGTCAGCAGTGAGCGTAATGGTGAGGGCATCACCCTCGTTCACGTCTGGGTTATCGACCGCCAAGCTCACCACGGGTCCCCCGACGCCTTCCACCCCGTCAATGACCAAGATGCTGACCGAGCTGGCATCCGGATTGATGGTGTAGTTGGCATCGGGTATCGGCAGAATGCTGGGGTTGTAGATAAAGTCCGCTTCTGCCACGTTGTCGTCAAAGACAGCCGTGGTGAGGGAGCCCTCAGGAGCTGACAGTAGGTAATCGACGGTAAAGAGACCAGGAGCGGTTTCCTCAAAATTGAAGAATTCCAAGTTTTCCAGTTCAAATACATTGAAGTCGATTTGATCGCCCGTGTCGAAGAAGTTTTCATCAAAACGAACGACCACCCCCTCTTCTGGAAAGTCGCCCTCAACCGAGAAATTCAGTGTCAGAGCCGTACCTTCTGCTTCGTTAAGCACCTCTGGGGTGGCTGTAAAGCTCAGCACCGGGGCATCGCCGCCCCCGGTCGTACCATCTTCGATCGTGACCTCAACAGCGCTAGCCGCCGGGTCAACCTCGTAGGCTTCCCCATCAATGAGTTCGAAGGGCAGCACTTCGGTGCCTTCGCCTGGACCATCGTCGAAGACGGGCACCGTCACCGTTGCCGTGGGGTCAGTGATCCGTAAGAAGAGCGAACCCGCGACTTCATCGGTACCGACAACGTTGCCACCCGTGACGACCACCCCTTCGACGACCGTCTCGTCTTCAGGCAGACGGGGATTGGTGGCATTGACGTCAAACTCAGCAATGGCTCGCGGTGGCCCTTGCAGCTGCACCACCAATCCGTCTGCGGGAATGTCGCCCGTGACGTCAAAGGTGACTTCGATGACCGTTTGGTCAGACTCCACCAGAGTCGTGGGAGTGGCCGTTACCCCCACCGTGGGACTGGTCGCCGGGGTCGCCCCATCGGTCACGGTAAAGGTGCCACTGCTCGCCGCCGGATCAACCGTGTAGCCGTCGCCGGCGGCCAAGGTATACGTAAAGGTCTGGTCAGCCTCCTGGACGAGGTCATCCGAGACCGGCAGGGTAATACTGGCAGTCGATTCGGTGATGGTGAAGCTAAAGTCGCTGAGGAAGCCGGTACCGGCAGCAGCGGGGTCGGAGTTGTCTTCGGCCGGATCGCCATCTTCGAGGGCAAAGACCTCCAAGGTGCCCCCCACCACATTGGCAAAGTTCTCGTTATCGGCTTCAAACGAGGTATCGAAGCGATAGAGGATGTTGCCTTCTTCAGTGACGCGAGTTTGCACAGCACCATCGCCATCGGGGGCCAAGAACTGTTGCAGTATCTCTGCCGTATCGCCTTCCAGGTTGACTGTGATGCCCCCTTCGGGAATCTCACCGTCCACGCTGAAGTTCAGCACTAGAGCAGTCCCCTCGGCTTCGCTAATCAACTCTGGTGTGGTGCTAAAGCTCACGACAGGGGTATCGCCACCACCCGTCGTGCCGTCAGCATCCTCAATGGATAACGTGACTGCACTAGCAGCACTATCAACTGTGTAGCCATCACCCGCCTGTAGGGTGTAAGTGATCGCTTCGACCCCTTCATCCAGATCATCATCAAAGACCGGTAGCGCGATCGTGGCAGTCGGGTCAGTGACGTTGATGGTGAAACCGCTAGAGTCGGCATTGGCGCTTACCAGTTGCGCTCCGGTAAAGACGGCGGCACCCACATCAAATTCGGCTAAAGAACCAGGAATGTCGCTATCAATGGTGACGTTGATTCCTTCGGCGGGGGGTGCGTCGCTGAGGCTCAAGGTCAGCGTGGTCACGGTGCCGTCTTCTTCGACGAGCGCGGTGGGGCTGGCACTAATGCCAACGATCAGGTCATCAGGCAGCGGCTCCTCGCCGACCGTCACCGTCACGGTTGCGGTATC
>CALCCA010000053.1 GCA_937899725.1 uncultured Halomicronema sp.
CTGCCAATATTAACGCTCTCTTGGCGGCATGACTTTTTCAGCAAGCCCTATATATATTCCACATATATTGCGCGTTTTATATCTATATATAGAGGGCGTCGCATTCTGGCCACAACATCTAGAGGCGAGGACACTCCTGTGGCAGTTCGATGTGACGACTCCGCTGCTGTTGACGGCGCTTTTCAGGGAGAATCCAGGCTCGCCCGGTACTATGAAATAGAACGTTTGTGCGAGAAATATCTAGTGTCGCTATCTAAAGGGTTTGAAGTCGAAATCTACACGGGGACGCCAGCTGGCGAGATCATCGGTTTTTCCGATCGCATTGTGGCCAACCTCGATGGCTTTGTCAGAGAACCCGACGCTCGCAATGTTGAGTACACCACCGCCCCGCTCAATCGCTACGAGCAATTGCTGTGCGAGTTGGTCAGACCCCGACAGTCACTGCGGCGCTATTTAAAGACATTGGGTGACTATACGCTGATTCCTGGCAGCACCCTCTCGTCTGGCGATACGGCTCAATTTCAGCGCTCTGATCCGCATAATCCTTACCATGCTTATATCGAGCAGACTTACCACACGGATGTGGTCACGGCGAGCATCCATATCAATATTGGCATTGCCGATCCTGAAATGCTGATGCGGGCCTGTCGATTGGTGCGGTTAGAAGCGCCCCTCTATTTGGCCCTGACGGCGTCTTCTCCCTTTTTAGACCATGCGGTGACGGGGTACCATTCCACCCGTTGGCAATTGTTTCCACAAACGCCGTCGCACGTCCCGTTGTTTACGAGCCATCAGCACCATATTGATTGGATGGAAGCGCAGCTAGCGGCGGGCACGATGCACAATGTTCGCCACCTGTGGAGTTCGGTTCGTCCCAATGGCGATCGCCGCCCTTACTGTCTTAATCGACTAGAGCTGAGAATTTGTGATTTGGTGATCAATCCGCTGCATTTGCTGGCGGTGACGGCCTTGTTAGAAGCCCGGCTGCTCCAAATGATGGCCGATCCGTCCTTAGATCCGCTAACGGCTAGTCAATTGCCCAGCAGCACTCGCGCTGAAGCGTTAGTCACAATGACCGAGGCCAATGAGCGCGCCGTGGCCAGGGCCAGTCTCGACGCCGTGGTGAATCACTGGGTTGATGGCCGTTCCTTAACAGCTAAACAGTGGATTCAAGATTTGTATGAAACCCTGTGGCCGATTGCCCATCAGCACGGATTTAGCTGCTTTTTGACACCTGTCAGCAAAATCTTGGAGGGCGGTAATGAGGCCCAAAGGTGGTTGGCTTTGCATGACCAAGGTCACAGCGTGGCGGAAATTTTAGCGATCGCTATTCAAGAAGCCGCCACGTTAGATCAAGTGCTGGCAGAAGAGCTCTGTTTGCCTTGTATGGCTTAGCTGCATACCTGTCTGATGGTGTCAACCGCAATCGACAGGGAGAATTACCTAAAAAAGTGAATCATTAATAAATCGTATAGTTGATTCCACTGACCTCGTGAATCGATTCGTTCCCACTGCGCTCTCAACTGCCCGTTTATGCCTCAAGTTGTTCTGGTTCATCCCGAAATCCCGCCCAACACCGGTAATATCGCCCGGACTTGCGCTGCGACTCAAACCCCGCTGCACCTGGTTAAGCCTCTGGGGTTTGAGTTGAGCGATCGCTACCTCAAGCGCGCTGGGCTTGATTATTGGCCCTATGTTGATCTGCATGTGCATGATTCCTGGTCAGCGTTTGAGACGACAGCTCGCCAGCAGTCAGGCGCGCTCATCGGCTTTAGCACTGCAGGCGTGACTAGCTATACAGCAATGACCTATCAAGCTGACGATTGGTTATTGTTTGGCAAAGAGACAGCGGGGTTGACCGCAGAGATGCTGCAGGCTTGCGATGCCACCGTGCGAATTCCCATGGCCGAGTCGGGTGTGCGGAGCTTGAATCTATCGGCCAGTGTGGCGATCGGATTGTTTGAAGCGCTGCGGCAAATCTGCCCTTAATCAGCAGGTAATGGCAACACCGATGACTCAAGGGTCAAGCCGCGAGCTCGCAATTGAAAAAGTATTGCCTTCATCACTAAAGGGTTATCTTCACCCGGCTCTCTAGGTCGGTAATCAGCTTGATTTCACCTCTTTAAGGTTGATCGAGGTTTTAGTAACAAGCAGTTCAAAAACTTAGTTCGCTAAGCTACAAATCACCAAACTGAGAAATAAGAATTTTCTATCACTCACAGTGCGGGCTCAGGGGCTTTCCCGGTCAAGGCAAAAATCTACAGAAAGCGTTCAAAAACCAGTTTTAATCATCCCAAGTTATGGCTGTAGTGCTTGCTATGTAATCGTTTTGAGAGATTTATAGAACGTCTCTGCGAGTTTTTGGGCTAGGTCGATACGAGATTTCTGCCCCAGCTGATCGTCAATTACCTGGAGTCTGAAGCACATCGACAAACCTCTCTCTAGGCAATCACTTCAAGGTATCAGGATGATTCATTTATATTTGTAGTGTGGTCAAATTAATCAGAGGTTTCTTGATCTTTTTATCCACTCATGTAAACTTGCTTAAAGTGAATGGGCAGTGTATCGTTAGCTCTCGAAGCTACTTTGCTTACCCCAAGGATTGTGGATATTGCCTTAGTTTCAAAGTCTCTATGTCTCAGCTGTATGGCTGAGATTCTCCGCTAGGAGGGCTGTTGAAACTGTTGAGCTCTGGTTATGAGGAGGATTATCCTTTGAGCCCCGTTTTTACCCAGGACTTTGTCCCTGACACGCAGAGTTGGTCAAGCGCATTTGTGTCCGTGCAAAGCGCCACAGGATCCGTTGAGACTGGTCGAAAAGTTCGAGCTTCCTTTACAGCTCTAGGTTTAGCGCTTTCCTTCGGTGCTGCAGGAGCTTTAGCTCCCAGTTCAGAGGCCGCTGATTCTTGGCAGCTAGCAGCATTGCCTGCGGTATCGGGTGCTGTCGAACCTTTACCTTCGTTTGGTTCTTCTCGGCCAGAGGGAGCTGCTGCCAGCTACCACACTGTGCTTGATGGTGAAACTATTTGGGATATTGCCCAGCAGCACGGTGTCGAGATTGACGACATCAAAGCAGCTAACGGTATCGCGGGAGATCAGGTAATTCAAGCCGGCCAGGTTCTGAAGGTGCCAGCTGTGGTTGCTTCGCATATGCAAACAGCGGTTGTCTTGGAGACTCCTCAAACATTAGAAGGCTCGGTTGCGGCTGATGGTGTCTCAGAACCCCAAGAGACTGAGGCGAGCGCAGCCGGTCTTGAACTTGATGCCCTAAAAGCCTCAGATGCTTCGACTACCGCTGCTTACGACCTCACAGCTTTCTTAACTCCTCAGCAGCCCGAGGCGTCGACTCAGGAAGAAATTGCTGTCTCCTTAGAAGCTCAAGACGCAATGCCATCAGCAGTTGATTCTGAGTCTATGGCTGCGGTTGCAGTTGAGCCAGAGCCGACATGGCCAGACACGGCGCTAGAGTCATTGCCAGCACCCCAGCCAACGACAGATAAGGCTGAGATTTTAGCTAAGGTTCCTGCAGCTGAAGCTGCACCAGTGGAGCTGTATACCCTCAGCGATGAGACGCTGGTGCATCAAGTTGATGCTGGTGAAACTATCTGGTCGATCGCCCGTAATTATGGAATTGATCCAAAAGTTCTGCAGCGGGCTAATCAATTATCGAATCCTGATGTGATCGTGGCCGGCGAAGCGCTGACGATTCCTGATGAACGATCCCTGGTGATCCAGTCAGGCACTGAGTGGTTGAACGAGCGCTTAATCGAGGATGAGCAATCGCTGGCAATGGCGGTACCCTCGCTCCAATCCGAAGAAGTGCAGGCGGCTGATAAAAGCAGCGAATCCATGGCCCTAGAGCCTTCTGATGTGCTGGTGGATGCATCCGAACAGCCAGGCACAATTGAGGCGATCGCTGATCCCTTTGTGGAAGATTTGTTGTCTGAAGTGGCTGAGGCCAGCCGTTCTAACCTGAATGCAACGCCCACTTCGGCGGCTCAATATTCCACTGAGATTGCTGAAGTGTTTGATGCTGATGCCGACGATGTCGAGCAGTCAATCAGTATTGCTGACTCCACTGCAGAGTTTGCGGTTAATCCTCAATTCTCTGATGAAAGAGATGCTACGCTTGCTGAGCCAAATGACAGCTCGGTTCTAGCTGAAGAAGAACTCTTGGCGGCAGCTCCTTTGGGGTCTGAAGTTTATTCTCCTGTCATCGAGAACCCGGTTGGTCAAGTCGTTACTCCAGAAATGCCCATCTTGCCTAGTGAAGATGAGTATCTGCCTGAAGCTCCTAACCGTTTTGATGGCTATATGTGGCCAGCCCAGGGCGTGTTGACTTCTGGTTATGGCTGGCGCTGGGGACGCATGCACCGAGGTGTTGACATTGCTGGTCCTGTTGGGACACCAATTTACGCGGCGGGTGCCGGTGTGGTCGTAACCTCTGGCTGGAATTCTGGCGGTTACGGCAACATGGTGGATGTTCGTCATCCTGATGGCAGCCTCACCCGTTATGCCCATAACAGTCGCTTGATGGTGAGTCCTGGTCAACAGGTACGTCAAGGTCAACAGATTGCTGAGATGGGTAGCACTGGCTTCAGCACAGGACCTCACTTGCACTTTGAGATTCATATCCCGAGTCAAGGTGCTGTGAATCCTATCGCCCTTTTACCTGGTCGTTAGGTATCAGGACATAGAGATTTCAAGAGGGAAGAGCTTTTTCGAAGGCTCTTCTCTTTTTGGTGGGAACTGCTGAATAGCATCCTGATATTAGAAGTTTGTACTGCTCCATCCTGGCGGATCAGGCTCCTCCTTTGAGGATGTGATTTTAGCCCAGAGCCCTTCTCGGAGTAACGGGGCTACTTTGTGTTAAATTACTCAAGTTGCGCTCAGCGCTTTTGGCTCAGTAGCTCAGTGGTAGAGCAGGGGACTCATAAGCCCTTGGTCGCGTGTTCAAATCACGCCTGAGCCATTAAAAGAATTGCTTGCTTGATGGTTAGCAATCCAGCTGTTGTAGGTTGTGGTTGCTGCACTATGGTATGAACCTTTGCCTTCTGACTTTCTGAGCGGCCAATCTTTTGTGGCGGCTAATTTAGGCCCAAGTCTTTTGTGGATACAGAGTGTTGCTCAGCTGGCATCGTGATGGGCTGCTGTCTTTAGGGGCTTATGTCAGGCCGATCGCCAGCAAGCTGTGGATCGCAGTGGATGCTAGCGGTGAGTCAATACAGCCAGATTTGATACCTGACAACCTTTTGAGTTTTTTGGCTGGCAGGGTGGGTATGGCTGTAGACAGTGTTGGTTAGGGCTGACCTTTAGCCTCTAGTTCCTCCAGACGGCTCTTGAGCTCCTGGTTTGACTTTTTGAGTTCTTCTAAATCTTGCTGCAGTTTATTGATCGCCTGATCTTTTTGAATCGCTTTCTGCACTTTTTTGAGGGTTTCTTCTGCCCGTCGCCGCACGCGGCCATCGTCAATGTGGTCAGCAATGCCCTGCAGTACAGCGATCGCGCCGATATCTTCCATCATGCCGAGCGCGGCGATTACCGTCATTTGAGTGGTGAATTGCGATTCTCGTGAGATGGCTTCTAAGCGTTCAAGAATCCGCTCAACGTTGGCTTTGGTTTGTCCGGTTGAAACCTGCCCCAGGGCGCGCACAGCGCCTAAACGCAGCATTGAAGGCACTGCTGGTTCAGTGTATTGCAGGATCAGCTCTAGGGCGGCTTCCAACGTTTTGAACTGACTGATACCGCCGAGCGCGCCGGAGCGCACCACCTCGTTCCAGCCGCCCCGCTCGATAAGAACGGTTTGGAGGGTTGCCAGCGTTTCTGTGGCGGCCGGGATGCCCGCTAAACGCGATGCCCCGACCTCGCCTAACGCTCGCACAGCTGCTGCCTCGACGTAGTAACTCGGGTCACCGGTCACGACGACTTGAGCGAGTGCCTGATAGCTGGCTGATGTTTTGACCTTGGCTAGAGCCGTGACAACTGCCCGCCGCACTTTAGGATGCTGATCGCTCAGCCCGATCAGCAATGCCTGTACCGCTTGATCCAACTTGAGTTCGGCGAGATGTTTGGCCGCTTCGGCCCGCACTCCCCAAAAGGCATCCTGCGTGAGGGCAGTAGCCAGCGCCTTGACGGCTTCTAATCCACCTTTTTGAGCGATCGCCTCAGCGGCGAACACGCGGGCAATCGGGTCAGGGTCAAATTTGAGCTGGGCTTTGAGCTCCGGCAGGGGATAGTCGAGCTTGACGGTTTTGGTGTAGTGGTTGCCGACATCAAAGCTGACAAAATCAGGCTTTTGCGCCAGGGGAAAATAGAGCACTTGTTCCTGTTCATGAATCCGTACCGTGAGGGATTGTAGGCTGGGGCGATCGCCGTCAACGTGGCCAAAGCCGATGGGAATGCGCAGGTCAAAGAGGCCGCTCTGGCTACTTTTATCGCCAGCTTTCGCTTGGGCTTGAGTCACCGTAATTTTGGCGAAGTTGCTGTCAGCATCCCACCGGTAGGCAATTTGAAAGTCGGGATGGCCACCCCGGTAGACGTATTGGTCGAATAAGAACCGGAGATTACGGCCTGTGGTTGCCTCAATGGTGCGAATCAAATCGAGGGTTTCGACGGTTTTGTGAGCAAACTTGTTGACAAAACCGTGGATGGCTTGCCAGAAGAGGTCATCGCCCAATTCGGTGCGAAGCATGTGATAGACGCAGGCCCCTTTTTCGTAAATATGGCGATCGTAGAGTTCGATTGGCTCTCGATAGACGTGCGTGATCATGGGGCGACGGTAGCGGCTTTTATCTTCCGATAGGTAGCTGCGCATCTCACCTAGACGGTAGTAGGCGGCTTCTGCCGCGCCATACTGGTCATGGGTCCACAACACCTCTGAATAGGTGGCCATGCCTTCTTTCACCCAGGCATGAGACCAGTGGTTGATGACTAAGAGATCGCCGAACCACTGGTGAGCTAGCTCATGGGCAACCAGCATTTCTGAATTGGTGTTATCTAGGGCTGCTCGCTCATCAATTAGGCAGCGATCGGTCAACAGGGTGCAGGAAGTATTTTCCATGCCGCCAAAGGTGAAGTCTTTGATGCACACCTGCGCATATTTAGGAAAGGCGTAGCGATAGCCAAAGCGATCGCTAAAAAACTGGAGCATCGCTGGGGTTTTGCCCATCGTGCGTTGGGCATCGTCTCGGCGGCCTTTTTGAGCGTAGTAAGTGACCGGAATGCCATCCCATTCGTCTCGAATTTCGTCAAAATCTCCCACTGCCAGCGTCATCAGGTAAGAGGGGTGGACTTCCTTTTGCACCCAGTGAAAAATTTTCGAGTTGTCTTCTTCTTGCGTCTCAACCAACTCACCATTCGAAATGGCCTGATAGGGGTGGGGGACGCGAACGCGAATTTCGCTGGTGGCCAGCTGCCCCGGATAGTCAAAACAGGGGAACCAGTAGCGGGAATCTTCGTCTTCGCCCTGAGTCCAGACCTGAGTGGGTTTGTCGGGCTCGTGGGTGGTTGGCGCCACAAAGTACAGGCCCCGTTGAGGATTATCGCTCCGGTAGGCGATCGCGATGTCAATCGGCTGATTAATGCGGGTGGGCTGATTGAGGGACACCTGCAACTGTTCGCCATCGTGATCAAACGATTGAACTAAGTTGCCGACCATGACGGACTCAATGTGCAGGTTCACTGCATCTAATACCAGTCGTTCAATGCCATTGCGAATAGGGTTGAGGCGAATCGTGCAGGTGCCGGTATAGCGCTGCTGATCAATTTCTAGAGCTAAATCCAGGGCGATGTGCTCTACCTGTCCGGGGCGATCGGGCGTGTAGTGAGGGCGTGCTCCCGGTAGCTCAAAGGATTGGTGTTTCGGCGATTCGGTGTCAAAGCCAGTCATGTTCAGCATGTGCAAGTCCTGAGAGCAATTCAGCAGTTTTAAAGAGTGAGGTGCCGTAACGATGGCAAAACGGGCCTTAACCCTGCCTATCAGGTTAGCGCTTACCTCTGCTGATTTAATGCGAAACAGTCGCCAATGTGAAAGTTGTGGGCTTTATTCATTGTGAGTAGAAAATTCGCTGTGAATCCAACCGCTGCGGCTGAAACATGAGGGAGTGTCGAATACCGCTGCAATCTTGGCACGAAGACAACTCAGCGATCTCTATGATGACCGCGGACAGGTTGGGTTGAACGCACTCCGTAGCCTGACGGAAGTCTGATGGCTTGGGTTCGCTTTAGGGTGGATTCAAGCTGGATTCTGCACAGATGCCGGGTTGAACATTGCCGCTAATGCAGCTTCTGGATCGGGAACCGGTTCCCTGCTATCGCCTACTGCGAGTTTCCGGTCCCGACGGTCAAGCGTGCCTTCCCAAACATCAGTGCCAGCTTTGTTTACCTGACGTGGTCGATTAGACATGGCTTCCAAAAAGATTACTAAACTTGCAGATACCGTTCGTTTGGCCGTGCGGACTTACGACAACGGCAAGCAAGCAACAGCGCGGAATCTACTGGGCTTATACCAATTCTTCGGATTAAGACTACAGATGCTAGAACGGACATGAAGCATTG
>CALCCA010000054.1 GCA_937899725.1 uncultured Halomicronema sp.
GAACATGGAACAGGGAAGAGGTTACACCCAACTCAACACTCCCCCAGGCCCCCAACCACGCCCCCACCCATCCACGCCCTCCTCAAAACTCTCAACACCCTCGATGTGCGTCTCTGGCTGGAAGGCGACACGTTGCGCTGCAATGCCCCCAAAGGCGCGCTGACGCCAGAACTCAAGCAACAGCTCCAGCAGCATAAGCCTGACATCATCGCCGTGCTGCAAGGAGAGGTCGTCGCGACAGCCACCTCAGAAGATTGGGAGCAAGATCGAATGCTGCCAGAGCCCATTCGTCCAGAGGGGACTCTGAGCAACGAGCTCCCCTCACGCATTCTGCTAACTGGGGCGACAGGATTCTTAGGGGCATTTCTGCTGGAGGCCCTGCTGCTACAAACACAGGCTGCGATCATTTGCATCGTTCGAGCCGAGTCTGAGGCCGCTGGATGGGAGCGATTACAGACGACCCTCCGAAACTACGGTATCTGGCGAGAGGACTTCAAGCCCCGCCTGATCATTCAACCTGGAGATTTGGCCCAGCCTAACTTGGGTCTGTCTGACGCAGATTTTCAGGCATTAGCGGCAAGCGTTGACACGATTTATCACAACGGGGCTTGGGTGCATCATGTCTCGCCCTACAAGCTGCTGCGGGAAACGAACGTGCTGGGCACGCGGGAGATCATTCGCCTCGCCTGTCAGCATCACCCTAAACCGCTCCATTTCACCTCGACCCTGAGCGTGCTGCCGCCAGTGCCGCCTGCCGGGCAAGCCCAAATGCGGGAAGACGACCCGCTCGATCGCTACCCGGTTCCCGGCGGCGGCTACAACCGCACCAAGTGGTTGGCAGAACAGCTCGTGACCCAGGCCCGCGATCGCGGCCTGCCCGTTACCATTTACCGACCCGGCCCGATTTCTGGCCATAGTCAAACCGGTGCCTTCAACACCAATGATTTTCTCTATCGACTGATGCAGGGCTACATCGAGCTGGGCATCGCCCCCCAGGGAGCACTGCCACTCGATATTTTGCCGGTAGATTACATCAGCCGCGCGATCGTCTACCTCTCCCAAGCGCCCCCATCCCAGGGTCAAGTCTTCCATCTGATTCACCCCCAACCGGCCTCATCGGACGGGTTATTCGCCGCCTGCTGCACCGCCGGATATGCCATTGCGCGCGTGCCCTATGACGAGTGGTACGGACAGCTCATGGCGATCGCCCAAGGCACCAAAGACCATCCCCTCTATCCCCTCGTCTCTCTCTTCTCCTCTCGCCGCGAGACCGATGTCGCCGCCGCAAGTAATCCCCAAACAGTGCCGTTCGATTGCCGCAACACCAGGGTAGGTCTAGCCCAGGCTCCCTTTCGTTGCCCCCTGTTGGATGAAACCCTATTTGCTGTTTACCTAAATGCCCTAGAAGCAGCCAAAGCGCTCAAATCACCCGTTTCTGCCAGTTCTCCCTAAGTGAAGGCAAAAGGCAGAAGGCAAAACAATGAACTAACAACCAGTCCCCGCCACCTTGCCCCTCTACCCTCTTACCCCTCTACCCTCACTCCCCCGATGACCACCACCCCTCGCTATACCGACTACGACACCTGGGCTTGGCTCTATAACGAAACCATGGGGCCAGACTACAGCCAGACCCAGCTCAAATTTCTGCGGCAGGTTTTGCTGCCAGACTTACCCCCCAACGCGGCAATTTTGGATCTATGCTGCGGCACCGGACAACTCATCAAGCCGCTAATGGCAGCGGGCTACCAGGTCACGGGGCTCGATGGCTCAGCAGAAATGCTCACCTATGCGCGTCAAAATGCACCCCAAGCCACTTATTTGCTAGAGGATGCGCGTAATTTTCAGCGACCGGAACAGTTCGATGGGGTGTTCTCGACGAGTGCTTCCCTCAACCACATCATGACGCTGGCCGATCTAACTCAGGTTTTTGGCAATGTTTACCGATCGCTGCGACCAGGCGGGCGATTCGTCTTTGACCTCAACCATCCGGCTCAAATGCAGAAATGGTGGCGCAATCGCATCGTCGAAGGTGAAATCATCCCTCGCTATGCTTGGCGGCTCACGCCCGAATACCACCCGGTCACGGCAGAAGGGGCCTTTCACGTCGAAATTTTTCAGGCGCAGCCCCCTGCATACTGGATAGCTCGACTCCTGCAGCCGTTGAAACAATCCCTTTACAAGCTGCTGCGCCTGCGCCGCCTGACCGGCCTGCGCCTGCGCCTCCTGTCTCGGTTTGAAAAGATCGAACCGACCTGGACGCGATCGCGCCTCACCTACCGGGTCAGAGGTCATTCTTTAACTGACATTCACACGGCCCTAGAAACGGCTGGCTTCATCGACATCACCCGACAAACCATCGACGGCAATCCCACGCTGGACGCTAACCATTCTGCCCATTTCATCTGCCGCAAGTAGGGGCGAGGCATTGAGTTCAAAAGATGCCGGATTTTTTCGATGCTTCCTGGCCTCAATGCCTTGCCCCTACGCATCATCCACCCGCTCACCCATCCACCCGCCACCCTATGACCCTCACCCAACCCCCACCCACTCACCTGCAATCGCTGATCGGCACCTACACCCACCGCACCCGCACCTCTAAACAAATGGCGGCGGCTAATCGCGCGGTACTGGCCGATAAAACCGCCATCGGTTACGCCTTTGCCCCTGAAATTAAAGAGCTGTGCTATCCGATTGTGGCGGCGCGATCGCAGGGCTCCCGCCTGTGGGATATCGACGGCAACGAATATATCGACATCCTGATGGGTCTGGGCACGAACCTATTGGGCCACAATCCGCCCTTTATCAAAGCCGCCATTGCTGAGCAACTTGATCAGGGCATGGCGATCGGCCCCCAGTCTGCAATCGTGGGCGAGGTGGCCCAGTTGGTCAGCGACCTCACCGGCATGGAGCGGGTCACCTTTAGCAATACCGGCACCGAAGCCGTCATGACTGCCGTACGCATTGCCCGCACGGCCACTCGCCGTCGCAAAATTGCCGTTTTTACCAATAGCTATCACGGTCATTTCGACGCCGCCCTGATGCGGGCTCCTCTGAGTGAATACGCTCGGAAAAAGGCGGTGCGATCGCTCCAGCAAAAACCGGGGCTCTCCCCCCTGGCGGGATTCTTGAAAAATTTCCTCGGCACCCGCGCCGTCCCCGCCGCCCTGGGCATCCCCCCAGCCGTCGCCAAAGATGTGCTCGTCCTGGAATATGGCAATCCCAAATCCCTTGACGTGATTAAGGCCCATCGTCGTCAACTCGCCGCCGTCCTTGTGGAACCCGTCCAGAGTCGCTGTCCTGAGCTGCAGCCCCGAGACTTTTTGCACGCCCTGCGCGACCTCACCCAGACCACCGGCATGGCCCTGATTTTTGACGAAATGGTCACTGGCTTTCGCATTCATCCGGGCGGTGCCCAAGCCCACTTTGGCCTGCAGGCCGACCTCGCTACCTACAGCAAAATTGCCGGGGGTGGCCTGCCCCTCTCGGTCATTGCCGGTCAGGCCCGCTGGCTGGATCATATCGACGGGGGACCTTGGCAGTTCGGCGACGACTCGGCCCCCCAAGTGCCCACCACTTTTTTCGCGGGCACCTTTTGCAAACACCCCTTATCCCTAGCGGCGGCCCAGGCCACCCTGCAGCACCTAAAAGCGCAGGGACCAGACCTGCAGCACACCCTTAACCAGCGCACTACCGATCTCGTTGACCGGCTCAATGCCTTTACGACCAGCGCCGCGATGCCAGTGAAATTCACCCAATTTGGGTCATTTTTTGCGATCGCCCTCACCCAGAGCCAGCTTCCCGCCGCCGCCCTCACTCTCATTTCCTACCACCTACTCAACCAGGGCATTCATTTACGCGGCGGCGATCGCGGCGGCTTTCTCTCCACCGCCCATACCCCAGACGACATCGACCGCATCTACACCGCATTTTGCCGTGCCTTAACCGCCCTCAAGGAGACCAACGATGTCTAGCGCTTAGATTTCAGTTGCACGCCTGTCCTGAGTAAGGCTCAAAGTTTGAGGTTCAAGGCCCTCCCTGCACCCAAAACCTGGCACCCGACACCCAAACCCCTCCCACTGACCACTATCCCAAGGAAACCCCATGACCCAACCGACCGAACCCATCTACCGCGTCGTCATCAGCAATGAAGAACGCTACTCGATCTGGCCAGAACACAAAGAAATCCCCTGGGGCTGGCGCGCCGATCAAACAGTTGGCACCAAACAGGCATGTCTCGACTACATCAAAGAAGTGTGGACCGACATGCGCCCCCTCAGCCTGCGTAAAAAAATGGCCGCTGCTGAATCCGAAAAGTCTGCTTGAGAGCCCCTGTCAATGACTCAAACCGCCCCCCGGGAATCACCCATGGAGACTTCCCTCGACGAATCTCTAGCCGTTTTGGAACTCTTGATGCCATGGGATCTCCCCCTTGATCAATACCTGTCCCCCACTGACCGCCGCCGGATTGACCGAGCCTTACGGCAGCTTTTGCAAGCGCTGGCACAGCCCTCACCGCCAGCGGCGCTCATGCGCATCCGCCAGGCGTTGACCACCCTGGGGGAGGTGGACACTCAAACCGCCAGCATTCCCAATACTCAAACCGCCCTCAAACCCTGGGAAGTCGAAGACTACGATCGCTATTTTCAAATTCGTCATGTCCACAGTGAGCAATCGGCTCTCTGCCTGGTGACAGGACTGTTGCTGACCTGCCAGAAATTCTTCGAAATTTATATCCAAACGCCTTGGTTAGACACTCATCAGGTCAAGCAGCAACAGCAAGGGTTTATCAGCTACGCCCAATTACTCCAGAGAATGTTTGAGTTAGGCCCCGATCGCTCAGACCTCGATCGCTCAGACGCCGACTCCACCACAGCCCCCCACAACCCCAAATTGCCATGACCGTACCTCAAGGCCAAACCCTCTGGCGGGGCTTTCACTGGGCCTTTTTTGTCAATGTTCAAGGCTTAATTATTTGCCTGCGACGATTTGAAGCCCAACTCGCCCGCGGCCAACTTGACCAAGCCCAAACTGAACTCCAAACCGCGACTGAACTACTGCTCGCTTCTGGGGCATCTATGGAGCTAGCAGGTAGCTTCAATCGCCATGAGTATGAACATTCGGTACGGCAATCGATGACGCCGCCTCAGGTTCAGGCCGATAATTTTAGTGGCCTGATGTCGTGGGAACATGCAGCGCTCATGCAGATTTGGAAACGCCTGCGGCCCACCTTTGAGCAACTGCCCGCCGCCCTGCACCCGCAGCATCAAGAATTTGTGAAGGCGTATCTGTCTTTAGCCAAAGCCCACCGGGCTGTCTGTGAAAAATTTGGCGGTAATGAAGGCGGTAGCCTACGCTTTGAAGGCGGTTGTGCCGTCGAAACGCTCGATCGCTTTAGTGCCAGCCGCCGCGCCCTGATTGATCCTCATCACCCAGCGCCATCAGGCTGCCCGATCCAGATCTCGACCGAGTCAGAACCCCACTGTTAACGAGCTAGCTGTAGGGTTCAGGGTTCAGAGTACAGGGTTCATCCATGCACCTTGTACCTTATACCTTGCACCTCATGCAGCGAGCCGCAGTCAGGTTTGACACGTCCAATCGCCGGATCGCTGGCGACAAGGCACTTCCTCACACCTTGAACCCTGCACCTTTCTATCCTCTGCTATACCTTGCACCTCATAGAGTTCAGGATGCAGGACTCTTTTTGCAACTTGTCATGACTCCCGATTGGCGATCGCTAAATTGGGGCCTTGTCGTTAAATCCCCTGTTTCAGCCAGAGCCTTTTACCGTCAGGATTTGGCGATGCCTATCCCCAGCGTCGAGTCCCTCTTGTTGGGCACTTACTTAAATGGCCGAAAGTTGGCACGTTTGGCAAATGCCATAAACCGTAAACTGACAGTCCCGCAGCAAAAAGCCGTGCCCTAGAGTTTCTTGCTGACTGGCCTTGGTCACTCGATGGTCTTCAAACTCATGAACTTCGCCACACTGCACACAAACCAAATGGTGATGCTGCTTGGCCAGCGATGTCCTCAATTCATAGTATTTTCGGCCCTCGGCCAATTCAACTTCTCGCATAATCCCCAAATCAACCATCATGTGGAGGGCTCTATAAATCGTCGAGTAGCTAATTTTTTCGCCTTTAGTTGTGACTTGGTAATAGATATCTTCGGCGCTGAGGTGTTCGCCCTCCGATGTCATCACGAATAAATCGAGAATCTTTTGTCGCGGGCCAGTCAATCGCAGACCTTCTTGGTTAAGACGCGATCGTAGAATGTCATGTTGATTAGCTAAATTTACGTCAAGATTATTTGATTCCATGAGAAGACTGTCAGAAAAAGAGTAAGCAAAGAATTGCGGAAACTTCTTGTGTCCATTAGCTAAAATCAGGCTTGATTATTGAAAGTTATTTCTAATAGAAAGCATCTTTTGTTAAGGGTATTAAATTTTGGTGTACGTCATTACTTAATTTAAATATCTGATGTTCTCAACGATACTTAATCAAATCAGGCTGAACCTGTAACCTCATTATGAACCCAAATGATCAGGGCAGCCAAATTATTGACTAATTGAGTGACAAACTATGCCTGCTATCGCATCTCTCCAGCAAATCTATGGCGAAGTCGAAAACAATTCGATTTTGCTAGAAAAATCGGTCACAGCATCGGTCACAGAAGGGCTTGGAGTCCTATACGCTAGCTTTTTAGCACTCTATTTACAATATCAGAAACATCATTTTGTCGTCGAAGGCTCTGAGTATCATATGATTCATGACTACTTTCTAGAAAGCTCAGAAGCAGTAGAAAAGCAGGCCCATGACATCGGCGAGAGAATGCATGGACTGGGCGGTGTCCCGCCCACATCCTTTGCTCAGTTGTCAGCACTTTGCTGTTTTACGTCAGCAGTGGACGATGTTTTTTGCTGTAGCGAAATGATTAAGCAGGACTTGCAGGCGGAGCAATCACTGATCGAAGTAATCCGTCGTCAAGCCTCTCAAGCAGAAAGTTTAGGCGATCGCGCAACTCGCCTTCTTTATGAGCAGATTTTACTCAAAACTGAGGAACGAGCCTATCATCTCGAACACTTCTTAACCCGTGACAGCTTAAAAATAGGGTGGTAAACATTGACCCGTCAGCGTCACCTTTAAAGATGAGCTGGCGGTTGATAGTTGGCTATTATCAGGTATTTAAAGTCAACTATCAACCGATCGGTGATCATGAGCCAAACCATCGCACTGATCGTTACTTTGTGAGGCAAAATGTTGCCTATTATTTAACCCATATTTGCTCAGCTTCTAGGCCTAAGGAGTATTGCTGGCGTCGAAAAGCCACGGCAGGTTGAGCCCCCTACTGCTTCCTCCTGACCCTTATGAAGGGCTACCGACCTTGGACTGTCGGCCTTGCGCCCCATACCCGTCATCGCCAATGATGAGCAGATTGGCGCACCCTCTACAGGCTCAAAAATTACCGTCAGGCAACCGCTTTCACTTGCCAACAGCGTTGTAAATGGTCAATTTGTGATTGCTGAGGGGCAGCAAATGCTTGGACGGTGCTCCACAACTGAATGGCTGCCGTGGCATGGTTGATTTGCACCCGTAGGGCTTGACCCTGTTTGCACTGACACGGCACCGAGAGCGCTTGCAAGTGAAAATAGACGTCCCAACGGGCAATGTGGTCGATCTCGACTTCTAGATTTAAGCAACCGTCGATAAAGGACGAATCGCTGGAGTCAGAAAATTCCATAACAATTACTCAATGACGAATATCGGCGGTGGACGCAGCAATTTATAGCTTTATTGATAAAAATTCTCAAAAAGAAACGGTTAGCCACACCCCAGACTTGGCAGCAAACGTTGCCATCAAGTCGTAACGGTTAAGTTTCTTGGCAATCCTCATCCTGGCAATCTGGCCAGAAAAACGCTTTGATAGCCTTTGCTATTGATATCATTAAGCTACTCAATACTAATGATTAATGCAATGGACTGTCAACAAACAAAGCGCTACATAATGTGACGATGATGCTGACTGACTTCCTTAAGAGAATCAGTTCTTTAAATGCCGAAGAGTCTCAAATTTTCGTCTTTCCAGTGCTTTTGATAAAAATCTGGACGGGGGAGGCAAGATGTTGTGGCCCTTAGCCTCTTGGTGAACTCATGGCCAGATTGATTTCACTGCGAGTTAGAACTGTTCTCAACAATACAGTGTGCAAAGACGTCTTACCAGCCCGAATTTTCGCGTTGGGTTCATCACCCTTTAGGGCAGGGGTTGGGCGATCGGTGGCCATAAACCCTTAGAGTAGTTTAGTTGACATCAGATCTCAGTAGCTTTATTTTCGACGAGGTCTCTGTGTTGATCAGGCCAGATGGCGCTCTTCAACCGCTTCAGCTCTATCCCTGGTGATTCGCATGTCTATTGTTCAAGTTTTCCAAGCCGGCGGTGTCGTGATGATACCGTTGCTGCTGTTTTCAATCGCCGCGATCGCCTTATCCATTGAGCGAGCGCTCTTTTGGTATCGGATTAGTCGCCAGCAGCGATCGGTGATTCGGGATTTTTTGCATGTTTATCGGTCTGACAGTCTAACCGCAGCCGAGCGATTACAACAGCACAGCACGCTGCCGATCGCGCGCGTCTTTTTAGAAGCTTTGGAGCTGGATGGGGAACCCCCCAGTCAGTTTCGCCTCGCATTAGAGGGGGCGGCCCAAGCGGAACTCCCCTTTCTCCGACGATTTAACACCGTATTTCAAACGATTGTCGCCGTGTCGCCTCTGCTCGGGCTGTTGGGAACAATTTTGGGCCTCATTCGATCGTTTGCCACGATTCGCTTAGGCGAGGTCGGCGCTAACGCTACGGCGGTGACGGGGGGGATTAGCGAGGCACTGGTCTCAACGGCAGCCGGTATGGTCGTCGCCATTTTTACTTTGGTGGTGGCCAATCTGTTTCGCGGGTTGTATAAGCGGCAGGTGTCGATGTTGCAGGAATACAGCAGCCAGCTAGAAGTGCTCTACGGGCGTCACTACTATGCCAAGCAGAAATCTCAGCCAACGTCGGAGGAATCTTATGCACATTAGAGAAGATGACACCGATGACGCCATGGAAGTCAATATTCTGCCGCTCATCGACGTTATTTTTGCCATTCTGGCCTTTTTTATCTTGTCTTCGCTCTATCTGACGCAATCGGAAGGGTTGCCGGTAAACCTACCTGATGCTGACACCGCAACACAGCAAGAGCAGGCGGACTTTACCGTGACCCTGCAGCCTGATGGGGCGATCGCCCTAGACCAGCAATTGATTACCTTGGAAACTTTACGGGCGGCGATCGAGCAATCTTTAGAGCCTAACCAAACTGCCATCATCACGATTAGAGCCGATGAGCAGGTTTATCACGGCGATGTGATTGATGTGATGGATGAACTGCGAGCGATTGACGGGGCCACGCTGGGAATTGCGACGGAACCGGAATGAGTAGGGAATAGGGAATAGGGTTTGGGGTCTGAGGTGCAGGATTCAAGGGGTTCAAGGGCAGACTTGCACCTTGCACCCAATACACCTTGCACCTAATGCCCTCCCTATCCCTCTCCCAACCGGCCATCTTCCATATGCAGGACGCGATCGGCAATGTCGAGAATGCGACTATCGTGGGTGACCAGCAATACCGTGCAGCCCTCTTCGCGGGCCAGCTGTTGGATGATTTCGACCACGTTGCGGCCCGAGTGACTATCTAAAGATGAAGTCGGCTCGTCTGCTAGCAAAAGCTGGGGATGGTTGACCAGGGCGCGGGCGATCGCCACCCGCTGTTTTTGCCCGCCGGATAGGTTTTCGGGGTAGGCGTCTACTTTGTCGGCCAGCCCCACCGCAGCGAGGATGGCTTCGGCGCGATCGCGATAGTCGGTTTTGGGAATCTGTGGGTGCAGTCTCAGGGACGTGCTGACGTTTTCCCAGGCGGTGAGGCAGGCCAGCAAATTGTGATGCTGAAAGATAAAGCCGATTTGGTTGC
>CALCCA010000055.1 GCA_937899725.1 uncultured Halomicronema sp.
TGAAATCGAATCAGACGTTAAATCGATGAGTGACCTCCTATTTAACGTGAACTGATCTCTCGATCTGAAGCCGGAGCTTTTAACTCCTTGCCAACAATATAGAACTCTAATCTGGCAAACACAAAGCCCTTGCAACTAAACTTTATGCTCCGATCAATTCGCCTTTAAGGCGCTGTGTCGGCTGGGGCATGAGTGGGGTGGGTGATTTGATTCGTGCCAGCGGTCTTATGATTGAGAAAGCCGCCGATGGCGGATGCGGGCATGGTTCGATGAATGCCTTGGATGCTGACGACCACGGTTGGGCAACGGCGATTGTGCGGTTGGGTAACAACTGATCGATCGCTACCAGCCTGGTGAGCAGGCTCAGTGGCCTCTGATTGAGAGACCCGTCATCGCGGGGTCGGGCGGTGAGCTAGTTTAAGTGAAGTCAAAGTCGAGAATCGTTAGATGCCCTTCAAACTTCAGAGCAGTCCGCTGAAAGCCCTCCCAGGACTCGCTGATGACCAGGTAGCGCAGCTGCAGCAGGCGGGGCTACAAACCACCGCTGATTTGCTGAAGGTGGCGCGATCGCCCGGTCAGCTTCAACAAGTGGCGCAACAGCTCAACCTGCCTCTACGCTATTTGCAAAAGTGGACAGCCCTAGCCGACCTGGCTCAATTGCCTAGCGTTGGCGATCAGTATTGTGGGTTGCTACTGCACAGCGGGGTGGCCTCAGTCACGCAGCTGGCAACCCTGGCGCCTGGACGCCTGCATAGCCAAGTTCGTAAGCTGCATACGATGACGATGCGACGCTCTGATCTTTGTCCGACGCCTGATCAAGTGGTGCAGTGGGTACGGGAAGCCAAACTGGCTAAAGCTTGACGGCGTTATCGGGCGCTGGCCACTTTGCTTAACGCCAGTTCGGGCTAAGCCAAGCCCCGTTTCTTTCCCCTCTGGGGAGAGGCTAATGGGGTCGGTTGAACCACTCTCAGCGGAATGATCGATACCCACCCCGCCTTTGGCACCCCTCTCCAGAGAGGATTGTCGCTTCAACCAGCGGGCAAGCGTGCCTGATGCCATCCCGAACTCAGGTTGGCTTAAGAACACCTAGGAGCGCTCTGATCCTGCGCGCATCAGCCAAGTGGCTCCGCCGTCTGGGCCTCGCCGGACTGGCGACTGCGATACCAAGCTGAGCGATCGGACTCCCGATGTCATTTTGGCCACACCAGGGAGTCCAGGGGCAGGGCAGAGCTTTAAACAAAAGCCCCGCCCAAGGTGTCAACAGTGCACCCTGAGCAGAGCTTGCCAGTCATTTCAATCTCTGGGTTTAGATCCGAGCCGTGGCTGCAGCCGCGATATCATCATTTTGAGGATGAATCGCCTTGCCGCCTTGAATGGAGTCATACAGCCGGTTCAGGGCCTTGAGATAGGCTTGGGTTGACGCCACCACAATGTCGGTGTTAGCGGCATGACCTGAGAACACGCTGTCTTTGTGACGAACGCGCACGGTGACTTCCCCGATCGCGTCAATCCCAGCGGTCACCGACTGCACCGAAAATTCGCTCAGCTCGTTCGGAATGCTGACCACTCGGTGAACCGCCTTAAAGGCGGCATCGACTGGCCCAGTGCCGATGGCGACGTCAGTTAGCTCCTCGCCATGGGGAGTGCGCAGCGTAACCGTGGCGGTCGGGCGCGCATGGTCTCCACAGGAAACCTGCACATGCTCTAAGTGGTAATGCTCAGGCGCTTGTTGGGTCTCATCATTCACCAGGGCCACAATATCCCAATCGGTAACGACTTTCTTTTTGTCGGCCAAGTCTTTGAATCGCAGAAAGGCGCGGTTGAGTTCTTGATCACCCAATTCGTGCCCCAGTTCTTTCAAGCGAGTGCGAAAGGCATTGCGACCCGAGTGTTTACCCAACACAATCTGGTTGTTGTTGAGGCCAATCGACTCGGCATCCATGATTTCGTAGGTGAGCTTGTTTTTGAGCACGCCATCTTGGTGAATACCCGATTCGTGGGCAAAGGCGTTGGCCCCGACGATCGCCTTATTGGGCTGCACAAACATGCCCGTCAGGGTCGAAACCAATCGCGATGTTTGATAAATCTCCGGCGTGTTGATGTTGGTCAACGGCGCTTCTGACTCAGCTGGACGACCCAAAAACGGGTTGTAAAAACTGCGCCGTACATGCAGGGCCATCACCAATTCTTCTAGCGCGGCATTACCCGCGCGCTCGCCAATGCCGTTGATGGTGCACTCTAGCTGACGCGCCCCGTTTTTAACCGCCTCTAGGAAGTTGGCGACGGCCAAACCCAAATCGTTGTGGCCGTGTACAGAGATGATGGCTTGGTCGATGTTGGGCACATTTTCACTAATGCCGCGAATCAGATCGCCAAACTCGGTCGGCGTCAAATAGCCCACTGTGTCGGGAATGTTGACGGTAGTCGCCCCCGCCGCGATCGCGGCAGTCAACACCTGGTAGAGAAATTCTGGCTCAGAGCGCCCCGCATCCTCGGGCGAAAATTCCACATCATCGGTAAACGTTTTGGCATAGGTGACCATTTCTTCGGTGATGGCCAGCACCGCTTCGCGATTCTTGCGCAGCTTGTACTGCATGTGGATGTCGGAGGTGGCAATAAAGGTGTGGATGCGACCGTTGGCCGCCGGGGCGATCGCGCGACCTGCCGCTTCAATATCTTGACGGGTGGCCCGCGCCAAGCCACAAATGGTGGGGCCTTCGGGGGTGCCTACCTGCTCAGCAATTTGTTGAACGGCGGTAAAATCGCCGGGGCTGGCAAACGGAAATCCGGCTTCAATGATGTCAACCCCCAGTCGTGCCAGCTGCCGGGCGATCTTCAGTTTTTCATCCACGTTTAGCGTGGCCCCCGGAGACTGCTCTCCATCGCGTAGGGTCGTATCAAAGATCAAAATCCGGTCGGGCTGGGAAGGATTACTCATGGGGTTTCACAGTCAATCAATAAACAACAAATAATTTGTATCGACACGCACCATTCTAATTCCATCGCCCCACCCTCTGTGCTTTTTCTACGGCAATAATTAGGGGTTTGCTGACTTTTAGGATGGGGGGTGCAGGCGATCGCCGATCAATTGCTGGCGCTAACTTTAAGGCTAAACCGGGCGTTAATGGTCATTTTGCTCAGTTGGCGAAAGGGCCGCTCAGACCCCCGATGAGGGTTGAGCGAAGTCGTTTGTCCTGCAGGCAGGCGTTGTCAAAGCCACAACTAATTTTGGCATGAAAAAATCATCAGCCAGATCACGCCTTCTGATCGGGCGATCGCCCCCAAAATTGGTCAAGCTCAAACAGATTACGGCCAGATCGCGAAATTTCAGCCCCAATTTGTGTCTTAGGCGACTGACAACCCAGAAGCGACCTTGAGATGGTGAATCTTGGTATTGTTTCTCAGCAGGTTGTTTGTGAAGCGTTTCTTGGGTTTTTTAGGGTCAGTGGGTTTGGTGCTATCTGCGCCGCTGACGGCTGAGGCCGCTCGCTTGTCTTTAGTGGGCAGTGTGAAATTATCTGTGGCCGAATCGCCAATCGAAGATGCTCGTGTCACCGTCACGTTTCACGGTCATGAGATGGGCATTCATGAATATACAACCCAGCGCCGTATCCGAGTCCGTACTGATGCGTCTGGCAGTTTTGAAGCAGTCGTCAAAGTGCCTGACGATCGCTACATCTGGACCCATGCCACGGTTGAAATTGACGAAACTGACATGAGTAAGGCCGCGATCGCTCAAACCCTGTGCCAAATCGACGAACAAGGGGGCGGCTACTGCAGCAAAAGCTTTAACGTCAATCCCTTAGGCAGCCAATAACCTTTGACGCGCTGCTCGCTCAAATTTTTAGTTCCTCAAATGACAAAGGGCGCCCTGTAAAATCAGAGCGCCCTTTCTGGTTTCAGCATAATTGCCTGATTTAATAGGCGTCGGAGCGCGACAACAGATGAAAGACAGTTCTGAAGATGAGTCGTAGATCGTAAATGGGGTTCCAAAGTTCTTGATAAAGCAAGTCAAGCTTGACGACTTCTTCAAAATCTTTGATTGAAGAGCGGCCGCTCACTTGCCATTGACCGGTGATGCCAGGTTTAACATTCAGGCGCTCCCAGTGGTGGCTGGCATAATTCGCCACTTCATCACCGGTGGGGGGGCGCGTGCCGACCAAGCTCATGTCTCCCTTGAGCACGTTCCAAAACTGCGGAAACTCATCAAGACTCGTGCGCCGCAAAAACTGACCCACTCGGGTAATGCGCGGATCATTTTCGTTCTTGAAAAGCTGACCCTGCACTTCATTTTTGATCAGAGCTTTTAAATCATCAGCGTTTGCGACCATCGAGCGAAACTTCCAAATGCGGAAGGTCGCCCCATGCAGGCCGTAGCGCTCTTGAGAGTAAAAAATCGGGCCGCTACTTTCTAATTTAATGGCGATCGCCACTGGAATCGCGATTAAAGCCAGCACTAAGAGACCAATCAGGCTGCCTAAAATATCAATGCTGCGTTTGATAAGGCAAGATGCTGAAGGATGAATAACTGGGGGAAGTTGTCTAGCGGTCATGGTGGCGGTAGCGGCAACGGTTGAGGTAGATGCGAGCGATTCCATAGAACTTCAGGGATTAAGTTTTCGGGGGACTTGTAAAATTGCGTATTTACACTCATGCACTCTGTTAGGGAAAATCTAACGAACTTCTATGTTTTCCCCAGTGCTAATTGAGGTGTTTTGAACAAATTTGCGGGATCTTTGCATTCGCATGAAGCTTTCATGAAGCTAATGCGATGGTCTTCGAGGAGCAACCCAACAGTTGCCCACTTACTTGATGTCTTGAGCGATCGCCGCCTCTGCCGTTGATGCTGAGTGGAGCTTTTATTGGTCAGGCATGACGACAGATTGCCAGCCTGCACCGAAGCTTCAATCTCTGATCTTGTGCTCGGTAGTCGTTAACACTGGTTCTCAATTACGAAGTAATTTCTGTGGAAAGACCAGATAGCGCCAGAACTCGGGACGCCTAAAGCCACGTGGTCTCGCAGAAGGTTGGTTAGCATTGCGATCGCTCACAGATGCCCTAAACCACTGCCAGGAAGATGGGTTGGTCAGGCTGTGGCACTCTTTAGCGAACTGCTGCCAAGCGTCTAAGACCAGTTCTACAAATTACAGCGACACAGACCAGTCGGCTTTCTCCCAGTAGGAGACACTGCGTGTTGTTTGATTTTGAACAAACCGCATGGTGCCTGCAAAGCGATCGCAGACCATGAGCCCCTGTCAGTGGAGAGTTAGGCAGACTTGAGAGGGTCTTGGCAAGGACACAGCTTTTGCGGTGGGTGAAACTTCACCAGCGGACAAGGTGAGCGCGGCTTCAATCGGGTCCCTTTGGGACGTCCCGGGGGAATTCCCCGGGGTTTGGGCAGCGGGGCAATCGATCCAATTTGCTGAATAAGTTGAGCCAATCCGCGCTGCACCTGCCGAGGTGTACGTTGCGGCGCTTTCGCCGTGAGCGTATAGCGTTGCCAAGGCAACGGTCGCGAATCCACCAGGTGACGCGCCAACCAGAGTTGTCCATAGGCGATGCCGGCGATGCTCACCGCATTAATCTCATGGGCGGTGTGACTGGATTGAAAGGCCGTCAGAAGCAGATAGGGTTTGGCGAAGCCAAAAAGTGTTTGAGTCGGAAGCGTTGGGTATAAGCCTGTTGCACCTGAGCCGGCGTCAGTTGCCCTCGAGCGCTGCCCCAAACGAGCAACCAGAGTGGCGGGCCTTGCGGTTAAGAGTGCGCATCGAGTCGCTGGCAGCAGAGCACATCAAAGGGATAGCGGTGCATGGGATAGTCGCGGGTGCCGCGCATCAGGAGATTCCTCCAGCGCGACAGCTGGAAATGTGTCGTTGCGTCGTGCGGGTGGAGACGACTGACGAGCTCTTGTTGGTTCGGCGACGGCCAAGTGTCGTTGAATGATGGGCCGTACCAGTGCGGTGCGTATTCTCGTAACTTCGGGGTCTTGGCAACTTTTGGTGATGCTCAACGGGTC
>CALCCA010000056.1 GCA_937899725.1 uncultured Halomicronema sp.
CGATCCCACCCCCGATCACACCCCAGAGCACACCCCCGAGCACACCCAAGAGCACACTCCAGATCACACGATAAGTCCACTGCAGCTTCCGAGTTTCTAACCACCCAGGCTGCATTCGCTCAATCAATAATTCCACCAAGCGGTTGCGATTTAGCGTGACGGCTAGCCACTGCAAGTAGCGTTGCGTTTGAGCCACCTCGGGTTCTGCCTCAGGAGTCGCGTAGGCCCACCCGCGCTTAAAGGCCGCTCGTTCTCGGCAGCGCGTCTCCGGTTTCAACCGTTCATAAATGTAGGCATTCAACAAATCGGCCTTGCTCTCAATCAGCGCTTGAGCATCGTAAGCGACAGCCAAAATCGTCAAAAACAACGGAATCTGCAAAGTGCCCGGATCACCTTCAGGAGTCGGCTGCAATAGGGCTCGCAACCCCTGCTGTTGCTGAATCGCCTGCCAAATTTCGGGTCGCTCTACCTGTTGGCAAAAATACGTCTGAATTTGTTCTTCGCTCAGCGACTCGATACACACTGCCCCTTTCAACGCACCTAGGCGCACTCGCCCGGTCTCATATTCTTCTTGGCGGCAGCACACCACGATGTGGGGATAAGACATTCCCCCAATAAACTCATTGAGTCGGTCAATGCAGGCTTGCTGCCGCTGCAAACCTAGCTCATCTAACCCGTCGAGCAGGGGCAATAATTGTCCCGATTTCAGCCATGTTGTCGCCGTTTTGCGATCAATGTTGTAGTTAAGCTTGAGCTGCTCAATTAGCCAATTAGCAATCGACTGTTGATCTTGCTGCCAGGTCGATAACTCAAAAATCAGGGGAACGAGTTGACTGCCAGGTTGCAATGCTTCGTTAAGTAGCGCTTCCGTGAGCTTGAGCAAGGTCGTCGTTTTACCCGCTCCTGGTGCTCCCAAAACCAACAGCTTGCGCCCCACATCAACCCGGTTAAACGTCTCAAAAATGGACTCTTGGGGACTCAGCGTCTGCTCAGAGCGAGTGTCTGTTCGAAAAGAACGGTGCGGCAGCAACAGCAGTGTCGTCTCAGCCTGCTGTTGCTCAACCTGTTCTAAGGTTATCTGTTTCGCTTTGTCAGGTCGGTTGACCTGCTGCAACTGCTGCTGCATCAATAAATTAATGACGGCCTGCTGCTGCAGCGAGTCTTCCAGCCGTCCGGCGATTTCTGTCTGCACTCCTTTAAGCAGACCTGTTCGCAGATCTAGCGGCGTGCCCTCTATGCCCTTAGTAGCTCGCCGCAGTTGCGTGAGCAGGGTCAGAGCATCCACCCCGAGTAGGGTTACGATCGCCACCAAGCCATAGCGCAGGGCGGTTTGGGTCGAAGCAGCTACTGTCTCGTCAATCAACAGCGCCAGCACAATGAGAATCAAAACCAGCTCCCCAAATAGCCGACAGACCAAGGCGTTTCGCCCTTGAAACTGACTGATTGAGGGCAATTGATTGGTGACATAGCCCAATAAAGCAGTCGCAAGGGCGATCAAAACCCCAATCATGACAGGTAGTGGCATGGGCAAGTTGGCTAAGCGGTGCTATTCACTATATTCAAGGAATATCAAACGATTTCGGTTTCTTTAGAGACTATGCAGCTTTAGCTATCAACACCCATCAACAACGATTGTTCTACCTTCAAAATTAAGTTTGCACAATCAGAATTTGCGTGAAATAATAGAAAGTTCTGTCTCCTAAATTGTTTAAGGCTGATCTAATCTGTCATGGCTAAAGGCGTTCGTCTAGTAATTACCCTTGAGTGCACGGAGTGCCGCACTAACAACGACAAGCGGTCGAACGGCGTGTCTCGATACACCACTGAGAAAAATCGTCGCAACACTCCCAGCCGCATCGAACTCAAGAAGTTTTGCACCCACTGCAATAAGCACACCGTGCATAAAGAAATCAAGTAGTCCATTTGTTGTCAATCAACCGCAAGTAAACAGTAGGTACCTCTCCAATGGCATATTTCCGTCGTCGTCTCTCTCCGATCAAGCCCGGAGACCCCATTGACTACAAAGATGTCGATTTGCTCCGCAAGTTTGTCACTGAGCGCGGCAAGATTTTGCCCCGGCGCATCTCGGGGCTGACCGCTAAGCAGCAGCGTGATTTGACGACTGCGATCAAGCGAGCCCGTATGTTGGCATTGTTGCCCTATGTGAACCGCGAAGGCTAAGTCCATTAACCAGATAAGCTAGGGATGTCGTCGAGCTAGCAAGGGAAATTGAGGCTGTGGAAAAGGGGACACTGGTCGAGTTCCAAGTCAAGGGCAGTCCTCGCTTAGGTGTTTTAGATCGGCCCGAAGGCAAGAAAAACTGGATTGTCCTTGATGGCCACGGTCAGTCTCACACGCTCCATCCCCGTTCACTCACGTTTCAGTTTGCCCGCGCGACCTTTGAGCCCGATGACCTGCCCGCAATCGCTGGGGAGGCCGAAGGCTACATCGATCCCAGCAGCCTGCAGGTCGCCTGGGAACTTTTAAGCGACAGTGAAGAATCTACCGACGCCGCTGCTTTAGCGCTGCTGTTGTTCTCTGACCAGACGGCGGCGTTTTGTTATGCCGCTCATCGGTTGCTATCAGCCGACAAGATTTTTTTTAAGAAAAAGGGCGATCGCTACGAGCCCCGGCCAGCTAGCCAAGTGCAAGAGCTGCTGCATCAAATCGAGAAAGAGGCGCAGCGGCAGGCGGAATGGGACGGCTTTTTGGCCCGGGTGCGCCAACGTCTCGCGGGCGAATCAGTAGAATGGCAGAAGACCGATCGCCCGCGCCTGGAAGCCATCGAAAAATTAGCGCTTTTGGGAGACGAATCGAACCAAAAGGCCCCCGCGCAAGAAGCGCTCTCGGCCTTAAACCGGGGGGCGAGTGCCGAGGCCGCATTTGAGCTACTGGTCGATTTAGGACGGTGGCAGGTTCATGAGAACCTGGAGTTACGTCGGCGGCAAATTCCCGTGGACTTTTCTGAGGCTGTTCTCACCATGGCGCAGCATCGCCTGAGCAATCCACCGCCGGACGCCGATACCAATCGGCTCGATTTGACGGCGCTCAAAACTTACACCATCGACGACGAGAGCACCCGCGAAATTGACGATGCCCTGAGTCTCGAAACCTTGCCAGACGGGCGGCAGCGGCTGTGGGTGCATATTGCCGACCCGACCCGCTGGATGATTCCGGGCGATGAGTTAGACCTAGAGGCTCGTCGCCGCTGCACCACGGTCTATTTGCCGACGGGCATGGTTTCCATGTTTCCCCTCGAATTGGCGACCGGGCCGATGAGCCTGATTCAGGGGGAAGTGCACTGCGGCCTCAGCTTTGGCGTCGTGCTGACCGAAGCCGGGGCGATCGCCGACTATTGCATTACCGCCAGCTTAGTTAAGCCGACCTATCGCCTCACCTACGAAGATGTCGATGAAATGTTGGATTTAGGCATTGAGGCGGAACCCGAGCTGCTGGCGATCGCCCACTGGGCCAAGGTGCGATCGCACTGGCGCGATCAGCAAGGGGCGATCAACATCCACATGCCCGAGTCTTCGATCAGAGTGCAGCAAGAAGCTGAGCAAGACTCCATTTCTATCAAGGTGTTGGATGATTCTGGCTCGCGAGAATTAGTCGCCGAAATGATGATTTTGGCGGGAGAGGTGGCGGCGCGCTATGGTCAAGATCACGCTCTGGCGATGCCTTTTCGCAGTCAGCCTCAGCCGGAACTGCCCCCGGAAGAGGAGCTGATGCAGTTGCCGTCGGCCCTCGTCCGCTACTCGGCCATTCGTCGCTGTATGCCCCGCAGCGAGATGGGCATCACACCCGCTCGCCACGCCACGCTGGGTCTAGAAGGCTACAGCCAGGTCACCTCGCCGATTCGCCGCTATACAGACTTACTGGCCCATTTTCAGATCAAAGCGCACCTGCGCGGCGAGCCCTTGCCCTTTTCTTCCGACGAGATCACCGAGCTGACCCAGGGGGCCAGTTCAGCGGCCTATGAGGCGGTGCTCGTCGAACGTCAGACCAAACGCTATTGGGCCCTGGAATATTTGCGTCGCCAAGGTCCCGATCATCTGTGGTCGGTGATTCTATTGCGGTGGCTGCGAGAAGGCGATCGCTTAGGGCTAGTCATGTTTGAAGATCTCGGGCTCGAGCTGCCAATGCGCTTTGAACGCAAGGTGGAGCTAGGAGAACGGCTGCAGGTGAGCATTACTCACGCCAATCCTCGACAGGACATTATTCGGATGGCGGAAGTGGCCGTCGCCGATGACGAAGCCGATGATCTGGTAGAGGCGTCTAGTCCGACGGTAAGTTAGGGAGTCACTCAGAAATAGCGTCTCGATCGCCGCAGTTTTGCGCTGCCACGCCCTGATAGAAAGTGTTGCTACATCAGGGACATGATGTCAGCGAAATGCCTTGAGTCTGGCTAGTTTTACGGGATTTTTGAGGACTGTCGGAGGCGGTGCTAGCGATCGTCAGCCGTCTCAGGGCAGGATGTGGCAATCTCTGAGCAACGTTCCTGCCCTACGTCGTCTGCAAATCGTGCCCCATCCACAACACCCGGACGGTTGAGCCGGCGGCTAACTCAGTGACGCCAATGGGCACGACGGCCAGCCCTTGGGTGCCGGTGATATTAATCAGATTGCCAGAACTATGACTGCCCTGAGCCAGACCAAATTCCAACCCCGCTGAGGTGGCATAAAGCTGCCCCCAGAGATACGTCTCTCGCTTGCCCCCCGCCTTAAGCGGTTGCCGCGATCTCGCCGTTACAAAGGGGGCAGACCAAGGGCCACGTCGACCCGACAGCTTGCGGATGGCCGGTGCCACAAATCGCCAAAAGCTGACCAAAGCCGAAACCGGATTCCCCGGCAGACCAAAATAGAGTTGGGGTGGTGTTCCTGGCGCGATGGTCGCGACGGTCAGAGGTTTGCCGGGTTTGACCGCAACTGAGCGAATGTGGAGAGTCGCCCCCAAATCGGCCAAAATTTGATCCACATAGTCATAATCGCCGACCGACACGCCACCCGAAGACAGCACCATATCGGCCTCAGCCACCGCCGTTGCCATCGCCTGCTGCAGTTTGGCGGGGTCATCGGGTACAATGCCCTGACACAGCGGCACGGCCCCCAGTTGTTGCACTAGGGCCGCCAAGGCAAACTGATTGGAATCGACAATTTGTCCGGGTTGCAGCGTGGCCTCGGGCGAAACGAGTTCGTTGCCGGTGGAGAGAATGGCGATGCGCGGTCGCCGATAAACCTGCACCGCTGACCGCTGTGCCGCCGCCAGCATGGCGACTTCCGGCGCGGCGACCGGATTTCCGACGGAGAGCAGGCGATCGCCCACCTGAGTAAACGCTCCCTGCTGACGCACAAAGGCTCTTGGGGCGGGAGCACTCAATATTTGGACGCGATCGCCCGTCCGCTGAGTATTTTCTTGCATCACGATGGTGTCTGCCCCGGTCGGCACCATCGCCCCCGTTAGAATGCGAGCGCATTGACCCGCCATCAGGGTTTGAGTAGGGGACTTCCCAGCCGGAATTTCTTCCACCACGCTCAACTCAACCGGCTTAGCTTTAGTCGCGACGCTAACATCCTCGTACCGCACAGCGTAGCCATCCATCGCAGAGTTATCCCAGTGGGGGAAGTCGAGGGGACTGACCACCGACTCCGACAAAATGCGTCCACTGGCTTCGAGCAAGGCGACCGTTTCACAGTCACGCCGCGAATCGAGCGGTACGACCAGATCCAAAATCTGAGTCTCAGCAGTATCAGCAGGAATCATAAGAAGTCCCCAAATTTCCCACTCGTCATCCTAACAGCGGTATTGAGTGCGCCAAGGCGATCTAGCACACATTAATTGGCTGTCTGCTGCACGACTTGCAGAAAGGGCACGGCCAGTTGCGTCACGCGGACACACAGCTGAATGTGCTGAGGCCAGTCAGGCTGACGAATCCAGGCGCGATCGCTTTCACATGCCATCACGAGAAAATCGGGTACGTGGCGGGGCTGCTTTTTCAACCGGACGGTCACCCCTGGACGCAGCAGCAAAGAAGGCATACCCCACCTCGACGAAAAACCTATGGGCGCATCCTAACATCTAAGATAGTAAATTTGTACCATTAAAAATATTGAACTGTATCAAGGCATTGATTTTGAGACCTCACTATTTGCTCCAATCATGGGCTTGACCACCCAGGATTGTTCTCATCTAAGGGGCTGCCACTATTTACAGTGTGTCTGTCGTGCTTAGTTTCCAGTCCCTGGTGCATAGGATGGGTGTGGACAGGTCTAGCCTCAAACCTTTTCGTCGTTAATTTAATGACACGTCCTCCGGGTGGATCTTTTACGCTTTAATGACTCCTCTGTTTCTCTGGTGTGCTTATGACCGCTATGCCCGCGATCACGTCTCATTCCCTGGCTGATACCTTACGGCGGCGACGGCAGCAGTTAGCCAAGCAGCTCGATTTTCCTGTGGTGTTGTGGTCCGGGCAGTCGAGCGCGCGAAATTTCCCGGCCAATACCTACCCGTTTCGAGCCAATAGCCATTTTCTATACTTTGCCGGTTTGCCGCTGATGCAGGCAGCCATTCACCTAGAGGGGGGACGGCTGACGCTGCTGCTGGATGACACCACACCCGAGTCGGCCCTATGGCATGGGCCATCGCCCTCGCGGGAACAGATCGCTGAGCAGATTGGGGCCGATGCGGCCTTTCCCTACAGCCACTTAGCTAAATTGGCACCGGATGCTGCCACTGTGTTAGTGCAGGATGCGGCGACTGCGGCTGAGCAGCTAGCAATACTGACCCTGCATCCCGCCCGCGATCATGCCTTAGCCCAAGCGATCATCGCCCTGCGCCTCACTCACGATGACGCGGCGCTCACGTCCCTGCGCCAAGCCGCCACCGTATCCGTGCAGGCTCACAAAGCCGGGATGGCAGCGACGGCAGTGGGCAAAACCGAAGCCGCCGTGCGAGCCGCGATGGAAGCTGTGATCATGGGCGAAAATATGACCTGTGCCTACAACAGCATCGTGACCACTCACGGGGAGGTGCTGCACAACGAACACTACGGGCATCGTTTGCAGTCGGGTGATTTGCTGCTGGCAGATGTGGGAGCCGAGTCACCGTTGGGCTGGGCCTCGGATATTACGCGCACCTGGCCAGTGACCGGTGAGTTTTCGGCGACGCAGCGCGCGGTGTATGACATCGTTTTAGCGGCCCATGATGCCGCCATTGCCGCCGCTCGCCCCGGAGTGGAATATCGCGAACTGCACCTGCTAGCCTGTCAGGTGCTGGCCGAGGGGCTCGTTGACTTGGGGATTTTGCAAGGTCAGCCCCAGTCCCTCGTTGAGCAAGATGCCCACGCGCTGTTCTTTCCCCACGGGATTGGCCATCTACTAGGGCTCGACGTGCACGACATGGAAGACTTGGGTGATTTAGCCGGCTATGCGCCTGATCGCCATCGCAGCGATCGCTTTGGGTTGAAGTTTCTCCGCCTTGATCGCCCTTTACAAGCCGGGATGGTCGTCACCATTGAGCCCGGCTTTTACCAAGTGCCCGGCATCTTGCAAGATCCGGCGCGCCGCTCTCAGTATCAGACCTTAGTGAACTGGGAACGACTGCAGCAGTTTCAAGACGTTCGAGGCATCCGTATCGAAGATGACGTGTTGATCACGGCTGCGGGCAGCGACGTATTAACCGCTGCTTTACCCAGCAATACCAAGGCGATCGAAGCTCTCGTAAGTAGAGGTTAAAGCGCGAGTAAATTTCCAACGCTATTTGTAAAGGGACGGATAGGAATGCGTCTGTAGATCTGCGGATCTCCCCAACATCGCCGGTAGGATGTGAAACAATGTTTGCATTCCTGGTTATGGTTCAGTCGATTTCTCCCCTGCAGCGAGCTACCGTGCCTTACCCCTATCAATTGCAAGCGCCTGATCTGCAGCGCGATCGCATTTTGGCGGCGATCGACGTGGGCACCAACTCAATCCACATGGTGGTCGTCAAAATCAAGTCGGCCCTGCCGGCCTTCACCATCGTTGATCGTGAAAAAGATACGGTGCGGTTGGGTGATTTTTCGGCGGATGGCAACCTGTCAGAAGACGCGATCGCACGGGCCATTGCCGCCCTCAAACGCTGCCGAGCCTTGGCCGAAAGCCTTCGCGCCGAAGATATCGTTGCTGTCGCCACCAGCGCTGTCCGAGAGGCTAAAAATGGTCAAGCTTTTATTGAACAGGTCGAACAAGAAGTCGGCCTAGCCATCAACCTGATCTCTGGCACCGAAGAAGCTCGCCGCATTTATCTCGGTGTCCTTTCCGGGATGGAATTTCATAACCGACCCCATGCTGTGATTGACATTGGCGGCGGCTCGACAGAGCTGCTGTTGGGCACCAGCGAAAGCCATCGATTTTTGAGCAGCACCAAGGTTGGTGCCGTACGACTGATGGCCGGCTTTGTTTCCACCGATCCCATCAGCGATGAAGAGTTCACCTATTTGTCGGCTTACGTGCGGGGGCGCATGGAGCCGTCTGTGGAAGACCTCAAGCGGCAGCTCGATCCGCAAGAATCGATGCGGTTAGTCGGCACCTCCGGTACTGCAGAATGTTTGGCCACTCTGGTGGCTGTTGAACGCCTCGGGTTGATCCCAGAACCGCTAAATGGGTTCCAAATGAGCTTTCAAGAGCTGCAGTCATGGACTGAAAGGCTGCGTAAAATGGCCCTGGCAGAACGGCTAGAACTGCCAGAGATGTCACCTCGACGGGCAGAAATTATCGTGCCCGGTGCCATCATTTTGCAAGAGACGATGGCCATGCTCGGGGCTGATACCCTGACTATTTGTGAGCGGGCTCTGCGGGAAGGCGTAGTGGTTGACTGGATGCTCAGTCGCGGCCTGATCGAAGATCGTATGCAGTTTCAAAGTTCAGTGCGCGAGCGTAGCGTCAGGGCTTCGGCCGATAAATATCACGTGCCTCGGGCCGCTAGCGATCGCGTGGCTGATTTTGTGCTGGCGCTCTTTGATGCCACCAAGGGCCATCTGCACAACTGGGGCAATGCCGAACGAGAGTTGCTATGGGCGGCGGCAATTCTGCACAATGCTGGACACTACATCAGCCACTCTAGCCACCACAAGCACTCCTATTATCTGATTCGCAATGGTGAACTACTGGGCTACACCGAGACGGAGATCGAAGTGATTGCCAACGTGGCCCGCTATCACCGTAAGAGCTTCCCCAAGAAAAAGCACGACAACTACCGCAACCTCATCACTAAATATCATCGACAGTTGGTGACCGAACTCAGTGCGATGCTGCGCATTGCCGTCGCCCTTGATCGCCGCGGCATGGGTGCAGTCAAAGCTGTGAACTATTACTTTAATGACACCAATAGAACCCTGCATATAAACATGAGATCTGCCTCACCTTACGATGATTGTGCTTCAGAAATCTGGAATCTAGAAGACAAAAAACTTTGGTTTGAAGACCTTTTTCAAACTAAAGTATCAGCTCGTATTAGCTGATATTTTTAAAGGAGCTGATGCTTTTATCTTGGATATTTTTGGAGAGCTTATATGTCTTTGAAAGAACCCCTTATTCACTTTTGGCTTCCGTCCGAAATCTGGCCTTCTTCTTTTCCTGAGAGTGCTGAAAAGTTCATGTCGCGGAAAGGCTACGATAGTTGGATTGTCCAGACCTATTTACGGTTGAAAGAATCTGGCTTCAATTGTGAAAAAGTTTCTCGCATCCCTGAAGAAGGAATTGTTGTAACTTACCGAGAGTTTCTTCCTTACGAGTATCGACCCAATCCACAACAGCTTCTCATCTGTGTTAAGGCAGACAAAAACCCACATCCTTACGCACAAATACACATCACGCACAACTATTCAGAGTCAAAAAGACCAAACTTGCAAATTTATTGCGTAAACCCTGAAGAGTATTATCTTTTATGGGGACCACGCTATTACATTCCTCATTGGCCACAACCTGGATTAATTCCACGCAATCTTGAACGAGGAAACCGGATCCAAAATGTTGCATACTATGGAATATCTTTTAACCTTGCTCCAGAGCTGAAAACTCCAGAATGGAGGGACTTCTTACATTCTCTAGGTCTAAACTGGATTGTCGAACAGCGTCGAAACTATTGGCACAATTACGATGATATTGACGTAGTTGTTGCAGCTCGAGATTTCACGAACCAGTCAGGTTATCCATGGAAACCTGCCTCAAAGCTCTTCAATAGTTGGCGAGCAGGTGTTCCTGCCGTTTTAGGGGCAGAATCTGCCTTTCAAAGTATCAGAAAAAATGAATTGGATTTTCTTGAGATCCGTTCCTATGAGGATGCAAAGCAGTCTTTGTTGAGATTACGAGACGAACCTGGGCTATATGGAAATATGCGAGAGAATAGTTTTGAACGTGCCTCTGAGGTTTCAATTGATCGTGTAGTAAAGCAGTGGACAACTTTTCTGTTAGATACTGCCGTTCCTATGTATGAAGACTGGAAATCAAAGTCCTCTCTTGAAAGACGACTGTATTTCCTGGGCAGAGCATCTGCACAAAAAGCAAGTAGACTTCAAAGATATATCCTCAAACGTACCGAATCCCGTAAGTTCGCATGATGAGGAATGAACATTCAACATAAGGTTACAGGTATACGTGGAAGAGAACCCGAAAATCTTTGCTGATCTTTCCGACTTTTCCAGCGTGAATTTTTATCAGAAGTACTCTTTTCAAGAGTACAAAGCTAACTTGAACACAAGATAGACCTATTGTGAAATACTGATAAAAATCGCTAAAAGCTTCTTTGAGAGCGACTTCTGAGGAATTTCCATCAAAAATCATGAAAATCTTGTCTCAAAAGCGCTTCGAGGATTTCTGAACTTAATTCACAACAACTCTAATTAGTTTTGCTCCAAGCTAGCTTTTTGACGCCAACAACAAGGCTTACTCTTCGTCGTCTTCCTCTTCATCCGTGGGATAGACGAATCCTTTGGAACGACCGGTGAGTACGGACTTGCCTTGAGAAAGGGCTTTCTGAGCTTGCAGCGCTGCAGTGCGCTTCCAGTGCGCCTTGCGCTGATCACGCTTACCTTTTGAGGTTTTCTTCTTGGGAACCGCCATGATCGCTAAAAACTTGACAACCTTTCAATAGTAGCACCGTCGTCGAAGAGAAACTGACAGTTTATTGACTCTCTCGGCATGTTCATCAAGGCTCCGTTATGGATGCAGCCGCTATAAGTCCAGCAGCGTTGAAGCACTGTCGTAATAGCGGGCCCAATACTGTGGATCGGGTCTTTCTTGCCATTCGCTGCGGGTAACTTGCGCTTCTAGTACTGGAATGGCAATCCCCTGATTTTCGCCCACGATGGTAATGACCACCTCAGAGGTGAGCACGTCGGCATCGAAGCTGCGTTGAATGCCCGCGCGGGCTACTGCCTCACTCTGGCGCAAAAAGGTGTCGTAGCTTTCATTTGGGTTGCGAATGACAAACAGAGTCACTCGGGCCGTGTAGGCGTGAGCCACCTGAGGTGTATTGAGCACAGTGGCTAGAGCGATCGCGCTGCCGCTGGCGGCAAACATCGCGAGACTGAGCCCACTCGACCACAATCCTCGTCCAGCTTGCTTAAACGGAGCTGAACAGGAGGTTTTCAGAAGAGACATCATGGCAGGCTTCTCCAGCGGTGACGAGTGTGTCGGCAGCAGCCACACAGTTGACAGCGCCTTAAACTTAGCGGTTGTCTAATCGGTCGTCAATGCTCACGCTGATCTGAAGGTGATCTGGCAAATTAAAGTTATTTGGCAAAGCGGTTCAAAAGCCATTAGCTCGCTAGAATGAGCATCGTTTTAGAGGGTTTGTGTTATCGTCTGTTGTCATCCTCTGGCTTCAGCACAGCCCGAGTAATGATGGCTGCCCGCCAAGGCGAGGGTGAGCGGCTGAAGACGCGTATCGGGGCAAGGCAACTTATGGCTAATCATTGGGCTCTCCTCATCGGGATTAATCAATATAAGGCGCTGCAGCCTTTGATGTATGCACAGCCTGATGCCGTTGCTCTGCGCAACTTCTTTGTTGATGAGCTGGGGGTGCCGGTCAACCAGTGCACGCTGTTGACGGATGTCTCCGCGGCGATCGACCCCCACGCTTATGCCCCCTTGCGCCAAGAAATCGAGGGCCGGTTGCGAACCCTTTGTCGCGAACAGGTGCAGCCTGGTGATTTACTCTGGGTCTTTTTTAGCGGCTGTGGCTTAACCGAGGCCGGTCAGGACTATTGGATGACCCTCGACTCTGAGCCAACGCAGCTGGCCGAGACCGCGATCGCCCTGTCGAGCATTTTTGACATTTTAAGTACGGCTAAGACTGATCAGATTTTGCTGGTCATGGATATGAACCGGAGCCAGGGGGCCGTGGGTCATCGCCAGATTGGTGCTCAAAGCCTCACCCTCGCCAAAGACTACGGCATCACTACCTATTTATCCTGCCAGCCCGACCAGTTTTCCCACGAGACCATGTATCTGCGCCATGGTCTGTTTACCAAGGCTTTGCTGGAAGGCTTACGGTATCACGGCTGCATCACGGCCTCTCAGCTGGCGGCTTATCTCGGCGATCGCGTCCCGGAATTGTGTGAACACCACTGCCGCCCTGTTCAAAATCCGGTCACCGCCATCTCGCCGGCTCAAAAATTCATGATGATCGTGCCCGCGGAGGGAATTGCCCATCTATCGGTGACTGAAGGGGCGACGGCCAACCTGCATGCGGGGATCGCGGCTGCCGCCTCGCCTCCAGAGGCGGTGACTGTTCCCACCTCACCGGAGCCAGGCCTCACGCCGACCTTACCCCCGTTGCCAGAGACGGGAGGAAATCAAGGTTTTACCCCGCTGACTCCGCCTGCCTCTGTCGAGCATCCCGGCAAAGTCGAAGCAGCACCAGAGCCCCCGCGAGGCGGAGCGCTCGTAACGACCCCTGACCCAGCGGAACTGGATGAAGCTGGCGATACTACCTTATTTGGGAGTCTCTTAAAGTGGGTTGTGGCCGCCGCGGCTTTGGCCTTTTTGGCGGGTGTTTTCTTACGCTATCAATCGGTTTTATTCAATGGTGGGGAGCGGGCAGAGCGCGCTGAGGAAGCGACCGATCTTGAGACGGGTGGTGATACCGAAGCTTCTGGTGACACCGTTCCGACTGAAGGTGAGCCGGGTGAGCCGCTGTTTCCCCCGGATATTGACCCGGTGGAAGCGGGCAAAAATGCGCTGCAGCGGGCAGAAGAGGCGATCACCGCCAATCGCTATGGCGAGGCGCGCGCCTGGCTGACTCAAGTGCCACCAGAGCTGCAGGATAATAACTACCAATCACTACTCCAGCAGGCTAATAGTGAAGTTGCCGAAGCGGCGGCGCGCAATCAAGATATTTTGAACAACGCGCGGCAAATCATTCAACCGGCGTCGGCGTCTATGTTTAACGACGCAATTGAGCAGGCCCGCCAGGTGCCTCCCGAAGATCCCTTTTACGACCAGGCCCAAGCCGACATCGCTCGCTGGGGTCAGGTGATTTTAGATTTAGCCGAAGGCCGCGCCGCCAGCGGTGATATCAACGGGGCAATCGCCGCCGCTAGGCTGGTGCCCACCGATCAACCGCAGGTCGCCGAGGCGGCGGCGCAACGCATTGCAACCTGGGAACGTCAAATCGGCAATCAAGACCTGATTCGGCAGGCCCAAAACTCGCTACAGCCGGGCCAGGCCAGCTCGTTTAACAATGCGATTCGCTCACTGCAGACCATCATGCCTGATCAACCAGGCTACGCCGCCGCTCAAGACCAGATCAATCAGTGGAGCGGCGATATTCTCGCTATCTCTCGGGCTCGGGCGGCTCAGGGCGATTTGGGTGGGGCGATCGCCGCTGCCGAACTCGTTCCCGAGGGGACGGCAGCTTTTGAGCAAGCGCGTCAAGAGATCGAGCGCTGGCAAGGACAACAATAGCCAGCGCCTGAGGATGCGATGTGTCTGACTAGAGTCATGGCACCCGTCAGCCGCTCGGCCCCTCATCGATTTATTGATTTTTCATAGTGCTGCGATCCGCTTTCGAGATACACTCTCAGCGTTAGTGACCGTCTTGGCCTCAGAACCTCACTAGCCAAAATGCTTCCTGACTCAATGAGTTGGTCCCAATTTTGGCGGGCTCGTTCGTGCCAGCGCGTCAGATTCTTACAGAGTGGTGCAAACGACTGCACATCTCGGGTGACTGCCGACGGCTCAGCTTTCTTCAACCGCCCGATGTCTAGATGGCGATCGCTTGATGGTCATCACAGCTCCCGAAGTCAAGATTCCCCCTTGTTTTATCCCGCATGAACGTTATTTCTACCGACATCCCCGAGGTTTTGATTCTCGAACCGCAGATCTATGGGGACGATCGCGGCTTTTTTATGGAAAGCTTTAACCATCAAGTGTTTGCTGACAAAACAGGATTACAGCGACAGTTTGTGCAAGACAACCATTCCCGCTCGAAGGGCGGCATTTTGCGCGGCCTGCATTATCAGATCCAGTCGCCACAGGGCAAGCTTTTGCGCGTGATCAAGGGTGAAATCTTTGACGTGGCGGTGGATATTCGCCGCCAGTCCCCCACTTTTGGCCAGTGGGTGGGGGTCACTCTCTCGGACGGCAATCATCGCCAGCTCTGGGTCCCCGAAGGGTTTGCCCATGGCTTTTATGTGGTGTCTGACAGTGCGGATGTGCTGTACAAAACGACCGACTACTACGCCCCTCAGCATGAACGCACCATTATTTGGAACGACGAAAAGTTGGGGATTTCCTGGCCGCTAGCGGGCCAAGCCCCTGTGTTGTCAGCGAAAGACCAGCAGGGCGATCGCCTCGCAGTCGCTGAGGTTTTTGCCTGATGAAAATCTTGCTGATCGGCAGTCAGGGACAGGTGGGGCAAGCCTTAGCGAAAACCCTGCCCGCGATCGGAGATTTAGTAGCCTGGAGCCGCGCGGATCTTGACCTGACGCAGGTGGAGCAAATTGGGCCTCAGGTCATTGCGCAGCAACCCGATGTGATTGTCAACGCCGCGGCTTATACGGCCGTTGATCGCGCCGAGAGCGAACCGGCACTGGCCCACCAGATCAACGCTGAAGTCCCGCAGCGGTTGGCGCAAGCGGCCAGCGAGTGCGGTGCCAAGCTGGTACACCTCTCAACCGATTATGTCTTCAACGGGCAAAAAAATCGGCCCTATCAAACCACCGATGTGGCCCAGCCATTGGGCATCTATGGGCAATCAAAGCACGCCGGCGAGCTGGCGGTGCAGACCCATTGCCAGCAGCATGCAATTTTACGGACGGCTTGGGTGTATGGTGCTGCCGGCTCCGGCAATTTCGTTAAAACGATGCTACGCCTGGGGGCCGCCAGGCCGACGCTAAATGTCGTCTACGATCAAGTCGGCAGTCCGACCTGGTCTGAAGATATCGCTCAGGCCGTAACGCGGCTAATCCCCCAATTAGCCGCTGCCACCTTTGGCACCTACCATTTCACCAACAGCGGCGTCACAAGCTGGTATGATTTCGCAGTTGCTATTTTTGAAGAGGCCGCACTGTTAGCGTTACCGCTGACGGTCACTGAGGTGAAGCCAATCACCAGCGATCGCTATCCCACCCCAGCGCAGCGACCGGCCTACTCGGTGCTCGCTGGCGAGAAGCTCGCCGCCTTGATTGGGCAAACTGCCCCCCACTGGCGCTTAAGTCTGAGGCACATGCTCAGAGACTATCTGCCGACCCTGTCGCAGCCTTAACTGCAGATCAAATCGTCATGGATATGAAAGCGCTAATTTTATCAGGGGGCCGAGGCACGCGTTTGCGGCCCTTGACCTACACGGGCGCCAAGCAGCTCGTGCCGGTGGTGAATAAGCCGATTCTCTGGTACGGCATTGAGCAGATCGTCGCCGCCGGGATTACCGACATCGGCATCATCGTGAGTCCTGAAACCGGGGAAGCCATTCGCCAGGCTACTGGCGACGGCACGCAGTTTGGCGCTCAGATCACTTACATTTTGCAAAGCAGCCCCGACGGGTTAGCCCATGCCGTGAAGGTGGCCCAGCCCTTTTTGCAAGACTCGCCGTTTCTGATGTATTTGGGCGATAATCTGATTCGCGATCGCCTCACCAGCTTTGTCGACCAATTCGTCAAACAGTCGTTAGATGCCTTGATTCTGTTGAAACAGGTGCCCAACCCCACCGCCTTTGGGGTTGCGGTGCTTAACGATCAAGGTCAAGTCACGCAGCTGCTCGAAAAACCTCAAAATCCCCCTTCGAATCTCGCTCTAGTTGGGGTCTATCTCTTTTCCCCCACCATCCACACAGTCATTGAAAGTCTAAAACCTTCTAACCGAGGTGAACTCGAGATTACAGATGCGATTCAAGCGTTAGTCAATGCCGACAAAGCCGTTATGGCGCAACCCTTGCAGGGGTGGTGGCTGGATACAGGCAAAAAAGATGACCTCTTGGCCGCCAATCAAATTATCTTAGATGAAACGCCGGGCAGTGAAATCGCTGGACACATTGATGAGGCCACTCAAATCAGCGGTCGCGTTCGCGTTGGCGCCAATAGCCAAGTCATCAATTCCACGATTCGTGGCCCCGTGGCAATCGGGCAAAACTGCCATATTGAGAACTGCTTCGTTGGCTCTTACAGCAGTATTGCCGACGGCGTCAGAATGGTTGACGTCGAGATGGATCACAGCGTCGTGCTCGAAGGCGCTGTGATTGAAGAGTTGCACCAGCGCATTGTCGACAGCCTAATTGGCCGCCGGGCCCGGCTCGTTCACAGCCCGAAGCGGCCTAAAGCTTCGCGATTTATGATTGGCGATGACTGTGTTTTAGAACTCACCTGAATTTCCCCTTTAGCGAGACCCCAATGAAACTCGGGCTGAAATTAACCGATGCGAATCGCAAAAAGCTGATTCTTTTCTCTTACCTTCTGGCGTCATTAATTCCCATCCTGGTCGGGGTGTTTTGCATCCAAACCTATGGGGTCGATGTTATACATGCCGATCAGTGGGATCTCGCCGTCACCCTGCTCCAGGCCAAAACCTCATCGCTACCCCCTTCCGAAATTTTTGCGCTGCACAACGAACATCGAATTGTCACTTCAAGAATCATTGCGTTGACGCTCACACGGTTATTCTCCCCCTGGAACGTCAAGGTGGATATGATGATTGGCTATGCCTTTTCAGTGCTGGGCTATGGGCTAGTGGCAGCGCTGATTTTAAAGCAAAGTCAGTTATTTAAGCGAGCGGCAGTTAGCTCAAAAAATCTCCACCTCGGTGGGCTATCACTGGTAGCCTCTAGCCTGCTTTGGTTCTCACCTGTGCAGTCTGAAAATTGGCTTTGGGGCTTTCAAATGCCCTGGTTTCTGGTGATATTGTGCCTTGTAGGCGCTGTATTTTTTCTGGATGTCTGTCTTGAAACAGCTACTTACTGGGCCTTTTTTCCTGCGATCGCGGCCTGTGTGATCGCTAGTTTCTCGCTAGCTCACGGATTGTTTGTCTGGGCAGCTTGCTTACCCATGTTTCTCAAACCAGGGCTGAAGCGGCGCATTAGAGCTAGCCTAGGGGCCGTTTGGCTGGGTTCAGCTATGCTCACCGGGCTGATTTATTTGACAGACTATCGTCGACCCGAGCATCATCCCAGCACCCATTTGGTCTTTGAAAGACCTGACTTGGCGATCGATTTCTTTCTTAATCAAATCGGCGGAGCCTTCGGCAAAGTTGAGCTCTCGACCGTAGTCTTAGGTCTGCTCATGATTGCCGCTTACGCGATCGGCGTCATCTGCTGTTTTAAAGGCTCTAAGTGTCTTCAGGCTCACTGTCTCCCTTGGTTATCCATTGGGCTGTTTGCGATCATTTTTGCGTTGATTACAACGGCTGGCAGACTCGGGCTCGGCTCCGACGTCGCCTTGGTTTCAAGATACACAACCGTCTCACTCCTGCTGCCCGTTTGCCTGATAAACTTGTCCAGAATATTTCTGGCGGCTCAAAAGCAACTCAGGGAATACAAACTTTATACAGTGGGTTTATTATTATTGGCTGGCTTTCTATTTTCAAGCTTTATCACCGGTTACGAGCAGGGGCTAGCTGAGGTGCGGGCGTTATCCTATGTGCGCTATCGCACCAAGACCTGTGTCGAACTCTATGACTATCTCACCCCGCAGTTCGCCAACGACTGTATGGCTGCTCACGTTTATCCGAATCCGGCCCTGCCATCTCAATTTTTGGGGCCATTGCAGCAACAGCAACTGATCGCAGCCCCTCCGGTTTGGCCGTCTGAGGCTCGTCAAGATTCCGACCTGGACGATGGGCAGATTGATATGGCTGAAATACTCAAGATGCCTAACACCGATATTCTGAGAATATTGGGCTGGGCATTTTCTGACGGTAATCCGGGCATGGTGCTTTTGGGCAATGGAGCTAAGCCTGAGATTTTTACCTTCACCGAAGTTAGAAGGCGACGACGCGATGTTGCTGAAGCACTCTCTTCTAATCAGTACCTCAATTCTGGTTGGGAAATGCAAGTTTCGTGGGATGATCTGCCGGAAAAATCTAGTTTTTTGACCGTTTATTTTTATGATTTGGAGCGGCGAGAAATTTACGAGCTGGGACAGATTTCTCTCACTGACCTGAGAGCTAAAGCCGGGTCATGAAGACGATGAGTATTGAGGGTCGCGATGAATAAAGCTTCTTTCGCTAAAATATCGAAATTTTTAATGGGCGGAGGGTTTGCGGCACTGCTCAACCTCAGCCTGATCTACGGCCTGATTACCCTGTTGGGTTGGGACACTCCCCTCCTGCGCAATCTAGCCAATCTTGTCGCGATCGAGCTTTCGCTGATCGCGAGCTTTTTTATCTATCGAATTTGGGTTTGGCCAGGAGGCAGTTGGAGTCCCAAGCGGTTACTTCTGGAGCAATTGCCGCTATATCACTTTTCTGCCGGAGCCGCTTTACTTCTAAGAGTCCTCGTGATCTTTCCGGTACTCGATCGCCTCGGGGTTAACTATCTGCTCAACACCCTGATGGGGGTAGCGGTGGGGGCCACTATCAACTATGTGTTGAGCGATCGCCTCGTGTTTAACCGTCCGGCCTCTCGCTCATCTCAGGCGCTGGCAGGGCCGCGTAATTCGGTCATCTATCGCCCCGAGGGCTTGGCTCCCGCCGCAGCGGATGCCACCGGAGCCGCTGTGGTTGCCCCGACACCGTTAGGTGCAAGTATTCATGACCAACTCTCGATTGTGATGCCCGCCTACAACGAAGAAGGCAGCATCGTCTCGACTGTTGAGGCCATTGTTGAGGTGTTATCCGCAGAGCGCATTGCTCACGAAATCTTGATTGTGAATGACAACAGCCGCGATCGCACCGAGTCGTTGCTTCACGAGCTGAGCGATCGCTATCAGTCTGTCCGCTATCTCAATAACTACTATCCCAATGGGTTCGGCTTTGCCGTGCGGTGTGGCCTAGAAAATTTTGCAGGCGATGCGGTGGCGATCGTGATGGCCGACTGCTCCGACCGCCCTGAAGACATTGTCCGCTATTTTTATAAGCTGCAAGAGGGCTACGACTGTGTCTTTGGTTCACGGTTTATGAAAGGGGGCAAGGTGATTGACTATCCGGCCCATAAACTCTTCATCAATCGACTGGCCAATCTGTTTATCCAGGTGATTTTTTCGCTCGGCTTCAATGACACGACCAACGCCTTTAAGCTCTATCGACGCGACGTCATTGAGGGCATTTCCCCACTCATTTCTCACCATTTCAACTTAACGGTAGAAATGCCACTGAAAGCCATCTCTCGCGGCTATTCTTACACCACCATGCCGATTACCTGGCAGAATCGCAAAACCGGAGTCTCCAAACTCAAAATTAAAGAGATGGGTAGTCGCTACCTCTTTGTCGTTCTCTATATTTGGCTCGAACGGCATCTCGCGCGCGGGGATTATCATCGCAGCAATCGCAAAAAGATGGCAAAAATCAATGGTTAGTGCGCACAAAGTTCTGATCTGTGGCGGTGCTGGATTTATCGGCAGTTCTCTCGCCATTGGCCTCAAACAGCGATTCAAGACCTGGGAAATTATTTGTTTAGACAATCTCAAACGTCGTGGTTCTGAACTCAATCTCAGTCGCCTGAAAGAGGCGGGCATCCAATTTTTTCACGGCGATATACGCCTCCCAACGGATCTATCCCCCGACGTCTTCGAAGTTGACATAATCATTGATTGTTCTGCGGAACCCTCCGTTTTAGCGGGCTTTTCCTCCCCTGATTATGTGCTGCAAACTAATCTGGTTGGTACCATTAATATTTTGGAGTTAGCCCGTAAGACTCGCGCCGATCTCCTGTTTCTATCGACGAGCCGGGTATATCCTATTGAGCCGCTGAAATCAATTACGTTAGTAGAAGAAAAAACTCGCTTTGGCATCTCTCCCCAACAGACATTAACCGGATTTTCGGAACGAGGGGTCGCTGAGAATTTCTCTCTGTCAGGCTATCGCAGCCTCTATGGCACGACCAAATTGGCCTCAGAATTGTTGATTGAGGAATATCGCCAGGCCTATGGTTTACAGGCGGTGATTAATCGCTGTGGCGTTGTGACTGGGCCTTGGCAAATGGGCAAAGTGGATCAAGGCGTTTTTGTCTTGTGGGTCGCCGCGCACCACTATCAAAAATCGCTCAAATATATCGGCTATGGCGGCGGTGGCAAGCAAGTGCGTGATTTGCTCCACGTCCAGGATCTGCTGAACCTAGTGGAATATCAGCTCATGCATTTTGCCGCGCTTGATGGCGCGGTTGCCAATGTGGGCGGGGGGCTAGAGGGCAGCCTATCCCTATTGGAAACTACTTCATTGTGTGAAACAATTACTCAGCAATCTATCAATATTCAGCCGGTTGCTGAAGAACGGGCCGGCGATGTCCCGTTGTTTGTGATGGATAACACCTTGATTCACAGCCAAACCGGTTGGCAACCAACCCAGACGCCCGAAGAGACTTTAGAAGAGATTTACGAATGGCTATTGACCTATGAAACGATGCTGCGCCCCATCCTGGCTTAGATAGTTCTGAGGGGCCGGCACTCAACAGTCCACCATCTTGTAAATCGCTTAACTGTCTTGACCCGCCAACTTTATTACTGTTCTACAGATACCTGTTGTCTGAGCAGATTACCACCCTCTGCCTAAACACATCCTTGCTTTCCAGCAAAAAAAGCTGTGTCCAAGACTCCGCTCAAGAGACCCCTAACTAATTTGTGAATCGCTGGCGCGGTCTTTAATCCTCTATCAAAACCAAAAGTATGGATAAAGCTGTCTTTTTGAAACGTTTGTACGAAAATCGGTTTAACAGCAGCGAACAAAAATCGAAATTGCGGCTGTGGCAGGTGCTCATACAGGATTTTCTGCAAAAACATGTCCCTCCAGGCGCTGCAGTGTTGGACATTGCTGGCGGATATTGTGAATTTATCAATCAGGTTGCCGCAACCTCCAAAACTTTAATCGATCTCAATCCAGATTCTCGGCTATTTGCAGCAGCCAATGTCAACGTACTGAATATTGACATTCTTGATCATCATCAACAAACGAAAGTAGAAGATGATTGTTTCGATATTATATTTGTCTCTAATTTCTTTGAACATTTAGAAGATCAGGATCAACTATTTGAAGTTCTGAGCTTCTGTTTTCAAAAGCTGCGCCCAGGCGGCAGATTATTAGTTATTCAACCTAATTTCAAATATTCCTATCGAGAATATTTTGATTTTATTGATCACTATTTGCCGATCACCCATCAGTCCTTGGTTGAAGTTTTAGAAGCCCTGGATTTTCACATTGATACCCTAATTCCTCGGTTTCTGCCGTTTTCTACCAAGGGACGACCGACTAAAACTTGGATGTTACGGCTCTATCTAAAGCTGCCCATTGTTTGGCCCATCTTTGGCAGTCAGTTGTTTGTGAAAGCCTCTAAGCCTAACTATTGAGGCAATGTCCATTTTTCCTGTTACGAATTCAGAGGTGTGAGATGAGTACAGTTATTATCACAGGCTCTGCGGGCTTGATTGGCTCGCAGTCAGTCCATTTTTTTGCGGGATTGGGCCTCAATGTCGTCGGGATTGATAACGACATGCGAGCTGTCTTTTTTGGTGAGACGGCGTCAACAGATTGGAACCGGCAGTTACTGATCGATCAGTACGGCGATCGCTATCAACATAAAAGTATCGACATTCGCGATCGCGAAGCGATTGAGCGCCTATTCAAAGAATATGGCTCTGATACGGTTTTGATTATTCACACTGCCGCTCAGCCCTCCCATGACTGGGCTGCTAACGACCCCCACACTGACTTCACGGTCAATGCCAACGGTACGCTAGTGCTGTTAGAAGCCACCCGTCAATTTTGTCCGCAGGCTGTTTTCATCTTTACTTCCACCAATAAAGTTTATGGCGATACCCCCAACCATTTGCCCCTCAAAGAATTGGAGTTGCGGTGGGAAATTGAGGCCGAGCATCCTTTTTGTCGCGGCATTGACGAATCCATGAGTATTGACGATTCCAAACATTCCTTGTTTGGCGCTTCTAAAGTCGCAGCCGATATTTTAGTCCAAGAATATGGCCGCTATTTTGAGATGAAAACGGCCAGCTTTCGAGGCGGCTGCTTGACCGGCCCGCTTCATTCTGGAGCCAAACTCCACGGCTTTTTAGCCTATTTGATGAAATGCACCCTTGAGCAAACGCCCTATACAATCTTTGGCTATAAGGGCAAACAAGTACGAGACAATATTCATAGCTACGACTTAGTCAATGCCTTTTATCATTTCTACCAAAATCCTCGCTGTGGAGAGGTTTATAATATGGGGGGCTCCCGTCACAGCAACTGTTCAATGTTAGAAGCGATCGCCCTCGCCGAAGAAATCACTGGCAACCAGCTGCCCTATCAATATTCCGCAGACAATCGCATTGGTGACCACATTTGGTATATTTCTGACGTTCGTAAGTTTGAAACGCATTATCCCGAGTGGCAATACAAATATGCGTTGAAAGATATCTTTGAGGAAATTTACCAGGCTCAAGCCTCCCGATAATTTGTGAATTTGACAAACATGAATACCCTCAAAAATGCCGATCGCCGAGTTTTGATTACCGGGGGCGCGGGGTTTATTGGCTCTAACTTTGTGCGCTCTGCCTACGGTGGCACCGCATCCCTAATCATCCTTGATGCCCTGACCTATGCCGGTAACCGCGCCACTCTGAGTGATTTGGAAGGGCCAGACGGCTGTTTGCTGGTGGTCGGGGATATTTGTGATGCGCCGCTGGTGAATCAGCTGTTAGAGCAGCATCAAATCGATACGGTCATTCACTTCGCGGCGGAATCCCACGTCGATCGCTCAATTCTCGGCCCGGGGGCGTTTGTCCAAACCAACGTAGTCGGCACGTTTACCCTACTCGAAGCGTTTCGCCAGCATTGGCACCGGCAGCAGCAGCCAGCTCACTTTCGGTTTTTGCACGTCTCCACCGATGAAGTGTTTGGCAGCTTGGCAGCCGACGAACCGGCCTTTAGCGAAACAACCCCCTATGCGCCGAACAGTCCATACTCTGCCTCTAAAGCCGGGAGCGATCACTTGGTGCGAGCTTATTTCCACACCTATGGGATGCCGACCCTGATTACCAACTGCTCCAACAATTACGGGCCTTACCAGTTTCCTGAGAAGCTGATTCCCCTGATGTGCGTCAACATTCTTTTGGGCCAGCCGCTCCCCGTTTATGGGGACGGCCAAAATGTTCGCGATTGGCTGTATGTCGAAGATCACTGTGCCGCGATCGCCACCGTTTTGCAGCAGGCGGCTCCCGGCGAAACCTATAACATCGGCGGCAATAATCAGGTCAAAAATATTGACATCGTCAAGCAGCTCTGCGACCTAATGGATCGTTTGGCACCGGATTTACCCGTGTTGTCAGCCCATGATTTGATCACTTTTGTGCGCGATCGCCCTGGTCATGACCGACGCTACGCGATGGATAGCACCAAGATACAGCGCGACTTTGGCTGGCAACCGCAGTATGATTTCGCCACTGGGCTTGAACAGACGGTGAAATGGTATCTGGCTCATCCTGACTGGTGGCAACCCTTGCTGGCGCAGCAACAGTCTGCGAGTTAGGGCGATCGCCGCCTGTAGCGGGCGTCATCGCATCAGAGCTACGAACTTACGAAATAAATAGTCAGCATCGTGGGGGCCAGGACTGGCTTCCGGGTGATATTGCACGGAGAACAGCGGCAGCGTTTTATGCTGCAGCCCCGCCACTGTGCGATCGTTGAGATTTAAGTGACTGATCTCAATATCCGTACTGGGAATCGTTTCCGCATCGATCGCAAATCCGTGGTTTTGACTGGTGATTTCTACTTGCTGACTGAGACCACAGGGATGATTTAGCCCTCGGTGACCAAACTTGAGTTTGAACGTTTCAGCCCCTAATGACAAGCCAATCAGCTGATGCCCCATACAAATACCAAACGTGGGAATTTGCTGCTCTAGCAGGTCTCGAATAATTTGCGGGGCCTCTGTCACCGCAGCAGGATCACCCGGCCCATTAGAGAGAAAAATACCGTCGGGCTCGTAACTCAAAATCTGCTCGGCAGGGGTATCGGCAGGCACGACGATGACTCGGCAACCATAGCGCGTGAGTCGTCGCAAAATATTACGCTTGATCCCAAAATCGATCGCGACGACCGTCAACTCTGGGGGCGTCGTCTCACCCAACTCGGGAAAGCATTCCCAGACCGCAGCTGTCGGCTCTGACCATTCGTAGGGTTCGGTCGTAGTCACCTCGCTGACCAAATTTAACCCCGTCATCGCCGGCACCGCCTGCAGTTGCCGCAGCAGTTCATCCGGGTCGAGGATTTCAGTCGAAATGGCCCCATTCATCACGCCAGTATCGCGCAGTTGGCGGGTCAACGCCCGAGTGTCGATCCCAAAGATGCCGGGAATGCCATGATGCTTTAGGTAGTCTGACAATGACTGAGTCATGCGCCAGCTGCTGGGCTGATGACAAACGTTACGCGCGATCACGCCCCTTACATGGGGGTGATGTGATTCTTCATCTTCTGGATTGACGCCCGTGTTGCCCAACTCGGGATATGTAAACGTCACAATTTGGCCCCGATAGCTAGGGTCCGTCATGACTTCTTGATACCCGGTCATGCCCGTATTGAAGACTACTTCGCCCATAATGGTGCCAGGCGCCCCAAAGCTCCACCCGTGGTACGTAGAACCATCCATCAGAACTAACAAGGCTGGCATCAGGTTGTCAGAGAACATAAGCAGCAGTAGATAGGATGAGTATGTGAAAGCAGCCTTTGGGGCACTCTTAACAATAACGGACACCGTCCGCTCTCGATAAACATTCTGGCTTTTGGCACTGGGGTAAGCACTGATGACTCGTTCACAGCAGCAGCGATTGTTGATTTTATTAGGATGTTGTGCGCTATCAAGCTGCTCTCTGCTGCCGCTCCCCCAGTTTTCGTCAGAACCAGTAGAGGAGTCTACTGCAGAGGTCACCTCAGAGGGAGACGGAGAGACTGCGGCTCCTGGTACTGGTGAGGCGACACCCGTCGCGGATGCCGCTACCGCGCCCAATGCAGCGCCGGAAGCGGCCACCACTCCCCAGACCAACTACTTTAATGAAGCCGTTAATCGTGCCCAAAGCGCCGTGGCGATCGGGCAATCAGCTCAATCGACCGATGATTGGAACCTGGCCGTCAGTCGTTGGCAGCAGGCGGTTGCCTACATGCAGCAGGTGCCTAGCTCTGACCCCAATTACTCAGTGGCCCAACAAAAAGTTCAAGAGTATGGCCAAAATCTTGCTTCCGCGCAAAGCCAAGCGGCGGGTCAAGTCGCTGCGTCAACGGCAGCAGCGGCGGCTGATGCCCCTCCTGGCCTAGTTGCCAGCATTCCCATTGTGGGTCAAATGGGGGGGACGCCAGTGGTTCCTGTTACCTTAACAGCTAGCCAAGGCACTCAACAGTTCGAGATGTTGTTTGATACGGGCGCATCAGGGACGTTAATTACCCCGGCGATGGCTCAGGCGGTCGGCGTGGTGGTTACTGGCAGCGCGACCGTCACGGTTGCTGATGGCCGTCGAGTGGAAATTCCGATTGGTTATGTTGACACGCTCAAAGTGGGCGAGCTGATCATTCGAGACATCTGGGTCGGCATCGGCGGTGACGTCGCCCTGTTGGGGCAAGACGTCTACGGCCCCTATGGCCTGTCGATCGGCAGCAGTAAAATTGACCTGTATGAATGAAGCCGTGTCCAGCCCCCTGAATGCGCTGTTGACCAGCGACCTTCTATTGGTGAGCGATCGCCCAGAGCTAGACCCTAAAAGCGGCTGGTGCCCGACCGCGATCGCCTCAGTTGGCCAAAGCGTGAGCCGATTTAAGGCCGCGTCTCTTGCTGTAGTGCATTCAGCAGGATTTTGAGGGCACCATCTTCAGCCTGATTAATGTGCTTATCCATCAGGGCAATCCCAATGGCCTTAGATAAGGCAAAGGCCGCCACGTCAGGCTGTAGATCTTCAATCAAGACTTCCATCGGTGTCGGCACTCGAATCGCAGAGCGCAACTCATTTAATAGAGCCGCTTCCAGCCCGAGTTGGGCGAGTTCGCCACTGACTTGATGCCAGTCTTCGACCAGATTGTCATTAGAGGCTTGCAATACGCAGGCCAATAAACGATGAACTTTGCCCTTTTGAGCTGGCGTCATAGTCGCATAGGTGAGGCCCGTGTCTTCGCGCCAGGCCTTCCCTTTGTGAGTCAAGTTGTCTAAGACGCTTTGCCATTCGGTTTCGGTACATTGCTCAGGGCGGCCAACCTTCAAAGAAACTTGAATCAGCTCACCCTCAGTTTCAAGCCGTGTGACTTCGGCATAAACGCCCAAATACCCTAACCACTGAGCCACCATATTGGTCAGCTTTGCATCAGCGGCAGGTGTTCGAGCCAGCATTTGAATTTGAGACCGCACTAAAGGGCGCACTAGCTGAACCAACATATCCTTATTCCAACTTTTGCCTGTATGTTACACACAGGATTCGTGATTTAACAGCTCACCCAAACACGGCGATCGCTAATCATTTGCTGAAACAGACTGCCTCCTGATCAGCTCCTGGGCTCGTTCGCAGACTGATGTATGAGGATGGTTGCGACGTTGCCGCAGGACATCGAGGCAGTCGGCAAGTCACAGTTTTTAGCTGGGGCAACCCTTGGCAACAAGATGACCAACCTGATCCGTCTAGCTCTGGGGCTCGGCGTTGGCGAGATTTCAGGGGGAACCCTGACCACAGAGAATTAACATGAGGCCGTATCGTTTTCCTACAGAGCGCTGTCTATCCAGTCTCCCTGCATCACTCGGTGACATCGAGAGCCCTGTCGATAGGCCATTGAGCAGAGGGTTATCAGAGCACTCGTCAGTCATTTAAATTTCGAAAACCTGCCATCAGCCGGGAACTTGGGAATTCCGTAGACTAACGGCAGGTTTTCATTTCAGGCAGATTCAGTCAATCCAGTGAAACTCGCCAATCCCCAGCGGGAGCTCAGCGATCGCGCTGCTAGCGCACTAGCAAGTACAGCGAATAAGCCGACGCCAATGCCGCCAAACCAAAAACTAGATCGCTCGGGCGCTGCGAGAAAAGCTGACTTTGGCGCTGACTATCAGCCATCACAGCCACCTTGACCTGGGCTACATTCTTCTGATGGGATCTGGGGGAGGAACCATTCATGTAAAAAAGCCTTGTTAATTTTATTGCTGTTAATGTAACAAGTCTGAAATGTTTTTGCCATTCTTCTCAGGATTATCAGTCAAAAGGATGAGGACCGCTGGCCTCACCGGATCGTTGGCAAGGTTAACTGCTGTCTAGAATGACTCCAAGGTCAGGGCTCAGAAGTTCTATCGCAGCTTGAGCAAATGGTGGACAAACTGTTGATGCAAGAAGCTAGCCGCCTTTTAGGACAGTTTTCGCTCTCTCAGGATTGGCTGACCGCTGGCTCGGTCAGTGCCGCGTTGCTCACGCCATCGGGCCATGTCTACAGCGGCATTTGTTTAGAGCTGGCCTGCGGCATCGGATTGTGTGCCGAACATGCTGCGATCGCCGACATGCTCAAAGCCCGCGAGACGGTGATTGAGTCCATTGTGGCGTTAAGAGCAGATGGCATTGTGCCGCCTTGTGGCCGCTGTCGAGAGTTGATGATGCAGGTTGACTGCGCTAATCGTCACACCCGTGTCTGGCTGAGTGACTCTCAGGCGATCACTTTGGGAGAACTGCTGCCCCAATCCTGGATGGAGTTGTAACGGTGCCGCTATCCAAGATTGAACATCAATTTTCTTTATAGTTCCCATAGAGCCTTTGACCAAAGGGTTTCAGCCACGACCCCGATCAATAAGCGCAATATAACTTTGCGAGAATCTAAAAGTTTTGTTAAGTTGCAGCTAGCTTACACTTAAGTGCCATTGGCGCAGGGGTTTTCCCGCTATGAAACGTTTTCTTGGTATTTTTCCTAAACCAGCTCCGATGCAAGAGACCGCTCGTGTTTATGACTTAAAAGCACGGCTAGATTGGGGCGAACCGGCGCTGACCATCATTGATATCCGCGATCGCGACCTATTCAACGAGCGTCATGTGATGGGCGCAATTTCGCTGCCGGTGGAAGAGTTGATTGAGCGCATTCAAGCCACTCTGGAATGCGATCGTGATCTCTACATCTACGCGAGCACTGACGAAGAAGCGACTACGGCGGCTGATGCTCTGCGCGCAGCGGGTTATCAAAAGGTGTCTGTCCTGCGGGGCGGAGTCGCGGCTTGGAAGGCAGCAGGCTTTCAAACTGAAGCGGGTGCTTTGTCGGTCGCCTGGTAGGCTGGCTGCACTGACTGTCACCGTCCTAGTAGACGTTGAGACGCTGACAGTCAGCGCTGGAGTTTAATGCTCAAACACATTGGGATATTGCAGCAGGTCAAGGGTGACGAAGGTCGGTAGACAGCTAAAGCATTCCCTCGCCAGTTGCCATCGACCTTCTCGCTTGAGCATCTCGATGAGAGATTGCCGAATTTCGTGCAGGTAGCGCACATCATTGGCGGCGTACCGCAATTGCTCCTCTGAGAGGTTCATCGCGTTGCCCCAGTCAGAACTCTGCTGAGTTTTGTCTAACTCGACGCTGGAAATCTCACGCACCAGTTCCTTCAGGCCATGTCGAGGGCTGTAGGTGCGGCTCAATTTACTAGCAATCTTGGTACAAAATACCGGAGCCACCTGAATCCCCAAGTGATGGCGCAGGGTGGCTAAATCAAACCGGGCAAAGTGAAAGATTTTTTCAGCTGATGGGGCTTCCATCAAGGTTTTGAGGTTAGGGGCTGAGGTTTGGCCCAACTCAATCCTGACGACGGAGACATAGCCGGCTTCATCGCAAAGCTGCACCAGGCAGAGCCGATCGCGCCAGGGCAGCAGCCCCATTGTTTCCGTATCCACGGCGAGGGCGCTCGCTGTCAGGTATCGCTGCAGCAGATCAGCTGAGAGGTCGCGATCGCACACCTCAAATTGTTCCGGCGAGAGCAGCTCATTCACGATAGATTGCCCAATGCTTTGGCCACGGTCTGTACGTCTTTGTCGCCCCGCCCCGAGCAGTTAATGACGACGCGATCGCTGGCCGAGAGTTCCGGACACAGGGTTTCTAAATAAGCGAAGGCGTGTGCTGTTTCCAGCGCCGGAATAATCCCCTCCAGCTGCGACACCAGCTGGAGCGCCGTCAAAGCTTGCTGATCCGTCACGCTGTAGTACTCAGCGCGACCAATTTCTTTGAGGTAGCTGTGTTCGGGGCCTACACCCGGATAATCCAGACCGGCACTGATGGAATGCGCTTCCTGCACCTGACCGTTTTCATCCTGCAGCAAATAACTCATCGCGCCATGTAGCACGCCGACCCGGCCTTGGGTGAGCGTCGCGGCATGTTTGCCCGACAGCACCCCTTCACCTTCGGCCTCAACGCCAATCATGCGCACCGAGGTCTCTTCAATAAAGTCGTGAAACAGCCCCATCGCATTAGAACCGCCGCCCACACAGGCCAACAGCACATTCGGTAAACCGTTCCACTTTTCGAGACATTGAGCGCGGGTTTCTTGACCAATCACGGCATGAAAGTCACGCACCACCATGGGGTAGGGATGTGGCCCGGCCACTGACCCCAAAATGTAGTGGGTGGTTTCAACATTGGTCACCCAGTCGCGAATCGCTTCTGACGTGGCGTCTTTCAATGTGCCCGTGCCGGCCGTCACCGGGCTCACCTCTGCCCCCATCAGGCGCATCCGAAAAACGTTCAGCGCCTGCCGCTCCATATCTTGTACGCCCATATAAATGACGCACTTGATGCCAAACCGCGCACAAACGGTTGCAGTCGCGACGCCATGTTGCCCCGCCCCAGTTTCCGCAATGACGCGGGCCTTGCCCATGCGCTTTGCCAACAGCACTTGGCCGAGGGCGTTGTTGATTTTGTGGGCTCCCGTGTGATTCAGATCTTCTCGCTTTAGATAGATCTGAGGGCCGCTGCCGTCGGGTCGAGCATAATGAGCCGTCAACCGCTCGGCAAAATAAAGCGGGGTCGCGCGACCGACATAGTCCTTCAGCAGTCCTGACAGTTCTGCTTTGAAGTCAGGGTTATCGCGATAGCGATAATAGGCGGCTTCAAACTCAGCCAATGCGGGCATCAGCGTTTCGGGAACGTACTTGCCGCCAAATTGACCAAAGCGACCCAGGGGATCGGGCCGCGCCGCGATCGCGAGTGGCTGATCGGCAGAATTTGGGGTGGAAACCGAAGGTGAAATAGGCGTCTGGGTCACGGGCGTTCAGCGAGGGTTAACAGCGATTCGCCCCCATTATACGGAACGAAATTAGCTCCTAAGACCCAATCAAGTTAAGAAAGCCAGAAAGATTTAGGCTACTCAATCCTCGGCGGCGCCAGCGCCAATCTAGTCGCGCGGGCTGTATTCGATCACGCAAAAGGTGGCCCCTTGTGGATCTTGAATCAGGGCAAATTGACCGACAGTTTCTACCTGCATAGGCGGAATCAGCACTTTGCCCCCTAGGGCTTCGGCTTGCTCAGCCGTTTTTTTGACATCTTCTACAGTGATATAGGCTCCCCACATTGGGGGCATATCGGGTTTGTTCGGCGGTGGGGGAGCCATGCCCCCAATCTCTTTGCCCGCCACCTCAATCACGGTGTAAGGCACACCCGCTACGGGGCCTTCCTTCAAATGCCAGCCCATCAGCTGACCATAGAAATCACGGGCGGCAGGCACATCCGGAGTGATGAGCTCACACCAACTAAAAGCACCATGCTGTTCAAAAGGATTCATCGTTAAATTCCTGCCAGAAATGGGCTTGATATCGAAGCACTAGGGTCAGAATACACGCAGTAGTTTGCCTGAACTATTCGCTCGGTTGACTCACTTTTTGCCCCCTGGAAACAACCTGGCTAGCCGGGTTAGAGAGCGGCGAGTTCGGCGCAATGAGGGCTCATGATTGCCAGGGGTGCATGGCAATCATTCAATCAGCCACCTGCATCACCGCCCTTGAAGACCGATTGATCGCCCTAGAGACTGATGAGCCATCTCTATACCCAAAGGCAGAACTTCCTATCAGGAAAGCGTGGTGGCGGGGCATCCGAGCGATATACTGAATCACGGTGAAGAAATGCTTACCTATCGCTGATATCTTGAGGCTTTTGCATGGGCCAGGGAATTGATCTCCAAAGAAGTTTTGTTGAGCTTTTGACTCAGCTCGGATTACCGTCTGGAGCAGCTCGGGCGATCTGGCTGCCGCTGCCGATGACGCTGATCTTGATTGCAGCGACTGTCAGCATTTTTGTGACAGTGTGGTTAGAACGAAAAATTTCGGCAGCAGCCCAACAGAGAATTGGCCCCGAGTATGCCGGTCCCTTAGGTACTTTGCAGGCTGCCGCCGATGGCATCAAGCTGCTATTTAAGGAAGATATTGTACCGTCTAAGGCTGACCCCATCTTGTTTACTTTGGGGCCAGCCTTAGTCGTTATTCCGGTATTTCTGTCTTATCTCATCGTCCCCTTTGGCCAGAATATGGTCATCACCGACATTGGTGTGGGGATCTTTTTATGGATTGCGCTGTCAAGCATCACCCCCATTGGCTTGTTGATGTCGGGCTATTCCTCCAACAACAAATACTCTTTGCTGGGTGGGTTGCGGGCGGCGGCACAATCGATCAGTTATGAGATTCCGCTAGCGCTATCGGTGCTAGCGATTGTCATGATGTCTAACAGCCTCAGCACGATTGATATTGTTGAGCAGCAGGCCCAATACGGCATTCTCGGGTGGAATGTCTGGCGTCAGCCGGTGGGCTTTTTGATCTTTTGGGTGGCTGCATTGGCCGAATGTGAGCGCCTTCCGTTTGACTTGCCAGAGGCTGAAGAAGAGCTGGTGGCTGGCTATCAAACTGAGTACACCGGCATGAAGTTTGGTCTGTTTTATGTCGGCTCTTACGTCAACTTGGTGCTGTCGGCGCTGATCTTTTCTGTGTTGTATCTGGGCGGGTGGGAGTTTCCGGTTTCGGTGAGCTGGTTAGCTAGCCTGCTTAACGTCAGTGAAACGACACCTTGGCTGCAGGTGATTACCGCTGCGATCGGCATCATGATGACGGTGATTAAGGCTTACTTGCTGGTCTTTTTGGCTGTTTTGTTGCGCTGGACGGTGCCTCGGGTGCGCATTGACCAATTACTCGATTTAGGTTGGAAATTTCTGCTACCCGTGTCGCTCGTTAATCTGCTGTTAACAGCGGCGCTGAAAATCACCTTCCCTGTGGCCTTTGGGGGATAGATTTCCGCCCACGATTTGCGATTATTTGTAGTAACCCACAGTAAACACACCCATGCTGAACTTTCTAAAGCAGGTTGGTGATTACGCCAAAGAAAGCGTACAAGCCGCCAAATACATTGGTCAGGGGCTGTCTGTGACCTTTGACCACATGAGTCGTCGCCCGGTGACGGTGCAGTATCCCTACGAAAAGGTCATTCCCTCTGAGCGGTATCGGGGGCGAATTCACTTTGAGTTCGATAAGTGCATTTCTTGCGAGGTTTGCGTGCGGGTTTGCCCCATCAACCTGCCGGTCGTGGATTGGGACTTTGACAAAGCCACGAAGAAAAAGACCCTGAATCACTACAGCATTGATTTTGGCGTCTGCATTTTTTGTGGCAATTGCGTGGAATATTGCCCGACTAATTGCCTCTCAATGACCGAAGAATATGAGATGGCTGCCTACGATCGCCATGAATTGAATTACGACAACGTGGCCATGGGACGGTTGCCCTATAAGGTGACCCAAGATCCGATGGTGACGCCCCTGCGGGAGTTCGCTTATCTCCCCGATGGTGTGATCGATCCCCACGAGTTGCCTGCTGGGTCTCGGCGAGCCGGTAAACTGCCCGAAGAAATTCTGGCAGAGTCTCAGCCTGCGGCCGAAAAGGCTGCAGATTAAGTCGAGCTTTCCCTGCCTATTTTGTTTTGATGCCTCAGATGCTGTCGATATGGAGTCACCACTGTGACACTTGCTGAAGGAGTTCAACTAGTATCGTTTGGCTTGTTAGCCATCATGGTTATTGGCACGGCTCTAGGAGTCGTCCTACTGCCCAACATTGTGTACTCAGCGTTTTTGCTGGGGGGCGTTTTCATCAGCATTGCCGGTCTGTATGTGCTGCTCAATGCCGGGTTTGTCGCGGCGGCTCAGATTTTGATCTATGTCGGTGCCGTTAATATCCTGATCCTGTTTGGGATCATGTTGGTCAACAAAAATCAACCCTTTTCACCCGTTCGCCGAGGGTGGATTCGCCTATTGGCCACGGGCGGGGTTTGTCTAGGCTTGTTCGCTTTGCTCGCCACTGTGGTTTTTGGTACCTCTTGGCAAATCTCGTCTGCCGTACCGGCTGGCGATCAAGCAACGGTGCTGATTGGCATCCACCTGTTCACGGACTTTTTGTTGCCGTTTGAACTCGCGTCGATCTTGCTGTTGATGGCCATGATTGGTGCCATTGTGCTGGCTCGTCGAGAATTTATTCCTGACGAAACGCCGGCCGATGCGGTGTCGGATGCGTTGACGCTACCCGAGCGTCCGCGCGAACTGGTGTCGGCAACAGGCGAGACCACCGAGGACTAAGCGCCAGTCTAAAGGCGATGCACACTAGGTAACGGACATTTACGCTTCTAAAACATGATTCCTTTAGAGTATTACCTCCTATTGGCAGCGGCGCTGTTTTGCATTGGCATTTATGGCCTGGTCACCAGCCGTAATGTGATTCGTGTGTTGATGTCGATTGAGCTGCTGCTCAACGCCGTCAACCTCAATATAATGGCGTTTTCTAACTACCTTGACCCGGCGACTGCCACCGGCCAAGCCTTTGCCGTGTTTGTGATTTCGATCGCAGCGGCTGAGTCAGCGGTGGGCCTAGCGATTATTCTGGCGATTTACCGTAATCGCGACACCGTTGATATGGAAGCCTTTAATCTGCTGAAGTGGTAGGCCAGATCAGGCGAGCCAACCCAGACTTCATCCGTAGAATAAGGGAGAAGTTCTGGGGAGCGATCGCTCGGCTGTGCAGCTAAATCAGGTCATCATTGCCTACAAGTCCGGCAACCGGCTCAGTCAAACGCGCGCTGAGCTGTGTGCTGAGCAGTTGGCTCGTTTGGGCTGCCAAACCCTGGTCGGGCCGAGCGGGCCGAAAGATAATCCGTATCCGGTATTTCTTGCTTCGGCAGCGGAAAAGATTGATCTCGCCATCGTGCTAGGGGGCGATGGCACCGCTTTGGCGGCGGCGCGGCATCTTTCCCCAGAGAATATTCCCATCTTGGCGATCAATATTGGCGGGCATTTGGGCTTTCTCACCGAGTCGCCAGAAGAAACGGATTTTGCCCATATCTGGGAGCGACTGCTGAGCGATCGCTTTGCCGTGCAGCGGCGGATGATGCTGCGTGGGCAGGTATTTGAAGGCCACCGCACAAATTTAGAACCCGTTAGTGACGACTATCTGGCCTTAAACGAGATGTGCGTCAAGCCTGCCTCGCCGAATCGGATGATCACCTCCATTTTAGAAATGGAAATTGACGGCGAGGTGGTCGATCAGTATCAGGGCGATGGTCTGCTGGTTAGCACCCCAACTGGCTCAACCGGCTATACCGTGGCGGCGAACGGTCCCATCGTGCATCCTGGCATGGATGCGCTGATTGTTACGCCGATCTGTCCCCTGAGTTTGTCGAGTCGGCCGATTGTGCTGCCGCCGGGCTGTGTCGTGAGCGTTTGGCCTCTCGCCGATCCTGAGCACACAACTAAGCTTTGGATGGATGGTGTGCTGGCGACCTCGGTGCTACCAGGACAGCGGGTAGACATTCGCATGGCTCACTGTTGGTCAGCGTTTATTATCTTGGCCAAGCACTATTCGTACTACCGCACGCTGCGCAGCAAATTGCAGTGGGCCGGGGCGCGCATCCGCTATGACAACAATCACCGCAACTGATCGCCCTTCATTCTGGCGGGGCACTGTCGCCTTGAATCTCCGGGCTGATCAGCGCGAGAGACTCAATCACCTTCACCGCTTCGTTTACGGAAATATTTTCGCAAGGTGCAGTGACCGCCAACGCGTTGTTGATGTAAGCAGCTCCCGCAAAGCGATAAAACCCCGTGGCGATCGGCAGCCAGTCGCTGCTCAGGTTGGGCTCGGGAAACTGAGCCTTGAGGTCAGGGGCCGTATAGCTGCCGTAGTTGAGCCTATAGTCGGCGTCATCATTAATCGCCGGCGGATTGACCGCCACCCGACTCTCGGTTTCAGGCGTGCCGCCGATGCCGCCAGCAGTATGTTCGATGACGAAGCAGCGATCGCCCGCATCACGATACAAAAGCTGATAGCTCGCAAACCGTTCGTCCTGAGTGACATTGACCTGTTCGACCAAAAATCCCTCAGGAATCGCCGTCGGTAAGACCAAGGGCACATCCAACGCCTTGATTTGAGCCGATTGCTCGGGAGTGATGGCGGCGATGAAAGCGGACTGCGGCGGTGGTGGTGGCGCGGCCTCAAAGTCTTGAGTGGCGACGGGCAATGGCGCTTCAGGGGCAGGGCTCGCCACCGGCACCTCTCGGCTACAGGCCGCTAATACCAGACAAAGGCTGCTAGCCAACAGGCCCAGTCGGCGACCGCCGGTCGGCAGATCAGACCGCAACCATCGAGGCGATCGCAGTGAATTAGGCGCAAAAAGTGAGGGCATCAGTTGGGTTCACCGTGGAGGGCAACAAAAATGGGGGACATCGCAATCGTGGCAGGCATCCACTGCTAAAGGGAAAACGGTTGAGGATGTCCTCTCGTGACCACACCATTTATAAGCCTCATTCCTGAAGCTCCTGATGACGTCCCGTGACGAGCGTGATCTTCGCGTTGATGAATCCCCTCGCGATACTCCCCCAATCAGCAAGTTGTTGATGAACCGCTAAAGTCCATCGCTAAGGAAATCGCGCTTGAATTACATACTGGTAAATCCGGTTTTCTCCGCAAGGAGAAAACTCGCCTCGCGGGGACTTTATTCTCAAGCGGATCCCTAAGGACTTATAGCAGGTGCTGGAAGTTCGGATCAGCGTTCAACGCTTTAACGGCTTTTTTGATGTCTTGAGTGCGACTTTTGTGTACCACGAGGGTCGCCTTGCCGTCTCGAACGACAACGACGTCTTCTAAGCCAATCGTGACGATCAGTTCGTCATCATCAGAAGTGTAGACAATGCTGCCCGTAGTATCGAGGCCTAAATGTTGGGCCATTTCAACATTGGGGTGATCGGGCGATTTGAGCAGCCGCTCGACGGCATTCCAGTCACCCAAATCATCCCAGCCAAAGTCAACGGGCATGACAAAGGATTTATCGGTTTTTTCCATCACGGCGTAATCGATGCTGAGTTTCGACAGGTCAGCATAGGCCTCCACTCCCCGTGCCTGCAGGGGCTGCATGATTTCTGGCGCATAGGTCGCCAGCTCCTGCAGCATGACGCCGGTCGGAAAGATGAACATGCCGCTGTTCCAGCTAAAGCGTCTGCTGGCAATAAATTCCTCAGCAGTGCTCTGGTCCGGCTTTTCGGTGAAGCGGGCGACCTTGTAAGCGGTCAAGGCGTCAAACTGGCCAACGCTATCCCCCTGCTCAATGTAGCCGTAGCCCGTCGCCGGAAAGGTGGGATTAATGCCTAGCGTCGCGATCGCTGATTTTTCGGTGGCGAGCTGAGCGGCGGCGACCAGCGTTTGCCGGTAGGCCGCTTCATCGGCGATCCAATGATCGGCGGGAAAGAAGCCCGCGATCGCCGATTCACCGTGGCGTTTGGCGACCTCTAACGTGGCCCAAGCAACTGCCGGAGCCGTATCTTTGCCCTCGGGCTCAATCAACAGATTGCTTTCTGGTAAATCGGGTAGCTGCTGCCGAATGCCGTCGGCCAAATGGGCAGCTGTAATCACCCACAGCGAGTCCCAGGTTTCGGTCATCGGCAACAGACGATTAGCGGTGGCTTGCAGTAGACTGAAGCCGCTACCGTCTAAACACAAGAACTGTTTGGGATGCTGACGGCGACTGACGGGCCAAAATCGCTCTCCTTTTCCGCCTGCTAGAATTACCGGGATGACCGTCGGGGGCATAGGGTTGACACTCCAAATATTGTCCGCCTTATCGTACCCAAAGCCCCCTAGAAGCAGGATATAATCGCCGTAATATTTTGTTTACAATTTCGAAAATTTATCTATGGGGGATGATTTCTGAACTGCTCGACTGGGTACTCCTAGGCGAGGTGCTGATTTCCCAAATCGTTTTAAGCAGTGTGAGAACCCATGTCGCCGTCTGTAGAACCGCCCCCAAACCAGTCTCCTGCCAATTTTTCTGCGCCGACCGCTTCTCACCTGAATTCAGCCGCTGCTGCTCAGCCCACGTTGGCCCATCGGGCTCAGGCTTGGTGTCGGCGGCTCGGATGGTCTGTGGTCTTTGGCAGTACGGCGATCGCGGCCGCCTTGGGCGGGGCGATCTTAGCCACTGCCCTGCCGTTACCGGACTGGCTCTCTTCGGAAGTCGGGGAGCCTCTCAATCTTGCCGATTTGTGGCAGTCGGGCTTTCGCTACCGGGTGACCCGGCCAGTCAATATTTTGGTGATGGGGGTTGATGTCCCCGAACCGGGTCAAGACAACGCCGACACGCTGTTTGATGGGCGCTCGGACACGATGTTGATCGCCCGTATCAATGCCGAAGAGAACACAGTCGGACTGCTGTCGATTCCCCGTGATACCCAGGTTGATATCCCGGGTGAGGGCATTGCCAAGATTAACCATGCTAACTTTGCCGGTGGCCCCGAATTAGTGGCCGAAACTGTGCAGGCCAACTTCGGCCCCGTGCCGATCGATCGCTACGTGCGAGTCAGCACGGGTGCCCTGCGAGAACTGGTTGACCTGTTGGGCGGGGTTGAGGTGATGGTGCCACAGCGCATGGTCTACCAAGACGTCACCCAAGGGCTATACATCGATTTAGAAGAAGGTTGGCAAACCCTCAACGGCGATCAGGTCGAGCAGTTTGCTCGCTATCGTGGCGACGGCAGCGGTGACATTGGCCGGGTGCAGCGACAGCAAATCCTGATGAAAGCGTTGCGCGAACGGTTGACTCATCCGACGGTGATTCCTCGCTTGCCTCAGGTGATGCGCGTCATGATGCGCCATATCGATACCAATCTGACACTAGAAGAGATTTTGGCCCTGGCCAATGTCGCAATGGAGGTGGAGCCCGAAAACCTGCAGATGGTCATGCTGCCAGGCCGCTTTAGCACCCCGAATGAGTACATTGCCAGCTATTGGATTTTGGATGCGGCGGCCACTCAACAGGTAATGCGCAGCTTCTTTGAACTGGAGAATGTGGCGCTGCTGTCGAATGATGATAACCGAGCCATGATCAGCCTGCCCATCGCCATTCAAAATGCGTCGGGCGAGCCGCGAGTCGCTCGCGAGGTGGCAGACTACCTCCGTGAAGAAGGCTTTCGCAATGTGTATGTTGTCCCCGACTGGCCCAGCGAACTACAACGCACTCAAGTGATTGCGCAACGGGGCGATCGCGACAGCGCCGAACTGATGGCCTCAATTTTGGATCTGGGCCGAGTGGTGTCTGATTCGACGGGCGATTTACAATCTGAACTCACGATTCGGGTCGGTCGTGATTGGCTCATGACGACAACATCGGAAGCGCAGCCGTGAGCCATCAGCAGGCTCGATAACTCGCCTAAAGGCGCGAGAAGAAAGCCGTAATAGATCGACTACAACCGGGTTTCACAAGCTGTCGCTGTAGACTACACACTAGCCGCAACCGACCCAGCAGGAGCGAGCTAGCATCAGCACAATGGCATCCTAGATCGCCCGGAGCCCTTAGCTAATGATGAATCGCTACGTGAGGTGGACGGTGCAAGCTGGAGTCATTTTGGCGTTGGCCCTGCTGTGGGTTTTGCTCATTGAGTCACCCGCGATCGCCACCCAATCGCTCTGTTGACTAGCGACGTCTTAGCAGGGACTCTCCATCGCATGCTGAAACGTCGGCCAAGCCGTGATATCGGCCAGTAGAGAGCGATAGCCCAACACGTTAGGATGCAGGCCATCGGTCGAAACGCGCGATCGCCACCAACTCTCGCCGCGACTGAGCCACAGATCAAACAGGTCTAAATAAGGAATATTTCGCCGCTGACAGGCTTGCTGAGTGGCTGCTTTGTACTGCGCCTGGTCGCTGTGATTGTAATGCAGCACTTCGGCAAAGGGCATCCGCTCTTCGAGTACGGGAGTCATGCCCACAAAGAGCACTGGGCACAGAGCCGTGGCTGCAGCTAATAGCTCATCCGTTTGCGCTTGAAAAGCTTCAAAATCAGTGCAAATCCGACCGGTCGGTTTGCTGACCCGCGCCGTATCGTTGAGCCCGACTGACAGCAGCAGCAAATCGGGGACTCGGTTTCTAAACTCACCACGGGTTTGAAATTCTTGGACGAGGCGATCGGAGACGCGCTGTACGGTATCAGCCCTGACTCCCAAGTTGTAGATGGCATGGCCGGGGGACTCTGGCTGTAGCCACTGACGTCTCAGACGCTCAACCCAACCGCCCCCTTCGGGGTCACCGTAGCCGTAAACCAGACTGTCGCCAATCGCCACGATGCGCTTCTCTTTTCGGGTATTCACGACCTTAGGTGATCGCGTAAAAGGAGAGGCCGCTACCATGTTTGGAGTTCTCGTTTGCATCAATGAAATCAAGTCACGTTTTACCGTCACTTATGGGAATTTACCATTCTAAAGATTTCTTTTCAATTTTTTAAGCTCATAAACCGGCTAGTATCCGCTTGACAAGCCCGACCTATGCCACCAAAACCCCAGACTTATTTCACCTCTCTGGCTGTCCATCCGGCTACCCCAGCGACCCTGTCAGGGCTGCTTTTCTCAATCTGGGCTCTCGGTGGTGTTGCGCCTTATAGGGTGACCGGTGACTCGACATAGACCGTGGGCTCTTGCATCGTGAAGCGAATGCCATAGCTGTCGAGCTTGGTCGCGATCGTGTCATTGGCTAACTCTAGCAGGCGTTTGCGCAGTTCCAGGGAGCTTTCACTAGAGCCCAGAATAAAGAAGGTAATGCGAGCCCGGCGCATGTATTGGTCGGTGCGACCATTATCTTCATTGGTGTGGGGAAAGACGATGCTGGTGCTGCCGGGATCAACCCCAAACACCGAGTTGGTGCTTTGGGTGATGACTTGTTTGACGAGGGCGGCATCTTCATCGGTGAGGCGACGACCAAACTCTAGGTAAAGCATCACCATCACCTTTTTGGCCCGACTGACGTTCTCAATTTCCATATTCAGGAGGGTCGAGTTCGGCAAAATGAACAGGGTGCTTTTCGCCGCTGTGCGAATTTTAGTCGAGCGTAGGCCTACAGATTCCACCCGTCCCAACTGACCATCCGAGAGCCGAATGTATTCGCCGGGGACAAAGGGCCGATCGAGATACAGCACAATGGTGCTGAGCAGCTGTTCGAGGATTTTTTGAGCGGCAAAGGCGATCGCTAAGCCACCAATTCCCAAACTGGCAAACAGGCCCACCAAATTGAAGTCTTGACTTTGGGCAAAGGCAAGTACCGCAATAAAGCCGATGAGCACATTGGCAATGGTTTCAAACACCAGCAGCATCTCATCGACTTCGCGCCCCACCTTTTTGAGCAGGTCAACGCCATAGACGCGAAAGATGCGGCCAAACAAGCGGGAGGTTAACCAGGCCATGCTGCTGATCAGCGCCAGGTCGGCAAAGGGCTGCAAAAAGTCATGCAGGCTGCGGTAGTCTTCCTGCAGCCAGACCATTGAGAGCGACACCAGCAGCATCGTTCCGGCAAACTGAAAGGCACCGCTCAAGGGGGCAATCAGGTTTTCATAGAGGTGTGCAACTTGCTCCGGCGAAAAGCGCCGGATAAACACTCTCACAATGCTGGGGGTAAACCGTCCCACCGCGATCGCCAGCAGCAAAGACACGCCAAAAATCACTAGCCGAGGCGTTTCGTCAAAGGTGATGCCCACCATTTCGAGGCCGCTTTGTAGATTGAAGCCGTCATCCATAACGCTTAGCCATCGACAGAGATTGCAGTCGTCAATTTATGTTCAAGTTCACTTGGGCCATCGCTAGCTAGACCGGCAGCCAGGCGCGAGTACGGGTTCGGCCTTAAGGTGATCCGGCTGCCCCCGGAGACCAGTCTGCCGATTAAATCGTAATGGGAGAATCAACGTATACGGTGGGTTCTTCAATATCGAAGGAAATGCCGTATTTTTTGAGCCGTTGGGTCATCTTTTGATTCGCGATATCGATGAGCTGCCGCCGAATTTCTAACGAGCTGCCGGTCGCCCCGAGAATAAACAGCGTTGCCTGTACCTGAGTGAGATGGCCGCTGTCGAGGGTGCGAAAGGCAATATCGGTGCTGCGGGTATCAATGCCAAAAATATCCTGGGTGCTTTCAGTTACCACCTGACGAATCAGCGCCTGCTCTTCTTCCCCAATTGCTCGATAGAGGTTGAGATAGACGATCGCCATCACTTTTTTCGCCCCGGTGAAATTTTCGACCGTGGCCTGAATCAGCGCACTGTTGGGCACGATCGCCAGCGTCCCCTTACCCGAAGTGCGAATTTTCGTCGAGCGCAGGCCAATCGCCTCAACGCGACCAAAGGTGCCATCGGGCAGGCCGATATAGTCATCGACCTCAAAGGGGCGATCAACATAAATGACCACCCCCCCCAATAGCTGTTCTAGAACCTTTTGGGCGGCAAAGGCGATCGCAATGCCCCCAACTCCCAAACTGGCAAATACCCCAATGATGTTGATCCGGTGAGTCTGGGCAAACAGCGTCACTAAGATTACGACGAGTCCGGCATTGGCTAAAAAGCGGCCTACCAGCAGCAGTTCACTGTTGGTCTTGCGGCCCTCTTCTAACGCCGCGTTCAGTAGATATTCGTCAAAGTAAGTCTGGAAACATTGGACGAGGAATCCACCCAGTGCCAGGGTTAACGACAACGTCAGCAGAAACTCTAGCTGGTCGTACCAGGGCACGTACCACAACTCCTGCAGCAACACCCGCGCCACCAAATCAAAAATGGCCAGGGCTCCCGTGAGCTTGAGCAGCGATTGATGGGGTTTGATAATGCGACTGTAAAAGGTTTTGGCATCTTCTTTCAGCCATCGCTGCAGCAACAACTGAGTCAGCCAGGGCACCACTTGCCCCAACAAAATCGCTAGGCTGCCCGAAACGAGCGCAAAAATCCCCCAAAACAGCGTTGGGTTGTCGATGGCTAGAGACAGATAGGCATCCCACATAGACTCAGGGTGAAGTTAAGGACGGGTGACGGTTATAAGCACAATAGACTTTATCGGAAATAAGAGAGGGGTCGATTTAACCCACCATTTCCCCT
>CALCCA010000057.1 GCA_937899725.1 uncultured Halomicronema sp.
CCTCCAGGGCAGCTTCTGGCGTTAGCTGCACCGCTGCCTGCTCATAATCAGCGCCCTTCAGCATGACTTCGGTAATTAAGCCATATGCTTCGACCCAAGCCGCTTGCGTATCCGGCGTCCAGTCATTTCCGAGGTATTGGCCAAAGGTTTTGAGCAGCGAATTGCCCACCAGCGGATAGTGCTCGGGCAAGGCCCCATACTTGACGTGACGCGCGCCCAGCCCTTCCAGAGCACCGGTCAACGCCCCAGGGTTGCGCAGGTTTTCAACCACGAAAACCAAAGACTTCAGCAGCTTGCTACCTTGCTCTTTCATATTGGAATGGGCAAACAAAGGCTTGGCGGCGGGGTAATCAGTGAACAAATTTTCGTAAAAGCTACTGACAAATGCGTCGGCCTGCGGCCCGACTTTCGCAAAGCTCTCCTCTAGCAGCTTGACCTTGAGCCCAGTCGCCTCATCTACCTCCGGCTCGGGAGTCTCTAGCTGCACCTGAGCCTGCTCATAATCAGCGCCTTCGAGCATGACTTCAGTGATCACACCATAGGCCTCGACCCAGGCTTGCTGAGTTTCGGGTGTCCAATCATCACCCAAGTACTGGCCAAAGGTTTTGAGTAGCGAATTACCCACTAGCGGGTAATGCTCGGGTAAGGCACCGTACTTGACGTGACGCGCGCCAAGACCCTGTAGGGCCTCGGTCAGCGCCCCCGGCTGCCGCAGATTTTCGACGACAAACACCAGTGAAGTCAGCAGCATATGGCCCTGAGACTTCATGTTGACGTGGGCGAACAGGGGCTGGGCGGCTGGGTAATCCGTAAACAGATTCTCGTAGAAGCTCCCGACGAACTCATCGGCCCGAGGCTTGACCTTTTCGAAACTGCCTTCCAAAAGCTCGACCTTTAATCCTGCTTCCTGCGAAGAGGATGGTGAACTAGCATCCATGATGCGCTCCAAAAAAACGACTCAATTTAGATTTACGATGACCACCCAAAAAGCAATCAGTCAGGTGATAAAAACCTCCAGTCAACCAAGCAAAAATCCTAGCCTTCTGTCAAAATCGCCTTTGCCGAAGTGAAGAGCAAAGTGCCCCCGACCCGGCTAAGCACAATGGCTCAACAAAAACTCAAAATAAACTTGATTAGCTAGGAATGACCCCACGACCGCTAGAAAAAATGACTTGTATTCAGTCATCAAGTCAAGCGAAAAATCACGCGATTCGTTTGGATGCTCAGACAGTAGTGGAAAAAAAAGATGATTTTTTGTAGTCAGAATAACCAAATCAAAATTTCATATGTTTTTGCTGCATGGGTTTAATGCGAAAACCGGATATTGTCGCAAATCGCTGCAGAAAGGTGCTTTGGGCCGCGATTTTTCTGGCAAATCAGTCCGAGTGGACTTGTTTTGAGGAATAAAGTCTTTTCTGGCTCTCCGGGCGTCGAGAATTTGGACCCTCTCTGAGGTTGCTCGAATCCACTGCCTTGAGTTATGGGATACCTGCATCATTGTTATTCAAAACCTGCATAAAGATACTGGTTCGGTAGTTGCCAATACAGAAATCAAGGCTTGCTTTGGTAACTCTACAATTGAGTTCTTTTAGTCTTTGTCTAGCGTTTTTGAGAGACTATGCCACCTAAAATTGTCCGTTTCTTGGGATCTATTCGATTGGCAGTGCCGCTGCTAATTGCGATCGCGGTTGTACTCATTGGCGCAACTTTTTATGAATCAGAAGTGGGGTCATTGACCGTACAAATGCAGATTTATAAGAGTCCTTGGTTTGGGGCAATGATGTTTTTGTTGGCGGTCAACTTAGGCATTTCTACTCTGAGTCGCTGGCCGTGGAAAGGGCCTCGAAAAGTGGGCTTTGCGCTGACCCATTGGGGCTTGGTCGTGATTATTGCGGGCTCGGCAGCGGTGATTCACCTGAGCACGGAGGGGATGCTGCTGGTGCGTACGGATGCTGGGCCAGGGCAGCAGATTCGCGTGCAGGGTGATCTGCTAGAGGTCGTTGCCCCTGACCAGTCGCGCCAGCAAACGGACATCTTCATAAAACCTGACGGGACGGTGCATCCTCAGCAGTTCGCTGGGCTGCAGCTGCTGGGCTACAGCGAACGCACGATGAAAACAGTACAGTTCACCGATAACGGCCAGGTGGATAATGTCGCCGTCAACCTAGAGCTTCACAGCGACCGCATGGGGCAAACGCTTGCCCGCTGGCTCGCTGTCGCGCCCGCTGGCTACAGCCAGATGGATGTCGGCCCCGCTCATTTAGAAATTATGCAGGCGGCAGACGCGGCGGAGCAGCGACAGCTCTTGAGCCCGCCCGCCCCGCCGCAAAGTCAATTAGGCCAACTGCAGGTCGGCGATCGCACCTTTGAGGTCGCCGATATTGTGGGGCAACCACAACCACTGCGCTCCGGCGTCACCCTGGAAGTGGTGCAGGTTTGGCCTGACTTTCGCCTCGATCAAGCAGGGCTACCAGGTTCAGCTTCTGAAGCGTTTCGCAATCCCGCCCTGCAGGTGAAGCTGTCGCGCGGGGATCAGCAGGCGCAATGGTTTGTCTTTGGCAAAGCCGGATTCGAGCCGGTGCGATCGGGCGATGCGATTGACTTGGCGATCGCCTATGACGCGCCGGCACTGCGCCCCACTGATTATTTTCGAGTGGTGGTAACGCCGGATCAGCAGCTATTTTATGCCGCGGCATTTTCTAAAGGGTTTGCCACCGGCGAGCTGTTGCCTGGTCAAGCGGTGATGCCGGGCTGGGCTGATTTTAAAATTTCGCTGACTGAGCAGTTAACCCATGCCCAAGTGCAGCGGCAAATTGTGCCGCTGATGCCGGTGGCGCCAGGCACGCTGGCCAACGAGGGAGCGCCCGCCCTGCATGTGGCGACCGCCGCTGGGCAAGATTTTTGGTTGCCTTGGGGGGAGCCCACGAGTTTGGCCACGGCTGACGGTAACTATTTTGCGGCGTTTAGCCCCAAGCTGCTGACGCTGCCGTTTTACGTCAAGCTCGACGACTTTATTGTGGAACGCAATGAGGGCAGTGAATCTGTGGCCATGTGGACAAGTCAGGTGACGCTGTTTGATCCCCAAACTGATACGGCCACCCGGCGCCGGGTTTGGATGAATCATCCCACCTGGTTTCGTGGTTGGAAGCTGGCTCAAGCTTCTTGGAACCCTGGCGACCTGGCCCAGTCAACGCTGCAGCTTAAGCGCGAGCCCTGGTGGGTCACGGGCCTCACCTGGACGGGGTCGATGTTGATTGTGTTGGGCATTGGCGTCATGTTTTACGGCCCGGCGATCGCCAAGCGTTGGCGTCGGTGGACGAAGACGGCGACCCCTGAGCCGTCACCCGAGACCGCCTTACCCGAAACCGAGCCCGCGACGACGATCCCGATTCTGGCCGTGTTTGGTAAATAGTCCTGACAGTGAGCCGCCTCCATGGGCCGGTGCGCTGTCAGGGGCATTGCCGGTAGGATGCGAAACGCCACCGGCTCGTTCTGATTCTCTGTAACAAGCCCAGAATTCTGATTCCTCTGGCTTGCCCAGATGGTAGGAGCAACCCCGAATACTGAGCGGGGAGCACTCTCGTTCTGACTTTAATTTGCTGTTTTTAGACGGTCACCTCACCGATGAAACTCATTACTTTTTTGATTGGATTGGTTTTGGGAGGGCTATTGCTGATAGTGCCCCTGAATCAATCGTCGCCGGATGGTCTAGAGTCGTTGCGATCGCTGGCGGTGCAGCTAGACGGTCGGAAAAAGCCGCTAGATACTGTGGCCCAAGAAACCGTGGCGAAAATTCACGGTTCCACTACCTACCGGTTTGCCGAGGGCGATCGCGCTGACGCCCTCAGCACCTATCTAACGATGTGGTTCAACACTCGCAACTGGAACGAAGAGCCCTTTGTGCTGGTGAGCTATCGTCCGTTAAAAGCAGCAGTGGGTCTCGATGTTGACCGCAAGCAGTTCACCTTTCGTGAGCTGATGAGCAACTCCGAGTTGGGGGCGTTAGTCGGGCAAGCCCATGAGAAAGAGTTAAATGAGGTCGAACTCAGCCGCAACGAAACCGAAGCGCTGACCGTCGAATCGCGGCTCAATTTGCTGTTCCAAGCGGTTGGTGACAACAACCTGCCGATTGTGCCCCATCCTGATGACATCAAGGGCAAATGGGCCGGACTTAACGAGGCAACTGCGCTCTATGCGCCGGAAACGGCTGCCCCGCTGATGGCCAATTTTGCCATGATGCAGCAGACGGTGCTGCAGGGCGGCACCACCCATCTATCCATGATCGCGTCGCTGGCTGATGAGCTGCGATCAGCCCTGCAGCAGTTGAGTCCCAAGATCTATCCGGCTGCAGCAGGACTCAATCGCGAAGTGCATTTCAATCACTTTCATCCCTTTGCTAAGGCGTGGTGGCTGTATGCGATCGCCTTTATCGCCATGCTACTGAGCCAGTGGATTAAGCGGGATCACCTGTATTGGGCTGCGATGGGGCTGTTTACCACCGGCCTGGCCGTGCAAAGCTATGGCTTTTGGCTGCGGATGCAAATTGCCGATCGCCCGCCCGTGACCAACATGTACGAGTCGGTGGTGTGGGTCGGGTTTGGCATCGCCGCGATCGCCTTTCTGCTAGAGCTGCTCTCGCGCAACCGCTACTACGTGCTCGCGGCGGCCCCCCTGGCGGTCGTCTGTTTGGTGTTGGCCGATAGTTTGCCAGCGGTACTGGATCCGAGTATTGCGCCGCTGGTGCCCGTGCTGCGAGACAATTTTTGGCTCAGTATCCACGTCCCCACCATTACTTTGAGCTATGCCAGTTTTGCCCTCGCCCTGGGGATCGGTCATGTGGCGCTCTTTAATTATCTGTTGACGCCGCAAGCGAGCCAGCGGCTGAAGCTACTGTCGCAGCTCAACTATCGGGTTTTGCAGGTCGGCGTTTTGTTACTCACAACGGGCATCATTCTCGGCGGTATTTGGGCGCACTTTTCTTGGGGCCGCTTTTGGGGTTGGGATCCCAAGGAAACCTGGGCGCTGATTGCCTTGCTCTGCTACCTCGCCCCGCTGCATGGTCGTCTGGTGGGCTGGATTGGTGACTTTGGCGTTCATATCGCCAGCATCGTTTCGTTTAATGCGGTGCTGATGGCCTGGTATGGCGTCAACTTTGTCTTGGGCACCGGCCTCCACAGCTATGGGTTTGGCAGCGGTGGCTCTGATCTGCTGATTGCCAGCGTGGTCGGGCTCGATCTACTACTGGTGCTGACTACAGTGGCTCGCCACTCCGGTTGGCTCAAGCGTCAGGCGCTGACGCCGGCTGATAACCTTTAGGGGCTCAGGGCGCAGCGGTTTAACGTTCTATCCAGCCGCCGCGTTCCGGTTTTCGGGCAGCCCCGTGACCTCTGGAAAGCCGGAGCACTAGTCTTAGTCGTACTGTACTGCGGGATCATTCTCTGCTCTGGCGTTGAGCCCTCTAAAATCTCATTGTTGAAAGGAGACTGCTTGCGATGAATCGACGTGAATTTATGAATCTCATGGGGATCGGTGTCCTAGCGACCTCCCTACCAGTGGCACTGGCGGCCTGCCAGTCAGAGACGGCAGCGCCCGACGCGGCCCCCGAAGATGATGCCGTTGCGATCGACTCCACCCCCCGAGAAGATGGATTTGCCGCTATGGCCACTGTGGGTGAGCTAGATGAAGCCGGATTTGTCTCAGACAAGAACTTTCAAGGCACCCAGCTCGTGGTCGTTCGCGATCCCGCCGATGATGCCGCCCTCATCGCCGTCAACTCGCTGTGCACTCACCAGGGCTGCAGCGTTGCCTGGGAAGAGGGCGCTTTTGCTTGTCCCTGCCATGGTTCGTCGTTTAACCCTGACGGTACCGTCGCCTCTGGGCCAGCCCCCACGGCTCTGGAAACCTATGAAGCAAAAATTGAAGATGATCTAGTGTTGGTCAAAGTCTGATCTGATCGCTGGCTGTCAGCGGCGTCCGCCACCGCTGACAGCCAGTCGGTACCGCTGAATCAGGGGTGATGGAGCCATGCGGCAAGCACGAGCTCATGCCCTCCAACCGGTTGAGGTGTCTTTTACACCAGAGATTGACCCAGCGGGCTGGGGGGTAACGCTGATCTGACGTCTCTTCAATAACCCCTTAGCAAACGAGCCCAGAAACATCCGAGTTCTGGGCTCGTTTGCTAAGGGGAAACGTCCCGACCGGATATGAGCTGCCAGCGTGGGGATCACCAGTCACCGGAGGCCACAGCCACCTGACTGCCATCGCTTTCAATCACCACTAATGGCAAGGTTTCGCCTGTTTCCACCCGGTCAAACTGCACAAATTGGAGGCCCGTCGTCGTCGTCTCAACCGTGATCTGATAAGCGTCGTCGGCCCAGGTAATGTCAACTACTTGGTGCCCAATCAGCCAGACTTCTGCCAGTTCGCCCTGATTGATGGCCTCTGGGCGATCGCCTTCATAGCAGCCTGACATCGCCTCAATGCCGGTCCACACGCCGCTGAGGTAAACCGGTTCAGTGCGAGCACTCAACCCATAGGTCGTGAAAGAAATTACCGATTGCTGCCAGAACTTGTCAAATAGGCCTTTGAGGGGTTCGGCGGCAATCGCGTCACCATAGCGGGGCTGCTGAGTCAATTCAGCAGTTTGCTCAGCCAGACTCAATCGCTCCCAGTCGGGCAGCTCGCCACAGACGGCAAACTCAATCGACTGGGGAGGCTGCTCGGCGATCGCGGTTTCAGTGCCCTCTGACTGCACCACCGGCATCACGGTTGAATCTGGTGACTGAGACAGCGATAACTGAGACCCTGCCGGGCATCCGAATAGACCCAACGTGCCCAGGCTCAAGGCGCCTAAACCTAACTTCTGCCAGGAAATTCTTTTCCACATCTGGCTTGAACCCTCGTCCAATGACGGTAACGATGCTGATGAGTTTGGGCGGGCAACGGTCAGTCCCTCGTTCGGACTGGCCATTGTTGCGCATAGCGGTCTCATTGCCTCAACTCTGGCCTTAGAAACTGATCCCAGCAGAATTGTTCCTGCTAGCTCAATCGCTAGGGCTGTGAGCCCTAGGTCGCTAAGTATCAGGCCATGATCCCGGCTCAAATCGCCTTTGATCAGGCGCTCTGCTCAACGACTAGAAGGGTAATCCGGCGGGTCAAACTTTGGCGGCTGCCCGATTTTTTCGGCGGATCACCTAAACATGGTTGAGCCCACCTAAAGCAGATATCAGTGACTTCTTGGATGACGCGGCTTGTTGAGTAAGACCAATACCAGCTGGTATTGATGTGACCTCTTGAGACGGGGGCCATCGCTCTCATCCGAAACTCAGTTACTTGCTGGCTCTAGCCAGGGCGAGTGACAGTGGTATCGGCGTTTGAAGAGAGCAGACTTGAGAAGCCAGAATCCTTTAGGTGGTGAGTATTTTGGCAACTTGCTTTGTTTCTACATTTAGCATAGCGAAGCATCCGGAATGGATGTCTCACTTTACAAAAACTTGAGAAAGTTTGGCCCACTATCGTCGCCTAGTTAACCAATTTGGGCGGGGAATATCAAAACTATCCAATGGCAGCCAGGTTTAACCTGAATTCGTTGATTAAGGGCCTGGGTGAGCCCGCGCTCCAGAATGGCATCAGCCTTTAGGCGGGGCTCAAACTACAGCTGGTCTCGAACCGCCCCGTCAGGTTTTGCTTCCGCTGTTTAGAGGTGTGAGGTCAGAACTGTCGGCAAGCGCCTGGCCAGCTGACTCGCCGAGCAGCCCAAGACACTCTGTTCTGCGGCTACGGCGATCCCCGTTTGAGCGTGCCACCAGACGGCGGCGATCGCACTGGCAAGCAGGGCATCAGCGCCGGATCGCTGACGTTGCATTAGCTGGGCCGCCAGGCCAGCGGCGAGGCCGGTCAATACGTCACCGCTGCCCCCTCGTGCTAAGGCCGAGGTACTCGTCGGGTTGAACCATACCGGCTCGTTCGGGTGCGCCACAGTGCTGATGGCTCCTTTCAACACAACGGTGCACCCGGTTTGGGCCGCTTGGTAAGCCGCTGCGCTGGGCGTCACTGCTTGTGCCCAGAGGTCGGGAAACAGGCGGCGAAATTCGCCAGGATGGGGCGTGAGTAGGGTGGCGGCCCGCCGTTCCCTAATGGCCCGTTGGGGATCACGCTGCGCCAAGTAATTGAGGCCATCCGCGTCGAAAATCAAAGGTCGATCGCCGCTCCAGGCGGCCGCCATCACGGTCGTAGCTGCTAGCGTCAATCCGGGGCCACAGGCCACGACGTCATACTGATCCCACTCCACGGCGGCGGGCAGGGTGGCGATTGCCCCCGCCGCCGTTTCCGCCGCCCCGAGCACCAGCGCTTCGGGTAACTGGCTGAGGGCCATTGGCCTCAGGCTCTCGGGCACTACTAGCGTCAACATACCCACTCCGCTGGCGATCGCGCCCCGACCGGCTAGCAGCGCTGCCCCGCCATACTGTCGAGAACCGGCAATCAGTAGGGCATGGCCAGCGGTGTACTTGTGAGCGATCGGCGATCGCGGCAGGGGGAGGCGGGCGATCGCCGCTGCCGCCGTGATGCGACGGCGAGCCGGCGACGGGGTGAGCACTGCCTCAATCGCTGCTTGAGGAATGTCAAAGGGGATCAAATGAGCTTGTCCTAGCCAGGGTTGCGCCGCGTCTTGCAGCAGCCCCAGTTTCCACAAGCCCAAACAGAGGGTATGCGTGGCCCGTACGGCTGTGCCGAGGGCGGCCCCACTGTCAGTATCTAACCCCGAGGGCAGGTCAATACTCACGATAGGCCGATCAGCGGCATTGAGGGCCGTGATCCCGGCGGCGAACTCACCGCTCAGCGGTTTGGTGAGACCGATACCAAAGCCCCCATCGACAATGAAGTCGCACCCCAACAGCTCATCGCTGTGGGTGACGCCCGCAATCCCCAGATAGTCCAAATAGGTTTGGTGCTGAGCGGTGAGTGGCTTGAGGTTGGGGAACGGGTACCAAGGCCGCACCTGGTAGCCCTGATGGTGCAGCTCGCGGGCGACGACGAGGGCATCGCCGCCGTTGTGGCCTGGCCCCACGATGATCCCCGCTACTGGGGCGCGATCGCGAGGATAGTGCGGCAACAGCCACTGGGTGATCTGACCGGCCACTTTTTCCATGAGCGCGGGCACGGGCAGACCCGCCTCAAACAAGTGGGTCTCGATTTGCTGCATCTGCTGGGCCGTGACCACGACTGCTTCAGGCCCAAGATCAGGACGATAGCCGTGCCTATGTTCAGACTCTTCCATGGCCAAGTGATCTCCAAGGTTGGTTGCGATGGTTCGCGGCTCGGGGCTCAAAAGTCGATATGTGCCCCAACCTCAATTAGAACTGGAGTCTTGACCTGCGGTGAAAACTCGCTGTCTGTGGCACCGCTCCTAACTTTTAGCGCAGCCTGCTCAGAGGCCTTGGGAAGGGTTGGCTCGGCCGGCTAAAACTTCAAGCTGACACCGCCGACGTGATTGAGACCCTAAAACCAGCAATCGGAGTGGTTGGGAACGATCGCCCCCAACCACTCCGATCATAATTTCAACGATTGTCGGTTTAAGCGCTTACCAGTTGGAGCAAGCGGCCAGGGAGCCCCAGCCTGTCTCCGCTCACCAATCGCTCAGCCAGCGGCTTCGCAGTCAGCGAACTTACTCGAAGTGAACGCGGGAACTCGCAAAGCCGGAATCACGCAGATAGCCGTTCCATTCTTGAGCGATCCCGTGATCGTCATACGGTCCGATAGCGACGTGGGGGCCACGGGGAGCCGTGCGAGTCCGCACCAGGCTACTCGGCGCGCCGAGGGCAACCAGTTCGCGCGCAATGCCCGATAATTCACTCACGCCCGCAGGAACCACGACATAGTAACCAGAGGGCAGCGACTCATTCACAATGGTCGGTGCGGTCAGGGGCGGTGCTGCGGACCCTGACGGTGAAGTGGTTGGAAAAGCCGGCGGGAAGGCCGCCGAAGACGCGGGAGCCGTTTGAAACGGTGCAGCCTGACCAAACTCGATGGAGGCGGGCGTTGCTGCCACCGAGTTCACCGGAATGGCAGTAGGTGCCGCTGTGGGATAGGACAAATCGTAATTGGCGGGCGCTGCCCCGGCGATCGGCGCCCCGCTAAAGGTATTTGCTTGCACCTCAGCGCCAATGCCAAAGTTGGCCAGTTCATCGGCCCGCACTTGCGCGTTTTGATAGGAGCTAAAGCGCCCAGCCTGAATGACGGAGCGGCCATCAACAAAGTTGACAAAGGCCCCTGGCTCGACCTGGCGTACCTGTTGCAGTAACTGATCGCTGCTGCCGCTGATCAGCACCAAATATTGTTCACCGGTCGTCGAGGACACGCCGCTGTTAGCCGGTAAGGGGGGCAGCGGTGTGGGCAAAGCCTGAGCGATCATCGGCGCGGCTGATTCTGATGAGGTCAAGCCCGGCTGAGCGATCGCGACGGCCAGCGTGGCCGCTGCGAGGCCACAGCCCAAGAGCCGCACCCTGGAATCCATTGAGATGGCAGGACGAACATGATGAATAGAGCGAGGCAGAGTCGTCGAACGTGATGTAAGCCAAAGGGGGAATTTCATATGACCGGTTCAGCTTGCAGCTGATGGCGAGAGGGCACTGTCACAGGGGGGCTGTGGGAGCTAATTCGCAAAGTTTAAGTCTGGCCGGGCCGATATCCTGAAATTTAGCTAGCGGTGAGCGCCAGTCAATAGCAAGCGCAAAGGCTTTACAGGCAGAGGGCTGACAGACAAATTGCCAATTATCTCGGGCTGACCTCGGCCTTCCTACGAACAGTCGAGGCGAATGCTAGCCTAGGATAGTTACATTCATAGAAAATTTCCAGACTTTTTTGAAGATGAGCAAAATTGTTGTGGGCCTCTCCGGCGGGGTCGATAGTTCTGTAGCCGCCGCAACATTGCATCATCAAGGTCATGACGTCATTGGTCTGACCCTTTGGTTGATGAAGGGCAAGGGTCAATGCTGCTCCGAAGGCATGGTCGATGCCGCTCAACTTTGTGAAGAGCTTGGCGTTCCCCACCACATTGTGGATAGTCGCGAAACGTTTCAGAGCAACATTGTGGATTATCTGGTCGCCGGTTATGCGGCGGGGATCACGCCGCTGCCTTGCTCACAGTGCAATCGCTCGGTGAAGTTCGGCCCCATGCTCCACTACGCTCGTACCGAGTTGGGGGCCGCCGCGATCGCCACGGGCCACTATGCGCGGGTGCAATTTAACCCCGACACCCAGCGTCACGAACTGCTGCGGGCAATTGATCGCAACAAAGATCAGTCTTACTTTCTTTATGACTTGACCCAGGAGATGTTGGCGTCGCTGCATTTCCCATTGGGGGAGCAAACTAAAGCGGAAACTCGCCGTCTGGCCAGTGAGTTAGGCTTGCACACGGCTACCAAGCCAGAAAGCCAAGACCTGTGTCTGGTCGAGCAACATGGCTCAATGGGCAGCTTTCTAGACAAATATCTCGCCCCGAAGCCGGGAGACATTGTCGATACTCAAGGGCGGGTTTTAGGGCGTCATACGGGCATTCATCATTACACTATCGGTCAGCGCAAAGGCTTGGGCATCGCCGCAGCGCATCCCCTTTATGTGGTCGCTCTGGATGTCGGACGGAACCAAGTGATTGTGGGCGATCGGGCCAGTGTCAACTATCCCGACTGTACTGCCCACCGCGTCAACTGGGTTTCGATAGTGGCGCCCTCAGAGCCGCTGCGGGCAACGGTTCAAATTCGCTATCGTTCGGCAGCGGTCGCCGCGACGATTTGGCCCCTGGCGGAGGTAGCCTCAATGAGTTCGGCAGGGGCGCGAGTTAAGGTCGTGTTCGATGAGCCGCAGTTTGGGGTGACTCCTGGCCAAGCGGCCGTCTGGTATGACGGCGATCGGGTTTTAGGGGGGGGCATCATTGAGCCCTTACCAGTGCAGCACCGATTGGCGGCGGCCCTGGCACAAACGAGTCGAGCCGAAGAATGATTTAGTCGCTCAGGCTCTCTCGGTGTAAATGCCGATTGCCATCCCGTGATTGGGCATATTGAACGCGACTACTGTGCAGTTTGAGAGGTCAATGTTTTGACAACGACACCCGAAATCAATAGCGCCCACGGGGGCACCCTAGTTCACCGCATTGCCACCCCTGAAGCTCGTGAGAACTTTTTGGAAGCGGGCGCATCGATGCCCCGTGTGGTGCTTGATGAGCGCGCCGTTTCTGATTTAGTCATGATTGCGATCGGCGGGTTTAGCCCCCTGGACGGCTTTATGGGGCGTGCCGATTACGATACGGTAGTGACTGACATGCGCATGGCTAATGGCCTGCCGTGGGCGATTCCGGTCACTTTGTCGGTGGATGCCGCGATCGCTGAGCCCCTGAAAGAAGGCACCCTAATTCGCCTCGATGACGCCCAGGGTGAATTTGTCGGGGTTTTAGAACTGACTGAAAAATACCGCTACGACAAAGCCAAAGAAGCGATCAACGTCTATCGCACCGATGAAGAAAAGCATCCCGGCGTCAAAGTGGTGTACGAACAAGGTGCCGTCAATTTGGCCGGGCCGGTGTGGTTGTTAGAGCGCGATCCGCATCCGCTGTTTCCCAGCTATCAGATTGATCCCGCTGTCTCTCGGGTGATGTTTGCTGAGCGGGGCTGGAAGACTGTGGTGGGTTTTCAGACCCGCAATCCGATTCACCGCGCCCATGAATATATTCAAAAATGCGCTCTAGAAATTGTCGATGGCCTGTTCCTACATCCCCTCGTCGGGGCGACTAAGCAAGACGATATTCCCGCCGATGTGCGGATGCGGTGCTACGAAATTATGATGGAGCACTATTTTCCGCAAAATCGGGTGATTTTAGCGATTAACCCTTCAGCAATGCGGTACGCTGGCCCTAGAGAAGCGATTTTCCATGCTCTCGTCCGCAAAAATTATGGTTGCACACACTTTATTGTGGGTCGTGATCATGCTGGGGTGGGTGACTATTACGGCACTTACGATGCTCAGCATATCTTTGAGGAGTTTGGACCTGACGAGCTGGGTATCACTCCCCTAAAGTTTGAGCATGCTTTTTACTGCACTCGCACCCACACGATGGCAACGACTAAAACCAGTCCTAGCCAACCCGAAGAGAGAGTGCATTTGTCGGGCACCAAAGTGCGTGAGATGCTGCGTCGGGGTGAACTCCCCCCCCCTGAGTTTTCTCGCCCTGAAGTGGCTGCCGAACTGGCGCGAGCCATGCGGGTCGCTCAAGAAGTCTAGAAAAGGGATTGCCCTGCGGTGATGCTGGGACGACGAGATTTTTTGCAGCGGTTGAGTGCTGCCCTAGCGGTGCTCGGCATTACCGATATGACCTTGGCGGGCTGGTCTGCCGCTTACCAAACCGCCCTCGCTGAGTCAAATCGTTGTCTCGCCGTCCTCATCGGCATTAACGCTTATCCTGCTGGGGTGCGACAGGCGGACCCGGTTGAGCGCTCTGCTTTCCTGCAGGGTGCGCTGATGGATGTGGAACTGCAGCGAGAGCTGCTGACCAGTCGCTTTGGCGTTTTGCCGTCCAACATTGTTACATTAACGAACGAAACTGCCACCGTTAACCAGATTCTGGAAACGATTCAAGGGCATTTGGTGGCTCAGGCGAAGCCGGGCGATACGGTCGTGGTGCATTTTAGTGGGTTAGGCGGTCAGGTGCAGTTGTCGTCAGGGGCCGCCACGACCGGTCGCTTACCGACGTTGGTGGCGGTCGACAGCCAATTACCGTCTACTGCGTCAGCGGGCATTCAAGATTTGTTTGAAGAAAGCGTCGCTCAGCTGCTGCGGGGGCTGAAAGGCGTCAAGGTACTGACGGTGATCGATGCGGGTACGGTTGCTCACCCGACCTTGCTACGAGGTAACTTTCGCGTGCGATCGCGCCTCGTGACTCCCCTCGGGGCTTGGCAGGCTCCCTTTGATACTCGTCTTACTGAGCCCCATCAACCGTTAGCTCAGCTGGCAACTAGTTGGCCAGGCTATCTATTGCGGGCGGGCTTGACCGGTACACCCGTTCTCGAAGGCAGCTGGAAAGGCTTTAGCGCCGGGCTGTTTACCTATGCCTTGACGCAGCAACTCTGGACGAGTCTGCCGGCCCAAAAGCAGCAGTGGTTTATCTACAACGTTGATCGCAAATTATCGACCTGGACGGGGACTCACAAGTCTCCCCAACTGCTGGGCAAACAGGCCAGCAAAAAACAAGGTTTACCCCTGTTATCGGGGCGGTTGCCTCAGCCTGCTGCCCACGGTGTCATTAAAACGATTGACATGCCCAACCGCACGGCTACTTTGTGGCTCGGGGGGCTACCGACGATATTGCTGCCTTACTGTGATTTGGGGCTACAGTTGCAGCCTTTGCCGACCTTGCCTCAATCGGCCGCGCTGCCCCAGGGTACGTTGACCGTTAAAACGCTGGTGGGATTGCAGGCCAAAGCCGCCCTGATTGCTCCTCAAGACTTGTCAGTTGGGGTGCCGTTAGTGGAGATCGAGCGCCGGTTTCCCAAAGAGATTGTGCTGACGATTGCCCTCGACCCCATCCTCGAGCGAATTGAACTGGTAGATGCCACCAGCGCCCTCGCCGGCCTACCGTACATTACGACCACGGCCCCTGGCGAAAAAACAGTGGACTGTGTGTTTGGTAAGGGTACGTTTATTCGCCGCTCGGTCGCCCAGCTGACTGCAGACGAAGAGGCATCTGCGGCCAAGCAGTCAGAGGATGTTGTCGCCCCCTCAGCCCAGCCTGGGTATGCCCTGTTTAATCCTGAAGGGTCTTTGATTGCGGGGACCGCAGCGGAGGATGAAGAAGCCGTAAAAACCGCCGTCAGCCGCCTGCACGGGGCGCTGCGCAGTTTGTTAGCGGTCAAAATGCTGCGGCTCACGGTGAATACAGTTGCCTCCCAGCTGCCGCTCCGACTCACCTTAGAAACGCGCGCGCCCAATGGTCAACTCTGGCTGCTCGAAGAGACCCTGCGCTCGCGACAACTAGCTAGCGCCGATGCCGCCAAGCCTCAGCGATTATCATCAATAGCGCGCGCGCTGAGCAATCTCGATGAACCGACTCAGCTGTGTCTGCTCAACTCCGGTGCGGTGCGGCTGTATTACCTCATCATCAGTGTGGCTGACAACAGTCGATTATCCGTGTATTGTCCGCCTGCCAGTGTGGCTGACGGCAGTGAGCCCACCAGCGGCACCATCGCCGAGGCGAGTCGCCTACCGGCTCGGCAGGCGGTGACGTTTCCCCAACTGCAAGATAGTGCTTTTTCGCTGCAGCCGCTGCCGACGTTGGCGGTGTTTGCGATCGCGGCGACCCACCCCTTCACCGAAACGTGGAAAGCCATCCGCACTCCAGAGTTTCGCCCGCTGAGCGATCAATGGTCAACGGTGCCGGAACCGTTGGAGATGGCCCAAGCCTTATTTAACGATTTGAGCTATGCCAGTGCACAATCAGCTGACGAGACCTCAGAAGACACCGACCCCTTGACTGTGTTGCGATCGGCCGCCTGGGCAACGCTGCCGCTTTAATACGTGAGCCAACAATGCCGCTGCCGAATAGTGTTCCACCATGGCATTCAATATGCTGAGAATACTTTTCGAGAAGGGCAAGGCCCTACAGAATGCGGGGGCGGCAGTCGGATTACTAGTCTGATTAGACTCCCCGTTCAGCAAACTGGCGTGACTTGATCAAAGTACACCTGGTCATAAATCAGAGCGCAAAAGTTTGTCGCGTCAAGATTCTTGAACCTCTTTTAGAAAAACAGCGTCTATCTTCCAAGGTGTACTACGAGAGCCATGATTAGCAGCGTTAGAGGATAGATGGCTTGGGTATTCTGAAATGGGGAAATCAGAAAATCTACTGACGAGCATGAGGCGCATCGTTAGCTGCCTATAGCTTCACCTTCGATGGATGGTGCCCTCGGCCAGTAGCCAGCTCACCTCGTCTTAGTCTGGTGTTAGCTGTGTGCTCTCGGCTGATGAAAGTTGCCCCAATTGAAACTTGAATAAGTAAGATTCCTCGTGTGAAATTGTGCTCAATTCGACTATTTTAATCTCTGAAAATTGAAACAGGCGCCGTGAGCGAATCCCGTTTGTGCAGGTTTTTTTAATTACATGCAGATAAGCCAACGTTTCTTCTATGCATCAGCCATAGAAAATCCTAGGGGACTCCACCTCAAAAATCACCGACGCCGATGCGTGATTCCAGAAGCTCCTTTGAACGATTGGTCAAGACTGTCAAAGCGATTGATTCTTTTACACTTCTTGCTTGTTCCAGTTGATTTTATATATTCGATTTCGGTGTAATCAAATCTGGCTTGATTTTTCAAAGGTATGAATCATGAATGAAGGTATTTATATCCTGGCCAATGATGTTGTCTTTGATCAACTGGTTGCTTTGGTCAATAGCATCAGAGTCAATACTAAGAAGATGTACCCTATTTGCATCATTCCCTATGATGACCGCCTTGATAGAACTAGACAGTATGCTGAACGATGTGATGAAGTCAGCTTGCTTGACGATGCGGCTTTGATTGAGCGATGGGAAGCTTTTTCGGCTGAGATCTGGCAGCACAGTCCTGCAGCCATAAAGGACTGGCAAGAGCGAGGCCTAGAAGGTGTCAGTAGAATGGGGATGCACCGGCGATTTTGTGCATTTGAAGGCCTTTTTGAACGCTATATTTACTTAGATGCTGATACCTTGGTCTTAAATGAGCTGGATATTATTTTTGATAAACTAAACGACCATGATTGGGTTGTTTACGACTTTCAATATAAAGATATCACTCATGTTTTTGATGCTAGTTCTTCCAAGCTGAAGCATGTTTTCTCTGAAGGCCAGTTAGAATCCATTTTTTGTGCAGGAATGTACGCCTCGAAGCGTAATATCTTTAGCCAGAGTCAGCTAGATTGGCTACTCGAGCAACTTAAGGAAGAAGCAGAAATTCTCTACTATAACGGTCCCGATCAATCAATTGTCAACTATATGACATTGAAGTTGGGGATAGACGTTTGCAATCTATCAAAAACTTTGGCAAAGCAAGAAGTTACTGGCTGCTGTGTGACTTCTCCTCATTTCGAACAAAAAAATGGCTACTTGCTTGATAAAGGAGTTCGATTGACATACTTACACTATATTGGAATCTCTTCTAAGATATTTAAGCGCTTATGCCAAGGGGAGAATTTGGATTTTCCCTATCGTGATATCTTTCTTCACTATCGATACTTAAACACTCCAGGGGATTTTCCGGATTTTAATGAACCCCTCAGATCCTACCAATCGCCGCCTCTATCTATGACAAAAAAGCTCAAAAGAAAATTCTCAAAAATGTTTGGTAATGGCTAAAAGCATTTGTGGCTTTCTTCTGCTGAGGTCTGCCTGCTTAAAAAATCCGTAAATCTAAAAGACATTGGCGAATAGAGAGATTATGTTTCCATGAGAAAAATAAATAAGTTTATTTTTGATTTTCATCAGCCAACCTATAGCTTACTAGAGCGAGCCTATCGAAAGCTGAGAAGGCAATATGAGCCTGAGATAGATAAGCATTACCGAGAAAGAGAAGTTGCAGACTATTTGTTGATTTCTCAGACTAATTGTGGTCGGACGTGGTTGAGAATTCTTCTGGGGCGAGTGATGCAAGTCACTTATTACGTAGAAAAGGTTAATCTACATTATCTGTACTCTTTCTCTGAACTTAATCCTAATCTGCCATCAATCAAGGCAATTCACGAAAGATATAGGCAATTTGGTTCTTACGAGACTAAGAAGATCATTCTGTTAGTTCGTGATCCACGAGATGCCCTGGTCTCTCGATATCATCAGCACAAGCATGAATATTCTAGTTATCAGGATATCAACGATTTTATTTTGAAGAGCCCTGAGCTTTTGTTATGTATAGAAGACTACAACTTGTGGTGGCAGAATAGCCGTGAATTAGCAGGTTTGCTCGTTGTTCGATATGAAGATATGAGAGCCAATACTCAATATGAACTAACGAGAGTGCTGGATTTTTTGGAGATCGAAGCTGAGCCTGAGACTATTGCCGATGCGGTAGAATATGCATCCTTTAAGAATATGCGGTCAATTGAGGCCAAAGGCTCTTCTGAAGTGAGGGCAGGGGTTCTGAAAACTTCAGCTATCCAGGGTGGAGTCCTGGCTGATCAAAACTCCCTAAAGGTGAGGAAGGGGAAAGTCGGTGGCTATAAAGAAGAGCTGTCTTCAGAAGTCGTGAACTTTATGGATAATTTGGTTCGAGAAAAGTTGAATTCAAGTTATGGATATACTTAGGTTCAAGTTTAGATGCTGAACGATATTTAGGAGTGAATCCAGAATGACTCGTGGTGTTTATGTTGTTGCAAACGATCGCGTCTTTGATCAAGCTATCGCACTCCTCACGAGCTTGCGTTTACAAGATCCAGATATCCCTGTATTCATGGTTCCGTTTGATCAAAATTATGATCAGGTTTGGGAAATTTGCAAGGATCAGTTCAATATTCGGTTGTTTCCAGACTTGGAATTCCTAGACAAACTTACTCAAGATATTGCCGAAATTTTTCCTCGAGATTTTCTCAAGCTGCCTAACAAGATGCGCAAGTTAAGTCTCTGGTTTGGCCCTTTAGATGAGTTTGTCTACATTGATACTGATATCCTGCTTTTTCAAACTGTCCAAAATAGCTTAGACTATCTTGAAAAAGCCGACTTTTTTTGCTGTGATTTTCAGCGTCAAGGGCGTGGATTAGCAGAAGTCTTTACTGCAGTAGTACAAGAGAAATCTATCTTTAGTGAAGCAGAGCTTCAAGATATTTTTAATAGCGGATTTTGGGGAGGGCGAAAAGGAACTTTTGCCTATGAAGAAATGCTAGCTCTCTTAAGAGAATGTGCTGCTCATCGAGAATATTTTGACTTTTCTACTGGTACCACCGACCAGCCTGTCCTCAACTATCTGGTGTTAAAAGCAACAGAGCGACGCGTCAACATTGCTCAGGCAAATTCTAATGAGCCTGGTAGTTGGGCAGGGAGTTCGCATTTTGAACAGAAAGGACATCTTTTGTACGATGGCGATCGCCTACTGCGATATCTTCACTGGGCAGGATGTCCGATGAGACCTGATGGCCCTTATTGGGATTTGTGGCAGTCATATCGATTTCAGACGGTCTCTGAGTCTTTAAGAAATCTAACGCCCGTAAGGAAAATAAGTATTTGGGAGCGTATTTCCCAGAAAGTTAAAGCACTAAAGTGAATTTTATCAAGAGAGAATCATGAGTGTAGCTGGCAAGATTATATTTATCCTGGGCATTGGTCGTTCTGGGTCGACAATGCTAGATCTGATGTTGGGAAGCCACTCTCAAGGCTTCTCTCTCGGTGAGATAAGTAAGCTGCCAGAAATACATAACCGCAATTTTGATGTGGCTGACCTATCCTCCAAAGGAACGTTTTGGCAAGATCACTTTAGCGACGAGGATGCTAAACAATTGGCTTTGGGGCTGAGTGGTCATCGGTTGAACCAACTGATTCCCTTGAAAATAGACCGTTGGCTGCGAGAAATTACTGGGCAAGATGCCGTTCTCAATCCGTACACGTTATTGCTCAATCGAATTCAGATACCTGTGCTAATTGATTCGAGTAAATATCCGGATTGGGTAGCGCAACGCCTCAACGCTCGTGAATTTCGTCAAGGTCATTTGGATGCTTATGTGATTCATGTAGTGCGCGATGGTCGAGCTGTTTTAAACTCCTATTTACGCGCTTATCCTAACCTCACAGTAGAGACAGTCAGCCAGCGCTGGCTTAACAATCTGGAAGCGTCTGAGAACGTTTACGGGTTAGTGGCAGGCGATCGCAGAATGCAAGTGCGATATGAAGCCCTGGCGACCAATCCTACCAAGACGATGCAAGGGGTTTGCGATTTTCTGGGCATCCCCTTCGAACCAGAAATGCTGGAATATTGGAAGCACGATCATAACTACATTGCGGGTAGTCGTAGTGCCAAGGCCTTGATTGCTCGCTATCGAGAGCAACCTGTCTCAGAAGCCACGCAAGAGATTCATGGCAGCTACTATTCTGAGATGGATTTGACAATTAAGTTAGATCAGCGCTGGAAAGACGAGTTAGAGACTGCAAAGCTAGAACAGTTCCAGCAAATCGTCGGAACCCGAAACCAGCCCTTTGAATGGAACTAACTCGTTTGAATTGCTCTACGGCTCCAGAACAGGCCTGTGTCTGATTGACTGACAAAAGATGTATATAGAATCGCTGATGCGCTTGCCAGTAGGTCAACAGAGCTAGAGAAGAGGGAGTCAGCATTCTAGAATCAGATACCCCTCAAAACTCAAGAATGCTGTGAAAAAAACTCCCGCCTCTACCATGCCTTGATGAGTTGGTTGGGTCAAGGTGATCACTGGGCACACCTGAGTCACCTAACGACGTGTCTAGCGATGGTAGCGGCCTTGATTCAGACCGGCGAAGTCAATCTGACACGATGGACTGCCTACATTCCATGCCGGGGGCACTACGCTCAAAGTAAGCAAAGACGAGTCAGACGATGGCTCGGCAATAGCCGCATCAACGTTCACCGACTCTACAAACTCATCATCCAAGCAGTGCTGGCAGAGTGGCAGGAAGCTGAGCTCTACCTTAGTTTGGATACCTCGCTGTTTTGGGACGAGTACTGCCTGATTCGCTTGGCAGTCGTTCATCGTGGCCGCGCCTTGCCGCTCGCTTGGCGAGTCCTGCAGCATCCGAGTGCTTCGGTCGCCTTCGGTGACTATCAACAGATGCTGAGTGATGCCGCTCACTATCTACCGGCTGGCATCAAAGTGGTGTTGCTGGCCGATAGAGGCTTTGTCCATAGGGAGTTGATGAGCCTCGTGACCAAGCAACTGGGTTGGCACTATCGCATTCGGCTCAAGAGTACCGCCTGGATTTGGCGAGCTCACAAAGGGTGGCATCAACTAAAAGACTTTCACTTTGCCCCTGGCGCGGCGCGGTGCTTCCAATACGTCAAGCTACACAAGAGTCAATGGTATGGTCCGGTGCATTTGGTCTTTGGCCGCAACAACGTCAATGGTGAGTTCTGGGCCATTGTTAGTGACGCGAAAACGAGTCTGCAAACCTTTCAAGAATACGGCTGGCGCTTCGACATTGAGGAGGCCTTTCTCGATGACCAATCCAATGGCTGGAATCTACAGAAGTCAGAAATCCGCTCCGTCTGTGACCTTTCCAGGCTGTTCTTCATCTTGGCGCTAGCGACGCTCTATGTCACAGCTCAAGGCATCGCGGTTGTTGAGTCGGGTAGGCGGCGGTGGGTCGATACCCATTGGTTCCGGGGCAACAGCTATTTTCGTATTGGCTGTGAGTGGGTGAAGGCGGCTTTGCAGCAAGGCTGGCGCTTAACTCAGCAGGTGTGCTTCTGCGGTAATCGCGATCCGGAACCAGCGATGGCCTCGCGAAGGCAGCATCAACACAACAATCAGAGACTGGAATTCACCGTACGCTCCTTCGTCTACAAACCTGACTAACTTTTGTCAGTCAACCAGCTCTGTACCTTAGCCTCGACCAGCGCAAAGATAGCCAGCCCTCAGCCAGGGAAGCAAGAATTTTCGTTAGGCATTTTGTCCTGACTCTCCATGGACTCCCCAAACCAGCTCGGAAATTAGGGGAACCTAGCCACAGCGAAACCAGATTCATGGGCGGGCCTCAGAGCATCTATGTCAGTTGACCAGCCCATAAACAAAAAGCGAGAAGCCGTAGATGGCTTCTCGCTCTCACAAGTAATGTGTCCTAGCTGTAGCAGCAGCTTAGTACAGGTCTTCTTCCTTGTGGGTTTCGATGGTGCAATCGGAAGTCGGATAAGCGACACAAGTCAAAACAAAGCCTGCTTCAATCTGGTCGTCATCGAGGAAGGACTGATCAGATTGATCAATGCCGCCAGCGGTGATCTTACCGGCACAAGTGGAACAAGCGCCAGCACGGCAGGAGTAAGGAAGATCAATGCCCTGCTCTTCAGCCGCATCGAGAATGTACATGTCGTCAGCGACTTCGATCGTGGTGTTTAAACCTTCGGATTCGTTGACTAAAGTTACTTTGTAAGATGCCATACTGCAATCCTCTTAACAAAAATGGGAACCGTTATTTCAGCAAACTGTTAACACTGTGTCGCGAACAAAAATAGAGACACGATTAATTAAGTTTGCTTTCTTATTCGATACTACGGGAAAACCTGTATTGTGTGGGACAAATCCCTCTAACGATTGAATGGGATTCGTAATCGAAAATCCTATTTTTCACTTTCCGTCTTATCAATACGCTTCATAAAAACCCTTGAACCGTTATAGTACAGGCAGTTTCAAGGCTATCTATGATTGATTTCAGGATCATTCCTATCCTCCAGAAGGCATAGCGTTTTATCAGATTTCCCTCATCTATAATTTTTTCTTATGCGTGTATCTTCGAAGGCCCTGTGCGCTCTTGAGGCTTGGGTTCTATGCTGAATTTGACTGGGCCTATTGGCGTTATTATCAGCTCTGACAAAACCCTCTAAAATCAGACTAGCTTTGGCCGCAATGCCACCCTCAAGAGGAGCGATCGCAGCGATGGGTTTTGACGAGAGAACCGGGCAGCCGGTGCGCGTTGGGTTGATCGGCACGGGCTTTGTCGCCAAGGCCAGAGCGGCCGCGTTTGAGGCCGATGATCGGGCTCAAGTGGTGGCCGTATGGGGGCATCGGGTTGAGACGGCTCACACGTTTGCCCAGACCCAGACCATTCCAACGGTCTGCCCCACTTGGCAAGACTTAGTGGCGCATGCTGCGATCGATCTGGTCGTCGTTTGTAACATCAACTGCGACCACGGCCTCGTCGTGCAGGCCGCCCTGATGGCCGGTAAGGCGGTGGTGGTGGAATATCCGCTAGCGCTCTGCCCAGACGAAGCCCAGCGGGCGATCGCCCTGGCCCAACAGCAGAATCTGCTGCTGCATGTGGAGCACATTGAGCTGTTGGGGGGCCTGCACCAAGCGATGATGGCCCATTTGCCGCAGGTGGGGATCCCCCACTATGTGCGCTATGCCACCGCCGTACCCCAAAATCCGGTGCCGCAAAAATGGACTTTTTGCGTCGAGCAGTTTGGCTTTCCCCTGGTGGCCGCACTGTCGCGAGTGCATCGTCTGACCAATCTATTTGGCGCGGTGGATGAGGTGTTCTGCCAGCTGCAGTACGACGATCGCGCCGCAGTCGGTTTCACAGGATATTTCAAACAGTGCCGCTGTACCGCTCAGTTGCGATTTGCTAACGGGGTGATCGCCGAAGTGCTCTACGCCAAAGGAGAACAGACTTGGCGATCACAACGGTGGATGGAAGTGGAAGGCGATCGCGGTGCCTTAACCTTTGATCGGGAAGCTGGCACCTTGATCACAACGGCGGGTGAAACGCCCATTGAAGTCGGCTCCCGTCGGGGTCTGTTTGCCCAGGACACCGCTAGCGTGCTGGATGCACTTTTGGAAGGCAAACCGCTCTATGTGACCCTCGCCGAGAGTCTCTATGCGTTGCAGGTGGCGACGGCGGCGGCCACGTCAGCGCAAACGGGGCGCAGCGTGCGAGTTGAGGCGTCATATCCTAAGCGGGCGGGCCGCTGATTGACCAATCGATGCGGCGCGCATGGCGCTGGCCACGACTCGCGATGCCTGAGGTTTAAGGTGCACGATTCATAGTGCACGGGGTAACCGGAAGACTGCTGTCAGGCGGGACTCGTAGTCTGTCAGCTTGATGTTGTCGGTTGGGTGAGCGCTAGAGATGTCGGCACATCCACCGGATTCGACTGGCCAGCGTCACAGCTCGGGGATTATTTCTGCACGTTGGTTACCCGCCAGTTGAGCTTCAGGTTAACGCCAAAGTTCCACAGGGTGACGAGGGCGATCGCCACCAGCTTAGCCAGGTAAGCATTGACCCCAAACAGGTTAAACAAAAGGTTGACGATCAGGGTATTGAGCACCAGCCCCGCCAAGCAAATCAGGTTGAACTTGAGCCAGCGTTGGAGGCGGCACTGCCAGCCCCGTTGCCGCTGCGATAAGTCCGCAAACGTCCAGGCATCGTTCCACAAAAAGTTATTAAGAATGGCCACTTCGGCCGACAAGACATTGCTCGTCGTGAGGCCGACGCCCCACTGGCTGAACAACAGATAAAACACGGAGTAATCTACCAATAGGCCGCTGAAGCCCACCAGGGCAAATTGGCAAAAGCGCCGCAGGGGCAAGCTCAAGCGTCGTTTGGGCAGACGACGATGCAGCCGCAACCGCAGTAAATGCTGTAGGTAGTCAAGATAGTGTCGCCAGCTGACCTTGCTTTCGCCCACCGTGCGCTCTTGAAAAACGTAGCCGACTTCGGCAATGTGTTGAATGTGGCCTCGACCTAAGACCTCCAGCAGGATTTTGTACCCTCTAGGGTTGAGCATTGGCCCCGCGATCGCCTCTCGCCGGACTAAGAAATAGCCACTCATGGGATCAGACACGCGCCCTACCACTTCGGGCAGCACAACGAGCCCCAAAATCTGAGCGCCGCGCGAGAGGGTGCGTCGTAGCAGGCTCCACTCGCTGACGCCCCCACCCTCCACATGACGACTGGCCAGGGCCAGATCAGTACCGTGCTGCATTTTGGCCAGCAGCTGCAGCAAAATCTCGGGGGGGTGCTGCAGGTCAGCATCGATGACGCCCAAGATCTGCCCGTCGGCAACTTGCCAACCACGAATCACCGCTGAAGACAGGCCGCTCTCTGCCTGTCGGCGCATCACTCGCAAGGCGGGATAGCGGCGGGTCAGCTGCAGCCCCAGCTCCCAAGTGCCGTCAGGACTGTCATCATCGACCACGATCAGCTCATAGTTGCCACCCAGACGACGATCCAGTAGCTGGGTCAACTGCTCGACCAGCGGCTCCAAGTTGTGGCGCTCTTTAAAGGTCGGAATCACCAGGGAAAGCCAGGGGCCAGTGGTGGGGAGCGATCGCGCCGCGATTCGCAAAGCGCCCTGGGGAGCCGCTAGGGGAGCCAACAAATTCCGAGTCATTAACCAAGCAGATGGAGAACATTGAGCAACTATAGTTGACCGGGGCTCCGGGAAGACAGCCCCCGTTCCACTTCTTGCCGGTGCCCGCCTCTCGGGAACATCTGTCTACCCCCCATTCAGATGTAGAACAGGAGTGACGTTTCTCCTCGGGAGGTTTTTTCCCAATCGATGGGAGAAAGCCCTGGCTATCTTGCTCACGAACTCAGATAATTTATTCCACCACGAAGGAATATCGCAGCGGGCGCGCCGAATTGGTGCCTAAAAACACAATGAGATCGTAATTGCCCGCTTCATATCCCGCTTCGCCAGCCGTCAACGTGTACAAATAGGTGCCCGTGTCAGGCGTCACATCGACCGTGCCAGAGGCGATTTCAACAAAGGGAGTGTTCTGCTCCGGCGAGTAGCGCCAGATAAACGTGAGGGGCAAGTTGCCTTCGGGACGACTAAAGCGGCTACCGATTTCAACATCGGCATTGACGGTTTGAGTCCCCACCGCAAAGCTGCTTGGAGCTTCCCCACAGCGATCGCTCTGCTTCGCTTCCAGTTCATCTGGCCCCTGCTCGCTGATGATGGCCTCATATTCCTCAGGCGTTAGGGTCTTCTCACACACCTTAAGGCTCGATAGCTGAGTCGTGTCATCCGACAGCGTGCCACTAGCAGCTGAGGCCAAAGTGTCAGAACTCGGCCAAACGGCAAACGTATCAGTTTGGGTTAAAAAATCTTGAGACGTAGACGAGAGGCTCACTTCATAGCTACCCACTGCCAGAGCGGGCAGCGGCACCTCCGCCTTAAATTCTGTCGCACCAGGACTCAGCGTCGTCGAAACCGTGTTTAAAACACTGCTGCTACCGGGCACAGATACATAGCTGATGCCCACCGTCACCGGAATCTCCGAGCGAATATGTTGGGGGGCTCCCGTCACATAGATCGTCTCAACAGAATCCTCTAAATAATGACCGTCGCTGCTCGCACAGGTGTCGTGTGCTAAAGCGCTGCACACCGCGACGCTGTTGAGTCGGGGCGGGTTGCCAATCAGCTCAAAAGCGCCGGTGACGTCGTCGTCTCCCGCGACAATGCCGATACTGTAGGCCCCGATCGGGAGACTGGCTAGCGGCAACTCAAATTGAGCCTGGCCATCGGCGAGACCCTGGGTAGCGGTGTACACGACTGCACTCGCACTGGTGTCAGGGGCTGCTGCCTCTGCGGCCTCAGGGTCTATCGCCTCGCCGTCAGCCGCCACCGGATCATCAGCGGGCGGGGTGTCGTCGTCCGGATTAGCTGCCTCGGTATCTGCCGCCTCGGCGTTGCCCTCGCTGCCGACATAGGTCAACTCCAGAGTGGCTTCTTGTCCGGCTGAGGCGTTGGGGAGCCGAGCCACGACATAGGCCGACTCGGCCTGATCCACATTCAATTCTGACTCATGTTGGGCACATTTACCTGCTACAGGTGCCTGACAGAGTTGAGCTTTAGCGCTCGCGGGGGTCATCATCAACGCGACAATCGTGAGGATGAATCCAGCCAGTAGTTTCAACACCTTGGGTTTCAGAAAAGCCAGTTTGGTTTCGAGCTTTCTTTGAATGGGGGGGAACACCACCACAAATGCCAAGAGAGCCACCAGGGCCACCCAGATTGGGCCGTTGATTAGGCCAGCCAAAATAACGCTTCCCGCGAAGAGCGAAAATATCCATTGCAGAACTGTTAACAAGAATTTCATTAGTGTTGTTTGAATAATTCATCATGAGCGGTCTCGGGTGCTGCACCCGCCAGCCGGTATATGCCCACCCTGGTTTACGGCCAGGCAGGGCAATCCAGACCGATCCCCCAAGACCGCGATTAGTGTTGGACAGCCCCCAGCAAAACTAGTGGCCGTGTTACAAAAATTTAGTCCTCTGGCCCGCTGTTTTTGTCACCCTCCCTAGCTGACGGGCGGGCAATCGCCGGCGATCGCGGCTTGGATAAATTGCTGGCCCCTAAGGCTCTGAAGTAGACGGCTGGGGCGACAGACTTTGCTGAAATCGGCAATGCCCCATGGCCAAATCAAACACATGAAAGCCGTATTCCTGGGACAGCGCTTCGAACACTTTGAGGCCGCGCACGCTGTTGCCATTGCTATCAAGCAGTGGCGAGTAGACCGCGATCCCGGCCTGGTTCGGGACTACCGCCATCAATCCGCCAGAGACCCCACTTTTCGCCGGGAGACCGACGCGAAACGCCCATTCACCCGCAAAGTTATACATGCCGCAGGTATACATGACGCTGAGAATGTCGCGCACATATTGGGGCTGCAACACCTGCTCACAGGTGAGCGGATGCTGACCTTGATTGGCTAACGCCGCCGCCATCGTGGCCAAATCTCGACCGGTGACCAGCAGCGCACATTGTTGAAAGTAGAGATCGAGGGATTCTTCCAGATCGTCGCCAATCATGCCGAAGTTGAGCATCAGGTGGGCGATCGCGCGGTTGCGATGTCCCGTGGCTCGCTCGGACAAAAAGGTAGACATATCCACATAGACGTCTTGCCCGACATAGCGCCGAAACATGGCCAGCAGGCGATTCAGTCGAGCGGTGAGATTCTCCCCTTTGATCAGACTGGTGGTGGCGATCGCCCCCGCGTTAATCATAGGATTTTCGGGTCGGTGGGAGGTTTCGTCAAGGCGAATCAGCGAGTTGAAGGGGTCGCCCGTAGGCTCAACGCCGACCTTTTCGAGCAGGCGATCGCGGCCCCAATCTTCCAGCGCCATACCGTAGACAAACACCTTGGAGATTGACTGAATGGTGAACTGCTGATCGACATCACCGGCATGAAAGCTGCGGCCATCAGTGGTGACGACACTAATACCAAAGTAATCAGGATTCGCCTTGGCCAACTCGGGAATATAACTGGCGACCTGACCCACGTTCAGGTCTTGATATCGCTGATACAGCTGGTCTAAAAAAGCTTGAATGTCGGTCATAACGGAACGTCACCAAACGCGCGAAAACAGGAGCACCGCAGGGCTGCTTGCCAAACCATATCAGCTTGTCAGGGGTCATTCTGCCGGCAATCCAGAATTTATTCGGTGGTGAAATATCCCCCCACGACAGCGGACAACCCGCTACAATCAACGGCGTTGAGCAAGACGGGCTTCTCCATGGCAGCACAGGCAAAAATTGGCATCATTGGCGGCAGCGGCCTTTACAAAATGGAGGCTCTCACTGACGTGGAGGAAGTGTCAGTGGAGACGCCCTTTGGCCCGCCATCCGACGCTCTGATTATCGGCACGTTGGAGGGAGCAAGGGTCGCCTTTTTAGCGCGCCACGGTCGCCATCACACCCTGATGCCGTCCGAATTACCCTTTCGAGCCAACATTTACGCCATGAAGCAGCTCGGGGTGGAATACCTGGTTTCGGCGTCGGCAGTGGGTTCTCTTAAAGCCGCTGCCAAACCGCTGGACATGGTGGTGCCCGATCAATTCATCGATCGCACCAAAAACCGCGTCTCCACCTTTTTTGGCGAGGGCATTGTCGCCCACATTGCCTTTGGCGATCCGGTCTGTGGGGCGTTGGCCAAGGTGATTGCCGATGCCGCGACGCAGCTCAATTTGCCTGATGTCACCCTGCATCGCGGTGGCACCTATGTCTGTATGGAAGGCCCGGCCTTTTCGACCAAGGCGGAGTCGAACCTCTATCGCAGTTGGGACGCGACGGTGATTGGCATGACGAATTTACCCGAAGCCAAACTGGCCCGCGAGGCCGAAATCGCCTACGCCACCCTAGCGCTGGTCACCGATTACGACTGCTGGCACCCTGACCATGACAGCGTCACCGTCGAGATGGTGATTGGCAACCTGCAAAAGAATGCCCAAAACGCCCAGGATGTCATCCGCGCAGTGGTGCGATCGCTGGCAACTTCACCCCCCCCATCCGACGCCCACGACGCGCTGAAATACGCCATCATCACGCCCCTTGACCAAGCGCCCGAGGCGACTCTGGAGAAGCTTGACCTGCTACTGAAAAAGTACCGTTAGGTGCGTGAACTACGCTTTCAATCTGACTCTAGCTGAGTCACCCGCTCTTCGAGCTGCCGCAGGTCTTGCCTGATCTCGATCGCCAGCGTGGCCAAATTATCAAACTGCTCTTCTAGCGACAGCTCATTGAGGCCATCGACGGGGCTAGCGGGTGATGTGGGTGGCGGCAGCGAGCGGCCTGACACCTGGGCTTCTAGCCGCGTGATTTGCGATCGCACCCGCGACAGTTCCGATTCCAGGCGATCGACCCGCGATTCCAGGCGAATATTCGTACCTTGGGCGAGACTGCTGACGGTGAGGCCCAGCCAACACAGCAGTCCTAATATCACCAGCAATAGACTTCTTCTCATGTCAATCCCTAGTTCTGAATGGCTGGGGTCAGCGTGCGGATGATCGCGATGCGACCATAGCGCGGGTCAATTTCCAACCCCCACACCTGCACCAGTGGCTGGCTGGGGTGAATTGTGGATGTCGTCGATTCGCCGGGACTCAACGTCAGACAGGTGTCGAACACCGCTTTGCGAAGTTCCAATGGCAAAAACGCGGTTTCGCCCACCGTCAGCGCCGCCTCATTTTGAAACGACAGCTTGCCCTCATGGTTGAGAATGCCAGCCGGAGCCGGGCACGCGTCGCAAAAGCTGACGGCCAAAAACCAGCGAGCATCGGCAATGCGATCGAACACGCGAGCCGGTTTCGGGTGTTGTAAAACTCGGTAGCCGCCCTCAACCGAAATGATCGTGCCGTCTAAAAAGCCACAGACCATCCCCATCGCTGGGTCGTCCATTTCGTCCTCCCTGCTGCGCAAGCGGTTCAGCCGATTCTAGCAAGCGATAATTTTGTCAGTATTAGGGGCGATCGCCACTCCCCCTCCACCCGTTCGTCCGGTTTAGAACTGGCGGCTCCATTCCTTGGGCCAGCGCTCGACCACCACCTTCGTTTGGGTAAAGAATTCCACTGCATGGGCGCTTTGCCCGTGCAGATCGCCAAAGAAACTCTCCTTCCAGCCACTGAAAGGAAAGAACGCCATCGGCGCGGCCACCCCAATGTTGATGCCAATGTTGCCCGCTTCCGCCTCATAGCGAAACTTGCGCGCCGCTGCCCCACTGCTGGTAAATAGACAGGCCATGTTGCCCCAAGGACTTTGGTTGACCAGCGTGATCGCCTCGTCAATGGTTGACACATGCATCAGACCGAGCACAGGGCCAAAGATTTCCGTGCGGGCGATTTCGCCCTCGGTGGGCACGTCTTGCAGCACCGTGGGTCGGACAAAGTGTCCCTGTTCCAGACCCGCGATCGCAGGCTGGCGACCATCCACCAGTACCTTGGCCCCTTCGTCCGCCCCCGTTTGAATCAGGGCTTCAATCCGCGCTTGGCTCTGCGCTGTAATCACCGGCCCCATTTGCACGTCAGCTTCCAGACCGTTGCCGGTAATACGACTCGCCGCCGTGGCCGCGATCGCCTCAGTAAAGTCGGCCCGAGCGGCGCCCACAGTCACTGCTAGCGAAGCGGCCAAACAGCGCTGCCCGGCACAGCCAAAAGCGCTATCGGCCACAATGCGGGTGGTCATCTCCATGTCTGCATCGGGCAGCACAATCACAGGGTTTTTGGCTCCGCCCTGACACTGCACCCGTTTGCCGTTGGCGGCGGCTTGGGCGTAGATGTATCGCGCCACGGGCGACGAGCCCACAAAGCTAATGGCGCGAATGTCGGGATGCTGCAAAATCGCGTCTACCGTTTCTTTTGCGCCATTCACCAGATTCACGACACCAGGCGGAAAGTCGGACTGGTCAATCAGTTCAAAAATTTTCTGCATCGTCAGGGGCACTTTTTCTGACGGCTTGACGAGGTAAGTGTTGCCGCAGGCGATCGCGTAGGGCATAAACCAAAACGGAATCATGGCAGGAAAGTTAAAGGGGGCGATCGCCGCCGCGACGCCCAGCGGCTGCCGCACCATAAATTCATCAATGCCGCGAGCAATGTCTTCCGAATAAGTGCCCTGCATTAGGGTGGGAATGCCGCAGGCGACTTCCACATTTTCAATCGCGCGCTGCAGCTCGCCCCGCGATTCTTTCAGGGTTTTGCCGCACTCTTGGGTGATTAGCCGCGCGATGTCATCTGCCGCGGCCTCAAGCAAATCCTTAAGTCGAAACAGACACTGTACGCGCTCCGTCGGCGGCACTCGCCGCCAGGTCTGAAAAGCCTGAACCGCTGCGGCGGTTGCCTGCTCCACTTCACTCGCGGGCGACAGGGGCACCTGAGCCAACACCTCTGCCGTCGCCGGATTCACGACCGGCTGTTGTTCGCTAGCGCTCGAAAGCTGCCATTCGCCATTGATGTAGTTTTTCAGCAAAGATTCAGACATGACTATCCGTTGGGCACCCACAGCCTTTAGTGAACCACAGACAGCCTAGTACAGAAGAGGCCGGGGAGGGAGAGGGCTAGAGAGCTGGGGAGAGAGGGCGATCGCCCTGTGGCTTGATCGCCAACTCATAACGCTAGAGATCGCCCACCGCTGCCTTGCAGACACGTGACGTTTATGCGTCTGCAAGGCAGCGGTGGGGTGAACGAAAACAAGCGCGGTGTCTGGATCTTGGGGAAGGTTGATCTCGATTTTTAGACGACCTGATCGAAAAAGAAAACCCGTTGAGTAGGCTTCCTAGCCTGCCCCCACCCAACCTGTTTGCGGCTCCTCAACTAGACCGCTCAGGAACGGCCAGGATGGCCATCAAACCCGCTCAGTATAGGCGTCGAAGTGGCTGGGAGGTGAGCTGGGCGCGAGCGCTGGGGGAGTTGACGGGCATAAGTAAGCATCGCGCGGAAAATTTCGTCCACCCGGTGGTGGCGAGAGAAGGTATCAGCAGTCATTCAGAAGGGCTCATGTCACCATATTGGGCCGAGCGCGAAGGCGTACCATCGAGACTCAGGGCTCCTGCCCCGGCGTAGATCACCATGAGCAATCCGCCGACCAGACCCAGGTTTTTGAGAAACGGATTGATCTGACTCGGATCGCCAATTGGATTATGAAAAACCAGCGTCGCCGGAATCAGAAACAAAATCAGCAACGTCGCGCCAATGTTGACCTTATAGCCCACGATGAGCGACACCGCCCCCAAGAGCTGAAAGATCACCGTACCGGCTGCCAACACTGGTGCCAGCGGCAGCGTTTGGGCGATCGACTCCACAAAGCCACCAAAACCTAGGAGATGGCGAATGCCAGCGTTCAAAAAGACTAAAGACAAAGCGATGCGGGCAACTAGGGGAAGATATTTCATAGCAGATAGAGCGGTAGTGGTGTGAGAGGGCAGCTAGACCAATTCTGAGGATTCGGGACTCCCGATGTCAGCTGGGCAACGCCAGGGAGCTCAGGGGCAGATTTGGCGTCTGGTTTCAGAGCATCAGTGTGCAACAGTATCAGTGCCGACGGGTCGCCAAACGATGACGCGATCGCCCTCCGATATATTCTGCCGTAGCCAACCAGGACTTGACGGATTTCCCTTAGCCTTAATTCAGCCTTAAATCTTCCGTCTGGCATCAAGGCAATCAATCCGCCGGCGTCCCCCCGCTGCTAAACCGGCAAGTTCATCGCGGTTTGGTCATGGGTAAAAGCTGCCGGAGGGCGCGATCGCCCAATCCATAGTTTTGCACCCAGGTCAGCAACACCAAAAGACGACTGCGATACCCCGGCAGATAAGTGACATGCACCAATAGCCACATCAACCAGGCCAAAAAACCACCAAAATTGACGCCAGCGATGCGACCCACGCCGCCATAGCCGCCCACAATGGCTAACCGGCCCTTGTTCCAATAGCGAAAGGGCTGCAGCGGTTGGCCCCGCATCTGACGCCGCAGATTTCGCGCGACGGCGACGCCCTGCTGGAGAGCGGCGGGGGCCACACTGGCGGGTGCGGAACCCGGCGCGGCGTGATGCACCACATCGCCAATGGCATAAACGTTGGGCTGCTCGAACACCTGCAGCGTATTGTTCACCATGAGCTGCCCTTGGGGGGCTGACTCTAGAGGCTGAGCCAGGGCCGGCAGGGCGGCTTGCGTACCCGCCGCCCAAATCACTGTCGCCGTTGCGATCGCGACTTGGTTTGACAGCTTCACCTGGCTAGCGGTGACCGCCGCTATTTTGGTATTGAGGCGCACTTCGACCCCAAGTCGGGTGAGCTGACGGTGGGTATAGTTGCCCAAGCGTTGTGAAAATTCTGGCAGCAGGTTGGCCCCTGACTGCACCAGCACCATCCGCCCCAGCCCCACCAATTCAGGAAAGTCTCGCTGGGCGGCACCGCGCCACCACTCGGCGAGGGCTCCGGCCACTTCAACCCCCGTCGCCCCACCGCCCACAATGGTAAAGGTCAGCAGTTGACGCTGCAGCTCTCGATCAGGAGTGGCGGCCGCTTGTTCAAAACAGGCCAACAGATGCTGGCGTAGGGCGATCGCATCCGCCAGGCTTTTCAGCGAAAAGCTGTGTTCCGGGGCACCCGGCACTTGGTGATAGCTCGACTGCGTGCCCGTGGCGATCACCAGGTAGTCATAGGAAATCAGGTTCGAGCCCGTATCGATCAGCTTATTCACAAAATCAATGCGCTCGACCTGGGCTTGCATAAATCGCACGTTTTTCATCCGGCGCAATTTCGTGCGAATGGGATAGGCTACCAAGCTGGGCTCTAGCTGGGCCGTCGCCACCTGATAAAGCAGCGGAATAAACGTGTGGTAGTTATTGCGGTCAATGAGTAAAACATCAGCTGCTGCGCCTGCCAACGACTGCGCAGCCTGAAAGCCCCCAAAGCCAGCTCCAATAATCACGATGCGATCGCGCGCACTTTCACGTGGCTCAGCAGTCATGGCGACTCTACCTGAGGTGGCAATAGATTAGATATTAACTTAAGTTAAGTTGGCACCGAGAAACCTCCACCCAGGGTCGGATTGACGGGGTGAACCGGCCCAGCCGCGCCTCTGCCAGTGATGCCGCGCCTGATCCGCAACTACGGACAATACAAGGTATCGCGCGTATTGCGTCCCGTCACGGGGTTGGTGCCTTGAGCCACGTCGCAGAGCAGATCATTGACCTTGGGGTCAAGCAGCACGTCGGTAAAATCAGCCCCGTCAATAATCGCCCCGCGAAAGTCGGTGTCAAAGGCGTAAGCCCCTTCGAGGATGGCATTTGTCAAATTGGTGCGAATAAAGCGGGCGCTGTCTAAGGTGGCCCCGGTCATGTTGACTCCGGTCATGTCGGCTTGACTAAAGGTGGTGTCAAACAGGCGGGCACCCCGCATATCGGCATTGTGCAAGTCGGCATTCGCGAGATCTGCCCGCGTGAAGTCATCACCCCGCAGGTCTCGATTCGAAAAATCTGACATGCGTAGGCTTTGCCGGTCGTAGCTGGTCGCATAGGCGGGCGACAGTCCGCCCCCCAAGCAGAGCGCAAACAGCAAGAAACTGAGGACAACACACCGCGCGATCGCCTGCATCTTCACAAATTTCATCGCCCCTACTGCCCACTGCTCAACTCCCTGATCCTACTCGGTGAGGGGAACCAGTGAAAGCACAAAATCGCCGTCCGGCACACTGAGCCTCAGGCGGAGACAACAGCAATACCAGTACGGCGATTTTGACAGTCGCGATGAAGTTAGGGTGAACAGCGATGGGTCGCCGCTGTCTGAGCTACCGGCTGAGCAACGGTCGCATGATCAAGAAACCCGCGCCAAAGGCCGAAACGACTACCAGTAGAATCGTTGTCGCGAGCCACAAGTTACCCATGTCAGACCGTGAAGCCACCTTGCTGAGCGGCCGCATGCCTTCAGGTTGTTCGGTAAACAGCTTCTGCTTGTTCACCTTGCTGCGATTGGACTTAGGACGATCGCGCTTACGAGCTTTCGGCTGCGGCACAATAGCCTGAGCCTGAGGCTGCCGTTCGGTCGTGGGGGACGCTGCCGGTTGGGGCGCGGCGGGCGGTGCCGCCGGCGGCGCGACCGGCGCGGCAGCCTCAGCCGGGGCCGCCTTGGGAGCGGCAGGGGTGACGGGCGGCTGAGCAAACAAGTCGAAACGGGTGGAGGGCTCTTCGCGCTCGATTATCACGCGGTTCGGTATGGCAGCGGGGGCGGCGGGGGGGGCAATCCCAGCGAAATGTCCGAGCTGTTCGGCTGATTGCACAAACCGCTGAATTTCCGTGCGCAGTAGCGTGTTCTGGCGCAGCAACTGCTGGTTTTGTTGGGTCAGAGCATCCAGGGTGGTTTGCGTCAGCTTCAGTTCTGTCGCGAGCTCGCGATACACCGAAATCGGTACCGCCGGTGAGTAGCTACCGGGGGCGGCAGCACCGACCGCGCCAGCCACAGAATATCGTTGAGCATCAGATTTAATAGGGGCGTTCATTGTCACTTTCCCGAGAAACGCGATACACCGGCGATCGCTACATAGAGCAACGACTCAGACATCGAGGAATACAGAGCAATTCAGATGCGGTAGATTCCGCCCAAAGCGTATCGCAAAAATCTAACAATGCAACTCTTTTTTAGCGACTGGTTCAGATGGCGGCATGGGGAGTCGGCCAAATCTGGTTTTTTTCCCTCTCAGCAGTGGTTCAGCAGCCCCTTCGGGCGCTTGGCCAATCTATAAAAAGGCCGCCTCAGCCAGCGCTTGCCCAGCATCGAAAATGTTCCCTGAGCCATCATAATCGTGACAGCCAGGGGGCGGGGAAAGCAGAGGCGCGATCGCTCAGCCTTAATGAGCTTCAGATACGTTGCTCACCGCCACGGGTTGAATCTCGACGGTCACCGGCACCGGGGCGCTGGGCGGCACCGGATTCAGCGGTTCAAAAACTTGACTAGTAGGCATGCCCGCTTGAGGGGGCGGAGCTAGGGTGGCTCCTTTGGTAGCAGGTTTCATGACGGCAGGGGGCTCCGATAAAACACTCATTGGCCCAACGAGGGGCTCACTGTAGGGGGCAATCGCCTCGGGAGGCTCCGGGGATGACGTTGTCGGCTCAACAGCGGTCGCTGGGGCCGGTGACGGTGCGGCCAACTCATCTTCTACAATTGGCTCGGCGATCGTTTTCGGCTCAGCCGCTGGGCTCTCCTTGGGCGCAACGCGCAGACTCTCAGGCAGCGCTGATTCTGGCTCATAAATGGTATTAGGGCTGTCCTTCGGCCCCCATTCTTTAAGCAAGTCTTCGGGAATGGCCTCAATCTCAATATCCAGCAGCTCGTCTTCAGCGACGGGCGACGGGGAGGGCGACGGGGTCGGGGCACTGGCCGGTGGCGATGGGGCAGTCTCAGATGGCGGGGGAGCCGCCTCGGGAGCAGTTTTCGTCTCTGGACTCAATTCCTTGGCGTCAAAGGGGGAGGCATCCTCCTCATTGTCACCCGTGAACGAATCGGCCCCTGCCGGTGCGGTCTCCTCGGTAGGAACGCCGGTGCCCGCGTTGAGCACCACGGAGGTGGGCATCGGGGTTTGAAACTCGCTCGACGCGGCGCGGATTTTGGTCAGCACCTGCGCCGCTTCGGTGGCATTCGCGGGCTGGGGTTGGCCGTCTTTGACCTTGACCGGAATCAGCTCCACTTTCATTTGCCCGTCGCGCAACGAGACCTGCAATACCGCCGTTTCGGCTGTCGGGGCCTCAGCACTGGTGCCAAAGACGAAATCGCCTAAAGAATAGGCAATGGGTCGCCCCCGATAGATTTCTGCCCCCTGCAGCTGATGCGGATGATGACCCACGACCAGATCAGCGCCTTGGTCAATTGCCAGACGCGCCAAATTGGTCTGTGATTCGGCCGGCGTGAGGGGCGGCTCCGTTGACCAGCGATAGTTGACGACGAGCCAATCGACCTCATCGCGAATCGCCTGAATGTCTCTCACAATGTCCTGCATGTTGACGGCATTGACGCCGCTCACCGAGTCATCGGCTGCCAGGGTGAAATCCCGGTCATAGCTGAGGTAGGCAATGCGCTGACCCTTGACATCCATAATCTCGGGACGCCGCGCTTCGCGCTCGCTGCGGCCGGCCCCCACCCGAAAGATGCCGTTGCGATCAAGCGTATCCAAGGTTTCGGCGAGTCCCTGCTCCCCAAAGGACAGCGACTTGTCGCCGGTCAGATTCACCACATCGACGCCGCCCGCTTTGAGCAACTCGATCGCCTCAGGTCGCTGCCGCTCTAACAATTCTTCTTCGAGGGAAGTGGCCGCCGCCGCCAACGGGTCTTGCAGATTCACCATCGCGACGTCGGCTTGACGATACGCTGGCAAACCGGAGAGCAGCTGTCCATCCTGCTCTAACTGCGCATAGGGCAGGCCATCCAAATCCACATCGCCGCCAAATAGCAGCGTAACGGTGGGGTCTTGGGGGGCCGGTAAGCGTTCATGCTTGAGTACTCCGACCGGCTCCAGGGCCGCATTGACCACGTTCGGCCGCTCGCGCTCGGGCTCTACTTGATAGGAAATGGCAGCGTTTTCTGCAGTGGCAGCTCCCTGCGGTTGAGCCGGCGTCTGGCGATCGATCAACACAGTTGGCTCGGGAGCGATCGCGGGGAGCTGGGGCTCGCGGGCAGGAGCCGATGGGGGAATGTTTGAGGGCTGCGATCGCACCTCGGCACTGGTCTCGGCCGGCGCTTGAAAGGGCAGGGCAGGCTCTTGCCGGTTCGACATCACGACTTCAATCATGCAGCCAAACACAAATGCGGCCACCGCCGACCCGGTCAGCATGGAGGCCCGTAGCGTTTTGAGCTGACCGGTTAACAGCCGCGCCGTCAAACCGGGTAAGCGCGGCGCTGACTTGCGGGCGGCCAATGTGGGCGGGATGACTGCTGCCGCAGAGCCTTTGCCCTGTTCTCGCTGCAGCCGTTCGCGCAGGGCGGGGGTCATCACCCGAATTCGCTGCTGCCAAACTGGCTGGCGCTCGCCCACCGGTCGCGCCAGCAGATGGATGCCCTCGATCAGGGGGGAATTCAGCTGCCACATCAGATGGCAAATAAATTGAGTCAGCGGCTTTTGTAAGGGTTGACGCTCAAACTCAACGATGACGCGAATGCAGCCCGGTCGCTTATCTTGGCTCACTTGAGCGTAGATTTTTTCGGGAATCAGCGGCTCATTTAGCCACAGCGCGATCGCCCGAAATTGCCCCGCTGCTGCCAGTGCCTTAGTTGACAGCTTTTCGGGAGATAAGTTAGACGCTGCGTTGACCATTATTTTGATGTCTGGGGTATCGGACGAGAATCGGCGACCTCAGTCTGCCGCAAAGCCTGGAGAAAACATGCCTAAAAATTGCGGGTAACAAATTCAAGAAACATGTTTGGTAGAAGCGCCAATGATGATAACAGTGAATTCCAAGAAAAGCCCGACTTTGCCAATATTTTAGGCCGATTCTTTGCAGCGCGTCAGCAATCCACAACCCAAAGCTCCAGGCTAAGCGTCAATGGGCCCTAACGACTGACCGGCACTAAATGGCCATCGTCCAAAATGTGCTGCACGACCCCCCCAATTACTTCTCGCAGCATCCTTTGATTGCCACTGTTATCGATGGTGACGGTGAGCACGTAGCGTTCATCATCAATTTTGACCGCCGTTGAGCTGCCAATTACTTTGGAATTCTGACCGGTCTTTTCCCCAATCCAAGCCACCCGCTGGCTCCTCAACTGACTAATTGCGGTATAGCCAAACTCCCAGTCATACTGACCGACCATCGCATCGAGAATTTCATCAGCGCCCGGACTGGAGAAGGTATAGACTTGCCGCATCATCTCCGTCACTTCATTACTCGTCATGACATTGCGACCCACGGCGCGGTTGCGAGTGGGGGCGGTGCGATCGCCAATCAGCTTCGTGCGAATTTTGGTCTGTTCGTAGCCCATCTCTTGCAGGGCGTTGTCCATATAGTCCCAGCCGAGATAATCCAACAGCTGATTGGTGGCAATGTTGTTGCTCTCTTTAATCATGCGCACCATCACTTCTCGGATGGGATACTCATGACGGACGTAGATTTTGGCCCCGTTCGCATTTTCCGTCCAGTTGTGAGGCTCGACATACATCGAGTCGGTGATATCAATCTCTTCATCAACCACCTTTTTCATCAGCACCACTGCCACCGGCAGCTTGATCAGGCTGGCCGGGCTGGCCGGTGGCTGATCGCCTCGGTAGTCGCGACATTCCCCCGAAAGATGACAGACCGTGATGCGAATGGCGCGAGGCCGCCCGGTGGCTTCGGCGATGTCGGCTAAAAAGACCGACTGCAGCTGGTCAATATCCTTCGCGACTGGTCTCAGAATGGCCGCATAACCTGCCCGGCGTTCAGCGGCGGCTGCCGCCAATATCGAGTCGGGGGAAATCTGATCGAGCTGCCGCAGAGCCGATTCCCACAGATACTCCTGCTGCTGCAGTTCGGCCAGGGTCTCTTCATTATCTTCACGACCGGCATCCCGCACGGCAATGCTCTGTACGGCCAGCTCTTTAGACCGTTGGAAGTTGGCATCAGCGGCGGCTTCCATCGCCAATCTTTCGCGCGTGAGACGGGCCGCTTGCACCACCGTAAAGTAGGGCGCGAGATCGCCCATGCCTTGGGTCAGTTCAGACGGCACTAACGCCGGGTCATTCGCCGGGTCCGCCGCCAGCGCGCTGGCTTCATCCGGGTTGATTTCACCGGAGGATGGTCTTTGCTGCCACATCGCCGTGAATGTCGGTCGCAGCCCGCCGATCGCGATGGCGACCACAAAGCCCGATAGAAAACCCACCCCAAACACCCAGGGAGTGTTCCAGGAACGCTGCGAAAACGTATTTTTTAGACTCTCTCCTAACACCGGTGCCTTGACTCCCCAGAATACGGTTGGATGTTGGGTAAATTATCGCGTTTGATGGTCGCTTTAGTGTCCTGCTGACTACCAAAATAGGGGAAAGGTTGCCCTTTATTGAGTAGATATACTGTTGAATTGTGCGATGTTTGCTCTCTAAAACGCGATCTAGCGGGTGGAGCGATCGCGAATTTCTACCCCGCTCAAGGGCAAGAATTTGAGGTGCGCGGCGGGGCCAGAGCTCATAATCGGCAATTTTCAGCAGTGCGGCGGTGAGCGGTGCCGTCCTTTCCTATACTGGTAGGCTAGTGGCGCAGTCATCGCTGATTGAGCCGGTTTGAGAGCGAGTTTCAGCTCACACTCGATGGCGTTTCGGCGATCGATGACGGGGGAGCTAGCCGCAATCGCCCGGACTGCTTCACCTGCTCACTCGCTGGGGCATGTCCTCGGCCCTTTTTATCCATCACCTCTGAGGCCAGTTATGTCGTTGATCCGCGAGTTACATCGTCAACTCACGCAAAAAGAGCGCTCTGCGGTTGAGATCACCCAAGCCTATTTGAGTCGGATCGAAACGTTGGAGCCCCAGTTGCGCAGCTTTTTGACGGTGACCGCCGATCAGGCCCTGACCCAAGCCCAAGCGGTGGATCAAAAAATTGCTGACGGTGCCGCGATCGGCCTGTTGGAAGGGATTCCGATGGGTCTGAAAGATAATTTGTGCACCCAGGGCATTCGCACCACCTGTGCCTCAAAGGTGCTCGACAACTTTGTGCCCCCCTATGAGTCAACGGTCACCCAGCGACTCGCTGAGCAAGGGGTGATTGCGCTGGGCAAAACTAATCTAGATGAGTTTGCCATGGGCAGCTCGACCGAAAACTCCGCCTATCAGGTCACCGGCAATCCCTGGAATCCGGATTGTGTGCCGGGTGGCTCATCGGGCGGGTCAGCAGCGGCCGTGGCGGCCGATGAATGTCCTGTCGCCTTAGGGTCAGATACCGGGGGCTCGATTCGTCAACCGGCCTCTTTTTGCGGCGTCGTTGGCCTCAAACCCACCTATGGCTTGGTATCTCGCTACGGACTGGTGGCCTTTGCCTCGTCTCTTGACCAAATTGGCCCCCTCACCCGCACGGTGGAAGATGCGGCGATCGTCCTGCAGGCGATCGCGGGTCACGATCCCAAAGATTCCACCAGCCTCAACGTCGAAGTGCCTGACTATACGCAAAATCTGCAGCCAGGATTAAATTGCCAGGGCCGGACGATTGGCATCATTCAAGAAACCTTCGGCGAAGGGCTCGATCCCGAAGTTGATCAGGCCGTGAAAGCCGCGATCGCCCAGTTTGAAGCTCTCGGCGCCAAGGTCAAGACGATCTCCTGCCCGCGGTTTCGCTATGGTCTGCCCAGCTACTACATCATTGCGCCCTCCGAAGCCTCCTCCAACCTGGCCCGGTATGACGGAGTGAAGTACGGGGTACGCGCTGACGACAGCAACCTGATCTCGATGTATGCCAAAACGCGGGCAACCGGTTTTGGCCCAGAGGTCAAACGTCGCATCATGATTGGCACCTACGCGCTATCGGCCGGGTATTACGATGCTTACTATCTAAAAGCTCAAAAAGTTCGCACCCTGATCAAACAGGATTTTGAAGCCGCTTTTCAAGAAGTGGATGCCCTAGTGTGCCCCACCTCGCCGACGACCGCCTTTAAAGCTGGGACCAAGGTGGATGATCCCCTCAGCATGTATCTGATCGATTTGATGACGATTCCCGTTAATCTGGCCGGTCTGCCCGGCATCAGCCTGCCCTGTGGCTTCGACGAGTCGGGATTGCCCATCGGCTTGCAGCTCATTGGCAACGTGCTGCAAGAGCAAACGCTGTTTGAGATGGCCTATGCCTATGAGCAAGCCACCGACTGGCACCAAAAGTCCCCTCAGTTGACCTAGCTGCCCTAGCCAGTCTGCGAATACTACATGGGACATGATCCACGGCTGCCGGTCGCGGGTAATCTCGTCACCGGGTACGCTGACGTGAGGGACGGATGTCAACGGATAGTCAGAGACAGCAATGGAACAGTTGATTTTTGGTCTGTTGGGATTGGGAGCGATCGCTTACGCAGCGCTCTGTTTGGCCCTTTGGTGGGGCCAAACCCGCCTGATTTTTCATCCTCAACCGGCCCCGACAACCACGCCCGCCTCTGTTGGCCTAGCCTACGAAGATATCCAGATCTCCGTGGCCGAGGGACACATTCATGGCTGGTGGCTGCCTCATGAAGCCCCCCATGCCAAAACGGCTCTGGTCTTACATGGCAACGCCAGCAACGTCGCCGATACGCTAAACCAGACCCAACCACTGCTCGCTGCTGGTCTCTCGGCACTGGTGATTGACTACCGAGGCTATGGCCGCAGTTCGGGGCCTTTTCCCAACGAGAGCCGGGCTTATGCCGATGCCGCCGCCGCTTGGGCCTATCTCGTCGAAACTCGGGGCATCCCTGCCGATGCCATCGTGATTTTTGGCCATTCGATTGGGGGCGCGATCGCGATTGATTTGGCATACCATCAACCCCAAGCCGCTGGCCTCATTGTCCAAGCTTCTTTCACTTCCATGACGGCCATGATGGATCATGTTGGCTACAGTCGAATTGTGCCTAAATGGCTGCTTCACCAGCGGTTTGACTCCATCACAAAAATCGCTAGCGTCTCCCCCCCTTTGCTGCTGATCCACGGCCTCGCAGACACTACGGTGCCAGCCCGTATGAGCGAAGCACTCCAGGCAGCGGCAGCGGCACCTAAACAGCTGTGGCTATTGCCAGGCGCAGAGCACAACGATATTGCCGAGATTGCTCATGCTCACTATATTGACCGGCTAAAAGAGTGGTTAAAAGACCATCAGCAAACACACGCGTTATCAACAGAAATACCTGCCTAAACACAGGCCCTGGTTGACTGACAAAAGTTAGTCAGGTTTGTAGACGAAGGAGCGTACGGTGAATTCCAGTCTCTGATTGTTGTGTTGATGCTGCCTTCGCGAGGCCATCGCTGGTTCCGGATCGCGATTACCGCAGAAGCACACCTGCTGAGTTAAGCGCCAGCCTTGCTGCAAAGCCGCCTTCACCCACTCACAGCCAATACGAAAATAGCTGTTGCCCCGGAACCAATGGGTATCGACCCACCGCCGCCTACCCGACTCAACAACCGCGATGCCTTGAGCTGTGACATAGAGCGTCGCTAGCGCCAAGATGAAGAACAGCCTGGAAAGGTCACAGACGGAGCGGATTTCTGACTTCTGTAGATTCCAGCCATTGGATTGGTCATCGAGAAAGGCCTCCTCAATGTCGAAGCGCCAGCCGTATTCTTGAAAGGTTTGCAGACTCGTTTTCGCGTCACTAACAATGGCCCAGAACTCACCATTGACGTTGTTGCGGCCAAAGACCAAATGCACCGGACCATACCATTGACTCTTGTGTATAGCAAGCCGCGGATAGATCTGGTCAGTCAATGAAGGCTTGGTCAACGACTT
>CALCCA010000058.1 GCA_937899725.1 uncultured Halomicronema sp.
TCCCTGCGGCGCTCTGAATTTAATCAGGCCCTAAAACTTTTGTCCCTGTACTGAGCGTGGTATGTCTTGTGCGAACCAATCGACTGTCCGCGCATGAAAAAATGGGCTTGGGCTGCTTGGAATGTGTTTGTAGCTGCCCGTTATTTTGCCAAAATGAATAGATGCTTTCTTTTTGCTTGGTAAGACTATCCAATCACCAATTTGCATTTTCTTAGCGAATGGCCAGATTTGGCTAGCCCAGTTTTTTACCGTAGCTGGCTTGGCATCTGGATACTGCAATGCAAGAGAGTTCCGAAGTGATTCAGGAGAGTCAAGCTCGGCAAGATTGGTATTGAAATTGTCCCAAGTGATATAGACACAACCTTCATTCAGAAACTTTGACTCATATTCTCCAGAGCCACCTGCTCGCACTAGCCATATACTCACCACCAAATCCTCCCATGCAACTAACGTTTCTAGTCGGCGGTAGCAGATTGTCTTTCATCACCACTAAGCTCCCCATACCCGTTCTCAGAGATCGTTCTTCTAGGAGAGAATTTACGACAATCTGACACTGTGATCTCAATCGATGTTTTCCATCCAGCTTGACTGCTATAGCAATCCGCAGTTGGTTCGGACAGCCTGAAATCGCTGAAAGACCCTTGAAACAGGCTTTTCAATTCCGCATTCCGAACTCTACATTCCGCATTCTGCTATATTTTGCGATCTTGACTTGGAGTAACAACTCCTAACTGGACAACGCAGGGAGCGATCAACATGGTTATCTTCAAAACTCTAAACTTGTGTTGTCCGTAAAGACCGGTACCAGTGTCTATTCTTAAACTAGTGAATAGTCCCTGGCCGCTGATGCCCCATCCACTATGACCCTCGCCACTAACCCACCCACAACCCATACCCCAGAGGAATATCTCGCGCTAGAGGTTATGTCTGATAGTCGCAGCGAGTATCGCAATGGAGCCATCATCCCGATGACCGGAGGCACCCCAGCTCACAATGAAATTGCCGCAACGCTGATTTTTCTCCTCAAGTCTGCTCTACGAAAACAGCCCTACAGCATTTTTGTGACCGATCAGCGATTGTGGATTCCAGGGCGAGATCTCTACACCTATCCCGACGTCATGGTGACGCCACGCCCGGTTGACCTCAAGCCGGGTCGCACAGACACGGTGATGGCTCCCGTTTTAATCGCAGAAGTGCTCTCGGAATCCACTCAGGGATATGACCGAGGCGACAAGTTTGAGGCTTACCGCACGATGCCGACCTTGCAGGAATATCTGTTGATCGACCAGTCGAGTCCCCACGTTGAGCAGTATGCAAAACAGGCCGCAAACCAGTGGTTGTTTACGGAACATCGCGGGCTGGAGCAAGCTTTCACGCTACAGTCAATAGCCGTTACCCTTGCCCTGACTGATCTCTACGAAGCAGTCTTTAGTCAGTCGCAATCAGCTAAGGAGAGCGATCCAAAATAAAAAATATCCCACCTGAAGAACCCGATTTCTACGAAAAACTGGTCGGAGACTGTTGACCTGTTTCCAGAAACCGGGTTCTTGAATACATGATTGCGTGGAATATTCTTAATGACCGAGGCGTTTTTCAATTTCGGCTTTCACGGCATCCGCATCGGCAGGCAAATGCACCGCAGGGTTAGGATATTCGCTGGTGACATCCTTCAGCGTTGATTCGTGATAGCCCACCTTGAAATCGGTGAACTTCAGGCCGTGAGCCGTGCTCACCACCACCGTTTTGTCGCTGGATTTGATCACGCCCCGCTGGATCAATTTGGTCATCACGGCCAGGGCGACGCCGGTGTGGGGGCAGGTGAACATGCCGGTCAAATCTGCATGGGCAGCGGCGGCGGCGAGTTCGTTTTCGGTGGCCTGTTCGACGATGCCGTCTGTTTCGGCGATCGCCTTCGTCGCTTTGGTATAGCTCACTGGGTCACCAATGCGAATGGCGCTGGCCAACGTGTCTTGGGCGGTCACGGTGTTCTTTTCTTTGAAGCCGTTTTTGAAGGATTCATAAAAGGGATTGGCCTTGGCTGATTGAGCGGCGACGAGTCGGGGCATGCGCGTGATTAAGCCTAGATCCATCATCAGCTTGAAGCCTTTGTGCAGGGCGCTAATGTTGCCCAAGTTGCCCACCGGGATGATGATCCAGTCGGGGACGGCCCAATCAAACTGCCGCATGATTTCAATGCCGACGGTCTTTTGGCCTTCGATGCGCAGGCTGTTCATTGAGTTGGCCAGGTAGATCGAATTATCCTTAGTGACCTCTTTGACGATTTTCATGCAGCCGTCAAAGTCGGTATCGAGGGCGAGCACATGCGCCCCATTGGCTACCGGTTGAATCAACTGGGCGGTGCTGACTTTACCTGCCGGTAAAAAGATGACGGCGGGAATGCCGGCGTAGGCGGCGTAGGCAGCGAGGGCGGCGCTGGTATCGCCAGTGCTGGCGCAGGCCACGGCTTTGACAGTACTGCCCTGGGCCATCATTTGTTTAACGACGCTGACCAATACCGTCATGCCAAGATCTTTAAAGCTGCCGGTGTGGCTGTTGCCGCAGAGTTTGATCCACAGGTCGGGGACGCCGAGCTGCTGGCCGAGGCGTTCAGCCCAAAATAAGTTGGTGTTGCCTTCAAACATGCTGACGATGTTTTCGTCCGCCAGGTCAGGAATTACCCACTCTCGCATGCTCCAGACGCCGCTCCCGTAGGGCCAGGTGGTCGTGCTGGCGCGCGAGCTGAAAAGTTGCTTCCACTCTTGGGCGTTGCGCTGTTTGAGCGGTTCGCGGTCATGGTGTACTTCGAGCAGACTGCCGCAAATGGGACAGGTGTAGATCACGTCGTAGATGGAGTGTTTGCCAGGGCAGCCGGCGCTGCAGCGAAAATAGGTAGTCTGCTTATCGGTATCAGCTTTGGACGCGATCGCGGACAACATGAGAGGAACCTCGTAGTGGGTCATAAGTTGAGATTAGGTTCATAGCCATCGCTGAGGCAAGGGGCGAGCGCTACTTTCTGGGCGAGGTAGCGGCGATTCCACGACACCGGCCAACTAGCTGGGGATGGTCTAGTTGTATCAAACTCAATTATGGCGCGATCGCGCGGTGGCCAGCGGGCTGCTCAATTAATATCAGTTCTACAAATTACCGCTACACAGACAAGTCGGCGTTCTCCCAGTAAGAGACATTGCCCGTAGGGCTTATGACTCCGCTCAGCCGACGTTCCTTGAGCGGAGTCGAAAGGAAGATCTGTAGTCCAGTTTCAGAGAATTGGTATAAGCTCCGGGCGATGCCAGTGTGATCTGGATGGCGGTGAAAGTTGCCATGCCTCTTCGTTCGGCTCCAATGCTGGGTTAGGCAGTTGTCATGCAGTGCGCAACCGAGGTGATCAAAGTTTGCATGATCGCAAGTTGAGTGTCTAAGTTAATTGCTCGCAACGGATACTGGGTATGGCCTGTTTGTATGAACTCACGATTGCATGGCTCAGTCTCTGATAGTGCAGTCTGTTGCAAAGCTGGACAAATGGCTAAGGGCATCGCTGAGGCTGCCACAAACTGAGGCTGAAAAGATGAGACACAAAAGCCAGAGAACTCCCTGGATTTTGCTGGTTCAACGTTTGGATCTGAGGAAGTGCTAGTTCAAAAAAGCCTGGAGAAACAACAGTTTGAGAGAGTCCGGTGGGATCATGAGATAACAGCGGTATGTAGTCGGGCAATGCTGCGGTAACGCCACTCATCACCTGATTGACGCAGCGTGAGTTCGCCCCACTACCGACAGAGAAAAATAGCCCCGGCGCAATCAGACCGGCTGAGTGCAGAGAAAAATAAGCATCAATTCGGTCAAATCGTTGCATCCACTGACGAATAGCGATGCACTCAGGGTAAGTATCTGTCGTATTGACTCAGCTGCCTCATGCCTCCAATCAGCGGCAGCCGATCAGATAGCAATGCCGAATCAGGACTGTCGTGATCTGCTGCATTTGCTTGGTTAGCCTGTCACGAATCACCTGTCAGTGGCGTTTCATCGTGAGTGACTCATCGCTCTGGCTGACAATCGCAAACCCGAAACGCTCATAAAGCCGTACTGCCGGATTATTGGCCGAGACGCTCAACGAAATCGACGATCGCCCACCCTCAGACGCCAACAAGTGAGTGAGCAATTGGGTGCCGACGCCTTGGCCCCGATACTGAGGTAAAACTGCGATGCTGAGTTCTGGTGTGTTGTCATCCACATAACCGTAACCTTGGTTCTCGCCGATCAATAAGCGCAACCAGATGGCACCGATAGATTGATCCGCGATCGCATCACTGGCCAAGAAACCAAAATCGCCTTCACGTCCCCAACTTTTCACATAGCGCGCCAGCTCAGGCAGGCGAACGATTTCGCGAGGAAGTGCCGCACATCCTTTTGGCACATACAGAGCCTGGTATAACATCTCCCAGAGAAATGGTTCATCTTCTAACGTGAGGGGGCGAATGATGCAGTTCATAGTCTCAGTGTGCTAGAGCTGTGCGCGGTAGTACAGCGATGAAGTTGGGAGGCGATGGCATCCTCGAAGCTCCTATCAAAGGCTTTGGTCGCCACGCCAACGAAGATTGGGCAAGCCAATAGATAACAGTCTAAATCTGGTGCTTCTCTACCCAGTGTTTGAGGGTTTCCAGAAAGTCCAAGGTCGTTTTGCCAAAATCAGTGATTTTGTAGACGACGGCAATCGGGCGATCGCTCACCACCTCACGGGTCACTAAACCGGCCTCTTCCAGTTCGCGGAGTCGCTGCGTCACCATCTTTTTGCTCGCCCCTCCCAGTTGCCGGGCTAAATCATTGAACCGGACTGGGCCATCTTTGAGATGCCAGAGAATCGATCCTTTCCATTTACCCCCCAAAACTCTCATGCCTCGCTCAATGGGGCAAGGTTCGAGACAGGGCTCCATAGCGTGTTTGCGGCCTTGGTCGTCAGTGGTGATGCCTAAAAATGTACTCATGGGATACCTGGTTACTAAAAGTAAACTGGTTGACTCTAGTGACTAGTCTGATTATGTTAAATCACGGCAGCAGCCAAGGTCACTCGTCCTGATTGCTGTTGGACTATGGGCGACTGGGCCGCCCGGCCAAAGTTTGAGTCATCGCCAGTCAGGAAATCCCTATGCCTACCCCCGATATCCATCTCTATACTGCCTCCACGATGAATGGCTGGAAACCGGTCATTTTTCTTGAAGAAGCCGAGGTCGAGTATGAACTGACCTCTATCGACTTTGGCAAAAAAGAGCAGAAATCGGACTGGTATATGCGGCTCAATCCCAATGGTCGCATTCCGACGATTGTCGATCGCGGCAACGACGATTTGGTTGTGTTTGAGTCAGGGGCAATTCTCTGGTATTTGGCTGAGAAGTACCAAAAGTTTTTGCCCAGCGGCGACAAGGCGCGATCGGAAGCGCTGCAATGGCTGATGTTCCAAATGTCTGGCATTGGTCCCATGATGGGCCAGGCTATGTATTTCCAGCGCATTGCGGCTCCGAAAGGTAACGAAGATCCCTACGCCATTGATCGCTATGTGACGGAGTCGCGGCGACTGCTGGAGGTGTTGGATCAGCAATTGGCAGGCAAAGCCTATTTGCTCGGGAACGACTTCACCATTGTCGATATGGCGACGTATCCCTGGGCGCGTTCTTACCCCTGGGCCAAGGTTTCGATCCAGGATTTGGACAACTTAAAAGCCTGGTTTGAGCGCCTTGATGTTCGCCCCGCCACCCAAAAGGCCATCACCATTCCCAAACCCTTTCCGGCATTTTTCGGTAAAGGCGATGAAGCCGCCTCCGAAGCTGAGAATGCCTCCCGTTTCTAAGTGCTGACGCTGCGAATTCTTTTCCCCTGACACACCATCTTTGCCGAGAATTTTGCCATGAAGAACGTTTTTATCATCAATGCTCACGAAGCCTATCCCTTCTCCGAGGGCAAGCTCAATGCCACGTTAGTAGATAAAGCTAAAACCAATCTGACCCAGAAAGGCTATGACGTCAGAATCACCACAATGAAGAATGAATATGACGTTGAGCAAGAATTAGCAACTCATCAATGGGCTGATGTGGTGATTCTGCAGAGCCCAGTGAACTGGATGGAAGTGCCCTGGAGCTTTAAGCGCTATATGGATTTTGTCTACTCTGCCGGTATGGGAGGGCAGCTTTGTGAGGGTGACGGAAGAAGTCGTCAAGACCCGAGTCAGCAATACGGCACCGGGGGGACATTAACCGACGCAAAATATATGCTTTCGCTCACCTTGAATGCGCCCAAAGCAGCGTTTGACGATCCCAATCAGGGGTTCTTTGAGGGGAGGGGGTTAGACGATCTCTTTTGGCCGATGCACTTGAACTTTAAATTCTTTGGGATGCAACCAATGGCGACCTTTGCCTGTTTCGATGTGATGAAAAATCCAGATATTGCAAACGACTTCATGCGGTTTGAAGCTCATCTGAATCAACATTTCCCAGCCTGATAGAAAGTCACCCTGAGGTCATCCCATGCCGGAGCTGAAATATTTTGTGGAAGACCGCCATGCAACCTGGCTAGAACTATTTTTCGATCTGGTGTTCGTCGCTAGCATCAGCGTGATCACTCATCATCTGACCCATGTCCATGGGGGGCATCTAGCAGGGCAGCAGGTGATGCTATTTATCAGTGAGTTCATTCCTGTGTGGTGGATCTGGGCAACCCATACCCTCTATGCCAACCGCTTCGACACGGACAGCAAAACCCATCGCGTGACGAGTCTGGTCATCATGTTTTTGATGACCACGTTGTCGGCCTTTTTAGGGGCAGGGTTGTTTGACGGTTCCACCCGCTTCATTAGTTTCTATATCGCTATTCGTCTGGTGCAGGCGGGGATGTATTTTTCGACCAGCTATCGGCTACCGGAATCCCAGCCCTATGCCAAGTGGATGGGCATGACCGTGCTGGGAGGAATGGCGATCTCGCTTTTGGCCCTCTTTTTCAGTAGCCCCCTCCGGCAACTGATCTTCTTGGGTAGCATTGGCCTGGAAATGATCGCGATCGCTCAGATCAGCACCCAGAGAACAGTCATGCCAGTGCATTGTAGCCATCTGGTAGAGCGCATTGGCCTGCTGTCAATTATTTTGCTGGGTGAGTCAGTGATTAGTCTGGTGTCGGGTTTAAGCGGGCTGGAGTGGAACCAGTACGATCTGTTTGCCGCCGTCACCGGATTCTTGATGATTGGCGCGATCTGGTGGATTTACTTCGATAGCTTCAACATCCCGGAGCGAGCCAAACGCATTCAATAGGGGTTTGTGCTGCTCTACTCCATCTCCTCTTTTTGCTGGGACTCGGAGTCCTGTCGAGCTTGATTGGTTATGCCATTCTCAATGACTTAGCAATCACGGATTTTCGGATATTGGCGATCGAGTTGAGAGCTATAGGTTCGAATCTAGGCTGCTAGTTTTGTTATCAAAAGAATTTATTTGTTATTACCTAGGCAACGATCCAACCAATCCTCGTACCAGGCCAGCAAGCCCATACTCTTACCTTCTCTACTGATGACTGGAAACCAGTTCATATCGCAGCACCAGACTAAACCTCGTTGTTCGCCAGCAGTTACGAGGACATCAAAAACACCACAGCCATGGTGAGTCAGGGGGATAAAACCTGCCCCTGCTGGGTAGTCATCATCCTCATCATCGTCATAGTAGTAATCGTCATCTGGCATATCAAGGGTTGCCCATCGGTTAGTTCCGCTTGTGCGCGCCTTGATGACTTGTTCGGCCATCGCGGAATTGAAAGGAAACGGTCGTCTACGACGGGTAAGCGGTTTGGGGTCAGGATAGACGTAAAAACCATACCCAGGACCGAGGCCACCGCCATGGATATGGGTAAGGAAGAGTTTGAGCTCCTCAGGAAGCGATACCCCAAAGTTTTGTTCAAGCTTATTGACAGCCTCTGCAGACAGGACAGGTTTTCGTTTATAGCGATGTCCGTAGGGGGCTGTGGCCCCGAATATATCCCAGAAGATCCAACGTCTTCGTTGATATCGTAACAGCGTATTTAACTTGGACTTGATCCTATCGATGGCTGCAAATGCTTCATTGTGAGTCTGCATAAATAGATATTCGATGTCAGCTTGGCTGGACGAGACTCGCACGGCTTGGGCCTGAATCTAGCATTTTTGCGTGATAATTTTCCTCTTCACAAAAGTCATACCGAATTTTGCTTAGTAACTGCTTGATAGTCTCCAACAAGCGGGAAATTATTCAGTATTTTTGATGGTTCAAGCAATCGCTGGAAATGAACATTTTTTGTGAGTTAGTGTTGAGGAATGCGACCTAAAACCTCCGCAGCCCCTGTGTTGTTAGGCTCCATGTCTCAGAATTAATCAAGTCAGCGAAAAGCCCGGCACAATTCAGCAGCCCCGTTATCGACATACTAACGACTGGGGGCAAGAGACCTTGTGCAGATGGGTGATGGTCTAGCGCCCTATCTGCCCGCCCACACCTCAAGTGTGAACTCAGCCATACTCCTCAAACCTGAGGGGCGGGCTCTGCAAGCTCAATAATTTACGTTAACGGCTTTGTCCTCGACGGATTGGGTGACGGCTGGGCCGATATTCTGGAGTCACACCAATTTCTCTCACTAGCGATACCGAGTTGGGTCAACTAAACACCGATGACACCTGTGCGATCGCCCCTCTTCAAAGATGCTCAGCGGCCCCTGATTTTCGGCCATCGCGGCGTGCCCGAAGACCATCAAGAGAATACTCTGGAAGGCTTTCAGCGGGCGGTTGAATTGGGGTTGGACGGGGTCGAACTTGATGTGTTTTTGACTCGCGATGAACGGCTAGTCGTCTTTCATGACCTGCATACTCAGCGCCTCACCGGTACCCCTGGCAACATTACCCAAATGACCTGGCCTGAAATTCAGCAGCTCACGATCAAGCCGATTCTCGACGTGGGCGACAAAATCATTAACTATGGTCGCGAAGCCAAGATTGTCTTGCTAGAGCAGGTGCTCGAAGAAATGCGCGGGCACCTGATCGTCGATATTGAGATCAAGGCCTATGGTCTCGACTTTGGGCAGCGCCACACCGGCACCGCTGTGGCCCACCTGATTCGCCGCATGGGCATGGCAGCGGAGGTGTTTGTCACCTCGTTCAACTTTTGGCCGCTGATCTGGCTAGAGCGGGCCTACCCCGGTTTAGAGTCAGGCTTTACCTACTCCCCTTTATTTATCAAGAACAAAGCGCTAAGGGGACTGATGGAATCCAGTCTGATGGGGCGGTGGATTGGGGCGACGCAGACGAATATGAGCCTCACCATGTTTGATGACGACACGGTAGAGCGGGTGCATGCTAAGGGGCTGGGCCTGGGTGGCTGGACCGTGTTTTCGCAAGATTCGCGCTGGCTGGGCGAGGCGCTGTCGCCAGAGCAAGAGCTGCAGATCGTCCATGATTTGGCGGCACGGGGCATTGATTATTTCATTACGGATGATCCGGTGCGGCTGGGGCAAGTGTTGGGCAAGGGGGAGGAAGTAGAGGGTGGAGCGTAGAGGGAGCGAGGGTAAATTCTGGGCATGGGTTCTCCTGCTCTGCGAGAAAGCGGGGCCGGGGAGCTGAGAGGGCGTTGGTTGCAGGGATTCTATGATTGCAAGCGATCGCGCAGGCTTTGGGCGATCGCTGTGGTTTCGGCTGGGGTGTTTTGGGGGAGGCGATCGCTCAGCTTGGCCAAGATGATTTCCAGTACGGTTTGTTCTTCAGCGGTGACCACGCCATCAAGTTCAGTCAGGCGCTCACATTGGGCTAATAGGAAGACGGCAAATTCGTTGTTTAACTGATCCAACAGCTGGTCGAGATCAGCTGGGCTGTCGATTTCTTGTTGAATCACCTTTAAGGATGCGGGGCTTAAGTTGAGCGTGGCCAGCTGGGGCCAGAGGGTTTCCCAGTCAGTTTCGGGATATCCAGCTACCACCACATGGGTCAAAATTTGATCCATCACCATCTGTTGTGTGGTCCATCCTGCAACCTGGTCAGCTTGGGACAGATCGGCGATCGCCACCGTATCGTCGGGGGCGGCCTGCTTCGCCTCATAGTATTGGGCGGCGGCGTGGCCCACGGCATAGAGTGCCACTGCGTTGGTACTCGCGCCGACGGCAGCCCCCGCAATAGGGATGCCCCGCGCCAGGTAGGTGAGGCCGGTTTTGAGCACCTGGTTGCTGCCGAAGGCCAGGCCAAAAATTGTCAAGATTTCCCCTTGACGGTCTTCATCATGGACGTCGAAGCCGTAGGCATAGGCAATTTGATAGCCCATTTCGGCTTGCACCGCCGTGGTTGCGGCCAGATCAACGGCGACCATGGCAGCGGCAAAGCCGGGCAAGAGGCTGCTTGCTAAGCCCGTACCGCCGACGTAGAGGGCCTTACGCGTCATGATGCGCCGAGAGAGGCGAGCGGGTGTGTCTTCGGGATACTGTTCTTGCAGTTGCTGTACCTGCTGGGCGGCTTTGGCGACGTCAACCTGGTCTAAAATTTGCAACAGCCAATCGACCTGCAAGACTTTGGTCAGGCTCTGCAACTCGGCGTTTTGGTTGACGGCCTGCACTAAATCGCTGAGTCCTTGAGGCACGTTTGCCGCCGTTTGACCGATCGCTCCCCAGGCATCGACTGAAGTCCGTACCACTTTGCCCCCGGTGCGAACGGCGGCGCTGCTTAAGGTTTGAGCGGTGTCGGTCACGGCGTCAGAGACCACCTCACCCCCTTGACTCGCCACCTGACCGACCGCACTGGCGGCCGTACCCACCGCCCCCAAGACCGACTGGAAGCGAGACTGACTCGGTTCCACGGCTGGTTCGTCAGGGCTGTCGGCTGAAGCCGCAGCATCACTGGTCGAATCGGCCGTGGCGGTCCGGGTCTCGCCGCTCGCCTTGCGATCGCTCGTCACAGCGGCGTCACTCGCTGCGCCTGCCGGAATATCGAGGGTAGTATGCCAAGCGGGAAAGTCGTCGTCCTGCAGCCAACCGTAGACGTCCACGCGGGTCGCCTGAGGCCGCTGAATTTCACTAAACAAGCTGTTGATAAACTGGCTAGATCGCGACTGATCCGGCATGACCGCGCCCTCTAGCCGCAGTTTGTAGCCCGCTGTTTGGCGACCAATTTTGACCGTTAGAGCCGGTATTTTGATCTGAGCCTGGATGAGTTCGACAATGGCGTCGATTTCACCCTGGCGGGCGGCTTGCAGTAAGGTAGGGCGATCAATAGACATCCGAGAGTTCGCACTTGAGGGTAATGGTCAACATTTAACCAAACTGGCGATCACCTAGCGTCCATCGTTGAGCTGATTTAACAGGGTTTCCAGTTCCTGTTGGGCTTGGCCATAAGCTTCCCAATCGTTGTTTTGTAGTGCCTGTTGACCAGCTTCGTAGGCTGCTAACGCCGCCTGAATGCGAGCGGCTTGCTCCGGCGTTAGGGTGGGCGCTGGTGTCTCGGTGGTGCCGGTCGCTGTCGTGGCCTCAGTGGCGGACTCGGAGGGGCCAGGTGGGGGCAGAGCAGCTTCGGGGGCGCGATCGCCAAAAATAGCGGAGAGCGAATCATCGAGGGTTTCGCGCATCACAATATCGTTGTCATAGGCGACGATGACCCGCTTCAGGGCTGGCAGCTCGCTCTGCTCGGCCCGCAAATAGACGGGTTCGATATAGAGCAGCGACTCCTCAATGGGAATCACCAGCAAATCGCCTCGAATCACCCGCGAGCCCTCTTGGCTCCACAATGTCAGCTGCTGTGAAATCTCGGGCGTTTGATCAATGCGCGCTTCGATTTGACTGGGGCCGTAAACTAGCTGCTGCTTGGGAAATTCATAGACCAGCAGCTTGCCATAATTGTCGCCGTCAGAGCGCCCGGCCAGCCAAGACACCATGTTGTCTTTGTTGATCGGGGTAAAGGGCAAAATCTGAATGAACTCTTCCGTCTCCGCGTCAGGCAGGCGCATGATGACGTAATACGGCGACATCTGCTCTTGCTCGTCTTCATACACCTGAGTCGGAAAGCGCCAGAGATCTTCGCGATTGTAGAAGACCTCAGGGTTGGCCATGTGATAGGTGCGGTACATCTGTGCCTGTAGGGTAAACAGGTCGTGCGGATAGCGGAAATGCTCCCAAACGGCCTCTGGCGTATCGGCCGCCGCTTTGAATAAGGTCGGGAAGATCTGGCGATAGGTGGCCAAAATCGGATCGGTTTCATCCACCACGTAATAGGTCACCGTGCCATCGTAGGCGTCGATCACCACCTTGGCGGCATCGCGCACGTAGTTGCTACCCGATCGCGCCAGACTGCGAATGGTGCTGTTGTCTGTCAGGGAGCCAATGTCGTTGCTGCGGATCAGCGGCTCGGAATAGGGGTAGCGATCGCTGGCGGTGTAGGCATCCACAATCCATTGCAAGCGCCCGTCGATCACCGCAATATAGGGGTCAATATCGTAGGTCAAAAACGGGGCAATTTGGCGGGCGCGCTCCAGCACATTGCGATGATATTGAATCTGGGAGTCGCCCGTAATGTAGTTCGAGATCAAAACCTTGAGGTTACCCAGGTCAGCGGCATAGGCCAGTCGTCGCCACCAGGAATTCAGGGACACGCCACCAAGCCCGCTGTAGCGATAGAGGGCGTTATCATCGCCTTCGGGATAGTCAAATTCGTCAGTAGTGGTGCCGGTGAAAATGTAGTTGTCGGTGGCTTCACCGTAATAAATGCGCGGCTGCTCAATGTCTAAATCGACGGTGGAAACGGGCGGCACGTTTTTGATCATCAGCTCGGGCAGGCCACCGGAAGTGATGCGATTGACCGGACTCATGACTAGGCCGTAACCGTGGGTAAATTTGAGCCGCTGGTTGACCCAGGTTTGTGCCTCTGGCGGCGCTTCGTCATAGTCCATCTCGCGGGCGGAGAGCATCACCTGCCGGTAATCGCCATTGAGAATGTAGCGATCGATATCCACATCTTGAAAGCGATAATACAGCCGAATTTCTTGCAGCTGGCGGTAGGTGCTCAGCAGGGGGCGATAGTCCCACAGGCGAATGTTGTCGACTGTGGAGTCGTTATTACTCAACACATCGCGGGTGATGCCCGTGGTGGCGGGAAAAGGCTCACTCTGCACCTGATCGAGGGCATAGGCGTCGCGAGTAAAGGCAATGTTGTACTCGATGTAAGGCCGTTCGCGGGTGAGTTCGTTGGGCTCGACTAAAAACCGCTGCTGAAACCAGGGATACAGGCCGCCCACGACGACCAACACCACCAAGTAGAGGATGATGCCGACCATCGGCAACACAAAGCCGCTGCGCCACAGCGACAAAATAAACAGGGTCGCCACGGCGAGCGTGACAAAGGCCATCGTCCAGTAGGCGTGCAGCCGGGCGTGAACGTCGGTATACCCCGCCCCAAACACGACGCCATCGGCAGAAAAGAGCAGGTCATAGCGACCGTAGAAAAAACCCGCCGCGATCGCGATCGCCAATAGCGCCAGTAGCCCACAGAGATGCCCTTTGACTTCGCCGGTCAAAAAATATTTCCAGCCGCGTTCGGGCCGCAGTTCACCCTTGAGGGCATAGACGCCAAACGAGAGCACGATCGCCCAAATCAACAGCTGCACAATCGCCGTCTGTAACCCTTCATAAACGGGCAGACGAAACACGTAGAAGCTGATGTCTTGTTGAAACAGCGGATCGAGCTGACCAAACTGACTGGGATTCAAAAACTTGAGAATGCCGTCCCAGGCGGCGGCACTGCTCATGGCCGCATTAAACGAGAGTAAAACGATGAAGGCAAACGCCACATAACGGGGCAAATAATCGGCCACTGCCGCCAGGTTGCGCTCCTCTAGCAGTCGCCACGGCGATTCGCGGGTGAGCCACAACGCCAACCGATAGTTGGCATACAAGAAGGCGGCATAGCCCCCTAGGGCTAAGGCCCAAATCGTCGCTTGCCAGCGAATCCGGGTCCAAAAGATGGTGTCATAGCCGACGGCATCAAACCACCAAGATTCTGTCAGTAAGTGCAGTACCGTGCCTGACAGCGCCAGGATGAGGAGCACCGCGATCGCTCCCAGCAAAAACAGCGGCGGGCGGCGACCAAAGTCAGGTAAGTTTGCGCGTTTCACAATCGATAGGGGTTTCAATCAGGTGTGAGTAATACCTCTACCCTAGCGAGCTTTTTCCATTTCTAAAATTTCTGCTATCGCTAGGGCATCTTCGCGGCGGGCACGGCGATCAGTTTTTTTGACGTCGAGGTCTTTTTGCAGGTAGCGCACATAAAACTCCATCATGTGGTCAGCCACAATATCAGCCCCGGGCTGACGCACGCTGACGATAAAGCCCAATAGGCGATCGAGCCAGCGCTGACTGACGTAAGAATTTTCGTGCAGCTTGCCGCGCCAGTCAAAGTAGCGAAACTGCCCCATGTGGCCATACAGCCGACCCGGATTAACCGGATTGATCTGCGGTGGAATCAACGGCACGACATCATTATTGTTGACATAGCGAAACATGCGATCGCCCATGCGGCTATTGACCGCGCGGGTAAACGACCAGTCGCCCACGCGCGGTTGTCCGAAGCTATACAGGCCTGCCACCTGAAAGCCCTGATATTCCAAAGAAGTGGCGGCTAGGGCGGCTAAGGCACCACCTAAACTGTGGCCCGTGATCCACAGTTGAGTCTTGCCGGGCACATACCATTGCTTCAGCCGATAAAGCACGCGCTTTTCGACGCTTTGCCACGCATCATGAAAGCCCCGATGCACTTCACCAGTGGGGATGGCATCGTCTTGAGGCATGCGAGCGACTGCAAATTGCTTCATCCGAAATTTGAAATTGGTGGCCCAATCAGCGGCCTGTTGACTCCCTCTAAAGACCAGCACGATGTGCTGATGTTTGCGAAACATAAAGGCCTGGGTATCAGTGGAGCGATTCACTAGATATTTGTAGTCGTCATCCAGATTAACCGCTGTCTGATCTTCCCCTTCTCTGAGCCAGCTTTTCATCACGGCGACCGTGTAGTCGGCAGGGGGCATTTTCATCCATTTATTGTCGCTATCGGTGCCTAGCCAGAGGCGCACAATGTCTGCAACATATTCGGGATCTTCGTAGACTAGGTGCGATGCCTTGGCCATACACAAGGCCCGAAAGGCACTCATCACTGAGTTGTCGCGCTCAATGTTGGTGAAGTCATGGGTGGAATAGGGCGGCGGCAAAATTTTGTAGCCGTAGCGTTCAAATAAGTCTTGTACGCCCGTATAGCCCGCCCAATAAATGTAGTGAAAGAGCTGATCGTAAAATCCCGATCCGCCCTTGCGTCGGTATTGGCGATCGCCCATCACCCGCACCCAGTAAATGATAAACGGTTCGAGATCTTCGGCCGTAACGATGCCCGCCACAATGGCATTGTCACAGGCTTCTAACGCCCCTAAAAACTCATCAAACCAGTCTCGTAGTGTCAGCTCAATGACAAACTCTTCGTCGCGATATTTTTGCAACACTCGCGTCATATTTTCCGCCATCTTGCCCGGCTGATTGCTCATGTGAGTCAAGAGGTTGAGCCCTTGCCGGGTTTTGACCATTTGATCATGAGAGCGTAGGGCGCGCTGGAGCCGTTCATCAGTGGCCTCAAAGCGCACCGACTGATCGCTGTCGGGCAGACGGACCTCGAATTGCCGATATTCTTCAAAATCCAAAATGTCAGTCACATTGCGGATCGCTGGCTTGCGCGTAAAGTCTTCTACCACGCTGCGGGCCAGTTCGCGGCGCTGCCATTGTTTAGTCTTGAGGTAACGATCAATTCCCGCTACTGCTGCGATCCCTCCCATTAGCAGGGCAAATGCGGCCATCCACTGAGCGCCTAATTGTGACTTTGCTAGCAGATCAGGGGTGAGTTCTGGCAGGGGGGGCGGGGCTACCTCGGGCGGGGAGACCTGGGCCATCAGGGGCGAAATAAAGCTCACAAAAACAGCGGTCAATACCGCGATCGATGCCAGTTTGATGCGCATAACCCCTGTTGTATCCCTGTAATACCGAATGATGTTGATGCTACCGGAAAACTTGTCTGCGGCATCACCCGTTAACGCTTTGTTGATCCGGCAATCTCTAGTCTGACGAGGACAAGACTACGATGCTACTGAGCTTCTGTGTTCAGTACTAGAGTGCTGCCAAGTATCCTCAGCAAAGTAGCCAGCGCTATACTGCGAAGTCATGAATGTGATCATGCCTGAGACGTGGCCCCAGACGCCCGCTGCCGCGATCGCCCTGCAGCAAGCGCTGCGATCGCAGGTGATTTTTTACGACGATTTATCCCCGACCGTGCAATTTGTAGCGGGGGTGGATGTCGGCTTTGAATCTGCCGGTACGATTACTCGCGCTGCCGTGGTCGTGTTGGAATTTCCCTCCCTGCAGCTGGTGGACTATGCTCTGAAAAAGCAGCCCACGACTTTTCCCTACATTCCCGGTCTGCTGTCCTTTCGAGAAATTCCGGCGGTGCTGACTGCCCTCGCGGCGCTCACGATCACGCCGGATCTAATTCTTTGTGACGGTCAAGGCTTGGCGCATCCGCGCCGGTTGGGCATTGCCTGTCACTTAGGGCTCTTGGTCAACTGCCCCACCATCGGCGTGGCAAAATCGCGTCTGATTGGTCGTCACGCTAAGCTGCCGCTCGACAAGGGTGCCTGGGTGCCGCTGCAGGATGGAGCAGAGGTTATCGGTGCTGTACTGCGCAGTCGGACTGGTACGCGGCCTCTTTACATTTCACCAGGCCATCGCATCAGCTTGCCGACGGCGCTGCACTATGTGCAGGGCTGCACGCCCAAATATCGCCTGCCCGAGACCACGCGCCTGGCGGATCGGTTGGCGTCGAATCGGAGTCGGTTACCACCGCTCAAACCCGTGAATATCGACGTTGATGCGCAGTCGGGCAATCAGAGTGACTAAGGCGGTTGGTCGCGGCGGCTAGGGGGCGTGAACTGGCGTCGCCGCTGATGAACCGCACCTTCTGTCGATCGTGCCTGCTGCTGGCTAGGGGGCGTGAGACCTGCCGACTGGACGCGTGACGTTAGGCAAAGCCCAATTCGGTGAGGGCATGGGGCTGCTGTTCTTGCAATAGGTGCATCGCCTCTTGGGTTAACGGCCCCATGATGCCGTCGATCGCACCGTGATAGATGCCCTGACGATGCAGGTACGCCTGCAAGACTTTGGTGCGGCTTTGCAGGTCGCGCCAGAGGTTGCCAATACGGCCTTGGCCGATAGCGCTGCGAAACTTGTCTTGCTGAGTTTTGATGAAATCGTTGTCGATCAGGCCCAAATGGTGGGCCACCAGATGGTCACCTTCTTCTAACCAAAAATTCAACACGGGGTCATCGATACCCTGCTGCAAAATCTCGGCCATCCGGTCTTGCTGCGCTTCACTCAGCGCTGGTTGGAGCGCGAGTAAGCAATATTCCAAAATCATCGCCTGATAGCGGGGTGATTCACCCAGCAAATCTAGCAGGGCGCTATCAGGCGGATTAATTTCCAGACTGTCTAGCTCTGGGTGGGCCATGTTCATTATCCTTATTCTCCTCAGTGCGTTCCTATGGTTCAGGTTGTGACGGCACAACATGCTGTGTAGTTGTGGCGCTCACCAACGGTCTGTGACAGGGCAATCATCTCAAAGTCACAAAAAAATCACGCAACGTTCAGCAATTTGATTTTGAGCAGGTGTTTGTAGAGTTAACGCGTTAATTGCGCCGCCTGATGTCACAGAAATCCATCAAGTGTCACTGATTAGTAAGCATTAGCATCGGAGAGGAAAATGGCCAATTTTCACGGCGATCGCGAGCCTCCATTTCCCGAATTTGTTGACCCTCAGGACTGTTTTGACGAAGCCCTCGAAGAAATTTTAGGGCCAGATAACCCGACGGCTTATTCTGTCTTTACCGCGATGGAGCGTATGGTCAGACAGTTCAATCTTGATGTTGAAGCCCATGGCCTGCTGTTCGATGCTTATCTCTGTGGCAAAAAGGCGCTGCAGCAGGGCAAGGTCATTCGCAATCCCAAGGCTTGGCTTAAGGGCACTGCCTTTAATTTAGCGCGCGAAAAGCATCGTAAGCGCAGAAAAACCTGTGCCTATGCTCCTAATTTAATGGACGCGATGTTTGCCGACGAAGGTGATAGCCCCATGGACTACGCCATCTTGGATGAAGAGCTCCGAGCCGTGGTGCGGGCAGTCTGCCGCCTCCAAATCGAACACCCAGACGTTTTTCACCTGATTCATCAAAAAGTGGTGGAAGGACTCTCGTGGCGAGAGATTCAGGAACGGTATGTGCAGGAAAGCGGTCGGGATGACATCAACGAAGCGGCTTTACGTCAGCGGTTTTCGCGCGGTCGCCGCTATCTGCGCAAGATTTTCCATGAAGTGATGACGGCTCAGTAGAAATTGGAGAGGTGGAGGAGTGGGGGAGTGAGTGAGCGATGGAGTAAGGGAGTGGGGGGATGCTCCAGCAGCCCGCTAAAATAAACAGACCTGCTCAGTTCAGGAGCTGCGATGGTTGCCAGTACAAGCGCTCTGAAGATTCGTTGGGAAAAGCTGCCCGATGACTTCGTTCTGCCGGATGACCCTGTGGATAATATTGCCCAACCCGCCCTTGCCGCCGCGTTAACCGATGCCCTGACAACGGCTGGGCAGCTGGCGGCGGACGCTTTGATCACGACGAACTACGGCATTTGTGCCACGGTTAATGGCCAAGTCGTCGTCAAAGCGCCGGACTGGGCTTTTGTGCCCCACATCACGGTGGCTCGTGCCGAGGTGCATCGCAGCTATACGCCGCAGCTGCAGGGCGATTTGCCGCTGATCGTGATGGAGTTCCTCTCTGACGAGGAAGGTAACGAATATTCCACCAAGCCCACCTATCCCCCTGGCAAATGGTTTTTTTATGAGCAGGTGCTGCAGGTGCCCTACTACGCGCTGTTTGGCTTGGAGAGCAATACGCTGGAGTTTTATCGACGGGGTGCAGACCAGCGCTACGACCTTGCCGAACCGAATGCGGCTGGTTGCTACTGGATACCCGAAATGTCACTAGCGCTAGGCCGCTGGTCAGGGCAGCGAGAGAATCGTGATGGCGTCTGGCTCCGCTGGTGGGATGCCGCAGGCCACCTGCTGCCGTGGGCTCAAGAACAGGCAGCAGCTGAGCGGCAGCGGGCTGATACTGAACAGCAGCGGGCCGATCGCCTAGCGGCTCGGCTGCGAGAGTTGGGGATTGATCCAGCAAGTCTTTAACAGTTGTCTGACTCTTCTCAGGGGCTGTCTCAGCCGTCACTCACCAATCCGCCTGATCTTAAATAACGTGCTTAAAGCGCTGCAGGCGATCGGAATAGCTGCGCATCACATCGATCGCAAATGTGGGTGAGTTCTCAATCAAAAATTTGAAGCGCTCTTCATTCAACACGGCCAGTTCACAATCACACTGGGCGATCGCTGTTGACCGCCGCCGCTTATCAGGATGCACCAAGGCCCCTTCGCCAAATACGTCCCCGGCCTCAATCGTTTCAACGGTATTGCCGTCCACTTGCATGGCCACAGTCCCAGAAATGACGCCATACATCACGGCCCCGGTGTCTCCGACTTTGAAAATGACGTCTCCAGCTTTGAGCGTTTGGTTTTCATCAATTTTAGAGAAGAGTTCGATTGTATGTTCAGCGCTCATTGCACCATCCACAGCAAAGTTTATTTCCCGATTGTGAAGGACACCCTGGCGTCATCGCAACGGGGTGAGTTGCCCTGATGGGTGACCGGTGATTAGCCAGATCAGGCTGACTGAGCAAGCAGATTAGGTTTGGGCGGGGCGATCGCCAGTTTCATCCCGATGCTCTAAACACAACTACAGATTGCGCCCCATCATCCTTTCACCCCCTCATTCACGGTATTGCGCTAATCTCCAGAACTGGTCTTAGGCGGCATCATGCGGGCCATTTGCTCCCAGGCGCCGCGACCAAACTCTTTCTCATATTCTCGACTGATCCAATCACCGCGCTTGCCCAGCCGTTTGGCGCTGCGGTGCAGATAGGCTAAAAATGCCTGCTGGTGCTCCCAGGTGGGTCGGCGACCAAAGATAGAGCCCAAGCACCAATCAACCTTTGCGGTTCTGCCGGTGTGTTCAAAAAAGTGGTGCTCTGCTAGCGTGACGGCATAGCCGCTTTTGAAAATGCGGCGACGGTGACCGTGAAAAATTTCAATCAGGGTGGGAATATCGCGAATGGTATGGGCCTGATCGCGAGAATAGATCTGCACCATATCTTCGAGATTTAGAGGCCGTTCTGAAACCCAATTGTGTTCGCATTCAGGGCATTGCACGATGAAGCTCAGCACCATGCGGCCACAGTTGGGGCAGGCTTTCATCGGCGGTGGACTGCCGCCGCCGCTGCCCTCTTTGCGCATGGGCAGATGATATTCGTCAATATCTTCGGGAAAGCCCAGTCGCTCTAAATTACCAGCCTGATCGAGAATGATGCCGCAGGCTTTGCCAGTTTGGGGCGAGATCCGCATCACCCGGCCAATTTGCTGAATGTGCAGGGCGCTGGATTGGGTGGGCCGCAGCAGTAGCCCGACTTCAACGCTGGGTTCATCAAAGCCGATGCTGATTACGTTGCAAGAGGTCAGCAGCAAAATGCGTTCTTCGCGCAGATCAGCATACATGCGCTGGCGCTCTTTAATCGGGGTGCCCCCTTCCACCGTGTCAGCGGGAATGCCCGCTCGCCGAAATTCTTCCGCGACGTGGCGAGCGTGCTCGATATCGACGCAAAAGGCGATGGTGCGTTTGCCCAGGGTCAGACGCCGCCATTCGCGCACGATTTTGGAGACGAGTTCAGGGCGATCGCAGGCATTTTTTAGTCCGGCCTCGTCATAGTCACCGCGCACGGTTTTCACGCCTTTGAGATCGGCAATGCCATCCGGCGGCATGCTGAAATATTTCATTTCTGATAGAAAGCCCATCGCCTGCAGATCTGCTGGCGGCGGGGCCGAAACCAGCGTGTCTAGATGCTCCCCCAGCTGATCTTTACCCAAGCGCTCGGGCGTGGCCGTCATCGCCAGATGCACCGCTTGGGGATGAGTTTTGTAAATGACGGACTTGCCGACGCGGCTAAACAGGGTGGTGTGGGCTTCGTCATAGAAAATCACGTCAGCGGGCCAGGTGCGCCACCACTTGCGCTGCGCCATGGTTTGCACGCTGGCAATCTGAATTGGGGCGGTGCGGTCTTCTTCCCACCCGGCTTTGATGAAGCCGCAGTGCAGCCCAAACGATTTCATCTTGTCGTAGGTTTGGCCTACCAAGACATCGAGATGCACCAAAAACATTAGCCGCTTACCGGCGGCTTCGGCATGGGCGCAAATTTGGCCGCTGATGATAGTTTTACCGGCTCCCGTGCCCGCGATGATGGCGATCTTAGTATGACCTTCGTTGATTTTGCGATACAGGTCGTTGATCAGCTCAACCTGATAGGGACGCAGCTGCGGCATAGAAGGAGCAGGCATAAAACGGGCGATCGCTCACAGATAACAGTCAACACCCTTTCGATAATACATCGGCACTATCCCTGCTGGCGGGCGAGGGGTGAGGGGCGAGGGGGCAAGGGGGCAGATTTTGGACTTTATTTTCAGAGCATCGACACAATCATCGATGTCTCAAAAGCGAATCGCTGTTTGCCCCCCAGCCCCCCGGCCCCCCAGCTCCCCGGCTGTTCTCCACCCTCTCAAACTGAGCCTCAATCTCAGAACTGACTACTCCGTCTCCACCTCCGTCTCCGTCTCTACCTCCGTCTCCGCCTCGACCTCGCCTGCTGGAGTCTCGTTGGCTCCTGGTTCTGGCTCTTCGGCGGCGGCTGGGGTGAGGCGAGCTACGCGGGTTTGAATGGCGAGATGTGAGGCGACCCCTTCATAGGCGTAGCGATTAAAGCCGCCAACCTCGACGATTTGTTTGAGGTAATCGACCCGTTCAGCTGGGGCTGGGTGTGATGCAAACCAAGACAGACCGCCCGTACCGCTGCTTTCTGCCTGCAGGGTAATCATGAGATTGTGCAGACCGTCAGCGGCGTAGCCTCCGACTGAGAGCAGCTGAGTGCCTAAAATATCGGCCTGCCGTTCCATCTCGCGCGAGTAGCTGCTAAAGGCCAGGCTGGCGGCAATGCCTCCTACCTGGGGTAACGGAATGATGCCCGCCACGCTGCTGATCAGGTTGCCGTTGGTCGCCATTTGAAAACCGTGAGAGAGGACGGCGTGGGCAAGTTCGTGGGCCACGAGGCCCGCTAATTCCGCCTCTGACTGAGTTTTGAGGATGGCTCCCGAGTTGATGAAAATCTTGCCGCCGGGGAGGGCGAAGGCGTTCAGCTCAGGGTCTTCAATCACATAAAATTCGTAGTCAAATTCGTCGCGACCGGCGAGGCTCGCCAACTTTTGCCCCATGCCGTCTAAATAGGCGTTCACTGCTGCGTCCGTCATCATGGGGGCTTGGTCTTTGATTTGCGCTGCGGCACCGGCGCCAATGGCCGATTCGCCCTGCAGCAAAATCATGGCAGAGTTGAGAGCCGTGTAGGGGCCGATCAGGCCGCCGGTCAAGATCAGGCCCGCTGCTCCGGTGACGATGTTGCCGATCAGGTTGCCGGTCAACTCTTCATTCATCGCGGCGCGAAACCGATCTAAATTTTCTTGACTCAGAGTTTCCATACTGGCCTGCTCAGGATGCTCAGGATTAAGCAACACAAACTGTTTGGCGGTGATGGCGGCTTCAATCCACTGTTCCAAAGCCATCTGAGTTTTGGTGCGTGCCTGCAGTAGGTCGGGCTGGCTGGGATAAATGATCAGTGCCCGGTCGAGGATCTCATCGGCTTCTGCGGCGCGATCGTTCGCAATCAGATAATCCGCGTAAAACACCTGCGCCGGAATGAATTCAGGATACTCATCGACTAACAGCTCCAGCGGCACTAACGTGCGGTGGGTCAGGCCCAATTCGTAGCCTGCTTGAGCTTCTCGCCAATAAACGGTGCCGCCTGGGGGTAAATCAGCTGGGTCGTAAATCGGCAGCGGCCGCAATGTATCGGGGTCGACTTGCCACAGAGCGTCTTTCACCTGGCGATAGAGAGCCTCAGCGGCGTCGCGATCGCCGGCCAGGTAATACTCATCCGCCGCCATCAAAATCTGCTGTTGCTTGGTAATCTTGGGCGGTTCTGCGGTCTCACCGAGCGATTCAATTTCCGCATCGTTCCACGTTTCATCACCTTCTGCCGGCAGGCTGTCAGCCGGGAGCCGGGGCTCAAAATCAGGCAGATTGAGGGTGTCTTCTGTCGGGTCAGCGTCGGGTGCGGCGTCTTCAGCGGCTGGCCCGCTCAACTCGTCAGCGGCATCAGACTGAGGTTCAGCGGGGTCGGGCGGCGCTTGTGCGGTCAGCATCGGCTGAGCAGCTTGGACGGCTGATCGAGATAGCCCTCCCAGGTTCAGCCCAGCCGTGATCAAAAGCCCGACTAGGCTCCAAGCTAAGAAGCGTTTCCGAATCGTCATGCTGTTGTCCTGCTATGAGACCGCGTACCCATGCTGTGATTGCTAATATCGTCAATCTAACAGCATCACTGAGCGGTCGATAGGTGACTATTAAATTTTGATCGAGGGCGGTGGTAAAAAGTTTCTGTCTGCCGAAACGATTCTGCGAAATTGACGCCTGCCCGGCTGATTGTGGATGAAGCACGGGTTAGGGACACTCTCGGGTTAGTCATGCACCAGACGGTGGGTGCAGACCGGTCACCAGGGAACCGTGAATCGGTTAGCGATCGCCCGCCTCACTACCCCACACCCCTTCTAGTGAAAGCTGCGCGGCAGCTTGGGCCAGGGCGGCTAAATCGTGGGTCGCGGTGAGGTAAGGTAGGGTGCCTAATACCGGTAGCTGAGTGAGGCGCTCGATCAGCGCCACGGGTGCCCAGTTGGCCTGTTGCTCTGGCGTGAGAGGCACGGCACAGTTGAGAATGAGACCCCGAATTGAGAGCTGATGCTGGCGGGCCAGGGCAGTGTTCGCGACGGCTTGGGCGATCGCGCCGAGTTTCACGGGTACCACGAGCACAATGGGCAGTCGCCAGGCGGCCGCCACGTCGGCCACAGTCCATTCCTCGGTGACGGGTGAGCCCAACCCCCCTAGCGCTTCGATCAGTACAAAGTCCCGCTCAGTCAGGAGCTGGTTGAGGGTTTGCCAAACGAGGCCCAGATCCACCGTTTTGCCCTCTTGGGCGGCGGCGAGTGGGGGCGCAAGGGGAGCGGCGAACCGCTGGGGGGCGATCGTCGCCGGCGGCTGGTCTAGATCGAACAGCTGGGTGTAGGTTTCAAAATCGCCGATGCCTGACTGCACGGGTTTTATCAGCCCCAAGGCCGACTTCGGCAAGTGCTGCAGCCAATAAGCGGTTAGAGCGGTGGTGACGATGGTTTTGCCGACTTCGGTATCGGTGCCGGTAATCAGCAATCCGTTGGCGATCGCGCTGCCCATAGCTACTGCACTCCAAACCTCAGGGTGAACTCAGACGCGGCGTCAGCCGAGACGTCGATGATGAAATCGCCTCCTACGGGCACTGTCTCTTCCCATAGCTGCACCCCATTGGCGAGCGGGTCCCCCGTGGGCAGAGCCACATTGAAGGTGGTCGGAGCGGTGGCGCTGTTGACCTCAACGGTCAGCACCTCACCAGCATTGAGATTAATCACATAGCGGCGTACTCGGCCCGGCCCGGCACTGTTGGCCACCAGAGTGTTGTCTTGTCCGCTGGGCAGGCGCACCCGCTGCTCGGAAACAATGTCTGGCGGTTCCGGTTGAGTGGGTTGCTCCGGTGCTTCGGGCTCGACCGGCGTTTCGGGAGCAATCGGGGTTTCGGGATCAACGGGCGTTTCCGGCTCGACTGGCGCTTCTGGGTCAGTACCATCTTCCGGCTCGGCGAGAGCAACCTGCAGCTCATAGTTGCCTTGCTCAATCCCCGCGACCGGGCTGAGCTGAATCACATATTCGCCGGTAAAGTCGAGCGTGCCCTGCCAGCCCAGCACCCGTCGGCCTTGGCTGTCAGGTGGATTGCCATTGGGGGCCAAGACTGTCATCAACACGCTTTCGCCTTCTAGCTGCGCCCTCAGCTGGTCGCCCTGACGACCTTGCACAAGATAGTTCACCGTTTCATTCGCTTTGAGGCTGCCTTCCACCGTGGTCGATTCACCCGGCTCAATATCCAGGTTTTGGCTAAATTCAACCGGTTCGTTCGTCGGTGGTTCGGGTTCGGGGGTGGGCTCTGGAGTGGGCTGAACGACTGTTTCTTCGGGATTGATTTCGATGGTGGGGACGTCGTTTTCGGGGCGCTCTGGGGTGCGATTGAGTACGGTCACTAAGCCCCAGCCGCCGAGGCCTGCCACCACCACGAGGGCCAACGCCAACGCTCCGACCGCTAAGGGATTTTCCCAAATTGAAACGGTGTCATCATCCAGCACTGCCGGGGTCGTCGAACGGGTCGGGTGAACGGTCTGCGGCCCCCCCGCCATCGTGGTGGACTGGTAGGCGCGACCGACGGCTACCGTGCGCATTTGCGAGGGAGGGGCGACCGCCGGCGCCGGCGCTGTTGGGTAAACTGGGGGCGGTGTGGTGGCTGCCATCAGGTTATTGGCATTGCCCAGGGCTTGAGCCATTTCACTGACCGACTGATAGCGATCGCCCGGTCGATAGCTGGTAGCTTTTTGCAACACCTGAGCCAGTCCGGCGCTGACGCTAGCATATTGCTGCCAGTGCCACGACAGATTCACATCGTCAAAAATATCTTGGGGTTCCCGCCCGGTGAGCAGCACGATCGCGGTGACCGCTAAGGAATACAGATCACTGCTGGGATAGGCTCGCCCCGACTGCATTTGTTCGCTGGGGGCATAGCCCGGTTTGCCCACGGTGGTGGCGTGGTGGGTGACGTCGGCCATCTGCACTCGCGTCACGACTTCTTTCACAACGCCAAAGTCGATCAGCACGGGCAGGCGATCGCGGTTGCGTAGCAAGATATTGTCAGGGCTGATGTCGCGGTGAATGATGCCCTTGGCATGAATGTGGGCTAGCACCGGTAATAGCTGCTGCAGAAACTGTCGCACTTCTGCTTCCGAAAAGCCCAGGTTTTGCGATCGGCGCTGATTGAGCAGCTCCCGGTAGGACAAGCCTTCCACGTAGTCTTGTACTAGAAACAGGCGATTCTCGACCTGAAAGGTGGCCCGGAACTGAGGAATTTGCGGATGCTGAATCTGATAGAGAATCGCCGCTTCCCGCTGAAACAGCTCAGTGGCCTTGCTGGAAAAGTGATCTTCACCCTGCTGCGGCAAAAACTCTTTGACCGCGCAATACTCTTGAAATCTCCCCTGATCTTCAGCCAGGTAGGTGCGCCCAAAACCACCCTGCCCCAGCAATCGGAGGATCTGATAACGAGATTGCAGCGTCGTGCCGGAGGGAAGGGGAGAATACATAAGCCAACTGCTCTGGGCCTTAAACACGGGCAAGCATACCCCAATTACAGTAGCCTGCCGTCGAGATTTCATGATTTTAGACTGTGCCAATCGGACTTGCCAGGCAGCGGAATTGAAGGCGGTAGGCAGAAGTCTGAAAGCCACCTCTTGCTGGGCTCAGCGGGGAGACCGCTGGCCGCATGAGGCTAACCCTCGGCTTAGAATTCCTGCTCAATGATGGTAGAAAGCGATCGATTTCTACCATCACCAGCTAAGCCGGTACGATATCAAAAATCGAGGTCTGTAACGATATATCAAGTGATCTTAGGGTTGACATATTGATTGTATTGCTAGGCAATGCAGCGTCTCGGCTCCAAGCGAGTTCCGGTTCGCTCCTGAATATCATGTCCGCTGAGCTTACCGAGCTTGAGATCTTCCCCCTCTCCTTCGATAGAATTCACCTGGAAAGAATTAAGTTGAAGAATATTATTGAGCCCTGAAGTTTCCCAGCTAGCCTATTTATGCTACGTCACTGGTTTTTGTGGATTTAGCTTAAGCTACTGCTGGGCGAAATCATGCGTATCAGTACCACTTGGCGTCGCACTTCAGTATAAGTGAGATGCCCACTAAATAATCTTTTCAACGAGTTAAATTTCCATTTTGGTCAATCAAGTCAAACTAAGCAATATTGGCTTAAATCTTCGACTAACTCTAGCTCTAAATCTAATTCCAGTATTTCCATTAACTCTGTGACGTTGACCTCAAACGCCTTTTCGTTGATATTATTTGAGGCATTAGCGAAGAAAAGTTGATGCTTGTGCCCTAATGATTTCGATAGGAAATAATAGTGTGGAATAATTTCTGAGCCCGGAAATATCTCCAAGACATTTGCCTGTTCTGCGAATAAGATATTTGACATGCCAGCCCCATGCACACCGATAATGTACTCGGCATCGTAGAACAATTCGGCTTGCTCCTCAACGGTTAGATTTTCCAGGCTGTAGCTTTTAAAGCCGTATGGTCTCAGGCAACTCATCAACTCGCTTTCATTTTTGATATGGCGCTTGGAAGCACTCTTGCGCGAAATAAAAATACGATTTTTTCGATTTCTCGCTCGCTGAGGTAAAGCTTTCTCAGCAAAATGTTCTAGATATGGTCGGGGTAAATATCCTGACATCCATCGTGTTAAAGGCTGTACAAATATGCACTTTTCTAGATGATAACAACAATCTTCTCGAACAAACTTTATCTTGACATTGCTTGGTAGAATCTTAGCCAAGAAAAATTCTTCTGCGCTAGATAATTTGCCACTGATTAATAAGTTGATCTCAGGAATACTTCGATATGGCTCTTGATTTAAATGATAAATTTTCGGGAGATTATCTATCAAGCAATGATAGTAATTTTGATTCCTAAAATTCCTCAATAGGCATGAATGTCCGGGTATGTATTCATGTTTATTGAGAAATAACTTGATCAAATTTATTTCTTTGATGTACCGCTGTAAAGACCTTTTGGTGACTAATCCTAAACTTTCGGCGATAACCTTGAATGTCTTGGTTAATAGGATATGACGTCTTGACGAATAATAAAGAGTGTCTGCTAAAGTGATGCTGAACACCGAAGCTGAAGTATAGTTATATGTATCAGATTCAAGATGTTTGGCCATGCCAACGTATCGACAATGCTTTGTTTCAGAGTTGTCGACAGAAAAATCTTCAAAGAGCTCTATTTTTTCTGCTTTGGTCTGTTGTGCTAACTCATCGATATCAGTGATGTTGATGAAATTCATCCAGAGATCTTCCCGTAGCCGGTCAAGTAATTTTCTAACAGCTTTGATATTGTTGTTTTTGAAATCTTTGATGTCAGAAATAAATTTGTAAGGCATGATGCTATTTGCTATTTAAGCTTGTGAAAATTCGACTACGAAGAAGACGCTATGTATTTATCTTCTTAAAAGGGAAGATTGAATCATTGCCCATGAAAATAGTCTGATAGTTGCTTCAAAGCTATAGTCATGGCTGATTTTGACTTTTTGCGGAGCCTTGTGGCCCTGTCGCTCTGTGATATTTGTTCGTTGCGAAACTGAATCTTGTCCTCTTAACAAAGGATTATGTCAGTTGTTCTCAGCATTTTTACTGGTGTTGTCTCTGGATTTGTCAAAACTTATTTCGAGGCGACGATTGATAAAGCTTGTATGAATTTTGGGTGGTGTTCTACGCATGTGGAGCTTGCACTGGCTGAAGCAATGAGCTCGAAAAACGATTTGTCTTTCCAGGTTTGGACGCCATAGATGACATCGTGATTGGCTTATTGGTCAATTGACTTGAGTTCAACAAGGCGATGTTGGGCAACCCGTCCATGCTGAACTATCCGATGAGAAGCCTCTCTCGCTTGTTTGTGTGCGGACAGGGATCGTGAGCTGGGCTGCATGTCGACGATAGCTAAAACGCGTCAAATGCTTGCGTAACCTGTTTAGGGAAGCGTCAAGCTGGTAGCTGGATGCTCTGCCTAAAATCGGTTCAGCTCATTGTTGTCGCTGTCTTTCGTCTCTCAGTTGGCTGACTGTCACGGCAACACGATGAAGCCTGAGGGCTGGGCTATCAACTACAGCGGCAGCGATCGCGACTGCAATTCTGCAACTGTGTATTGAGTTAGGGCAAAGCCCCCCAGTGTTATTTCATCGCGGATTTTTCAATAGCGAATCGCTAAGTTCTACTTCAAGGTAGGTTTCCCGTATTCAGCAATCTCCGCCGAGACCGTAAAATGAAGAGGCTTAGCGTTGGGTGTTGTGAGCAGTCGCGGGGTCTGTCGGTGGTTCAAAAACTACTTTCTGAACGTCCTATCTTGGTTGGGGGTCTCGGATTGGCCGCTAGCCTGAGCCTTTTAGGGGGACTGTACGACGGATTGACCGATAGCTCTACTCTGATCAGTTTGATCGCGACTGGGGCCGGGGTGTGGTGGTGGCGGCGGCAGCGACCGACTGCTCCGCTGACTGATCTCAAGCCTGCCGCGCCTGTCGATCGCACCGCTGTCGAGGCCGCGATCGCAGAACTCACCCCCTCTTTAGCCGCACTGCAGCAAGAACTTGTGACGTTTGACTGGGCCGATCGCGATGTCATTATCGCCGACTTTGAACAGCGCCGCGAGGCCCTCAAGACGGCGCTCGATCGCTCCGTGCTGCAAGTGGCGATCGTGGGCTCGGCCCGCTCGGGCAAGTCAGCCCTGATGGATCATCTAGAGCAACTATCCGCGTCTGCCCAGCTGATAGCCTTAAACCTGACGGAAGTGGCCCTCACTGCGGCGACGCCCCATCCTGAGGTGATGGCTGACCTGCTGCTGCACCAAGACGCCACGATTTATCTCATTACTGAAGATTTGACCGACTCGGCCCTGGCTGATGTGCAAATGCTCACAGTAGCGGGGCAGCGGGTGATGCTGAGCCTCAATAAGCAAGACAACTATTTGCCCGCCGATCGCGAGGCTGTGTTGACTCAGGTGCAGCAGCGGTTGGAGGAGCTGCCGCAGCCGATTGCCTGCAGCGCGATCGCCACAGCGCCTAAACCCATCAAGGTGAGAACCTATGACGCGGCAGGTCAAGCAGTGGAACGGGTCGAGACGCCGGCCCCCGCGGTTGATTCAATCGTGGCTGCTGTGACACAGTGGCTGACGGAAGAAACGCCTCATCTGGTGGTGCAGACAGTGATGCGTCAGGTACAGCAGCTGCAGCGCGATCTGCAGGCTCAGATCAATCAGGTGCGCCGTCAGCAAGCGCAGCCATTGGTTGATCAACTGCAGTGGACGGCGGCGGCGACGGCCTTTGCCAGTCCGCTGCCTTCGTTGGATTTGTTGGCTGCGATCGCCATCAACGGTCAGCTAGTGATGGATTTGAGCCGCGTCTACCAGCAGCCCCTAGCGCTGGATCAGGCCAAAACCATTGCCTCGGAGCTGGCGAGCGTCGTCGTCAAATTGGGTATTGTCGAAGCCTCTACCCAGCTGTTAACGGGAGCGCTCAAGAGCCATGCGGCGACCTTTGCCGTCGGCGGTAGTGTGCAAGCTTTTAGTGCCGCCTACCTGACGCGACTCTCGGGTGAGAGTCTCATGGCCTATTTTGAAGAGCGGGCACTGTCGGGACAGGCTGAAACGGCGTTGTCGGCGGCAGCGATCGGGCAAAAGCTGCAGGCACTGCTGCCCACTACCCAACGCCGCGAGTTTCTGCAAACTCTGATTGCCCAAGGGCGACAAAAATTGTCGCCCCTGACCCAAGCTCTCAGTCCCAGCGTCGCGCCGACGGTAGAATTGGCGGCCAATGGGGTGACGACGGTAGTGGTGCCCGCTGAACCGATCGCCCCTGGAGAGCCCGTCTAAAGTCAACCCGCGTCAGAGCATCCACATCACTGCATTCCCTTTGAGAGCTTTTTGGAACTGTGTCACCCCCCGCCCATCCTCGGTTTAAGCGCGTGCGGCAGGTCTTGCGACAGACCGTGCAGCGCTATCAGCCGACGCTGCGGCAGCCGCTCTCTGACCAAACTCAGCAGAGCCAAAAGACGGCGGTGCAGGCTGGAGTCGATGCCCTGAGCGCTTTAGAAACGCGACTGGCCCAGCCGGTGCTGCGGATTGCGGTGTTTGGGTTGGTCAGCCGCGGTAAATCGGCCGTGATTAATGCTCTGATGGGCGAGGCGATTTTGCCCACTGGCCCGCTGCATGGGGTGACGCGCTGGCCCCGCTCGGTGTATTGGCAGCCGCCCATTGAGGCGGTACATGATGTGGACGAACTGCCCCAAATTGAACTGATTGATACCCCGGGTTTGGATGAGGTGGCGGGGGAAGCTCGCGGCGCGATGGCCCAAGAGGTGGCGCAGCAGGCTGATCTGATTTTGTTTGTGGTGGCGGGCGACATCACCCGCACAGAATATGAGGCGCTGGTGACGCTGCAGGCAGCGCGTAAGCCGCTGCTGTTGGTATTTAACAAAACTGATCTCTATCCCGATACCGATCAGCAGGCGATTTATGAGGCGCTGACTCAGCTTTGGCGATCGTCCGCTAGCCGCACTCCCAATGCGGCCCTAGCCGTGGATGATGTGGTGATGGTTGCCGCTGCCCCCGCCCCGCTGCAGGTGCGCGTCGAATGGCCAGATGGCAACGTCACCCACGAATGGGAAAAACTGCCCGCCCAAATAGATCGCCTCAAACAAGCCCTGCTGACTATTGCGCGTCAGGACGGGACAGCACTAATTGCGTTGAATGCATTGCGAGAGGCCGACAGCTTAGAAACCGACATGGCCCGGCGGGCGATCGCCCTGCACCACGAAGAAGCCGAAGCCCTGATCTGGAAATATGCCAAATATAAAGCTCTCGCTGTCGCGTTGAACCCGATCGCCGTGTTTGATTTGGCCGGCGGTTTTATCACTGACTTGGTGATGATTCGCGCCTTGGCGAAGCTCTACGGTCTCCCGATTACTCAGCACGAAGCGCGGCAGCTCTGGCAGGCGATCGCCAAAAGTTCCGGTACGCTCTTACTGAGTGAAATCGGCACGGGACTCCTCATGGGCACGGGCAAAGGGGCCGCTGCGGTGTGGAGTATGTTTGACAGCGCCGGTGGCTTTTCGGCCCTGCTCAGTGTCATGGCCGCTCAAGCGGGGGCCTCGGGCTATGGCACCTATGCTGTGGGTAAAGCGGCCCAGATCTATCTAGAACAGGGCTGCACCTGGGGGCCGAACGGTGTGAAAGCGGTGATGCAAGACCTGCTCAGCCAAATTGATTCCGAGTCTACAGTGTCGCGGCTGCGACGAGAACTGGAAGCCCAACTGCTGGCCAGTAGTGCCAAATAGCTGACTGGACGACAGCAACGGGCACCCTAGCCCGGCCTTAAAGATTGAGTACAATACAACTACCTTCAGTGCTGATCGGAGGCGCTTATGGTTAACCAGCTTTCTCTGCAGGAAGAAGACGTCGTTTTTCCAGATGCTGATCAACTCGTCACCGAGGATGATACACCGGTGGACAATTTTGCCTCTGAAAAACAGCAGCGCCTGTTGACCTCTAGCTTCTTTAGTAGCTGGAAAGACCGGCTCCCCTTTATTGCAGCGGCGAATGTCGGCATCTACTACACCGCTCAGCAACCGGCGATCGTGCCCGATGTGTTTGTCAGTTTTGGGGTTCAAGTGCCCAAAAATTGGTGGGACAAGCAAAATCGCTGCTATCTGGTGTGGAAGTTTGGTAAACCGCCAGAAATTGCGATCGAAGTGGTTTCTAACAAAGTTGGTAATGAACTTGCTAACAAGCTCGCGATTTATGAACGAATGCGGGTGAGTTATTACGCTGTCTATGATCCGCGTCAGCAACTCAGCCCCACCCCGCTCCGACTTTTTGAACTCCGGGGAACACAGTATAGCGAAATGGCTCAACCCTGGATGGCGCAAGTCAATTTAGGAAGGTAGCCAAAATACCTGGCTCCGTTGGCAAGATGCCCAGGGTAATCTCTTGCTGACTGGCGATGAACAAGCCACGCAGGCCCAAGCGCAGGCTGAACAGGAACGAGAACGGGCTGAGCAAGCCCAAGTGCAAGCTGAACAGGAACGAGAACGGGCCGATCGCCTAGCGGCCTATTTGCGATCGCAGGGCATTGACCCCGACCAACTGCCGGAGTAACGTCATTTCTATGAATTATCAATCTCTACCGGTTCGAGCCTGGGTGTTGACGCTGCTAATCGCGGCGGTTGTATTTGTTAGCGGTGTGGCGGTTCCAGATGTGGCCTACTCTGCTGAGGCGATCGCAGGTGAGATGACCGTTTACCGCGACCCGAGCTGTGGCTGCTGTGGCAAGTGGATTGAGCATATGGCAGCGGCTGGATTCACCGTTCGCGATGAGGTGACGGACGACATGACGGCAATCAAAACCCAGTACGGTGTGCCTGAAGAGTTGTCGTCTTGCCACACCGCTATTGCCAACGGCTACCTGATTGAAGGACACGTCCCAGCGGCGGATGTGCAGCGCTTACTAACTGCCGAGCCCAATGTGGCGGGGCTGACCGCGCCGGGTATGCCCATCGGCTCTCCTGGCATGGAGATGGCGGAAGGCAGCGAGCCTTACACGGTCTTTGCGTTTACGGATGATGGGGCGGCAGCGGCTTTTGCGAACCACGACTGATGCTTGCTGAAGGTTTAAGTGCTCGGTTCAGGGCCAAAATCGTGGTGGATGTTTGTATTCTGGCCAGGAGCATCAGGGACGGGTGGCGATCGCTGCCTGAGTCGGCTCGAAATTCCGGGCCAGCGCCTTTTACAATACCTGCACATCATTAATCCGCGATCGCGCTCAAAGCGGTAGTTTTGCAATCCGATTGAGCCATTCTTCGGCAGTAGAAATTTCCCAAATTGTGAGCAACTCTGTGATCACAAGCGCTAGAGTCAACTTGCGAGAAACGATGATGACACCAGCGCTTTGGTGTTTGCTGATAAATTGCCCAAACTCCACCGGCATCGTTCTGCGATCGTGGCTGACTAAAATGCGATGATGGCGAGCTGCGATGGCTAACACCTCAGCATCAGAAACTCCTTCCAAGTTCGCTGTATTTGCCGTTTGGAAATCAACTTGAGGGTCACGTCGCAGAGTGCCAGTCACGATCGCTTGATTGAGATCAGCATCGGCTTGAAAGCGAACGATCACGATGTGGCTGTCCGCTGGGCATTTCTAGCCCTCATCAGCTTTTCATAAAGAGCCGGATTGTCTGTGGCTAAAGGCTGAGGCATCGTGGCAAAAGCCGCTTCTTCACTGGCTAAATAAGCGTCAATATCGGCCTGGTTAGCCAGATAAAATGCGATCGCCCCATAGACCTGCTCTAGGGTCAGAAGTGGGAAAGACTGCACGATACTTTCTGGAGAGAGGCCATTCTGAAAAGCGTAAACTACCGAATCGAGGGAAATACGACTGTTTTGAATCCAATATCCATGGTTGCGAAGTTGGATGTAAGTTTTAGCGGTAACGACTGACATCAACTTATCCTCAGGGGGTGACTCCAGCATTACTTTCTAGTTTAGTCTTCCGCCCGTTTGAGCGCTTAAAGGCCCCTAAACAGAACAGTTTGTCTATCCGGAGCGATTCCTCCCGTCTAGATCTCTGATTTGCATCGTCGGCCTTTTACAATGTCTGCATGTTATTAATCTGCGATCGCGCCTGAGAACCTGTGGCTGACCAATCTCCCCTGCTGATGCTCGTCGATGGGCATTCCCTAGCTTTTCGTTCCTACTACGCCCATGCCAAAGGGCCAGAGGGCGGCTTGCGCACTTCCACCGGCATTCCCACCAGCGTTTGCTATGGCTTTCTCAAGTCACTGCTCGACACGATCGAAGCTGAACAGCCCCAGTACGCCGCGATCGCCTTTGACCTTGATCAGCCCACGTTTCGTCACGAGATGGCCGACGACTACAAAGAGGGCCGGCCCGCAGCGCCCGAAGACTTTGTCGAAGATGTGAACACCCTGCAGGCGCTGCTGCAGATGATGGGCTTTTGTGTGGTGACCGCGCCTGGGTTTGAGGCCGATGACGTGATTGGCACGCTCTCGACCCTGGGTAAAAATGAAGGCTACCGCGTCAAAATTTTGAGCGGCGACCAAGACCTGTTTCAGCTAATCGATGAAGATCAGGAGCTAGTCTCGGTACTGTATCTCAGCAGCATTTTTGCCAAAGGGCCGGGCAAAGGGGGCGCGCGCGAGTTTCATGCCGAGCAGGTCAAAGAGAAGCTTGATATCTTGCCCTCTCAAGTGGTGGATTACAAAGCCCTCTGCGGCGACTCGTCCGACAATATCCCTGGCGTAAAAGGGATTGGGGCAAAAACGGCGGCGAAGCTGCTCAATCAGTACGGTAACCTGGCAGCGGTTTATGCCGACCTGGACAACATCAAAGGGGCCACGCAAAAAAAGCTGCGTGAGGGGCAAGACAGCGCTAACCATTCGCAAACGATGGCGCGCATCATCACCGATGTGGCCCTAGAGGCGGAATTAGATACCTGTAAGCTCACGGGGTTTGATGTGCCGACAGTCACCACTGAGCTGAAGCGACTGGAGTTTCACCAGTTCATCAATCGTCTACCCAAGATTGAGGCGGCGCTGAAGGGAGAAGCCCCCCCAGCCAAGGCAGCGAAGGAAAGTAAATCGACTGCAACCTCCTTTGATCCCGATCTCGACTTTTTCTCTGCTGAGGAAACCGATCAGGCCCAGACGGTGAAGCCGGTGGAAATCACGCCGCAGGTGATCACCACCGCTGCCAGCCTGTATGAACTGCTGGATCTCCTAGGGGAACAGATTGACCCTGCCCAGCCCGTTGCTTGGGATACCGAAACCACTTCTCTGACGCCGCGTGACGCAGATCTGGTGGGCATTGGCTGCTGCTGGGGGGCGGGGCTGACCGAGCTGGCCTACATTCCCGTCGGGCACAAGGCAGGTACCCAGTTGGATGTGGCCACCGTGCTCGAAGCGCTGCGCCCGATTTTAGAAGGGGCCGAGTACCCCAAGGTGCTGCAAAACGCAAAATATGATCGCCTGGTGCTGCGATCGCAGGGCATCAGCCTGGCAGGAGTCGTATTTGACACCATGCTGGCGAGCTATGTGCTCAACCCCGATACCAATCACAATCTCAGCGATCTCTCGCTGCGCTATCTCAACGTTTCGGCGCTGAGCTATAAAGACCTCGTGCCCAAGGGCAAAACCATTGCCGATTTAGACATTGCGGCAGTGGCGGAGTATTGCGGGGCCGACGTGCACACCACCTATCGGTTGACGCCCCTGCTCAAGGCGGAACTGGCTCAATATCCTGACCTCGAGCAGCTGTTCACTACTGTTGAACTGCCACTAGAGCCGGTGCTGGCCGAAATGGAATATCAGGGCGTGCGCATTGACACCGACTACCTGGGCAACTTTTCGCGGCAGCTAGAGACCGACTTGGCCAAGATCGAAGCCAAAGCCTACGAACTGGCAGGGGAAACCTTCAACCTGGGCTCGCCGAAACAGCTCAGCACCCTGCTGTTTGACCAGCTCGGGCTCGATAAACGCAAGTCGCGCAAAAATAAGTCAGGTGGCTATTCTACCGATGCCTCAACGCTGGAAAAGCTGCAGGGTGATCATCCCGTGGTGGATCTGATTGTCGAGAACCGCACGCTCTCGAAGCTGAAGTCTACCTATGTCGATGCCCTACCCGAACTGGTGCGCCTGGATACCCATCGAGTGCATACGGATTTCAACCAGGCAGTCACCGCGACGGGGCGGCTGTCTTCTTCCAATCCCAATCTGCAAAACATTCCTATTCGCACCGCTTTCAGCCGCCAGATTCGCGCCGCGTTTATTCCCGAATCGAGCTGGAAGCTGGTAGCCGCTGACTATTCGCAAATTGAGCTGCGGATTTTGGCCCACCTCAGTGAGGAACCGGTGCTGGTGCAGGCCTACAACAATCGTGAAGATGTGCACGCGCTCACGGCTCGCCTGCTGTTTGACAAGGACGACATTTCTACTGAGGAGCGCCGCCTCGGCAAGATCATCAACTTTGGCGTGATCTACGGCATGGGCGCCGCCCGCTTTGCCCGCGAGGCGAATGTCGATCGCACTGAGGCCAAAAGCTTTATCGATCGCTACTACGAACGCTACCCGGCAGTCTTTGAATATCTACAGCAGATGCAGCGTGAGGCGATCGCCCAGGGCTATGTGCAGACGCTGATGGGTCGGCGGCGCTATTTCAATTTCACGACGACCAAGCTGCGCGATCTGCTCGGCAGCGACCCTAATCAAATTGATCTGGATAGTCTCAAACGGATGAGCGGCTATGATGCGGCTTCCCTGCGGGCGGCGGCCAATGCGCCCATTCAAGGGTCGAGTGCCGATATTATCAAGGTCGCGATGATTCGTTTGCATGAGGTGCTGAAGGGGTATCAAACCCGCCTGCTGCTACAAGTGCATGACGAACTGGTGTTTGAAGTGCCGCCGGAGGAATGGACAGAGCTGGAGCCGAAAATCACTGAGGTGATGGAATCGGCGGTGGTGCTCAAGGTGCCGCTAGTTGTCGATGCCAGCAGCGGCCCCAACTGGATGGAAGCTAAGTAAGTCGGTGTTGCGGACAATGGAGTGAAGATTGGGAGCGATCGCCTGCCATCCCTGCGCGCCAAAATGCAGGAATATCTTGATAGCAGACTGCAACTCGACTGGCTGATCAATCCTCAAGATCACCAGGCAGATGGGTATCGACCTAATAGCGCACAGATCGCGATCGACCTGCCGACGACACTGCCGGGCGAAGCGGTTTTGCCAGGGTTTGAGCGATCACTCTGCCAGCAACCCCTTCATTGGTTTACCCATAGCCAACAGGCTGCTGGCAGATTACCCTGAGGGCGGAAATACCTCTTGCACCAAAAAAGGTACAATAGTTTATATGAGTGCAAAGCGTGTACCTGCTAGGTTCTATCAAACCGAAGCGGGTAATGAGCCGGTTCGGGAATGGCTCAAGCAGTTTAATCTCTTGGAGAGAAAGATAGTAGGGACTGATATTAAGACAGTCGAGTATGGATGGCCAATTGGCATGCCGACCTGTCGCTCCATGGGAAAAGGGCTTTATGAAGTTCGGTCTAATTTGCCTGGTGGCAAGATTGCCCGAGTCTTTTTCTGTATTTTTGAAAATCACATGATTTTGTTGCATGGATTCATTAAAAAAACTCAGAAGACCCCAGCGAAAGAGCTGGATCTAGCGCTCAAGCGGAAAAGTATCTTGGAGACAAAGCGATGACCAATAATCCTCATGTCGGCTCTTCTCTAGATGATTTCTTGGAAGAAGATGGAGTTTTGGCTGAAGTGAATGCTCTGGCCCTCAAGCGCGTCATTGCCTGGCAGCTTCTTCAAGAGATGCATCAAAGAGGGGTGAGTAAATCTCAGATGGCAGCTTCTATGAAGACTAGCCGCTCTTCACTTGATCGGTTGCTGGATCCTGACAACACATCGGTCACGCTCAAAACGATGGATCGGGCTGCGGCAATCTTGGGAAAACGTCTGCGGATAGAATTAATCGATGTTCAGGAGTCTAGAGCTGAAGTATCGATTGCCCAAGAGTCAGCCCGTACAACGAGTGTCAATTCAGCGTAATCGTTCATGTGAGTCCAGTGCAGGAGAGAGCGGCAACCAAGGGGCCAACCTCATCACTAAAGTGGGTGTTTGGAACGAGCAAACTCAGCTCGGGTACGTCTTTAGCTCATCAACGATCTTTAGTTTGCCTCAGGGGTCAATCGCCTGAGGTGGCCTGAATTCCCAAGCTCGTTGGGAAGCGTTGCCTCTCGCCGCGATGGCCTGCCGCCCCTGCGCGCCAAGATGCACGAATAGCTCGACAGTATGGGAGAAGCAATTTTGCCAAGGTTTGAGTTGTCGATCTGACTAATGGCAAAATCTGAGCTGAAACATTTCTGATGACAAGAGTGGGATATCTACATGTCTTGGCACCTTGATCAACGCGTGGCAACCAGCGCCGGAGTGGTAGCGGCAGGGGCCGAGGGCGATGGCCCTGATTTGGTCTTGGCGCATGGCTGGCCGTGGTCTTCCTTTTCGTGGCACCGCGTTATCCCCGAACTGGAAAACTATTTCCGAGTCCATTGGTATGACATGCCGGGCTATGGCAGATCGGCCAAAACGACAGGTCAGCGGACATCGCTGGATGTGCAAGGTCAAATTTTTGCCGAAATGCTGGAGCACTGGGGGCTGGAGCGACCGTTAGTGGTGGCGCATGACTTTGGGGGCGCGACGACGCTGCGAGCCCACTTGCTGCATGCCTGTGAATTTGACCGATATGTTTTGATGAATGTGGTGGCCATGAGGCCGTGGGGCTCAGAGTTTTTTGATCACGTCGGACGTCACGTCGAGGCGTTTCTGAAACTGCCGCCGCATATTCATCAAGCGGTGGTCAGAGCTTATATCGAAGGTGCGCTGGTGAACGACCTTGATCGCGCCGATCTTGAACGCTTGGTTGAGCCTTGGCTTTCGGAAGAGGGGCACAGGAGTTTCTATCAGCAATTTGCGCAGGCTGATGAAAAATATACGGCGGAAATCGAGCCTTCGTTTGGAGCAGTGCGTTGTCCGGTGAAGATCATTTGGGGCAGAGACGATCCTTGGATTCCTCTGGAACGAGGAGCAGCGCTGAATAGGCTCATTCACCACGCCTCATTTAAGCCCTTGGCAGACGTGGGTCATCTGCCACAGCTGGAGGCACCAAAACTCGTCTTAGAAGAACTTGTGGGATTTTTATTGGAAGGGGGAACCGATTAGCAAGAATATCAAGGTGGGGTGAGCCTGATTTTGAGTGGTCGTGAATAGGCACGGTGCGATCGCTACTCCGTAAATCTAAGCTATTCAAAGTTGGGCGATCGCTGAGTTCAGTCGTGGCGCTTAGTTGGCATCCCACAAGAGCTTGATGGCCATCACAAAGCAGACCAGGGTGATGATCGGGCGAATGAGGCTGGCTCCTCGGGCCACGACCAGTTGGGCACCCACATACGAGCCTAAAAATTGGCCGCAGAGCATCGTCAGGCCAACGAGCCAGTAAATCTGCCCAAACAGCAAAAAATAGAGCAATGCTGCCACATTGCTGGTGCAGTTGAGCAGCTTGGTGTGAGCGGTCGCCTTGGTGAGGTTGTAGCCACAGAGGCTGACAAAAGCCAGCGCCATAAACATGCCAGCGCCAGGCCCAAAGAACCCATCATAAAATCCTAATAGGGGAGCCACCCCTACTGAGAACTTGCCGTAGCTCAGACGTTGCTGGCTATCCACAGTGCCCAGCTTGGGCGACAGGGCAAAATAGCCGCCCAACCCCATCAGCAAAAAGGGGATGATTTGGGCCAGGGTGGTCGCGTTCAGCTTGAGGACGAGCCACCCCCCAACGACCGAGCCGATAAACGTCATCAGCATTGCCCAGCGGTTGGGGCGCAGACGAATCGCCCCCTGCCGTAGAAAGTAGAGAGACGCTGTTAAAGTGCCGCCGCTGCCCTGAAGCTTGTTGGTCGCGATCGCTGCTGCCGGGGGTACGCCGACCATCAGCATGGCCGGTAGCGCGATCAGACCGCCACCCCCCGCCAGGGTATCGATGCAGCCCGCGATCGCCGCTACGGCAAACAACAGAGCGGCGACTGCAAAACTGACTTCCATAGCGAATTGCTCGGTTTCATGGGCGACGCGGGCTCATCTCTCTAGCGATCGCTAGGCCGTGACCACGCTGGCATGACCGGCGACAATTTGCCAAACCCCGGCAGACGAGACGGCCCACACTCGAGTAAAGCGGATGTGCTGATCAATCGGTGTGCCGTCATAACTTCCTACCAGATGCATTTGCACTGCAACCACGGCCCAGCGATCGTGGAGCTGAATGTGCGGGTCAGAGGGGGTTAACTCCGTTAGCTTCAGCACTTGAGAACGGTGCATCTCTAGGTCTTGTTGTTTGGTAATCAGTTGACCCAGGTAACTAGTGAACAGGAGTTCTGGCGCAATCAGGACGTCTAGCTCGGCCACATCAGAGGTCAACATGGCTTGCCGGAGCCGTTCTTCTACTTCGACAATCGGCGCTGCGGCATGGGAGTTCATGACAAATCCTCACAGTGGATGCGGGTACGTCATTAGGGGCTGATCAAAACCGGGTGGGACAAGCATTACTGTGCCTGCTCTACAAACCCAGCTAAGGGGCTGAAACCGTTGCGGTACCCATAGTTTAGAGTGAGCCAAAATAAAAAATATCCCACCTGAAGAACCCGGTTTCTACGAAAAGTTTGTCGAAGACTGTTGACCGGTTCCCAGAAACCGGGTGCTTGGACACGTTATTTCTTGGAATACTCTTCACTACCTATTTAATGGTAACTTCCAGGGTGATGCCAACCTCTAACACTCGGGTAAGCAGTCGCGTGGGTCACACCACCTGTGATCCGCAGAGTTGAGCTAGAGACTGTCATCATTTAGCGGCTGAGTCCTGATGCTGAAAGCGGTTCAGCCTCTAGCCAGTTTTACAGAACGGGCGCGGTAATGTCCATAACGTAAGGCTTTCGAGTTTAATTGATGACGCGCCTTAAGGGAATTTCAGTGCTTCCGCAGCATCGGTGCCGTGCTTGATGAACTTCATCTCTCCCTGGTAGTCGCCCTCAGATACCACGCCTACGGGCATCCAGCCCAGATGTTGATAAAAGCCGTAGGCTCTCAGATGGGGGTCGTTGCCGGTCACGAGCCAAATTTCCTCAAGGTGGTTTGACCATAACCAGGCCTCAGCCGCCTGCATTAAAGCGCGACCGGCTCCCCGACCTTCAGCGCTGGGCAGAACGAATAGACCCAAAATAGTGGCTGCCGTCGCGTTGGCGATCGCAAATCCCACGGGGCGATCGTCAACCTCAGCGAGCCAAGCTTGGCAGTCCGTCGCTAGCATAGCGGCGACGGAGTCGGGGGTAATGCCGAGGGCGGCGATTTCCTCCCGAGACTGATAGTTTTCGGTCACGCTGGTGCGAATGTCAAAGAGCGTTTCGATATCGTTGGGTCGAGCTGTCCGAATCAGCATAGTGTTTCTCAGTGGGTGGTTATTTGAAATGTTAGAAAATCCCAATATTCGTACCCCGATAACGATTGGCTTGGGCGCGATCGCGGGTGCATTATCGCGGTATTACCTTGGGCAATGGCTGACCCTGCTGACCCCTCTGACCTTTCCGATGGGAACATTTTTAGTGAATATCAGCGGCTGTTTTTTCATGGGGTTGATCACCACATTGATGATCAGAAGATTGTCTTTAAAGCCTGATCTGGTGCTCCTAATCACAACCGGCTTTTTAGGGGCTTATACGACGTTTTCATCTTATGAACTTGAGGCTGAACAGTTACTGGACTTCAAAAACCCACAAATCGGGTTGCTCTACTGGGTCAGCAGCCCACTGCTGGGATTTCTCAGCTTTGGTCTCGGCGTTGCGCTGGCAAAAACTACTCAGCCAATAGAGCAGGTGGATGAATAGGGTTCATCCTAAATTCTGTGCTATCCAAATGCCCAACTCGACACAGACTAATCCTAAAATGGGGCTGCCCAGCCAGTAAAATAAGCCAGGTAAAATTTGACGGCTGCGAAATAAATTGGCAGCATCTAACGTGTAAGACGAAAAGGTCGTGTACGACCCTAAGAAGCCCACCAGAATCAGCTTTTGCATGGCAATGGCAAGGGTGATTTTAGTTGCTACGATTGACAGAAAGCCAATCAATAAGGAACCCGTTAAATTCACAAACAGCGTTCCATAGGGAAACCGTTGACCACGCTGTGCAATCCAAAATAAGGTGACATAGTAGCGGCTCAACGCCCCGAAGACAGCGCCAATACTGATCATCAGTGGAATCCAGGTCATACGGCAATGCTCATGATGGCCCTCTGTCTGGGCGATCGGTCATTTGGTGATATCAACTAAGCATGAGCCGCCATGAGGCGGAGACGGTTAAGTGCCGGTTGATCTCACTCTCGCAGCCACATCACCGAACCGGTCGAATGCCAGATTATATCCTGCTTGGGACTAATACCAATTCTCTAAAACTGGACTGCAGATCTTCCTTACGATTCCGCTCAAGGAACGTCGGCTGAGCGGAGTCGTCAGCCCGACGGTCAGGCCAACCTGCAGTGTCTCCGACTGGGAGAAAGCCGACTTGGATGGGTAGCGGTAATTTGCAGAACTGGTATGACGTGTCTGTTTGATCGGCTGGTGCGATCGCTCAGCCGCAGTCAGATAGCTCGTAGGTCGAGCGCTATCCCTGGGTTAAATCATGGGTGGGTGCGGCAATGATGATTTGGCAAACCTGACGGGTCTGACTGCCAAACGCCCCATTTCGTTTGGTTTTTCTCTTGCCAAAGGAGATGTCGTTATAGAACCCATTTGAGATCTTTTGAATTTTGAGTGAATCTGTGAGGAGTGTCG
>CALCCA010000059.1 GCA_937899725.1 uncultured Halomicronema sp.
CTTTAAAAACTATTGATTATTGCTGAGATGAATCTGGGCGGCTAGAAGAAGTCATGGGAGCACGTCACTTTCTTGAGAGAAAAATTAGAGTGATGTAGTAACGATAGTTTGACGGGGGCCACCATGACATCAGAAGAACGCCAAGAACTATTAGAGTGCAGCCAACGCATTGCGGAACTGCTGTATCAAGAAGCGTGCGAGCAAAACCAGCCCATCGTCACGTTAGGCGCCATTGAAGCGACGGTACGCACTCAAGTTCAAGAGCATGTAACGCCCGCCATTGGGGAGTTTTTTGTCAAACCGTCACGAACACTCAAGCGGGATACCCCCCGACCAGTAAATAGTATTCTGGGCAGTCTGACGTTAACGAGCACGCAGGCAGAGCAACTCGGCGTCAGTGCTTACAGCCGTCTCAGTCCTCATTTAGAACTATGTTGTTTGCGCCCAAGCACCATCTTGTCCTATCAAAAGGCCCAAGCTGAAGTGGAGTTGCAGACCGGTCGGCGGGTGAGTGCCAAAACGCAACAACGCTTAGTGCCTCGGCAGTCCTTTGCGACCCCAGAGCCCGCAGCGCCGATTGAGCAGAGGAGTCTAGACGGCGGCATGATGCGCTGACGCACTCCTAAAGGACAAGCCTCTGAGTGGCGCGAATATAAAGCCTTGAATTTAGGTGAGGTCGAGCAAGGGATGGCTTGGTTCAAGGACAACCCGAGCCTGGTGGCGTGGGCAAACCAATTCCCCTTGGCGGCCATCGTTGATTGCCTGGGCGATGGTCATGACGGGGTGTGGAGTCTCTGTTGGGCGTCTTTGAACCTCCAAGAGGTAGGCACGTAAAGTTACCAAATTTAACAAAGGCCAACTCTACGAGACCTGAAGGTTTGCCGACTAACGAACAAGCGGGACTCCGTAAAACTGCGGTTGCTCGGTTTTTGAATGGATGGCAGCTTTCTGTAATCAGGTAAAACAAGTTTTCCTAGAATTGTCTGGGAGAACTCTCGATGATCAACCTACGTCTTCTACCACCGTGAGTCTGGCAATATGATTAGCACTGCTTTAAACGAGTTGCGCTCTCGATCGAGTTTCCAGCCTTCTCAAACCCCCGTTTTACAGTCACTGCTAATTGCCGATGACGATCATCGCTATCGACAGGCTTTAACCGCTTTTTTGGAATTTTATCGCCACAGTAATCAGGGCTGGTTTCAACAGATTTATGAGGCCGATCACGGCGGTCAATGTATCGATTTAGCGATCGCCCAACAGCCGAGTCTAATCTTGTTAGACCTGGAATTTTTATCGGATAACCAATCGGGAATTGATATTTTTGAGCAGCTAAAAAAAGCCGGTTATCGCGGCAAAGTAGCCTTTGTTTCTGGCCATAATGATGCGCGACTGATCTTCAAAGCGATGAAGGCGGGGGCCTGTGGCTATTTGCTCAAAGACCGACTCACCTCACAGCTGCCTGAGGCGCTGTCGGCCTGGGCCAGCGATCGCGTCTATCTAGGCGATGAGGTCACCAGCCGGTTTTTCTCCATCTTTCACCATGCCGACAAGCCCCGACCCGATTTGACTACGGCTCTCACCAGCCGCGAGACCGAGGTGTTGCAGCTCTTGGTCAATGGGGCCTCGAACCAAGACATGGCCAAGCGCCTGTACATTACAGCGGCCACGGTCAAGGCGCACCTCACGTCGATCTTTAACAAACTGCACGTCAGTAGCCGCACCCAAGCGATCGTGCGGGCGGTGAAAGCCGGGCTCGTCGTTATTGAAGAGGCTGAATTTGAGGAAAGATGACGCTGAACTGCGCCCCCCCTTGAGGGGTGTTGTTGGCACAAATGCGCCCACCGTAGGCGGCGACAATCTTTTGGGTAATGGTTAACCCCCAGCCGTGACCTTGGGGGCGCTCAGTATAACCGGGTTGAAAGATGCTGAGTCCGGCCCCCGGTGAAATGCCCGACCCCTGATCACAAATTTGCACCAAGACCTCGCCGTCAAAGGCATCCCAGCTCCAGACAATGGTGCCGCCGATCGGGCTAAAGGCGATCGCATTACACAGCAGATTGTCGATCACCTGCCCCAACTGATGGGGATCGGCCTCTAGCCAGACGGCTTGATCGGGCATCTGCAGCGTGATTTGTCGGGCCTGCAGCGAGGGCGCAAAGGTTTGGCTGCGATCGCGGATCAGGCGCTGCAGATCGACCGTTGCTAAGGGGGGGCGCGTCACCGCTGATGCTGTCAGAATGGCGTCTAGGCGATCGGTAATGTCGGCAACGGTTGCCTGCAGATTCCCCTTCACGGCTTGGCCCTCACCCGTCAAAGACTGGCCTTCTAACCGCGATAGATACAGGTTGACCAGGCCCAGTGACTGTCGCATCTGATGCTCAACGCTTCCGAGCATATCGGCTAAGGCCGCGGCCTGGGTTTGTTGATGGGTATGGGCCTGCCACAGGTCAAGGTGGCTCGCGATGACGCGGGTGACGGCCTGTAACTGCTGCTGCTCAGTGGGCGTGAGCGGGCAATCGGTCAGGATGAGCAATCGCGCTGAAGGCTGACCCGCCCCCACCGGCCAGGCGTACAGATAGGGACAAGATGCTGGCAGCATTGCCGTCAGCCCTGGCGGCAATGCGCCTCCTGTCCAGGTGTTTTGAGGCAGCCTGACGTCAAGTTCAGTCCAGCAGCTGGGTTCGACCGCGATCTCGGGGTCGAGGCTTTCGCAGATTCGCTCTTGTTGGCATGAGGTGGGGTGCTCATAGCTCATGCACCAGGCGACTAGGCGCGGTAGCCCCAGCGCTGGAGACAACGCGGAGACCAACAATTCGCGGATTTCAACTGCGCGCTCTGAGGAAACTGTCAGCGTGTGCACCATAGAAGCTACTGAAAGAGGATGAACGAGAAGACTGTCACACCAGCAATCGCCCTACCCTGAGAGGAGGACGGTTTTCGGGAGTCTGGAGGCGATCTCCAGCCAACGGTCTGAACGACCCTTACCTAAGGGCAAGACCGGGATGACTCATGACCTGGCTAAATTGGCTGAAATGGGAGAATAGTCAATCGCAACGGATAGGGTTGGCCACTTGGTTGAGGACACCTAGGAGCACTCTCATCCTTCGCGCATTCGCAAAGTGGCTCCACAGTCTTGTCCTAACCGGACTGGCGACTGCGATATCGACAAAAACATCTACGGGAATCTGGTTTTCATCTTATCAAAATGCTTTCCCAGAGCGCATCTCTTAAGCTTTAAAGTAGGATATTTTGATCACTTTTAACATCTGTTAAATTCAATCGTGATTTACATCGAATCGGATATAAATCCTTACAAATTGGCAACTAGATTTGTCTTCTGAATGTAAGGAATTGTATGCATTTCCCCAAAAATAATGGCTAGCTTGTATTGGCGTCGTGATTCTTTGGTGATGGATATCTGATCGGCCTAGGTAAACCCAAAATCTCGACTAAGGTCTAATTTGGAATCCCTTGATCTGAGGCTTCAATAGAGCTGTTAATTCTGTTGTATCAACTTCAGGTTATTCATGATTCCAGCGGTGTCGCAAACACTGGCTCGAATTTTGGTCTGCCAGACCTCACTGGGCACCGTGCAGCAAGTGAGTTTCGATCGCCCTCGGCTGTATCAGTCGCAGCCAGTTGGCGTCAATCTCTATGTGTACGACGTTCGTCAGTCAGTCTCAAAACCAGCTGAGGCTGAGCTTTTAGGAGGATCGGCCGCCAGCTCGGCCACCCCGGTATCCCCCGACCCCTTGAGCTGGGTCGAAATTTCATTTTTGGTGGTGGCCCGCGACTGGACTCGCCTCGGTGAGCAACAGCTGTTGGCCGAGGCAATTGCCTACTTCGCCGAGCATTCTGAAATACCTGAAGAGCGCTTGGTGCCTGCTTTGCAGGGGCAAGGGGGAGTCGCCATTGAAATCGTTCAGCCCCATGACGTCACGGCCCTGTGGCGAGCGCTGGCGGTGCCCCTGCAGCCCGCCCTTTACCTCAAGGTCACGGTGCCGCTGATGGGGGTTGTGGCGCTTGATCAATCAGCGGCCTGCCTGCAAACGTGACGGTTCCCCATGGCGATCGCGCCCGACTGAGGGGATGACCCAGACAACGGCGGCGGTTCCTGGTACGCCCCACTCACCATCCATTGCTAACGTTCATAGAGGCTTGAATCCATGCCCAGACTCGATTACTTTGCACCCGGCGTTTACATCGAAGAAGTGAACCGGGGGAGTCGCCCCATTGAGGGCGTGCCCACTGCAGTCGCCGGATTTGTCGGGTTTACCGAAGATATCCGAGGCGGCGCGGCTCCCCTCAAACCCATGATGGTGACCAATTGGGATCAGTATTTAGAGTATTTTGGCCGCCCCAACTCCGATGGATTCACCAGCTTTAACGCCTATTTGCCCTTTGCTGTCTACGGCTGGTTTTTGAATGGCGGCGGCCGCTGCTGGATTGCCAGCATTGGCACCCAGCTACCGGGCACTACCAACGAAGCCCCCGCCGCTTCGGGCACCCAAATCATGAACCGTCGCCGTCGCCCCACGCTCAGTCTGGCGCGGCGCTCGACCCCGGCGGCCGATGCTACGGCTGGCAGCAGCTTGGCGGCGATCGCCAACGGCCAGCGCCCCGCCTCACTCTCCGTGCGGATCAGCGACAGCACGCCCAAAGCCAGTGATAGCGACGATGCCGACGCCGCAGTGCCCACCGACACGGGCGAATATTTCAGCGTGGCGGTGATGGATGGCGATACGGTGATGGAGCGCTACGACCACCTCAGCATGGATGCCGACGTGGATACCGCCGTCGCCGACTATGTGGTGACGGCCCTGGCCGACTCGGAACTGCTCACCATTGAGGATATTGCCCAGGCCGGCAGTCCGCTGGCCCGCCGCCCCAGCAATGGTTATTGCGAAGTCAGCCCGCCGCCGTTTATTCCCAGTCCGCAAACCTTCTTTCGGGATGTGGAAGGGGTACGGGACGATCGCACCGGCGTGCAAGGGCTCTTGGAAATTGACGAAATCACCATCATGGCTTGCCCCGACCTGATGCGGGCCTATGAGGTCGGGTTGATGAACCTCGACCAGGTGCACGGCGTCATGGATCTGATGGTCAGCAACTGTGAAGGAGCCGCTTCGGGTGATATTCCCAACCCGCCCAACCGGATGGTGGTGCTCGATTCACCCCCCGATCGCTACAAGCCGCAAGATGTCAGCCAATGGCTGTCAGAGGAGTTCAATCGGCGATCGCAGTTTGCCGCCCTTTATTACCCCTGGGTGTCGGTGGCCAACCCCCGTGACAATGGTCGTCCCATCTCGGTACCCCCGTGCGGTCACGTGATGGGCGTCTGGGCCCGCACCGACGAAACGCGGGGCGTCTATAAAGCCCCGGCCAACGAAGTGCCGCGCGGCATTTTGGGACTGGCCTACGACTGCAACTTCCGCGAGCAAGAACTGCTAAATCCATTGGGCATCAACTGCATTCGCTCCTTTGCTAACCAGGGCATTCGCATCTGGGGGGCTCGCACCTTAGTGGAACCCGATCAAACCGAATGGCGTTACATCAACGTGCGACGCTTGATGAGCTACATCGAGAAGTCGGTCGAGTTAGGCACCCAATGGGCAGTCTTTGAGCCCAATGACGAAGATCTCTGGGCTCGCGTGACGCGGACGATCAGCAACTTCTTGACGGGGCTCTGGCGGCAGGGGGCGCTGATGGGCAGCAGTCCTTCCCAAGCGTTCTATGTCAAGTGTGATGGTGAGTTGAACACCCCAGACTCGATGATTTTGGGGCGTCTCTACGTTGAGATTGGCGTGGCTCCGGTCAGACCAGCGGAATTTGTCATCTTCCGCTTTAGTCAGTGGACCGGTCAGGACGAAGGCTAACTCCCTGCTGAGCCACCGGGTTGCTTGAAAAAAACCGGTGGCTGGCGCGATCAAGATGCGGCCTGATCCCTCCGGCTACGCCACCCCCCTTGCTTAGAGGGGGCTGGGGGATCCCACACCTCTCAATGAGATAACAAGAAATGTTTTCTGGCGCGATCGCCCCACCGACCCATCCCCCCTACTCATCCACCCATTATGAGGATCATGCACCATGGCTAACACCCTAGCCACCACCGGCTCTAGTAAGTTTTACATCAGTTGGGAAGGCATCGAAGAGCTGCCTATTAAAAGCATCACTGAAGTGAAATATGAGGCTAAGACCACCGGTGGCCAGGCTCCCCTAGAATGCGGTAAAGGCGGCAGAACCAATCGCCAATCCAGCTCTGGCGGCTTTGACTCGAGCCCCACCCTCACCGTTGAGGTGTATCTCAGCGGCGACGCCACCAGTGCCAGCCGCATGATGCACGATTGGTTTAACCAGGCTAAACCCGCCAGTGATCTGGGCGAGGGCGACTGGGCCAATTCCCGCAAGAGCGGCTCGGTCGTGCTCTATAGCCCCGATGGCGATCAAGAAATCGTGCGTTGGAACTTTGTGCAGGCTTGGATCAAAAACTACAGCCTGGGCGATGCCGACGCCACCGGCGAAGAATTAGCCGTCGAATCCTACGAGTTTGTCTGCGAGAAAGTCGATAAGGTGCTCGCGGGCGGCGATCCGCGGACGTCAACGGTAGCTGCGGCGGCGGCGTAGCCCCGTACTCATCCACCCAGACCGCTCTGGGAAAAGCTGCTTGATTCTTTGCCCACCTCTGTTGTTGCATGTTATTGAGGCGCGTTTGATATGGCCCAGACCCCAGAATATTTAACCTACAGTCGATTTTTCTTTGAACTGAGTGATGGGGCGACTGGCAACAGCCAGCAGCTCAAGATCCAAAAGCTCAGCGGTTTGAATGTCACCCTTGAGGTGGCCGGTGAGGGTGAGTCGATTGGCCTACAAAAAGGGCTGAAGAGCGACACCCAATTTACGATCGCCTCCACCTCTTTTGAAAACCTCTCGCTAGAGTTCGTCACGACGGTTGAGAATGACGTGCTAGAGCTGTGGTACAAGGCTTGCCATCCCACCAGCTTTGCCGGTGGTGGCACCGATTGGAAGAACAACCGCTCGACCGCCTCTGTAGTGTTTCTCAATCAGGACGGCAGCGAAGGCGCGCGGTACAACATCATCGACGCTATTCCCACGACCTATAGCACCACTTCACTGGCCTCTGACAGCACCGACATGTTTAAAGAAAGCGTCGAGGTGCACCACGCGGGCATCCACCGGGTGAAGTAGCCCTGATGTCCCCCTGCCCTGCGATGAGCCCGCCCCATGACAAAACCAACCCATGAAATTCTGACGACGTCGCGCTTTTACATTGGCCTCTATTTAGAGGGCAGTGATGAAGCGGTGGACGGCTATTTTCAAGAATGCAAGGGCCTCAAAACTAGCCAGGACGTGATTGAGTGCCCTGAGGTGGTGCCGTTGGCCTGGGGTAGTGCTAGCCATGGGCGATTTTCAAACGTGAAAATTCCGGGCAATTTGAAAGTCAACAACATTACCCTCGTGCGCAGCTTGCGATCGTCCAAAACCCTCTGGAACTGGCTGATGGCTGTTCAACAAGGGCAGTGGGCCGAACAGCGGCGCGACGGGGCGATTGTGATTTACCGGCAAGACGCCAGTGAGGGGGCGCGGTTTGTGTTTGAGCGCGCTTGGCCTGCCAGCTATAAATGCTCGGATGTCAGTGCCTCGGGCGGCGATCTAGCCGTCGAAGAGTTAGAGCTGGCCTGTGAGGTCTTTGAGCGGGTTGACCCCGGTGATACGACTTAGAATTCGGAGTTTTGAAGTCGGAATTCCGAACTCCGACTTCAAAACTCCGAACTCCGACTTCTCAACTCCCAATCCCCTCGCCCCTAATTTGCCAGTGGAGACCCTCCAGTCATGTCTTTGCAAACTGAATTTGAGTTCCTCTTACCGAAGGGCTACCTCGATGCGGATAATCAGCTCCACCGCAACGGCTTCATGCGGTTATCACGAGCAGTGGATGAGATTGTCCCGATGGGGGACCCGCGCGTACAGGCTAATCCGGCTTACTCGACTGTGCTGATTTTGTCGCGCGTCGTGACCCGGTTAGGCGAGATTGACACCATCACGCCGACGGTTGTGGAGGGGCTCTTTGCTGAAGATTTGCAGTTTTTGCAGACCTTTTATCGCAAGGTTAACGGCCTCGTGAACTGAGGAGAATTTGGAATTTGGAGTTTGGCATTGGTTCTTAGTATTCGATCTCTGGGGAACAGGGAACAGGGAACAGGGAATAGCAAGCTAGGCACCGCATCTATCTCACTGAACTCTACCGGCCTCATCCTGCACCGCACTACTACCCATCCACGCATCCTGCACCGCACTATCACCCCCCACCCATTCACCCTTCACCCCTAACTTTCTAGAGTGTATGAGTAACTTCCTGGCGATCGCCACCATCACAGCCACCCTTCAGCGGTTATTGCAGGCCAGCATCCAGGCCGATGTCGAGGGGGCGCGTGTCACCACCCTGCGACCGGAAAATTTGGGGGAAGGCGCACCGGAATCGGGGTTGAATGTTTTTCTATATCACATTTTGTCGAATCCGGCTCATAGCAACGGGGCCGTGGCGGGGCGGCAACGGCGGGGCGAAGTCACGAAAAAATCGCAGGCGGCGCTCGATCTCTATTACTTATTCAGCTTTTATGGCAACGAGGTGGAGTTGGAACCTCAACGCCTCCTAGGCAGCGTGGTGCGCACGTTGGAAGACTATGGCGCCCTGACGCCCGACGTGCTGCAAGACACGATTGACAATCGAGCCTATCCGTTTCTAGCGGCCTCTGACCTGCCAGAACAGTCGGAGGCGATTCGCATTGAGCGCCAGGATCTCGAAATGGAAGACCTCTCAAATTTATGGAGTGGTCTGTTCGAGGCGTCTTATTTGCTCTCGGTTGCCTATAAAGTGACTGTGGTGCTGGTAGAGGGGGATGTCCCAGCGCGGCGGGCGTTGCCGGTGCGTGATCGCTACCTGGGCGCGATTCCCTCTAGCATTCAGCCGGTGATTGAGCAGGTGCTGTGCAGCGCGGGCCGCTACCGCCCGATTTTGCGCGACAGTTCTCTGTTGATTCGCGGCAAACAGCTAGAAGCGGCCAATGCCTATATCAAACTGGGGCCGCAGCTGATCGAGCCGCAAACCGTGACCCCCAACCAAGTCGTGCTCGATTTAGGGACGATTCCGGCGGATCAGTTGCGAGCTGGAGTGCAGGGGCTCCAGATCGTGCATCCGCGCGACGAGCCGCGCACCGTGTTTGTCGAGCGCGGCAGCCGCACCCCACCCGCACCCCGGGCGGCCAGCGCGACAGCCGATCCGGCGGCGGCCAGTTCGTCTCAATGGGTGGAGTCGAATGTGGAAGCCTTTGTATTGCGGCCCACGATTTTAGACGTGGCGATCGCCGAGGTGCAGGGCAGTGAAGATGAGCCGCGATCGGCGCTGGTGCGGGTGCAGTTTGACCTGACGATGAATGCTAACAGTCGGGTTGTCTTGGTGCTGAATGAGCGGGTCACTCAAGCCCCGGCAGAGTATCTCTTTACGGATAGACTGCGGGAACAGAGCAGCTCCGAAATCGAGATTGCCATTGCCGGAGTTCAATCGGGGGAGTATTTGGTGCGAGCCACCATTGACGGCGCTGAGAGTCTGCTGCAGGCCGATTTTGACCCTCAAAGTGCCACTTACGAGCAGTATGTGGGGCCATTGTTAATCGTGCCCTAGGGTGGACTGATTTTGTTTGCTGATGCATGTCTGGATGACTGATGGTGGTTTCTTCTTCTTCTGCTTCGACTACTCGCACGGCCTCGACCACTCGCTCTGCGGTTTGGCATGATGCCAATCGCCGCTATCTGATCGATTGTCTGGCGCAACTGCGGCAGCGCCTCGAAGCTCAAGCCAGCCGTCCCGTGACGCCGCCCGCATCGGGTCAGGCTTGCCCTTTTCCCCTGCTCAAGCTGCAGGCGCATCTGCTCGTCACGCAGCGGGTGCTGCATTTGGCGATCGCCCAAGGCTCGGCCCTCAAGCGCCTGTGTCAAACCCTGCGCCTCAGTGCCTTTGAAGTGAGCGTGCTGCTGCTCTGTGCCGGAGCGGAACTCGAAGCGACCTGGGGGCCGCTCTGTGCGGCAGCCCAGGCCGATCCGCAACGGACGTTTCCCACCTTTGGGTTGGCGTTGGCCCTGTTTCCCGGTGCCCACTGGAGCGCCCTCACCCCGGATGCGCCCCTGCGCCGCTGGCAGTTGATTCGCCTGAATCCCGATCAGCCGCTCACCAGTAGCCCCCTGCGCATTGATGAGCGCATCTTGCACTATTTATTAGGGCTCACCTATCTGGATGAAACCCTGGCTACCCGCTTACAGCGAGTCAAGCCAGCAGCTCATCTGGTGCCCTCGCATACCGCGATCGCTGAGCAAATTGCCACTCTCTGGCAGGGCCTCTCCCCCCGCGACCCCTATCCGGCGATGCAGCTGTGCGGCAGCGATCGCGCGGGCAAACAGGCGATCGCGGTCGCCGCCTGTCAGCAGTTGGGGCTCAAGCTCTACAGTTTGCCCGCGTTCCTACTGCCCCAGCAAAACCAAGAACTGCAGCACTTGGTGCGGCGCTGGAACCGGGAATCGTTACTCTCTCGCAGCGCCCTGCTCATCGATGACGATGGCACTACCCCCGACGGGGCCAGCTATCTCGCCGCCATTGCCCATGCCTTGGAAACGCTATCCGGCCCCTTATTCGTCAGTAATCGCGATCGCCGTCCGCCCAACCACCGGGTGGTGATTACCTTTGATATTGGCTCTCCTACCGCGCAAGAACAGCGGCTACTCTGGCAGTCCAGCTTGGGCGAGACGGCTCATACTCTGAATGGCTACATTGATGCGCTGGTTTCTCAGTTTGACCTGAGTGCCCCCACCGTGCAGGCGATTGGCCACAGCGTTCGGCAATCGCAGCCAGACAGTGAGAACGGCCAGACAGGCAAACGGGTGAGCGATCGCCCAGCACAACCGCTAGAGCAGCAGCTTTGGGCGGCTTGTCGCAGTCAGGCCCGGCCCCGCATGGAAGACCTAGCCCAGCCCATTACCTCCCGCGCCCACTGGCATGATTTGGTGCTGCCGCAGGAACAAAAGGAAGTGCTGCAGGAAATTGCCGCCCATGTGCGCCAGCGAGCCACAGTCTATGATCGCTGGGGGTTTGGCGGCGATACGGGGCGGGGGCTCGGCATTAGTGCCCTGTTTGCCGGGGCGAGCGGTACGGGTAAAACCATGGCGGCAGAGGTGCTGGCGTTGGAACTGCAGCTCGATCTCTACCGCATTGACCTCAGTGCCGTGGTCAGCAAGTACATTGGCGAAACGGAAAAGAACCTGCGGCGGGTTTTCGACGCGGCGGAAATGGGCGGTGCAATTTTGCTGTTTGACGAAGCCGATGCCCTCTTTGGCAAACGCAGCGAAGTCAAAGACTCCCACGATCGCCACGCCAATATCGAAGTCAGCTATCTGCTGCAGCGCATGGAGTCATACCGAGGGCTCGCCATCCTCACCACCAACCTCAAGGACGCCCTCGACCAGGCGTTCTTGCGTCGCCTCCGATTCACCGTCCGCTTCCCCTTTCCCGATGCGACTCAACGGGCGGAAATTTGGCGGCGGGTGTTTCCGACCACGGTGCCCACCGAGGGCCTCAAGCCCGACAAGCTGGCGCGGCTGAATGTCGCGGGGGGCAACATTCGCAATATTGCCCTCAACGCGGCCTTTCTCGCCGCCGATGCGGGAGAATCGGTGCAGATGAAGCACCTGTTAGAAGCCTCTCGCAGTGAATACATCAAGCTCGAAAAGCCCCTGATCGATGTCGAAATTAAAGGCTGGATCGCGCCGGTGCCGTGACGGCGATCGCCCCTCTCAGGCTGGATTGAGACAAATTAGACTTTGGTCGCACGGGCCTTCGACTAAAGTCGTAGAGAATCTTAAGAGGGCATACTAGCCCCATCCCCTAGCCTGCCTGCCTCTAGATGGCTGGCAACCGCGATCGCCCCCGCCGATTCCCTTAGCTGCCCACCACCTGCCTGACCCATACCGGGGGTTCCCCATGAAAACTCAACTGCAACGCCAGCGCTCTAACACTGCGACCCGCGATCGCGCCGGGGGAGATCGGGCAACGCCGGTTAATAGCACACCGGTGCAGGCGCAATCTGCTGAGGGCGGAGCGACTCAGTCCCTCGACATGCAGATGCAGCGAGCTTCTGAGCGGGGGCATAGTCTGGGTAACTTTACGATTCAGCCTGCGCTCGCCATTGGGGAACCGGGGGATAAGTACGAGCAAGAAGCCGACGAAATCGCGCGCCAGGCGGTGCAGATGAAACCCCAGGCGAGTGGGGTGGCAGGCGCTCCTGAAGATAATTCCAGCGGGGCCAGCAGCTCAACACCCAACGTACAACACCAGCTCAACCCGACGGCGGTGCAGCGCCAGCCTGATCTCGATATGGGTAGCTCGATGCCTGACCTCGGGGGCGATCTGGGCGGCATGGGCGACATGACCGATGCCATGGGGGGTGGCATGGATGACCTTGCTGGGGGCGGCGGTAGTGGTGACCTGGGGGGTATGGCTGATGCCATGGGCGGTGACGGTCTGGAGGATATGACTGATGCCTTGGGTGGCGGTGAGATGGGCGATGCCATGGGAGCGATGGGCGGCAATGGCGAGGACACCATGACGGAAGAGGCAGGCCCGGAGACTGAAGAAGTCGAGGAGATGCTGGGCGACACCAATGTTGATATGGGCTTGGGCGATGACGGCATTGAAGGCCAAATCCGCACGGCGATCGCCTCAGGCGGCGAACCGCTACCCGAGGAAATGCAGGCCAAGCTGCGATCGCGCATCGGCATGGAAAACCCCGAAGACATTCGCGTGCATACCGGCGGGCAAGCGAATGAGCTGTGCGATGAGCTAGGAGCCCTGGCCTTTACCACGGGCAACCATATTTTCTTTGCGGCGGGCGAGTACGACCCTGACAGTCCCGAGGGGCAAGAGCTGATTTTCCACGAAGCGGTACACACCATTCAGCAGGGGGCGATCGACAGTGGCAGTGGCGCAGAAGAATCGATGGAGGACACTGGGGCTGACCTGGGCCTGAAAGCTGACTCCAACCAAGTCGTCTCAGATTCTGTACCCGTACAATCGGCAGCGACCACAACCACCGCAGAAGAGGAGCAAACAGGCACTTCAGAGGCAGACGGTGAGGACATGGCCGCCGAGGGCGAGAAAGATGCCCAAAATGCTGTGGACTCAGAGAGTGCCGATGCCCCCACTGAGGGGCAAGAAGCCGTGCATACTGAAGCGCCACCCGACGAAGCAGTCGGCACGGCCCAAGATATTTTCACGCCAGTTCCCGAGGTGGAACCGGATAAAGTGCCTGCCCCTGAGGCGTTGGGCAATCCCCTCGAACCGATGCAAGAAATGGGCCTAGAAGAGGGCCTAGACAACGCCCAAGATGCGGCCAGCGGCTCGATGGATGATCTGGAATTTGGGGGTGATGCCTTTCCAGACTTCAACGCTGCCCTAGCCCAGTCCCTAGCATTTGCGGGAGAAGACGCCGGGGATGTGCTCAACTTGCAAATGACATCGGCAGTGGTCGAGCAAGCAGCGGCCGACGATACCGTCGCGACGACTGAAGACACCGAGAAATCCTGGGATGCCGGAGAGGAAGTCGGCTGGCCCAAAGGCATGAAGGAGTCAGACACTGGCAGTCCAGGGGGAGACTGGATTGTTGACAACGTGTTTTTGGCGGGCACCAGCGGCAAAATTGTCGATATTGCCAACGTCATGGCCGGGGATGCCTCTTGGTTTGCCCTCAAGCCCAAACACTGGGCTCACATGTTTGGCTATATGGCCATCACGTTCGAAATTTTCATCAATATGATCGAGCTGCTGACTGGCATCTTGGACATGATCAGTCTGGCGCTGACGGCAGTCATGGTGCTCTTTATCATGATGCAGGGCATTTGCCACGGTATTTCGCTCTTGCTAGCTGCTTTTGGCAATCCGGCTGCCGCCACTTGGGCAGGGTTCGCAGAATGGTGGAAAGGGTTGTGGCAAGTAATTGCCGGTTGGTTAGTCAAGCTCAGCGAATTCATCATTTGGTGGACAGCCTTTCGCCTTCTCTTGAGGTTTATTGCGATCGTCCTCTGGCTATTGGATGCCTTGTTGGCTGGGGCTGTGCTGGGTTGGGAACACGCTAAGGAGGGGCTGGGCCGAGCGGCAGTTCAAGCTGTCGGGGCGGCAGCTGATATCGTGGCCATCATTCTCTACCGGGCGACCATTGATGCGCCCACAGATGGCTCGTCGGTGGCCCCTGGACGGGACGTGACTGACAATGCGGTTGAAGCGTTGACCGAAGAACTTGTCGTCGGAGTTGCCCTCGGTGGCGGTGGTGGCGCTGGCTTCGAACAGGCGCAGAGCAGTACTGACAGTGCCGTTCAGGCGAAGGCAGACGAGACTCAAATTCAGGCGGTGCGGGAGTCTAACGAGAGCCTAGATGAAGAGTATGCAGCATATCAAGATGCTCACGAAGAGTCGACGGAAGCGCTACCGGAAATCCCTGACGCGGATCCTCTGGCAACCGTGGAATCCGCTAGCGCCAGAATGGCCGTTTGCGATGCCGAAGATGAGCAAACCCAGGCCGCGATCGCTGAAACGGAAAGGATCATTCGCGGCAAGCAGCTTTGGGCCGAGGATATCTATGGGAGTCAACTGATCTTAGAGGATTACCATGCTCAGCAAGAGCAGTCCCAGGCGATGAGCGAGGCTTTTCAAGAGCGCACCGGCATGGCCTCAGCTGAAATCGCTGAGGCCAAACCCACCCTGGAAGGCGCTCAGGACCAGTCAGATAGCGGGGCCGCCGATTTGAACAGCCAGCAGGGCAATATCAAGCAGGGCAGTGCGATGGGTGGTCTGGTGGGGCAGGATGTGCCCTCAGACCAAGGCCCGGTAGCTCAGCAGGGAGCCGATGGCGGTGCTAAAGACGTGGCTCAAGGCCCCAGCACCTCTGATGACGGGGAAGCTGCCGCCGCCGGAGCTATGAAAGAACAAGGGGCGCAGGCCGCAGAGTCGGCAGAGATTCAATCCCTGCTGGAAACTCGCGAGACCGAGGCGGCTGCAGTCCAAGCTGAGAATCAAGCAGAAATTGAGTGGCTGATGACCCAGCGGGAAGCGTTTTATGCCCGGTGGGAGGTGATACAAGAGACGCGAGACAACACTGAAGCGGAACGGGAAGAGGGCTTGGCGGAGGGAGAAGACTGGTCGAGTGAAGTGTTTGCCATTATTCAAGACTTCATGGCCATAGAGGGGGCTGATACAGAAGATGATGAAGATACGGACAATGACGATGATGATGTCCTGATGTCAGAAGACTTGGAAGACGAAGAAGACCAGCCTACGTTAGACGAAACGCTAGAAAACTTTATGGAGGTCTGGCAAGCCCTGGCAGAACAGTTAGGCATTTCAGAGGATGAACGTCAAGATGAAATGACAGAGACGGTGGTTGGGTAACTGTGGTAGAGGTCTATGAGTCATGAAAAAATCAACGCTCGAAGCCTTACTTAAAGCGGCTGACAAGCAAGTCCAAGATTTCGTCGCGGCAGGGGAACTGTCGGCAAACCAGCAGCAGGCGATCGCCCATGCTCAAAGAGCCCTCATTCACGCTCAGCTCAAACAATGGGCCGAAGCAGCGGATGAATATGACGCCGCGATCGCCCTCTGCAATCCCGACAGCGAAGCCCTCGAAGACAAAGCCAGTCTTGCCCTGAACCAATACGGCAAAGCGATCGTCCTGTTTCACCTGCCAGAGCGACGTGAGGAGACGCGTGAAGCGATCGAAACCTCTCTCAAACTGGCGTTAGAAATTGGCCATACCCTCCTTGCGGCTAAAGGATTCTTTTTCCTTGCTTCGCTACATCGCGAAACGGGCGATGTGCTTAGTGCCCTCAAGGCCAACAGTCGAGCGCTGAGGTATGTGCGCAAAACCGAGCCGTCTACGCTCACAATTTCCATCTTGCGCACCCGCAGTTCCACCTATGTGTTGCTGGGGCAGGTTGAACGGGCCAAGGCCGATTTAGATCGGGCCTATGACCTGGCCAAACGACTGGGCGAAATTCACCTGGCCTATGCCATCCAGCTTGAACGCCAAACCCTGAAGACCCTCACTACGGATGAGAGTTGGGTCGATAGCGATCGCTTCCTCAAAACTTTGTTAGCCGAGGCGCAAAGCGCGGGCGCGGATACTGTCATTGGCGATATCAACCTGTATCTGGCACTCGTCGCGGCGGAACAAGAAGACTGGGCCGCTTCACGCGATTACGCGATGACCGCGCGGCAAGAAACCCTCAAGGCATCCGACATTCATCGGTTTGCCCGCTTTTTAGCGAGTTCGCTGGCGATCGCCCAAGCCTGTGAAGCCTTAGACGACAAAGTCGCCGCGTTTGACGCATTATTGGTCGCGAAAAAAAGCCTGCATACGGCGGATCAAGAAGCTGCCGAAGAAATGGTTACCCTCTATCTCAATACCCTGCCCGCCCGCTGGGGTAAAGCGGAGTTCGATCGCATTTTCCGCATTCACCAAAATCGCCAACGGGCCAAGCAGCACTTTCAGGGCATGCAAATCACGCCGAAGCATCCCTCCACTACGGGTTGAGGTCAGGATAGGGCATGCTAGAGCTACTGGTGATACATAAGTCATGCTTTAGAGCACGCATTAGGTTTAGATCCCCCTTCATCCCCCTAAAGCCCTTCGGGCATGGCTGCGCGTAGGAAAAGGGGGAAATCCAAGTTCAAATCGGATCGAGCCCCCTTTTTAAGGGGGCAGCGACAGCGGGGGATCTGCCATTTTCTCTGAGTTCTAGATGATGTGTATAAGCAGTGGCATGCTAGAGAGCAGAACCCCCTTTCCCGCCCTTTTCGACCCCAGCATCTAACAGTGAGGCTGTCTTGTGAAAACGCGTCTGCTGGCCCAACGTAAAACTCGCACCCCGATGGCGGAGCGGGCGGAAGCGGCTGATCAGGCACAGACGACGCGATCGCACTCGCTGCAAGCCAAAGCTGACGGTGATCACGCTCCCAGCCTGCCGTTACAGCTTGAGCGCGCCAACACCTTGGGGCATAGTTTGGCACAATTTACGGTGCAGCCCGCCCTGGTCATGGGTGAGCCAGGCGACAAATACGAGCAAGAAGCCGACGCGATCGCCTCTCAGGCGGTGCAGCGCCAACCCCAAGAAGACGATGCCCCCACTTTGCAACGCGAGCCGTCCGATCTGTCGGATGCTGGAGATATGTCGGCGATCGCGACGGCAGCACCTGAACCCATGATGGAAATGGCGTCCGCCCCGGATGTCGCGGACCCGGCCAGTGAACTGGATACCGGTGAGACTCTGTCTGCTGATGGCATGACGGATGCCCTGACCGACACGATGGCTGGTGATACCGATGCGATCGCGGCGGGGGGATTAGGCGATTTAGCCGATGCTGAGACTGAAATTCCAGAACCCACTGACCTTGCGGGCGATCTCGATGCGGGCAGTGAAGGTGCGGCTCCCAATTCCATTGAGGGACAAATTCAAGCCGCGATGGCCAGTGGTGGGGAATCCTTGCCCGACGACACCCAAAGCTGGTTGCGCCGTAGTCTGGGTATGGTCAATCCAGAGGCGATCGTCATCCACGACGACAGCGAAGCCCACGACCTGTGCGACCAACTCGCAGCTCTCGCCTTTACCACAGGGAATCACATCTTTTTTGCGGCGGGGGAATACGACCCCCATAGTGACGCAGGCCGCGAACTGATTGCCCACGAAGCCGTCCACACCATGCAGCAAGGGGCCATTGAGGGCGGTGCCGAGGCCGAGGCTGACCTCAATGAGGGTGCTACCGATGCTGAAGAGGCCGAGGTCACAAATGATTTACTCGGCGAACTGGGCATTGACGACTCCGCCAGTGCCGAGGATGCCGACATTGATCACGTGGCCGTCCAAGCACAGCAACTGCAGCGAGCCGAGTGGGACGAAGATGAGACTGACGGACAAACCGCCGACAGCACCAGTACTGCCGATGCGGAAAGTGCCGCCGATGGGTCTGACCTGGGAGGCCATGATGATGCCGTCGCCAGTGAAGAGAACGCCCTCGATGCCATTGACCCGGTGGCTGCAGCCAACAAACCGGCCCTCCCCACCCGCTTACCGGAACCCGTGGAGATGCCCGATGTGGGCGAAGCCGTCGATCGCCAAGATGTGGGTGAGATAGACGCGATCGGTGCTGGTTCCCTGAACGAAAGCTTAGAAATTCTCACGGAATTTAGCCTGCTGGGCAGCTTGGAGAATGCCGGTCTGGAGGAAGGCTTCTTCAATGAAGTGGCCGCCGATAGCCTGCTGGTGCAGCGGGATACGGAGGAATCCGCCGGCTTCGTCGAAAGCACGGTGGTCGATGACACCGAGCCTTACCCCGACTGGGCCAAAGTTGAGGGCGATGATTTTGGTACCCAACTGGCGCAAACCTTGGTGGTGGGGCAAACCGCCGGGGCCGTTTACGACGTTTATGACACCTTTGCCAGCATTTCTGATGAAACCAATGGCTTTGGGGTCGCCGCTGCCATCTTGGAAGGGTTTTGCACCATCCTCCAGGTTATTACCAACATCTTGGACTTAATCGGCCTGACGCTGGCGCTGGTGAGTCTGGTGTTGCTGATTGCTGCCGGGATTTTAGCGATCGGTCTGCCCTGGACGGCGACTGCTGTCGCGACCCTGCTGAGCTGGGCCGCCAACATCATGAATGCGGCCATTCAAATTGACAAGATTGTCCTGGTGTTCATTCTCTGGCGTATGCTATTCCGCGCCTTGTCCATTGGCCTCCGCATTGCCTCTGTGTTCTACGAAGGGGGCAATTGGGACGATGCCTGGGATGCCGTGCAAAGCCAGGTGATGGCGTTTGGGCTCGATGCCGCCCGAGCCGCCCTAGCGGTCTTTAGCTATGGGGGTGTCAATCCTACGGCAGGGGGCGGGTTTATCAGTACTGCGGGCACCGCTACCAGTTCCATCGCGATTTCCACCGCGGGCAAGGCCGCCTATTGGGGCGTGTTCTTTGGGGGCATTGCGGCGCTCAAGACCGAAACCGTTGCGGGTGGCTTAGATGACGCCCCCGGGGCGATTTCCGGGGGGGTCGATAATTTTAATGACAGCGACACCATGGATTCCTACGATGGTGGGTCGATGGCCCAGGCCAGAGAAGACTCAGCCATGATGGCCCAGCTGGAAGAACGGCAAGAAGACCTCGAAGACGCCCAGGATGAGGCCGATGACTCAGAGACGGACGCTGATTTGCCGGAAATTCCTGAGGATGCGCCTTTTGACGTCTCGGATGCGGCGGCCAACACGGCTTACCTCGCCATGGGCGAAGGCTATCTCGCCATTCGTGAAATTGAGCTGATGGATATTATTGCCAGTCGTCAACTGCAAGCCGAGCACATGCACGGTTACCAAACGGGGCTAGCGTCTAACCAAGCCAGTGTGCAAGGAGCCGAAGATGTCTTTGGCGCCCACAACCAACTGAATGAGGCAGCCATTGAACAGGGCGCCCCCGCTGGTGAGGAAAGTGCTGCTGGCGCGGGGCCAATGAATGACATGGGCTCTGACTTAAAAGGTCAGCAAGGCATGATCAAGTCGGGCGGCAAAATGGGTGAATCGCAAGGGGCAGATGCAGCGGCCACCCAAGCGGGGCCATCAGCGCAGCAAGACGCTGACCAGGGGCCCAAGTCAGCCGAACAGTCTGGGCAAGGTGCGGTCAAAGGTGAACAAGAAGCTGCGAGCAATATCAAAGACAACGAAAAGAAAATTGGCGAAGCGGAAGCCCTAAAGCAAGATACGGCTAATACTCAAGACGATTTGGATAAAGCCCAAATCTACAATTCTGGGGAGTTAGAGCGGTTGTTTGCGGAACTGGCCAATGTGCAAGCCGCCGCTGATGTCGCCACGGCTGCCCGTGAAGAAGAAGAAGACCGCCGCGCTGATGCGATCGCGGAACTCTTTGACTGGACCCAAGACCACCAAGACGCCGTCGAAGCCTTTTTCCTCGATGAAGCCGAAGAGGAAGACGATTTTGAAATCGAGGACGACGACGATGACGCCGCAGACGATGACACCGAAGAGGAAGACAGCAGCGAACTCCTAGCCGCCTTTTACGAGTGGTTATCGGAAGCGACTGAACCCATGCGTGATGATGTTGAAGCCGAAGAAGAAAACGACGTCGCTTTGTACGCCTAACGGATTCTGAGTTCAGCGGCGACGCAGGGGCCAAGCTAGATGAAAAGCGGGCGTTTCATCCAGACCCACCCACGACCGAGAGACCACTGTGGCGTCCGCCGCAACGAGGGGGTAGGCGCGCATCTGGGACAGTAGAATAGGGCTACTTGAGGATCGAGGGATGCTTAATAAGCCTAGCTTTCAGACGTACTATGCAAGCTTAGACAGGTTGGTTGCTGCGGAGCTTGAAAAGGAGCGACCCGACTACTTAGCGCAGGTTGAATTTGAAGAGTATCTCGACCATCTGATTAACCGTCTCGCCTGGGAAACCCTCGAATTTGACGAAGGCGCAATGACTATGGAGCCCTTCATCGACAAGAGGACAATCAACGACTTTGGCCGGGTAATTGATGTTGACCAGCCTAGGGTTCGTCTGAGGATACCGGTTTCCCAGCACTCACAGAGGCGAGATTTCCTTGAGTTTATGCCGAGCAGTGTCCGCTATTCCGTAGAGCCAGACTGGCGATTCGAAGGCTCCATATTGGTGATGGAGGCCGATGCAAACGAGAAGGCTGTCGAGAGGGCCTTAGACGAAGTACGGTTCTGGATCGGAGGCCGAAACAACGACGTGAAAACTGGCAACACGCAACTTCGCCAAAGAATCGAGCCGTTATGGCGTCGTAAGCGCGAGGAGATTGAGAGACATTTCGGAAAGCTCAAGACATTAACCGAGACGCTCAAGATACCTTTGCATCAGAGTGCAAGCGCACCAAAGCCACTAAGGGTACAGCAGAAACCTCGGGTGTCGAAGCCCGCTCTCAAGCCGGGAACACCCGAACCGGAGCTCGATCACAGGTCAGTGGTGGAGATCGTAGACTTTGTCGAAACTTACGCGCGGCAACTGGAGGTCACGCCAACCGTCTACAGCAAGCTCAAAGAGGAAGAGCTGCGAGACCTCGTCTTGAGTATGCTCAACATCAACTATCCGGGATCTTCAGCGGAGACGTTCAGCAAGAAGGGCAAGACGGACTTATACCTGAGAAGCGGAGGGGGCGGGTCGCTCATTGTCGAGTGCAAGCGATGGAATGGGCCAAAGAAGTATGGTGAAGCCTTGAACCAACTGTTCGGGTACCTCACCTGGCGTCATGGGTACGGGGTGTTGCTGACATTTAGCACGAACCGTGACATGACAGCTTGCGTTACGGCAACCAAAGAACTAATCGCCAAGCACCCCACGGTTGTCCCGGATAGCATTCGGGGTTGCTCAAGTCGCTTCACGTCTCGCCACATCCACCCTCAGGATCGAGGAAAGGAGGTTGAGGTCTTTCATCTCTTCGTCGATCTCAGCATCTCTCCGCGCGCCTAACTTATGATGTCCAACATCAGATCTGACGGCTAATATCCCGCCTGTCCGTTGTTATCCAGCAGATTTGATGGTTAATCCTGGAGATCGAGGGCGTCTAACCAGCACTTTTGGTGGATAACACCTTTCAAGGGAGGAATGCTCATGGTGATCAGAATACTGACATCATCAAGACTGCGATCGCATCCCAAGGTGGCTGATTGTGTAGCCCTCATTTGCCTCACGGTTGGGTCTGACTTGGGCTACTGGGCTCTGGGTAGCGGTGGCGATCACCAAAATCTTTGACTGGGCCTAAGACCATATTCATCAACGCCGCCGATTGTTCAGTATCTTCCACAGCAACTCCGAGTGACTTTTCAGTTCGCCCCCATCGGATAGTGATGCCGAGCTTGATGCCGCGCCCAGGCAAACCCTGCCCGGTCACTCAAACCTTTCGGTTGATAGCCCAGGGCATGCGCGGCTGGGTCGCCAAACAAGCACGGCATAATCGTCGCATGGTCTTGAGTCAGCAGATGAGGCGAGATGACCTGGTGGGTATCAGCCAGATCATCCTCATCCAGCGTGGGGTGTTGGCATCCGGCCATGGTCATGGCGTATCCTGCTTGATTCAGCATTGCTTGCAAGGTGTGGGCAAAGCCATGTCGCTGAATGTAGGCCACCCGATACACCGTGATTAAGGTTTCTTCCCGCACTTTTAGGGCTGAGGGCGCTTCACTCGTCCATAGGGTTACAGCTAACCATCCCCGCTTCAAACAGGTTTGTAGCTCAAAGCGGCTGCTAAATTCGCTGGTATAACGATTGGTCCACCCGCCCATGCGATCGTCCGCAACGACCAATCCGAGTTGAAAGGTGCTGGCGACGTCATCAAACTGATTTAAAGCCGCTGCGATCGCAGCAGCGGCGATCGCCTCCGCATCTATCGTGAGCAGGGCATCTAGCATGGCGGAGACATGAGCTTTACCCATGGGATTCATCACGGCCATGGGCAACAGCTCAGCATCCGAAGCCTCCGCGTTGAGCAGTGTGTCGAGATAAGCCTGAAAGCGCGCCTGCCCTGGTGGCAGGTTGTAGAGATCGCGCTGAAGCTGCAGTAAGGGGACAAATTCAATCTTCATGACATGATGCGGAACCTGGTTCAGCGGTTAATACGCAATAGCTCGTATGGATGCGCCCATCCCTTCAGCCCGGCAATTCTGGCTAGCCAGTCCCGAACTAATGGAGGCACTGCAACCTTTGCTTCATCGGCAAAATACAGATATCCGCACAGTGAACAATCCGCGATCGTCGGATTTTCACCCAGGATGAATTTACGTCGATCTGATAATTCAGCTGCCAATATTTGCACATCGTGCCGATATCTTGCGCTCAACCAATGTTGCGCTCCTTCACTAAGTCTGAATTGCTCAAATTTATTTGAAGCCCTTAATTGGGGCAGGCATAATCCAATTTTGTTGGCTTCCCAAAACAGCCATTCGAGACAACGGGTAAGGGTCTGATCATTTTCCGCGCCCAAAACCTTATATTTTGTCGCGATGTGAATCAAAATGGCATTGGATTGTACATAGGCTTTACCCTCATCAATGAGTAGCGGCACCTCGTGAAATCTCGACTGCTGCTTGAATTCGGGCGATCGACTATCTCGTTCTGAAAAAATATCGATTTCTTCGTAGTCATGGGAAATACCGGCGATCGCCAAGCATAGCTTGACCTTGTAAGCATGACCTGAATCAGGATGGCCAAATAGTTTCATCGATGTTTATCCCCGCTGCACCATCATCAATTGCTGCTTGATTTTACCTGAGCTAATTTTCACGGCATTGGCAGATGGCATCGAGATTCCCTCTGCCATAAATTGGCAAAAGCTCCTATGTTCCAGACGATTGTCTGTTGAATAATCGAGAGTAAAAACTACTTTTCGGACAGGCTACTCTACCAATCCTCGGCGCACGGCGGCGACAGCTGCCTGCACCCGATCGTTCACCACTAGCTTGTTCATAATGCCTTTCACATAGGTTTTAACCGTGTTGGGGCTAAGGTAAAGCTTTTCGCCAATGGCGGTATTGCTATGGCCCTCAACGATGAGCTCAAGTACCTCCAGTTCGCGATCGCTGAGCAATCCCACCGTCTCCGGCGATGTCTTGGGACGTATCGGCGCGAGATGCTGCACCACCGTTTGGGCAATTTGCGGATCGAGATAGGCCGCGCCGGCAGCCGCCACGCGAATCGCATTGGCCAGTGCCGCGACATCAGTGCCCTTGATGCAGTAAGCATCGGCCCCGCTGGATAACGCGGCAATCACCTCGGTTTCATGAGTATGAGAGGTCAACATCACCACGCGGATGTCCGGCGATCGCTGCTTGATGATCTGCGTCGCCTCAATCCCATCTGTCCCCGGCATACCAACATCCATCAGCACCACCGCCGGTTGCAGGGTTTGAGCCTGATGAATGCCTTGTTCACCGTCAGCGGCCTCTCCCACAATGGTGAAGTCATCCTGATGGGCCAGCGCAGTGGTCAGGCCCAACCGCATCATCGGATCATCATCAACAATCAGCAGCGTCAGCGCAGTAGCGGCAAGAGCAGTCATAACCAGTTCAGTAGAGAGGCTTTTATTCTAGTCTCCTCGCCCGCCATTCTCGTCGCCTGATTGACCCAACTGGATCGCCTAACTGCAGGGAGTGTTTGCCGTCAAAAAGCTGCACTATAGAACCAAACAGGCCGACCCCTGGGCGAATCGTGAGCACCCGACAGCTATGCTAATCATCTCTCAATCGCTGCGTCACCTGCGACGGCAGTTTGCCCAACTGGGCAATGCCCCCACCCCATCAAAGGAATTTCACCGCTGGCAACAGCAGTTTATTCGCGATCGCATCCGGTTAACGGTCTTGATTTCGATGGTGCTGTTGATCATTCTGGCGATTGTCAATTTCACTGTGGTGCTGCCGGCCCTTACCAGCAGCGCGAATGAGCAATTAGGACTCAGTGTCGAACAGTATCGGCTCTATCCTTACTTTTTCACGGCGCAACAGTTAGGCCTCTTGCTCAATTTGCTCCTGCTCCGTCGCGCGGTCTCGATCGCCACGCTGCAGTGGCATTTTCTGGGCTATTCGGCCGCAGTGCTGTTGGGGCCTCAAATTCTGTACATGCTGATGGGGCAAACGGTGTTGGATTTGGGCGGCTGGATTTTGTTTTTTATGCTGCAGGCCGTTCTGATTCCGGTGCGGTGGCGCTGGCATTTCAAGTCGCAGGCTAGTCTGCTACTCGTCGTTGGGGCATCAGTATGGATATTTCGGTTGGACTTGCCCGATATCCCGGTTGAGATGCAGCAGCCTCTCTCGATCTTTTTTCTGATCGTGATGCTCTGTGTATTTGGCGTGGCTGACCTGGGCCTCTGGCTATACGAGCGATTACTGATGCGGGAGTTTGAGCTGCGGCAACAGCTGCAGCTTTTCCTCCATGCCGTCTCCCATGATTTAAGAAATCCCGTCACCGGCACCCTGATGCTGCTCCAAAATCTGCCCATTCATGCGGGCAAAGCCTGGCTCCATGAAGCGACGATCGCTCAAATGATGGCCGGTCAAGAGCGGCAGCTAAAACTGATTAATTCTCTACTTGAAGCCCATACGCAAGATGTCAAAGGCGTTTTATTACATCCGCAGGTCGTGCGGTTGCGATCGCTCGTTGACGCGATCGCTCTAGAGTTTCAACCGTTGCTGCAGTCAGTGCAGGGCCAAATTACTGTTCTCGTGCCCGCTGACCTCCCTCCCCTCATAGCTGATCCCACTCAGCTGCAGCGGGTTTACGACAATCTGCTGAACAATGCACTGCAATACAATCGTCCGGGTGTTTGCGTGACGCTCAATGCTTGCATTCAAGAATGCGACTTATATTGCACCGTCAGCGACAACGGTCAGGGCATCGATCACCTGGCCAGAGATGAAACAGCCGACTGGTCACAGCAGCACCGGGTCTTTGAGCGCTACAGTCGTGGGGTAAACCGCAGACAACCGCTGCACCTAGGGCTCGGTCTATATATCTGTCAGCAAATTATCGAAGCTCACGGCGGTCAAATTGGCGTCGATAGCCACCACCAACAGGGCACAACGTTTTGGTTTACCTTGCCTTTTGAGACCGGACAACACGGCTAGCCCATTCTCGCATTGCTATAGCAGAGGGTAGAAAGGTGCCGGGTGCAAGGTACAGGGAAGGGCCTTGCCGCCAGCGATCCGGCGAGTAAGACTGTCTAAACCTGACTGCGGCTGCTATATCAAGGGATGACTCTGATTGGGACTGAAACATCTGTGTCTTTGCGTGGATGCAGTCGCGATTGAATTCAGGGCGTCGGCATTTCCATCAGTCAGACAGCTCTTAACACCAGTTCGGGTTAAGCAAAACCTGTTACTTTCCCCTCCTGGGAGGGGCTGATGGGGTGGGTTCGAGCCGTCGGAGAAACCCACCCCGTCCTGCGGACACCCCTCCCAGGAGGGGATTTGGCCCTCCAACTACTCGCAGATCCCTTGTCAGTCTTATCCCTAATACCAATTCTCTGAAACTGGGCTACAGATCTTCCTTTCGACTCCGCTCAAGGAACGTAGGCTGAGCGGAGTCGAAGCCGACTTGTATGTGTAGCTGTAATTCGTAGAACTGTTATAACTCAGGTCTCTTAGGTATCCTCAACAAAATGGCCAGCCCCATACCGGTGCTGGCCATCAAAACATTCCCTTAAACGCATCTCTGGTTCATATCCCAAAAGCAGCGCCCTCCTTAGAACTCAGTGCTTCGTGACTAAAGAGGGCGCCGTTGCTCATCCCATCTGGATGGCATTCGTGCCGCCTGCCGTTGCCAATCGGGATCAACTGGCGGCGGCGGGCGAGCTGATGATTATCCAGGCGTATAAGCTGGCTCCATCAGGGCGGGCTGAGTACCGATGGGTAAGGCATCCCCAAACGGATCGAGGTCTGCCGGATCGCTGTCGGTTTCGCCCGTGCCGATCGCCGCGTCTGCAGCCACCGCATCGGTCGCATTGACCGCCAACACTTCGAACGGATTGTCGAGCATCAGCTCGGGGGCGATCGCGAGTTCGTCGGTGGTCGAAGCCACATTCGTGAGCGCATCAGGAGCCGTGAGGTCACCGGTCAGCGGTTCTGATGACGACATGCCCGTCAGCGCATCGACTGTACTCTCAGGGCCTGAGGATGCCGCTTCTGTACTCTCAACAAAGGCATAGTCCAGACTGGTAGAACCAATTTCCTGACCTTGGCCGCCATCTTTGCTGTAAGCCGTCGCGGTGATGCTAACGTCTCCCAGTTCCGGCGCTTTGCCCTGATAGTCTTCTTTTTGGTTGCTAAACAGCGTGTAGGGATCAACATTTTCGATGCGATCGCCCACGTTGGACTCGAACTTCACGCTTTCCACTTCGCCTGCGTAGAAATGGTCAGAGTTGACTCGCGCCCTGACGCTGAACTGGTCCAGATCTAGACCATTGAGGTCGATTTCTGCGCCATTCTCCAATTCCTGAACGATGGCGTCCGTTTCGGAGTTCACCAGTACGAATTCGAACATATCCTCGTCGGTGATGGTGTCACCTACTTGGTTAGCCGTTGGGTCATCCTCAAAGATGTCTTGGCCCAATCCCTTGATGACGAAGTTGCGCATGCCATCGACGGTGATGGCATCAGCGATCGCTGCCGCATCCGTCGCTCCCCCCTTAAAGCGGAGTAAGCCGAGGAAGGTGTCGTCATGAGCCGCGCCCGCACGGGGGCCACTCTGGTCATCAACGTTTTGCTCTGAATAGACGGTTTGGTAAAAGTCACCGTCTTTGGTAAAGCTTTCGCCGAGTCGGGTGGTGTGACCGGCCAGCTTGAGCGTGTCTTGGCTGGGGTCAAAGTTATCGATATCGATAAAGCCAAAGACACCGGCCCAGTGGTCGTAGGCCGCCCCGTTTTCACCGGCCACGCCTTTACCATCGATGCGGCCATCGTTCTTGGTGTGTTTCAGCATGAACTTGGGCTGCGCGCCTAGCTCGCTAATGAGCGCTAGGCTGTCGGCACTCTCGTCATCCCCCAAATCAACGCTATGCGTGGCGCCAAAGTATTGAGTCGCCGTCTGAATGGGATTCGCCTTCAGGTCATCCAGCATTTCGTGGTAGTTGCCTTCGGGAATCTCTTCCGAGCCGTAGATGATGACCGCGTCACTGCCTTCGCCCGCCTCGGTTAGGGTGCTGGTGTCTGTGTCGGTGCGAATGCTCAGGGTGTCATCGGCGGCAGTGCCGTCAACTTCCTCAACCGTGCTGTCGTTGACTGCGACAGTGATGCCTTCGACGGGCTCCTGGGGGGGATCCAAGGGTGCCATGATATCGTCGAAAGTCTTGTCATCTGAGTCGTCAGGGCCACCGTCGGGGCTGCCCGCATCCGACGTACTGTCAATGACCAGATAGCTGAGGTCAACGGTTGCCAGCGGCTCACCTTTGGCACCATTAGCGCTGTAAACCGTGGCGGTGAGCTTTTGGAGGCCGGTTTCGAGGGTTTGGCCTTTGTAGTTGCCTTTGGTGTCACCAAACAAGGCATAGGGCTCAAAGTTTTCGACCTGTTGCCCAGTGGCAGTCTCAAATTTGACGCTTTCAACCGCGCCCGCATCAGGGTGATCAGAAGTGACCATCGCTTTGATGCTGTATTTGTTGAGGTCGAAGTCGTTGAGATCAATGGTGTCGCCGCTGGCTAAGTCTTCGTAGCCTTCGACCACGGTGTTGGTGTCAGCATCCACCAGGGCAAACGTGATCAACTCTCCGGTTGGATCGGGAGTCGGATCAGGATCAGGCGTCGGATCAGGATCAGGGTCTGGATCAGGATCAGGGTCTGGATCAGGGTCGGGCACTGGATCGGGATCAGGGTCCGGATCAGGGGTCGGATCAGGATCGGGAGTTGGATCAGGATCAGGCGTCGGATCAGGATCAGGCGTCGGATCAGGATCAGGTGTTGGGTCTGGATCGGGCGTGGGGTCTGGATCAGGAGTGGGATCAGGATCCGGGGTGGGTTCGGGGAACGAGTAGGTCAGTGACTCGCTATCGAGCACGCTACCGGTACCGTTCTTGCCGCTAAATGCAGTTGCCTTCAGCTCAAATGTACCTGGGCTGACTGACATCCCCTCAAAATCACCATTGATATCGCCAAAAGTCGCATAGGGTTCGACGTTCTCGACTTGCTGGCCATCTACAGTTTCAAAGACAACACTTTGCACCGCATTCTTGAATTCGGGCTTAACGATCGCCTTAATGGCGTATTGAGTGAAATCGACCTGACCAAAATCGATCGCATTCACATCGCTGAATGCCTCAACGACCTCATCCGTCGCGGCATTCACCAGCGCAAATCCTTCAAAAACCTCATTGGGTGTGGGGTCCGGATCGGGAGTCGGATCCGGGTCGGGCGTGGGGTCAGGATCGGGCGCGGGGTCTGGATCGGGCGTCGGATCAGGATCGGGAGTCGGGTCTGGATCGGGATCCGGGTCAGGAGCGCTGCCTTTCAAGGGTGATTCAGGGCGATCGGTATCTTTGAGGAAACCATCATTGCTCAAAGTGATGCGATCGAGCACGTACCCATCGGAGCGACCAGAGATTTCTAGCCGATATTGGGTGTCTGCCTCTAGCGTCACCTGGGCGGGTGACTTCTTGTGATTAGCATCAAAGGTCGTGCCCCAGCGCAACTCTTCGTCCGCCCCGCCGAGGCCAGTAAAGAGTTTGGTCGGGGCCTGCACAACTTCGCCGGTTTCGGCATTGACGATCGCCACGTAAGCATCGTTGCCGGTATCGGTACGCTCTTTGCCGCTGCTGCCATTTTCATAGCGATCGCTATCATTCATGACCGCCTTCACCCGACCAGAATGCAGCGCGATCGAGTAGTTGCCACCTTCGTCCGTTTCAAAGGTGTAAGAGAGCTTTTGGCCATCGGGAACTTTGCCATAGCTGCTTTTAGCGGCATCCCACAGCAAAGCTTGCTCACCGTCTACGTTGACGGCTTCCCAATCGCCTTCTGGGGTGGCTGATTCGGCCTCAATCACCACTTGCCCGTCTGCCGCCAAAAAGACCTGCTCATTCGGATCCGGCGTGGGGGCAGGGTCGGGCACTGGATCGGGGTCAGGTTCAGGGTCAGGTGTAGGGTCAGGGTCAGGTACCGGATCGGGAATCGGATCGGGACTACCCCCACCCGATAACTCACTGTTGCGAACAAATAGCACCCAATCTTTATCGGTGTCTTGAGGGGCATCATCTACCTGACGGACGGCTCCCCCTTCTACCTGACCAGCAGCGATCAGGTCACCGCCAGTGCGCGGGTCATACCAGTACACATCAAAGGTTTCGCCCGCTTGTCCACTCAGGTCAATTTCGACGTTGGTCGCCTCACCGTAGGGACGATAGGCCACGTAATATTCCCCGGCCTTAGCCATGACGTAGTCGCTATTTTCTGGCGTGACGCCATCGGCTTCCGACATTTCCCAAAAGGGAATGTGATTATTGAAGAACTCGGTGGCGGCGGCGGTCCATTCCCAAACCGACTCAAAAGCGTCGAAGGTGTCAACGTTTTGGTCAAAGGAGTGACCATTAGAGTTTTTGATGTACCAGTTCACGCCGGAACCGCCCACAGTCAGAGACCCCCAGAGAGCCTGCCGCTGGAGCACCTCGTTAGCGTCATCAGGATTGTTGCCGTAAGGAGTAAAGATGCCGCGATTGCTCGAATCTTCGTCCCAAGCGACAACCCAGGGGTCACCGGCCTCGGCGGATTCTTCGAGATACTGTTGGGTGCGGCTGCGAATGTTGTTCCCCCCCGTCTGAAACGAAGGGCCGTCGAAGGCTTCAACCCCCAGTAGTGGTTGGTAAACCTGATCGATGTCTCCCGGAAAGGTATGCACCACGGTGAGATGGTCATAGCCATCGACCGCTTTGACAAACTCGGCCATATCGACGCGCTGCTGGTCGGTGTTGGTGTTTTCCTCTCCCAAGTTCCACTGAATGCCGTTGGCGTGGCCAAAGCGGGCAATCATTTCTCGCATGTAAATCAGGCGCTCGGCACTCAAGCTCGAACCCGCCACCGGGGTGCCGCCGTTGAGCAACTGATCGTTTTCGGTTTCTTGCAGCAGCACATTTTTGTAAATGCCTTGGGTATCCATGTGGTCAAAAACGATTTCCCACTGAGCCAATTTAGACACATCAAAAACGGAGAAATCATCGACCGTTAGGCCATTGGTGGAATTAGCCGCATCCGCGATGGAACTTTTATTCTTTTTCACATCGCCGAACGCCTCACTGGCCCACGGCCACACATCCTGGCCGTCGCCGCCCGCCGTATTGGTAAGCAAGTAGATCGTATTTTGGCCTTGCTCAGCGAGATAGTTGACGGCCCCAATCAGGTTGTGCCCTTCGTCATTGCCCCAGTCAGGATCGCCGGCATTGTAGCTGTCCGCATGGGTGGAGTAGTCGTGACGGCCTTTCGCCGTGTTGTCGATATCTTGATTGGCCAGGAAGTTTTCGGGTACGCCCGGGCCGCCGCGAATGAAGTAGTCGCCATCGCCCTGGTATTGCAGGTAGTGGCTGTCTTCGCCTTGCAGCAGCATGCCCTTGGCGCGAAAGTCTTCGCCAGTTTTATCGGTGGGTGAAATCGCGATCGTTCCCCCCTCACCATCAATGAAATCAACGGCTTGGCCCGCATTGGGATTAGTGCTGGCAGCAATGTCAGTGCCCGTGCGAAATGACGCTTCGTACGTCCAGTCACCTGCACTGGGGGGATTAAAGTTGACCCGCCACACATTGCCCGCAGTCGCCCCCGTATCGGCGGCATTCCCATCGGCGGCATAGAAGCCAGGAACGGTGATCACCTCTCCGGTGGTGGCGTTGGTAAAGGTGACATCAAGACGGTAATCGCGAAAGGTTGACTTCGTTTCGGCAAAAGCCTCTGGGGCGGTAAAGTCAACAGAAATTTTGTGCCAGGTTTTCAATTCACCGGCAACAACAAGTGAACTAGAAGCAGCATTATTCAACATAATCTACCGGAAATAACGTCAGTAAGCGGCAGCTATTTCAGCCGCGCGATTGATACTCGGATCGCTAAGACATCGAGCACCACAAAACTTGCTCGCACAGGGTCATGGCAGGCGAGGAGCGATCGAGATCAGCGGCAAAATGCTCATGATCTCGGCAGTGAGAACTGATTGATTTCGAGTTGGCAAGAGCACTCAGCGTCAAGGTCAACCTTGAATTTCAGCTTCGAGCCATGCCTGAACGGTAGATTAATGCCTGATTCCATCTGACTTGTGGCCAGTGCCAACAAAGTCAGATCTGCGGTGCTTCAGATGCATTATTAAATGGTGGCTAGGAGAGGCAACCCCTTTTTGATGCAGCTACTCTGGGCGCATTACTCCAACGGCAATCGTTTTTGTCATGCCCAGCAACTGGATCTAACCAGTCTTCAAGAGCGAATTAGCTTGATCACGTTATCGAACTTATCAGTGAGGTGCTTAACCCCATTACTTGCTTCAGCAACCTGTAGAGACGCAAGACTGGATTCAGAGGAAGGTAGCAAGGCATCAAAACACCTGATCGCAATATCAGTCGTTAAGACCTCTAACGCCTTCAATTTCCAGACACTTTTAATACCAGGGCGATAGTTTTCAGAACCTTGGTCAAAAAGCAAGAAGGCTTTCTGTTGGTAAATCTCTGCAACCCTTGAACGGGCTCAGCTAAGAGCACAAAGTTCAATAACTGATGTTGTCTTCAAATCAGCAAACTCATTTGCTAACAATTACTTATCCTGTAAGACTCCATCAACATATCGTAGTCTCCCGGACATGAGTGATGTCAAAATCACTCAAATTCCATCAGTAGAATAAACCTCTGACCTCAGTGGTTCCCTCTGGTTCTCTCAAGGGTGGTGGTAAGAATTCTAACCAAACTGGCCAAGCGCCCCTCGGCTTACCGACCAAGGCTCGTCGTCACGCTCATCATGGCGGCTAGAACTGATGTCGCATAGGCGATCGCCGATGACGCAGACAAAGGGCCGATCAGGCCTGAATTTCATTGGGGCAGGGTTGACCCGCGCCCACTTGGGTGATGTTAGCCAACGTGGTGTCGGCGATGTTGCCCAATGCCTCTTGAGTAAAAAACGCCTGGTGGGCAGTAATCACCACATTTGAGAAAGACTGCAGCAGTTGAAAGGTATCGTCTTGAATCACGGTATCCGAGCGGTCTTCAAAGAATAGGTCCCCTTCTGCTTCGTAAACGTCGGTGCCAAAGTACCCCAGTTGGCCCAGCTTCAAGGCATCGATCACGGCTGGGGTATCGACCAGGCCGCCACGACTGGTGTTGATCAACATCGCGCCGGGTTTCAGATGCTGCAGTGACTCTGCATTGATCAGATGGTGCGTTGACGGCAGCAGCGGACAGTGCAGCGACACAATATCAGACTGCGCTAATAGCTCAGACAACGGCACATACTGAGCCCCCAACTGCAAAACGCTGGCATTTTCTTGCACGTCGTAGGCCAGTAATTTAGCCCCAAAGCCTTGCATGATATGGGCAAATCGCTGCCCAATCTTGCCGGTGCCCACTACGCCGACAGTCTTGCCATAGATATCGAAGCCCAACAGCCCATTCAGCTCAAAGTTGTCTTCGCGCATGCGGTTGTAGGCGCGATAGAGTTTGCGGTTAAGCATTAAGATCAGCCCCACCGCGTGCTCGGCCACGGCATAGGGTGAGTAGGCAGGCACGCGTACCACCGTCATCCCTAACGCTTGCGCGACGGACAAATCAATGTGGTTGAAGCCAGCGCAACGCAGGGCAACAATTTGGGTGCCGGTGTGGGCGATCGCCCGCAGCGTCGCGCCACTCAACTCATCGTTAATGAACACGCAGACGACAGGAAAACCACTGGCCAGGGTCGCCGTGTTGGGCATCAGGCGCGGCTCAAAAAAAGTCAGTTCATGCTGATAAGACGCGTTAGCGGCGGCAAACGAAGTTTGGTCATAGGGTTTGGCACTAAAGAAAGCGATTTTCATAGACACGCAAGACTGAATGAAGTTGTGAAGCGCGATCGCGGACGAATATGAGCACACGGCCCATTGCACAGAAAGTTGGGGCGAGGCCCGGGAACGAGTGCTTTGAGAGCCAACGCTTGCCCCCAATCAACGCTCAGTGACGGCTGAAGTGAGCTTGGCAGACTGACCCGGCCGCTTTCTGCTAAAGCTGAACAAAACGCCAATCACCAGAGAAAAGCGCGGCGATCGGTGAGACTGCTGCTCCATTGCCCTCATCCGCAGACGCGTTTCATAGACGCCTCCGCAGCTTAAAAGCTCAAGTTTAACCTGGGGTTATTCTGCCAGGGCTCGAATCGTCATGATATCGCCCGGATTGCTCAGCACCAGCAACACTGATAGTAAAAAAATACTTAAAGCCTGCCTAGCAGCGTTATACCCCTCTCGGCAGATTTTTTGACTGATGCAGGCCGCTGGGAACGCATCCATTGCCAACAGTTGGGCTAGCAAGATTGATAGAGTAGACCAACCGGTCAGGCGCCTTCCGTGCACCTCGACCATGCCATCACGTGCTCGCAAGCCAGCCTTGATCTTGTCTCAGGGCGGATCGCAAGTGCCGGTATTTTCTAGGTAGCTATGATTCTGCAAAGGTTTTAGACTCATTGAGGGGTCGCTCTTTGACGGCAATTGAGCAGCAGGAGGTCTCTGTTTCATTAACCAAGATTGAACAGTTAGGTGGGGCTCTGATGGCCCAGTATTTTTGCTGAGTCGTTATGTTCTCGGTCACTTGTCCCGATTCACAACTCCCTCTCTGAGTCCACTGAGGGGATAGATCTCCAGCTTTTACCCCCAAAGGTCGATGAATTAAGGGATAGGGTCAATGTCCATCTGGGTAGGCTGGTGTTGAGCCAGTGCCCTGTGTACTGATGACAAGTGTCTGACTAGTGCTACCGAACGCAGGCAGCAGGCGGATTGCCCTGTGGCGAACGGAGCGGCTCAGGACTTCCCAGAAAATCAGACCCCCAGGCATTTTCAATTGATCTCGGTTTTTTCCATCTAGGCCTGGTGTCAGCTAGCCCCAACGCCAGCTTGCTAATCACTGTTGGGCATTAACTCGACCGCTCATCGCTTTTACACCGTTTGTTGACGATATTTGTCCATGTCGACCTTTGTTCGTACTTTAGATCGCCCAGTTGTGAGTTCTGCGCTGACCGAAGCCATCATTCCGAACCCGATTGTAGTGAGTGCCCAGACTTCGCTAACGGTGGCGATCGCTCAGATGAGGCAGGCTCAGGTGCACTCCTGTGCGATTAACCTGGAGCTAGAGCGGGCAGCGCAGCCGTTAATCGCCCTGTCGAGTAATTGCCTGCTGGTCGTCGAGGCCGATCAGGTGCAGGGCATTTGTACTGAGCGCGATTTGGTGCGCCTAGCCGCAGCCGGAGAGGGCCTGCAAGACTTGACCGTGGCCAATGTGATGACCGCTCCGGTGGTCACTTGGTCGGTAGATCAACTCACCAGTATCTCCAGCACGCTGCAATTTATGCAGCAGCGCCACATTCGTCACTTGCCGATTACCGATCAGCAGGGCACCCTGCTAGGCATTGTCACCCCTCAGAGCCTCCGGCAAGTGTTGCACCTGATGGATCTGCTGCAACTGCAGCCGCTTAATGAGGTGATGCTGACCCAGATTGAGCAAGCGGCCCCCGACGCCTCGGTGTTGGCGATCGCGGGTCAGATGGCCGAGCATGACATCAGCAGCATTGTCATTACTCTCCCTGCAGCCCAGGGCCAGCGCGAGCCGGTGGGCATCATCACCGAACACGATATTGTGCAGCTGCAATGTCTGGGGCTGAATTTAGCGAACCTACCCGCTCACACCGTGATGAGTACGCCCCTCTGCTGTCTCCGCCCTTGGGATACGCTGTGGACGGCCTATCAGGTGATGCAAGATAAGCGGATTCGTCGCGTCGTGATTACCGATCAGGAAGGCTGGCTAGTCGGATTAATCACTCAAACCAACAGTTTGTTGGGCATCTCTCAAGCCGAAGAAACTGCTGAGGCACTAACTGTTTTAGAACAGCGCATCCAAGCCTTAGAAGCCGAAAAGCTCGAACTCCTCAAGGGGCATCACGCCGCGTTAGAAACGCAGGTCATCCAGCGCACCACTGAAATTCGAGCGCAAGCCGATCGCGAGCAGTTTTTGGCCAACTTTGCCCGCCAGGTGAGTCAGTCGGCCAGCTTTCAGGCCATCCTCACCTCAGCGGTTGAGGCGGTAAAGCAATTTTTGCGGTGCGATCGCGTCGTGGTCTACCAGTTTGGCGAAAACTTAGCGGGCACCGTTATCGCGGAAGCGATTGAACCAGGATGGCCCGAAATCTTGGGCAGCTTTTATCAAGACACTTGCTTTCCGAAATGGTTAGAGGGGGAATATTTAGACGGTGCCCAGCGCATCGTCAACGATATTTATCAAGCGGGCCTGCAGCCCTGCCATATCGAGTTTTTAGAATCGATGCAGGTTAAGGGCTATCTGATCGTCCCTATTCTCATTAACGAGCAGCTCTGGGGTATATTGGCCGCTCATCACTGTGCTGAAGTGTTGGATTGGCAGCGACCCAACCTGGATCTGATTGATCGCCTCAGCATTCAATTGGCGATCGCCATTCAACAAAATCAACTGTATTGTCAGGCCCAAGACGAAATTCAAGAGCGGCAGCAGGCCGAACGGCAACTGCAGCAAGAACGTAACTTTGCTAAGGCGATCATGAACGCGGCAGGGGCTTTAGTCATGGTCTCTGATCCTACCGGACGCATTGTGCAATTTAATAACACCTGCCAGCGTCTCTCCGGGTACACCCTACAAGAGGCGCTGGGTCAGCAAGTGGGTGACTTTCTCGTTCCAGCCGAAGAGGTTGACGCGGTTAAGCTAGTCATCACAATGGCCCTAGCTGGCAATGTGCATGATGTGAACGAAAACCACTGGTTGACCAAAACGGGCGAGCGTAGGTTGATTGCTTGGCACCATTCGTTGCTATTGGATACTGCCGGTCAGGTGGAGTATCTCGTGGGCACCGGCACTGACGTGACCGAAAGCCGCCAGGCCGAAAATGCTTTAAAGAAAAGCGAAGCCACCAACCGCGCCCTGCTAGACACGATTCCGGATCTGATGATTCGGATGCAACCCGATGGCACCTATATCGACTTTTTGCCCGCGCGTAACTTTAAAGTGGTGCAGCCCTTTGAAAACATGGCGGGGCGATCGATTTATGACGTCATGCCCGTTAAATTTGCTCATCATCGCATGGGCTATGTGGAGCGAGCGTTAGCCACCCATCAAACCCAAGTTTACGAATATACCTTTGAATACGAAGGTGAGAGCTTCTGCGAAGAGGCGAGAATCACCGTTTCTGGCCAAGACGAAGTTTTGGTGATGGTGCGCGATATCAGCGAGCGCATGCAGCTGGAAACGAATCGCCAAAAAACTGAGGCCGCCCTCTACAACATGGTGCAGGGCACGGCTGCCGCAACCGGTGAACACTTTTTTGAGGTGTTGGTCGAACATTTGGCCCAGGCGCTTGATGTGCGCCATACGATGCTCTCAACGTGTCAGGACGAGCAGGGCCAAAGTATTGCTTTTTTCTCAGATGGTCAGCTGCAGCCTAACGTAAGCTACTGCCTGGATAACCTCCCTGGCCAAGTCACGCTACAGCAGGGGCTTTACAGTTGTTTAAGCAATGTGACCGAGTATTTTCCCAATGAGCTGCTGGTTAATTTAGGCGTCGAGAGTTATTTTGGGCTGGCGTTACTCGATACTCAGCACCAACCCATTGGAACGTTATGCATCTTTGACGACAAACCACTGGCCAATCCGTCTCAAGTCGAAAGCATTTTAAAGATCTTTGGGGCGCGGGCCGCAGCTGAACTAGAGCGCCAGCAGACAATAGACAAGTTGCGGCAGCTCAACCAAGAGCTTGAGGCGCGCGTCGTCACCCGCACGAGTGAACTGCAGGATAGCAACCGGGCTCTGGTCGAAAGCCAAAATAATCTGCGGCGCAGCAAAGAACTCCTGCGTCTCACCATCGACAATGCCCCCATTGGCATCGTCACCATGAGCCTAGAAGGCCAAATCATCTCCGTCAATCAGTCTTTTTGTACGATGCTAGGCTGCCTGTCGGCAGAACTTATGGGGCAACGCTTTGAAGACCTGACTTACCCCGATGACCGACCCACCCAACTGCCGATCACGTCATCGCTCACCACCGAGGAGGAGACCACGCCGGCGCTAGAGCGACGTTTTCGCCATCGCGATGGGTCAGCCGTCGATGCGATCGTGCGCGCAGGCACCGTACGCAATTTTGCGGGAGAGCCGTTACATTTGGTCGTCGATGTCGAAGATATTCGTGAGCGCAAACAGGCTGAAGCTGAGCGCACTCGCCTATTGAGCATTTTGGAAGCGAGCCTCAACGAAATTTTGATCTTTGACGCCGAGACGCTCAAATTTAGTTATGCCAATCACGGCGCTTTGAGCAACCTGGGCTATACCTTCGAGCAGATGCAGCAGATGACGCCGGTTGATCTCAAACCCGATTTTACGGCCATGAAGTTTGCCGCTCTCGTGGCCCCGTTACGAGAGGGAGAGGTCGATAAAGTTGACTTTGAAACAGTGCACCGGCGATCAGACGGCAGTCGTTATTTGGTCGAGGTGCATCTGCAGCTGATTCAGCGAGAAAATGAGCGCGTTTTTCTGGCTGTGATCGTCGATACTACCGATAGCAAACAGGCGAGAGAACAGATCAACCGTCAGCTATTAGCCATGGAAACCGCGATTGACGGCATTGCGATCGTCCGCGGTGGCACTTATCAATATCTTAATCGCGCCCATGTCCAAATGTTCGGCTTCGAGTCAGCCCAAGAGCTGCTGGGTCAAAATTGGCAAACGATGTACAGCGCGGCTGAAAAGACTCGCTTTCAACAAGAGGTCTTTCCTGCGTTGAGAGCTCAAGGTCACTGGCAGGGGGAAGCCATTTCGACCCGCCAAGACGGCAACACCTTTTATGAAGAACTTTCGCTCACCCTCAGCGCCAAGGGTGATCTGATCTGTGTGCGTCGCGATATTGATGAGCGCAAGCAAGCCGAAGTGGCGCTGAGAGAGAGCAAAGCCCTTCTACAGGATTTCTTTGACAATGCCAGCGACCTGATTCAAAGCGTTTCATTAGTCGATGGTCACTTTTTATTCGTCAATCAAGCCTGGAGTGAAGCCCTCGGCTACAGCGCCGCAGAGCTTGAACAACTGACAATTTTTGATGTATTGGCAGCTGATGCGGTGGGAGCCTATCAAGAACTCTTTGCCCAACTGCAGCAAGCAGGCTGTAGCGTCCATACCCCAGTAGAAATGACGCTGTTGGCCAAATCCGGAGACATCGTTCAGCTCGAAGGCAATATCAACGTACGTTATGAGGACGAAATTCCGGTCGCCACCCGCAGCATTTTCCGTAATGTGACCGAACGGCAGCGGGCTGAGCGCGCGATGCAAAACCAACTGGCAGCGATTGAGGCTGCCGGTGATGGCATCGCAATTCTAGACCAAGCGGGGCACTATGAGTTTGTGAATACGGCCCACTGTCAGCTCTTTGGGCTTACCCAGGCAGAGATGCTGGGCAGTACCTGGCATCGTCTCTATTTGGCTGAAGAAATTACGCGGTTTGAACAAGAAATTTGGCCGCAGTTAATGCGGGATAAGCAGTGGCGCGGCGAAACGATTGGCTGTCGTAAAGATGGATCAACCTTTGCTCAAGAAGTGTCGCTGACGCTAATTGAAGGCGGCGGTATGGTGTGTGTGTGTCAGGATATTAGCGATCGTAAACAGGCTGAGATCGAAGTTCATAATGCTCTGCAGACCGAACGCGAACTCAACGACCTCAAGTCTCGGTTTGTCTCGATGACCTCCCATGAGTTCCGCACTCCCCTGGGGATTATCGCCTCCTCAGCGGGGATCGTTCAGGACTACGGCGATCGCCTCGATGATGACAAAAAGCACAAGCATTTAGTTCGCATTCAGGATTCAGTGGTTCATATGACTCAGCTGCTTGAAGATGTACTTACTTTGAGCCGAGCCGAAGCCGGTAAGATGCAATTAAAGTTAGCACCCACGTTTATTCTTGATTTCTGCGAAGAAATCATTGAGGAGCTCAGCTTCGATGATGATGGTGCTCGCATCAACCTCCATGTCGAAACGGCCCTGCCGGATGTCTTTCTCGCTGACCAGCGAATACTACGGCAAATCTTGACTAACCTACTTTCCAATGCGCTGAAATATTCGCCTGCTCCCAGCGAAGTTTACCTGCGCATTGCCGCTTCTACCCAAACCATTAATATCGCGGTTCAAGATCAAGGCATCGGCATTCCGGCAGACGATCTGAAACATCTATTTCATTCTTTTCATCGAGCCACAAATGTGGGCAGCATTCCAGGAACAGGATTGGGCTTATCAATTGTCAAAAGGCTAGTGGAGTCGCATCAAGGAGAAATTCTGTGTGATAGCCAGCTCAATATGGGCACGACGTTTACCGTCCGTTTGCCATTACGTCCCTCAGCTTGAGCCGAGCGGCTGTGACATCCGTTGACATCAGCTAATTAACCAACAGCAGCTTGAGAAAGCCATAGAGCAGAAATCCTGAAATTCATGCCCTCTAAATAAGCTTGAATGCCCTACTAGATTAGCTCAGAAAGTCGCACTTTTCAGTCATTTCCGAATATTCTAGAAAGAGAGAAAATCAAAACTCGCTAAAGTAGCTTTTAGATAAAATCTTTGATGTACCCTAGAAGAATTAACTAGCCAAGATGAGCAGTAACGCTGCTGTTTTGCGAAAAGTTTTTTTGTTCTTATCAGCCTTCACCGTAGTGTCCTCTTAGCGCTCATGATTAAAATTCTTGTTATTGAAGACGATGCTTCGGTGCTCGACAATTTAGAAGATATTCTGACGCTCGAAAATTTTCAGGTACTCACCGCCAAAAACGGCCGTGAGGGCGTAGACGTGGCATTGAGTCAATTGCCCGATCTGATTGTCTGCGACGTGATGATGCCAGAGATGGATGGTTACGCCGTGGTTAAATGCTTACGTGACGAACCTGCCACAAAAACTATCCCTTTCATTTTTTTGACCGCTAAAGTTGAACGGTTAGATTATCGAGAAGGGATGGAGTCAGGGGCCGACGATTACGTGACGAAGCCTTTTCGTCCCCAAGAACTGATTAACGCGATCGAGGTGCGGCTAGCGCGCCATGCCTCGCTAATGCAGCCTTATCATGACGAAACCCAACGCTCGACAAATCTCAGCAAGCAGCTTAAAGACAGCACGGAGCTGGCCAGTATCAAAGAAAACTTATTGGATCAACTCTCCCAGGACTTGCGAGAACCGCTGAGCAATGTCAACCTGGCGCTGCACATGCTAGGCAAAGCCCAAACCGATGTAGAACGAGAACGCTACCTCAGTATTTTGCGGCAGGAGTATGCCCGCGAAATGCGCCTGCTCAAAGACGTTGCTAACCTCCGAGAGATGGTGACGGCAGAAAATCTGCAAGTGCTGCAGAAGTTCAACCTCCTACGCAAGCAAGACTAAACCTCACCGAAGGTGAGTTCGGGATAAGAAATGAAAGGGCTGAGTAAGCTGAAACTATGGCAAATTATTCAGCCTAGCCTCTCCTACAGATAGTTTAGAAGCGTTGTTTGGTCACAGTGATGATTTCTGGCATCGTTGTGAATCGCAGTGGCGACAGTCGCTACTCGGATATGGTTCGTGTCTGTAAGTTTTCGCCACCTTTTCATCGAGGCCATTGCGGTGTAATCGAGAAGGTTAGCCCTATGGTCAAGACCCAAGATGAAAATCAGCGAGCGCGAAGAGCAAATAGTCCGCATCCAATCAACGAGCTTTCAGCCAAAACTGTCGTCAGCCCTAGCCGCGAAGCTGCGGCTAGCCGTAGTCGGGGTGACCAAAGCGACCCTAGAAGCCGCGCTGGTCGAAGAACTATCCGCAGCGCGTACGCGTCAAAGCGAATCGCTAGGCCGACGCTCTGGGTACTTTACGCGGGTTCTTGACACCGAGCAGGGTCGCATTGAGCAGCTCCGGGTACCGAAGCTGAGGAGTGGCAACAAAGAGCGGTCGTGGCAGCTCCTCGAACGCTATCATCGGGGTCTCGGCAACTTGATGAACTTCGCGTTAAGCCTATACGTCATGCGACTCTCGTTGAGGGACTTACAAGAAGCGCTGTATCATCTGTTGGGTCGTATTTTGTCCGTGAGTGCCATCAATCGGGTGACGATAGAAGCGCAAGCCCATATGGATAGTCATCGCCAAGCCCCCCTGGTGCAAACGCCACCAATTTTGATTGTCGATGGGGTCTGGGTGGATATTCAGTACCCCTCAGAGAAGACCAAAGTCGACCGGGCGGGTCATGTGCGCCAGCTCCGTCAAGCCCAAGAGCGGTTTGTCTTAACCGCACTGGCCGTTTGGCGGGATGGGACCTACGAGGTGTTGCACTATGAAATTGCCGAACAAGAAGAGACCCAAAGTTGGAAAACCTTCTTTGCCCACTTGAGCGAGCGCGGACTCCACCCCTCAGCAGTTGAACTGGTCGTCAGTGATGGCACCTGGGGCCTCCCCGCAGCGATGGCGGCACACCTCCCGCAAGCCCAGCAACCGCGATGCATCACCCACAAAGTCCGACGCATCCAAGACTATCTGAGCTATACTTAGCTGTCGGTACAGAATGAGCGAGGTCGAGTACTGGAGCCCTCCGAAGCCAAACAACAGCGCCGCTATCAGATCCAAAATGACGCGTACGACATCTACAAGGCTGAGGATGAAGCGGCGGCGCCACAACGCTTAGCGGCCTTTATCGAAAAGTGGCAACCGCTCAAACCGAAAGCGGTTCAGACCTTTGAGCGCAATATTGAACTGACTTTTAGCTTTTATAATTTCGATGCGTTGCTGCATCCCCGAATTCGCACTTCTAACTTGCTCGAACGCCGATTTGAAGAGTTTCGACGAAAGTCTGATGAGATTGGCACGTTCCCGAATGAGCAAAGCTGTCTCACCATCTTCTTCCTCATCGTCCAACGCGACCATGCTAAACATGACCGCTCAACTATGGCGAAAAACTAAAGACACCAACGGATATGGGTTGCAGCAATGCAATATGCCGCTGGAATCGTTTCGTAAATGTTAGAGGATGTTTGAGAATTCCTCCGAGGTATCGAATTAGGCTAAGCGCCTCACCATAATCCGAATCATCGCGAGGTAAATGAATGCCTCATGGAGAGCTTTGGGAGCAAGGGAGCTGGGGGAGCAGGATGTGTAGCCAGATTTCAAAGAATCGGTATAAACCAGCCAAAGGTGCGCTCCACCTTCCACCGCTTTTTCAGCAAGACAAACCCTTGCGCGGCTTCCGGTCGCAGGACGACCCAAATGACCCAGCGCAGCGTGTCAATGGCCCACTGGTAAAAGGGGGCACCGTCATACCCCCCATCGACCCAAACGGTATGTACCCGGCGCA
>CALCCA010000060.1 GCA_937899725.1 uncultured Halomicronema sp.
GGTTCTTCACCGCCGGGTTCTTCACCACCGGGCTCTTCGCCACCGGGCTCTTCGCCGCCGGGTTCTCCTGTTCCCGAGCCGAGCGGACTGAACTGTTCAACCCCATTCCAGCCGATGGCTTCGGCTTGCGTTGCGGTGGCTAAATCAGCGGATAACACCACGCGATAGGCAAATGGGCTGCCGTCATCCGACGTTTTTTCAGTAAACGGCTGTTTATCGGTATCCAGGGGCGTGAAAAAGGCGTCGCCGTAAAACACGACCTCACCATCCACAAAATCGAGATCAGTCGGCGCGACGGTGTTGGTATTGCCGTTGGGTAACTGAGAACGGAGATAGGTGCCCGCTTCGGCCTCTCCACTATCGGGATTCAGCTTGAGCAGCACGCTGGCTTTAGCGCCGCCACCGCGACCATAGCTACCCAACCAGCCCTGAGCCGTACTCCCAAAACTATTAGCCCCATTTGAGCCGCCATCAGCGGTGAACACGCCATAAAGATTGCTAGACGCCTCATCCCAAAGCAGGCCAACGCCGCGACCATCGATCCCCGAGCTGTCATAACTGCTGACCCAGTCGCGAAGGCCATTCGTAAAACTGGTCACAATGGGATCTTGGTTATTACTAGAAACCTGATTTGTGCCGATATAAACGGTGGTGTTGCCAAATGATACTTTGGCGGCGCCTAAGTCAATTAGGTTAGCTTCTGATGTGCCAGCGTTGAATTTCACCGTAGTGGAATTGAGCGCGCTGAACGTGGCAGCATCGCCTGCCGCAGCAAAGAGCAGCCAAACAGAGCCAGCGATCGCTGTCGTTAAACTTGCTTTCATTAAATTTGTCCCTGAAGCTTGATGTTGGACGTTTCCGACGAACTGCAAAAGCCAGAAACGCTTTTCCAATTGACAGAAATTGATTGCCTGTAGTTTTCGCCCACAACCCAGTGATCCTTAAAAACTTCGGATTCCCTGAGAATTGCGCTCGCGCTGGTCTCGGCTTTTAAGCAGCCTGAGTGTGAAAAACCAATCCAAATCGGCAGATACGTCCCAATCAGAACACAGCGAAAACAGTGACGTCATCATGAAATCCCCCTAGATTGAGCTTGGGAATATCCGTAAAAACATCTAAGCCTCTGTGCCCTAACGTGTTTTTCTCAATCAGAATTTCACATATAGACCACTCCCCTGGCCTCGGTGAAGATATGCGATCGCGGTGGTATCAGCGATTCCGTATTTCCCGTGATGCGCAAACGGTTCCGCAACTTCGTACTGAGTATCGCGTTGCTCCACCCTGTCCCCGGTAATCCACCCACCCGCAAAAGCTAGTGAAAATCTCAATTCAGTGTAAAAATCGGTTAAATCTCGACAATATGCGGCATAATTTCGGCGTATTGTCAGACTCGGTGTCAATCGTCGGCCACTTATGCAACTGTCGCCTCAAGAAAAAGACAAACTGCTGATTTTTACTGCGGCACTGCTAGCAGAACGCCGCAAAGACAGAGGCCTGAAGCTCAACTATCCCGAAGCGGTGGCTTATCTCTCCGCCGCGATTTTAGAAGGGGCTCGCGAGGGCCGGACGGTCGCTGATTTGATGCACTTCGGCACGACTCTGCTGACCCGCGATGACGTGATGGAAGGCATTCCGGCCATGATCGACGAAGTGCAGGTCGAAGCCACCTTTCCGGATGGGACGAAGCTCGTCACCGTGCACAATCCGATTACCTAGATCAGTCTATCGATCATGAGCCAGTGCTGATGAGTCACCTTCATTGCTGCAATTTAGATCACCCCGCGTTACGTCACACACCTCAGAGAGAGAGAACCGATGATTCCAGGAGAGCTATTGCCCGCTGAGGGTGAGATTGAACTCAACGCCGGTCGTGAGACGGTGACGCTAGCGGTGGCCAATACGGGCGATCGCCCGATTCAGGTGGGCTCCCACTTTCATTTTTTTGAAGTCAATGCGGCGCTGACGTTCGATCGCGCGGCGGCCAAGGGTATGCGGTTAGATATTCCGGCCGGTACGGCAGTGCGCTTTGAGCCCGGCGACGAGCGCGATGTGACCCTCGTCGCCTTGGCCGGTAGCCGCCAGGTCTATGGTCTCAATGCCCTGGTGAACGGCCCTTTAGATAGCTGACGAAGGTCATTCAAGCGCGGCTGGTTCCAGGGCTGTCTCATGTTTGGGTAGTCTTCTAGACCTGTGGAAGACAGTCATATTGCTCGTCCAAATTCATATCGGTTGAGGAACAATCCCACTACGGTGTCACGTATCAAAACGGATTTGGAGAAGCAAACAGTTTTGCGGCCTAAGCGATTGATACGGGCTCGCAAGGTTAAGGGCTGACGTTCAATCCGTTAGGTGGTTTTTGCCGACTGTGGCTTGCTAGGAGTTGAGTCGGCGTGAGTAAGCTCTCCAATTGTCGACATAAAACTGCTGAACCCAAAGGGAGTAAGCAACTCCTTGAGTTGAGAGCACGCGGTATCTTCGTGAGGCCGGCACAGGCTAAGACTTCACCACTCTGATGATCGCCCCCCAGAGCCTTCATTGCGGCTGCTTATACCAATTCAATTTGAGGATGCCCTTAATACAGCATTCGTGATGAAGTCCC
>CALCCA010000061.1 GCA_937899725.1 uncultured Halomicronema sp.
CCCTCGCCCCCCTGCTCCCTCTACCCTCCACCACCTCTACGTCCTTTAGCTTGCTATTGACAAATGTCCGGCAAGCGTGCGATAGTAAGCTCAGCGATCGCTCGTCCTTTACTGCCATTCAATCCATGTCAAATTCTGAGCCCGTGGCTTTTTCCGTCCCCGCTGCGCCCAACGACGACAGCATTCGCGTCATTGTGGTGGGCACCGCGATCGCTGTCGATAATTTCGTCGCCACCCAGCATCGGTTAGGGTTTGCCGAAGTTTTGGCCTGGTCGCCCCCGCTGCCTACGCCCCACGACCACCAAGTGATGCGAATCTTGACAAAACGCCTATCTTTACAAGCAGACCGGCGTTCTCCGTAAGACCGACTAAAATGGAACGCAGTTATTTAGTTGTGTGAATAATCCAGTGCTCAATCTGGAAACGCTCTTTCCCTTTTCCCTTGATTCCTTTCAAAAAGAGGCCGTTCAAGCGCTGAACGAGGATAAATCTGTGGTCGTCTGCGCCCCCACGGGCTCCGGCAAAACGTTGATTGGGGAATATGCCATCCATCGAGCATTGAGCACCGGCAGGCGAGTTTTTTACACTACCCCCCTCAAAGCCCTCTCAAACCAAAAGCTGCGTGACTTTCGCGAGCAGTTTGGGTTTGACAATGTGGGATTGCTGACAGGGGACATCGCCATCAACCGCGATGCCGCCGTGGTGGTGATGACCACCGAGGTTTTTCGCAACATGCTCTACGGCACCCGCATCGGCGAAGTCGGCACCTCGCTAGTCGATGTCGAAGCTGTGGTGCTTGACGAATGTCACTATATGAACGATCGCCAGCGGGGCACCGTTTGGGAAGAGTCGATTGTGTATTGTCCGCCCGAGATTCAAATCTTGGGCCTCTCCGCCACGGTAGAGAATGGCGATCAGCTGACTGACTGGCTGTGTCAGGTGCACGGCCCGACGGAGCTGATTTATTCTGACTTTCGCCCCGTACCGCTCAACTTTCACTACTGCCACAGCAAGGGTCTGTTTCCCTTATTGGATGAGCAGCAAAGCAAAATCAATCCCCGGCTGAAACAGCGGCGTCCCAAAGATTCTGCTCGGCGCGGTAAACGCGAAGGGTTGTCGATTCCCTACGTGGTAGGGCAACTGCAAGATCGGCAGATGCTGCCTGCAATTTATTTCATCTTTAGCCGTCGGGGCTGCGATCGCGCCGTGACGGGCATGGGCAACGTCTCCTTGGTGAATGAACAAGAGGCGGCGCTACTCAAAGAAAAGATTGACGAATTTTTGGGCTGGAACCCTGATGCCGGTCGCGCCGGACAGGTCGAACCGCTCTATCGGGGCATTGCGGCGCACCACGCCGGTATTTTGCCCGCCTGGAAAGGGCTGGTGGAAGAACTGTTTCAGCTGGGGCTCATCAAGGTTGTGTTTGCGACGGAAACCCTGGCGGCGGGCATCAATATGCCCGCCCGCACCACGGTAATTTCGAGCCTGTCGAAGCGTACCGATAGCGGTCACCGGCTGCTGATGGCCTCGGAGTTTTTGCAGATGTCAGGCCGAGCTGGGCGGCGCGGCATGGATGAGCTGGGCCACGTCGTCACTGTGGAGTCACCCTTTGAAGGCGCTAAGGAAGCGGCTCATCTGGCTACAGTTGGCCCCGATCCCTTAGTCAGTCAATTTACGCCCAGCTATGGCATGGTGCTTAACCTGCTACAGCGCCATACGCTGGAAGAAGCGCGGACCCTGATTGAACGCAGCTTTGGCCAGTATTTGGCCAACCTGCGCCTCGCCCCCCAACAGCAGGCGATCGCCAGTTTGGAAGGGGAGATTGAGCAGGTGCGTGCCCAGGTCGAAGCCTTTGATGAAGCGGTATTCGCCGATTACGAAAAGCTGCGGGAGCGCCTACGCGAAGAAAAGCGCCTGCTCAAAACCTTGCAGCAGCAGGCAGCGGAGGTCTTGCAGGGTGACATGGGGCCAGCCCTGGCTTTTGCGATCGCGGGCACAACCCTCTCCCTCAAAGGCAAGCATGTGCCGGTGGCCGCCCCTTTGCCCGCCGTATTGGTGAGCAAAGTACCGGGCTCGGGCCAGTTTCCCTATCTGATTTGCTTAACCCGCGACAACCGCTGGTATGTCGTTTCCACCGGTGATGTGGTCGGGCTCCATGCCGAATATACCCGCATTGCGGATGTGGATCATCTGGTGCCGCCTGCCGACATGCCCCACAAACCTGGGCAGCATCGCAAAGGCACGGATCTGACGGCAGCAACAGCGATCCAAATTCCGCAGCCGCCACCGCTGGAAGAAATTGCCCCCGAAGTCAAAGATCAGCTTGAACGCACCCGCTCAGTCGAAGCGCTGATCGATAATCACCCCGCTCGCGATTACGGCAATCCCAAGAAAATGCTGAAGCAGTTCCGGCGCATTCAGCGCTTAGAGGACGAGCTGCGGGACCGTCAACTGTCGCTGGCGAACTCCAGCGATCGCTACTGGCAAGAGTTTGTCAGCATCATGGCCGTGCTCGAACATTTTGGCTGTGTCGCAGACGGCAAACCCACCCCACTGGGCGAAACCGCCGCCGCCATTCGGGGCGACAACGAGATCTGGTTGGGGCAGGCCCTCGCCTCGGGCAAGTTTGATCGGCTGACCCCACCGCAACTCGCCGCCGCCTGCGCCGCCCTTGTCACCGAAAGCACTCGCCCCGATACCTGGGTCGATTACGACCATTCGTCACCGGTCGATATTGCCCTGAGTGATTTACGTCAGCTGCGCCGCGAACTGTTTCAGCAGCAGCGCCGTCAAGACATCATGTTTCCGATCTGGCTGGAATATGACCTGATTGGCTTGGTCGAGCGCTGGGTCGAAATGGGCAAAACGTCTGAAACCGCTGATCCGATTGGCTTTGGCAGCAGCAACAAAACGGGCGATCGCAGCGACTGGACGGAACTCTGCAGCAATACCAGCTTGGATGAAGGCGACATCGTGCGAGTACTGCGGCGCACCCTCGATTTTCTGTCCCAGATTCCCCACGTGCCTCACATCTCTGACCAACTGCGCTCTAACGCTCGCCAGGCGGGCGACTGGATGAACCGTTTCCCCGTCAACGAAAACTAGGACGCCATCAGACCAGAAACTATGAAAACCGTAGGGTGCATCCGCGCAGCGATGCACCGAACCAGGTTGTTTGAAAGGCAAGGGCTCATCACGCGATCGCGACGCTCCAAACATGAAAAAAGTGTAACCACAGGTCGGTTGGGGGCGGTGGGTCGGATAACTCCTGGTTAAGAGTTTCGAGCGATCTTTGGGGTGCTGACCCACCCTCCGGCAAGCTGCATTCTCAGAGCTAGTGGCTCCCGATGCGAACGCGCCAGTCCAAACCATGAACATCGTCGGGTGTCATCTACGCAGCGATGCACCGAATCTAGATGATTGATCGAACTTCCGGTGAGTCAAAAGTGCGATCGCCGGCATGAGCGATCGGCTCATACGGATTGTGATATAGCAATCCGCGGATAGATCTGGTCAGTCAATGAAGGCTTGGTCAACGACT
>CALCCA010000062.1 GCA_937899725.1 uncultured Halomicronema sp.
AGGCTTTGAAGGTCTAAAAAATGGTAGGGGTATTCCCGCCAGGGAGTACTAGTCGTGCCTCAATCTCTACCCAACAATTCCAGCAACTCTGGCGTTCTACTTCTGCAGAAAGATGTTACGCAGCTTAATAGTTTCCTAAGATTCGGATAGATATTTTTGCCGAGAGGAAAATCATTTGTATGTCTGAGATTATTAACGCTATTGACGCCACCCAAGAGATTGTGGCTGAGGTGTCGCCAGCGCCGCTGACCTTCGAGCGGCAGACCTCAGCATCAGATCTGAAGGCTCGTTTAGATTGGGGTGAGCCCGCCTTCACAATTATCGACGTTCGCGATCGCGAAAGCTTCAACGATAAGCGGATTCAAGGGGCGATTCACTGTACCGCCGACGAGTTGGTCAAGCGCGTGCAGCAAACCTTGGAGCCTAACCGCGACATTTATGTTTATGCCGATGAAGCAGGCGCAGCGATCAACGCGGCCTCTCGGCTCGACCAGGCGGGGTATGAAAAGGTTGCCGTTTTAGAAGGTGGCATTCGGGCCTGGCTCGCCGCCTCCGGCGTAGTGGAAGGCCGTCAGGCTTAGCGCCGGAGCAACGCTGCGGAAGCGACTCAAGTCTGATGGGCAAAAGATAAGACACCTGCTTGAGGCAACTATCAACGACTTTGATCTGTCCTCAGCAGTCGCCCCCCGACCACATCGAACAGGCAGCGGGACATTGGCGTTATGTCTAATATCTCGCTGCCTTGCCTCTAAAATTTGCCCTCACAATCGACCTATGGATTACGACATCATCATCATCGGCGCTGGGGCCGGTGGCGGCACCCTCGCCTATGCCTTAGCCAACACCGGCAAACGCATTCTGCTGATTGAGCGAGGCGGCTACTTGCCCCGTGAAAAGGAAAATTGGGATGCTGACGAAATCTTTTTGCAGGGTCGTTACCAAGCGCCTGAACAGTGGCTAGATGCCCAATCCCGCCCCTTTGACCCGCAGGCCTATTACCTGGTGGGGGGCAACACCAAGTTTTACGGGGCGGCACTGCAGCGCATGCGAGCAGAAGATTTTGAGGACTTGCACCATGTCGATGGCGTGTCCCCCGGCTGGCCCCTAACCTACGACGAGTTTGAGACTTACTACACCCAGGCCGAGAGCCTGTTCAAAATTCACGGCCAGCAAGGCGAAGACCCGACTGAGCCGCCCATGTCTGCTGACTATCCCTTTCCGGCCTTGCCCCACGAACCTCGCATTCAGGCGGTGAGCAATCGCCTCGCCGCACAGGGCCTCAATCCCGTCCATCTCACGCTGGCGGTCGATCGCAACGTTGAGCAGCCCCATCAAAGTGCCTGCATTCGCTGCGACACCTGTGACCCCTATCCCTGCCTGTTGAATGCCAAGCTTGATGCCCAAACCGCCTGTGTCGATCCGGCGGTGCAGCACGACAACGTCACCCTGCTCACCAATACCCAAGTCACGCGCTTGCTCACCACCGCTGACGGTCGCCACATTGATCGGGTCGAAATTGCCACTGATCGGGGCCTCAGCACATTGTCCGCTCAGGTGGTCGTAGTTGCCTGTGGGGCGATCAACTCTGCCGCCCTGTTGCTCAAGTCGGCCAACGCGCAGCATCCTCACGGGTTAGCTAACCGCTCTGACCAAGTGGGCCGCAACCTGATGAAGCACAACCATTCAGCCTTGATTGCGATCGCCCCCGCAGTGAATTCCACAGTGTTCCAAAAAACCTTGGGCATCCACGACTATTATTTCAACGGGCCGTCTCAGGACTATCCCCTCGGGCAAATTCAGCTCACTGGCAAAGCCAAATGGCAGCGCCTCAAACAAATGGCTCCCACCGATATGACCCAAGCATGGCTAGAATATTTGTCGAAACACTCGGTCGATTGGTGGGTCACCACAGAAGATTTACCCCGTGCCGACAACCGCGTAGAACTCACCCATGATGGCAAAATCCAGGTTCACTTCACCCCCAACAATCTCAAGCCCCACATGGAGCTGATCAGCCTGCTCGAACAGCACCTGAAGGAACTGGACTTTTATCTGTTCTGGCATCAGCGGATGGATCTCTCGGTGTTTTGGCATCAGGTCGGTACCTGTCGTTTTGGCACTGATCCCCAAACCAGCGTGCTTGATGTGAACTGCCGCACCCATGATGTGGAGAATCTCTACGTGGTGGATGCGAGCTTTTTGCCCTCAATGGGAGCCATGAACCCTACATTGACCATTGTTGCCAATGCGCTACGCGTGGCCGGACAGTTGAAAGCGGTACTCTGAAAAGCAACTGTTTTCAGCCGTGGATAAGTGTTGAACGTGGCAGCGGGTGATTTCAACTCGCTCAGGAGTTTCCCGGCTACCCGGCGATCGCCGGGCCATTGTTTAATCAGTTTTTGGGCGATAGGGAGAACTCCATGAGCTTACATACGGGTCTCTCATATCACTAAAACCCTCAAGCGACCTTAATCCATGGCTTTCTCTGCGACCACTGGCAGGTCAAAGCCACAATTACCTCAGGGCAGTCTAAACAGCGTGTTCCCTGCCCCTAAAGCAGAAAAAAGGGCCACCGAGCCGTCAATGCCCTGACTTAACATAGCCCCCAACGTAAGGCTGAGAACGATATCGATCGCGGCAGGCTGACCGGCAAACCGGCGATCGCGACCCGATCAGCAGAGAGATCATGACCACTGCTAATCGACATATTGCACAACCGCTTCAGTTGCATAGCGAACCTTGGCCGCACTCGCCGACCGATCCGCTTCAGAGCGATAGCCGGCAGCACATAGCACCACAGCAGAATATCCCTGCGCTGGGAGCCCCAGAACTTCATCAACTTTGTCCGGTATGAAGCCCTCCATGGGGCAAGCATCAATACCCAAAAGCGCCGCGCTGTATAAGAAAAACCCGAGGGCGAGGTAGACCTGCTTCGTTGACCAAGTATCAATTTGCTGCGAGAAGGGATGATCTTTCAGGAAGCCTTTGATTGCGTTTTCCAATCCTGCCAGCGAATCTTTGGAAGTCTTACGAACCTCAGCGACGCGATCGATATAGCGATCAACATCTTCGTTGTTAACCCCGGTTTTAATCGCGAGGACTACAAAGTGCGAAGCATCCACCACCTGCGACTGCCCCCAAGCCTGTTCCTGAAGCTGTTGACGAACGGCCGGACTGCGGATGATAAAAAACTTCCAGGGCTGCTGACCAAAAGAGGAGGGCGATAGCACCAAGCTCTGTTCAAGCGCCTGCCAGACATCATCAGCAATTTTCTGGTGGGGATCAAATTTTTTCGTGGCATAGCGCCAGTTGAGGCGATCAAGAATCTGGTCTGGAGTCATCATGGTTTTAAGTAGTCGATAGATCGATCAAGGTAGAGGGGGCAGAGGGGGGATTAGTCGAAGGGTAAGGGATATTGAACGTTAGCTTGTGGATAACTTCGCCGATTTCCTGACGCTTTCGTTCACTCACCACCCTCACCCACTAAGGTGCTGGATATTGGTCAAACTGTCGAGCCAGCGCTTGGATGTCTTCGCGACTTGGCTGACGGCCATCTTTGGTGAGTTCAGATAAGCCTTCAAAGTATTGCCGACGCGAAATCTCAGGACAAAACATGATCAGCATTTTGGCCGGTTCTGAGCTGGGATTGGCAAACGCGTGAGGCGTGTTTTGCGGCACCGTTGCACAGGTGCCGGGGGGAGCTGTAACCGTTTCCCCATCAATGAATAGCTCGATTTCGCCCTCCAGCACATAGAAGATTTCGACCATTTGCTTGTGGATGTGAGGATTGAAGGCTGGAGTTGCTGGATTCAGCGTGAATTCAAAAATACCGAAGTGACCGTCCGTCTCTTGGCCAGTTACTTTGAAGATGCAACTGCTGTTTCCCATCATCACAAACTCACCCTCGCCAGGCATCAGCACACCAGGTAATGACATCTTTTTAGAGTCCTCACTGATTGGCTATAACGGCAACCGCATCAATCTCAAACAGCATGCCGCTGGTCGCGAGTCGCGGCACTGGAATCAGCATGCTGGCGGGTTTCTGAGCAGGCCAGAAAGCATTACGGGCTGCAGAAATTATGCGCAGTTTGTCATCGGTATGGTCGACTGACAGCACGGTGATTTTGACCACGGTTTCGGGGGAGGCGCCGATCGCGGTCAGCGCCGTCCTTAGATTAGCGAACGCCCGGTCAACTTGCTCAGAAAAACTTTCGGGATAGCTGCCATCGTCGGTCGTACCAGAGCCCTGTCCGGCAATGTAAGCCAGTTTGACTCCTGACGGAACGGTCACGATGTTGGTGAAGCCGTAGCTGCTGGGATCATTGAGTTCGGTCGGATTGATAAATTGCATGGCAGAACTCCATAGGGAATTTTAGATTGCAGCGTGCGGGCTTATTCGTTAAATAAGGTCGCTTGCTGGCCGATTAGAACGCTGGTGAGAATCACCGCGACACCCATCAACCGGATAGCCGTAAAGGTCGGGAGCACGTCATCCGCTGGGGGATGAAAAATAATCAAGTTGCTGGTTGAGAT
>CALCCA010000063.1 GCA_937899725.1 uncultured Halomicronema sp.
GGGACTTCATCACGAATGCTGTATTAAGGGCATCCTCAAATTGAATTGGTATAAGTTGGCATTGCTAAAAACAAAGCCGAATTCAAGGTCAATCGATCCGGCATCCCCTTCAAACAGTCCTAGTTCAGGAAATATTGGCCCAAAGCTCGTAAAATCGACCCCTTGATCAATGGGAGCAATAGAAGAAACCTGAAAACCCTCGAAAAAGTCAACGCTCACATTAGCATCATCAGAGGAAATATCAAAAGCATCGACACCCGGCAATCCGTTAAAGCTAAATGTCCAGGCAAGCAGTTCACTCTCGTCAACCAATCTGTCTTCGATGCTCGCTTCATCCGTCTCAAACATGCCAGTGACGATGCCGCCTGCGCCACCATAGCCAGTAAAAAAAATCAAACTTAATCGTTGCTGCTTCGGCAGCAGGCGCGATTGCCATTCCTGTTACAACTGTCCCGCCCATCAATGCAAGTATTTTGGTATTCATTATCTTGAATTACTGTTTACAACATTAGCGAGGCTCCTGTACTGAGAGCATGATCTCCAAGCTAGCCAAGCACTTGAAGGCCAATCGCATCACAGAAAACGGAACCACCGCTGTGTGGAAATCTATGGTGATATCCACGTAGAGGCAACCGAATTAGTAGTGATCTTTACTACGGCTTTAAAATTCATGCGGACAGATAAAATTACTGATATTTCGATGTTTTATAGAATACAAATAACGGTAAAAAGCTTCGGAACCCAGCGAATTTTCTGTCTCGCATGATGTGCTTGATGACGCTTCGCCCTATTGCTTTGTATAGACAAATTTCCGTGTTTTCATATCAAAAATAGTTGTATTTTTAGTGGTTAAAAATGGATTAAGAGGATCGAGATTTGTCCTGCCGATTGCTTTGGCTTTGTTCTTTTGGTGGGCGATCGCGATTTTGAATGGTCGGCGATTAGTCTCGCCCGATTTCCCCACTGTCTCATCGACCCATAAAGGCTTCAGGGCTCGATGATTCAGAGCTTTTAGATTGATTGAGTTACCGCCAATGCCGCCAGGTCAACTCACCACTTGGGCGTGGCTGAATCGAAGTATGGATCTATCCGAGTCACCGGTGATCTCGCCCCCTGAATCCCCCTTTCTTGAATGCCCAGAGGGCTATATTCTGGGGGACTTTGAGAAATCCGGTGCCCCCAGAATTGGCTAATTCTGTGGGGGTTTTGGACTATCTTGTTTGACGGCCATCCTGGCCGTTCAAGGCGGCTGAGCCATGCGGTTCAGCCGCCTTGACCCCGACGGGTGAGGGCGGCAGGCTGGAAGCCTACCCGACAGGTGGTCTACAGGACTGTAGCCAACCGAAAAGCGCCACCACCAATGGTTATCAAGGAGGTTCCAAGCTAAGCAGCATAAGCTTTTTGGGCAACCCCTACAGGATTAGCAGAATTGGGGGCCGAAGGGCTGGATTGAACTCAGTGCTTGCAACCCCTTCAAATGCCAGGTGACGACCGGTTAAGTTACGAATTTGGTAACCGTGGCGGGAGACCGATCGCGCTGTGACACATTAAATGAGCCTATTAAGCTCAACAGGTTGTGAGGATATGAAACCCGTAAAACGCCCTTTTCCCCAACGCTTCGTCGCGGCAGTGCTGGCCTCAGCTGCCCTCACTGCAGGACTGGTGGTGATGATGCCAGGATTCACCCCTTTGGCAGTAGCGCAGGAGGCGACCCTACGCACTCTGACCGTCACTGGCCAAGGACAAGAATCAGTGCAAACCACCAAGGCGCTAGTGGTGCTGGGGGTTGAGCAACAAGGTCGCGATGCCACTACAGTGCAGGAAGCCATTGCCCAGCGATCGACAGCAGTGGTGGAGCTGCTGCGATCGCGCCAAGTCGACCAGCTCGAAACCACGGGGGTGCGGCTCAATCCTCAATACAACTACGACAATGGCCAGGCTGAAATTATTGGCTACAGCGGCAGCAACACCGTCAGCTTTGAAATGCCGACAGAAGCTGTCGGGACCCTGCTGGATGACGCAGTGAATGCTGGGGCCAATGAAATTATCAGCCTTAGCTTTATCGCCGAGGATGACGCGATCGCGGCGGCTCGGCAACAGGCACTGCGCGACGCCACGGCTGATGCCCAAGCGCAAGCGAATACGGTGCTGAGTGCGCTCGACCTGGGACCGCAAGAAATTATCAGCATTCAAATCAACGGCGCATCCGCCCCGATTCCGATTAATTTGCCGCAACGGGCGGAGTTTTCGGTGGCTCAGGCGGATGTCTCTACCCCGGTGATCGGCGGCGAACAGACGGTGCAGGCCACCGTGACCCTACAAATCCGGTATTAACCCGGTGCTCAGAGAGATGAGTGATTGCGAGCCTGTGCTGGCTGTCTTGCACCCGGTCTCATCTCCCTTTCTGCCGGACTTAACGGGTTTTAAGCCACAATTCTGGAGGATGCCAAATCATCAGAACCCCCAGGATTGTGGCCGACAGGGGACAATCACCCCAGGATCAAACCGTAGTGGAAAAGCAGTCAGGCGGCTTTCAGTTCATAGTTCCGCTGAGCTTCTAGCTTGCGAGGATGAGGCATCCCTGTCTCAGCGTAGTACTTCAACTCTTCCACAGCATTTTTGAGAATGCCGCCCATCTGCAGGCGCATTATTGGCCCCATCACTAAATTGAATACGGGCAGAATCGATACCTCCAGACACATCTCAACCTTGGCACTGTGGTTGTCAAGGGGGGTGATCTGCCAGGCATTGCTCATCTGTTTGATAAAGAAGGGCATCTTGTCGCCTTGAGCGGTGTAAGCCAGGCTGCGATTCCCGGCGTCATAACGAGTGACGGTTTCTTTAAACGGGCCGAGATCCGTTTCACAAACTCGACCCGAAATGGGGGCGTGATGGGGAGCGCCAGCACTCTTGCTTTCTTCAGAGAAATGTACAGCGCTGATCCAGTCAGAGACTTGCCCGTATTGAGATCCGACAATTTCCCAGACTTTATCAGCAGATGCGTTGATGGTGACTTGTTGTTTAATTTGCATGGTGTTGCCTCGTCAATGATAATGAACAACCGTTTTCGCGAGAAAACAAAGCTATTCGTGGGGCTTGTTTAGCCAGTGGTCAAACCGAAAACAAAGCTGCCAATGGCGATAAAGAAACCGATTCCCCAAGCAAAACTGCGGAACGGGGTAATACCGGCTATATAAAAGACAAAATGCAGCGCGCGCATGGCGCAGAAGGCGATCGCTGCATATCGCGTCCAAGGGTTTGAGATATTCGTAGCGACAGAAATCAGCACAAGAGGGGTAAATAGGGAGAGGCCCTCAACATGGTTGCGGACATTGCGCGTCAGGCGACCTGACAGTGCTGTCGCTCCCTTGAAATTGTGATCTTGTTCCCGGTTCGATAAGGCATATTGAGCCCCGCCCGCCAGATCGAGCTGGATTTGCTGGGCAAAGATGGCTAACCATAGGATTGTGGTTACGCCCAACAAAGCCCAAAGTTCGACAGTCATAATAGTCTCCTTAGAAACGTCAATTCAGGAGCATCCCACTTTTGTAAAAGCATTGTAAGAGTCGTCCGAAACCCTGATGCTGCCGTCCAGCATTTTGGGATATCTGAAAAAGTGGAATGCTCTCCGTCAATTCATGCCGATACGGAAGGAATAGAGGGCAGATAACTGTGTTTTACGACCCTCTAAAATCAGACTTGATTAATCAGCATTGGGGAAAATATCTACCCAAAAACTTGCCCGCCGATGGCATAGCCTCCTTCAGCGGTTTCTTGAATTTGCACCCCAATAAACTGTTTGATATCGCCCTTGCCCGATTCTTGGGCTACGTCATTCAGGGCAGTCGTAAAGCGATCGACAATCTTGGCTTTTTCGTCTTTGGTCCAAGCCCCTTGGGGCACAGTCAATTTGATCGTTGGCATGGTCGTAATCTCCAAATTGTGGATAGAGGTCAGGGTCAACAAACTCTGGACAGCAAGCTCTGTGACCGATCGCTGCAGCGATTTGTCTGAGGCTGATGCTGTCATCAGTGGGTGGGTAAACGTCAGCGGCTGCCCGCAGAATTAGCGAGGCACGGCCACCACCGGAAACTGAATTTCCACCACCATTTCTGATTCGTGGCCGGCTTTGGGGGGGACGATAAACACCTCCCGCCCCGGCCCCTGGAATTTGTATTGATGCGTTTCGGCCCAGGTGCCAATCGCGCCATAGGCATGGGGCCCTTTTTCGGGGCCGCCAAAGCGGACGGCAGTGACAGCAGTTTTGACTGGGGGAAGTTCGCAGACCGTCATGGGTAAACCTCGGGACAAGGGCACCGTGATCTCAAGAGCCTGGTTGAGTACGAAGCCAAACTCCAGATCCCATTCTTGGTCTTCGAACAGCTCGCTGTGAATGACACAGACAAAGCGCCCTAAGGCTTTAGCGGGAACCCGCTGGGGGACTAACCGACTCATTTCTGAGATGGTGGCTAATCCATCGGCTAGACCGTGGCAGATATGCCGCTGAGCCAAGAAGTATTGAGCGGGTAGGCTTTTCAACACGACATCTTCGTCTTGAAAGTCGCCTTTACGCTCTAGCAACTGCAGCCGCGACTCCACAGCCCGAAGGCGGACTGCTTCTGACTCAAGGGTTTGCTCAATCTGGGCTTTTTTCAGCGCCAGCATGCCCCGAATTTCTTCGGGAGAGACCGCATCGGCCATCAGGTGTTTAACCTGATCGAGTGAGAACCCCAAGTCTTTGAGGGCAAGAATGCGGTTGAGTTGTGCTAGCTGCTGAACGCTGTAGTAACGGTAGCCAGTCTCCCCATCGCTACGGATAGGGGTAAACAAGCCGATTTCGTCGTAGTAGCGCAGCAGGCTAGCGGGCACCTGGGCGATTTTGGAGAACTCACCAATCCGAAACATTCTGATGCCCTCTCGGCTGTTGTCCGCAGTCTAGAGTTTCAAGTTACTTGAAGGTCAAGGGCTAATGGAAAAAAGTGCGATCGCGGGCCAGCGATGAAGGGGGCGATCGCTAGCAGTCGTGACGAAGTGAAGCTTTAAGTAGGGGGGCTAGGAGCGATCGCCCTGCACATTGACTGTCAAAGTCGCGACAACGGCACGGCTCTTCATCGAACGACTAAAATTAATGCACCGTTGCTTTGGATGTTCTATGGCGATCGCAGTTCAGCGCTTTACCTTAGACGAATATCTCGCCTATGACGATGGCTGTGACGGGCGCTACGAGTTGGTGAATGGGGAACTGCGGCCGATGAGTTTGGGCACCGGACGCCAGGTCGCCATCATCAAACGATTGGAGCGCATTTTTGATGATGAGATTGAGTGTCTGCAACAACCCTGGATTGCCCTATCGGGAACAGTGGGGCTGCAATCACCTTGGGGTGAAGCCTGGGATACGGTGCGGATTCCAGACTTGACAGTGCTAACGCTAGAACAATGGGAAACGTTGCAAACACGGGAAGCCGTGATCCGTCTGAATGAGCCGCCGCCATTGTTAGTCGTGGAGGTGGTCAGCGAGTCTACCAAAAGCACAGACTATCGGGCAAAGCGAGCAGAGTATAGCGTGCTAGATATTCTAGAGTATTGGATCGCTGATCCGCTCAAGGAGATGATGACGGTGTGTACGCTGCTGGAGGGGTGGTATGAGGTCGCAGATTACACCCGCGACAGTGAAGTCGAATCACCCACGTTTTCAGACTTGAAACTCACAGCTAAAGATATTCTGTGAACACGTTGTCAGGAATGTTATGAACCAAGTGACTGTCAAGCAGGTGCAGCAACATTTGCTAGAGCTCCTAGAGAATCTAAATCCGGGTGAAGGGGTACAGATCGTCGCCGGAGAGCAGGTGATTGGTCGGCTCGTAGCTGAACCTGGAGCCATCCGCCAATCACGAAAACCGGGCAGTGCAATTGGTTCGCTCATCATCCTGGAGGAGGATGACGAGCACCTGCAAGATTTTGCCGACTATATGCCATGAGATTCTTGCTGGACACCCATGCTTTTCTATGGTTTGTACTGGACTCACCGAAACTGAGCCAAGCTGCGTCGCAGTTAATCCAAAATCCGGCCTACGATATTTTGATTAGTCCAGCTTCTTATTGGGAAATCGCGATTAAGGTTAGCCTCGGCAAATATCAAATTCCTGAAGCGTTTCAAAGCTGGATGGAACACCAAATCACCATGAACAGTTTTAACGTACTGCCGATCGCGGTTGCCCACGCATCCATGGTTTCAACGTTGCCTTTTCATCATCGCGATCCTTTCGACCGGCTTTTGTGTGCCCAAGCTTTAGTGGAGAAAATCCCCATTATCAGCACCGATGGTGTCTTCGATCGCTACGGTGTCGAACGCCAATGGTGAACTGTTGATTGGTTGGCGTGTGGGTCGAAAATTGCTGTAGCTCAAGCGGAAGTGAGAGCGCCATGACTGCACTAGAACGGTCTGCTGATATGGCTATTAGTTTAGCGTTTACTCAGGAGAGGGTAGATGAGCCAAACTCATCTGCTGCTGAGCTTTCCGAGGAGCGATCCACTGCACCCAACGCAATCATTGACGCCCGCTGCGCTTCCGTTAGACCCCGAACTCTGCTTATGTCAGTACCTTCATAAGGACGAGGAACTTGTAAAATCGCTGAGCAACTCCAAGTTGAAATGTCCCACAGCCGAATTTTTCCATCGTTACTACTGCTGGCAAGAGTTTGCCCCTCAGGCTGAAAAGCTAGTGATCGCACCCAGTTACTATGGTCACGAAGAGTTTGTACACAAGTGAGCTTGAGAATATCCCATAAACGAATCGTCATATCTTCACTACCGCTAGCCAAAAAACGTCCACAAGGACTAAAAGTTACAGACCAAACCCTATCACCATGCCCTGCCAAAACATGGAGGCATTGATAGCTATGAGTATCCCACAAACGAACTATCGAATCTCTACCACCAGTCGCTATAAAACGTCCACATGGACTGAAATTCACGGAATCGATTCCGCTAACGTGCATTGTTGGAATATGTGTATAACGCCTATCTTTAACATTCCAAATATGGATTTCATGGCCACTACCGCTACCAACGAAAAAATTTCCACAGGGACTGAATACTAATGACCAAATACTGTTTCTTTGCCGACTTCTATCTAGGAGATAATTGTACTGATTATTCTCAAAATTCCAGAGTTTGATTTCATCGTGATCTCCAATAGCTATTGTCTTGTTGTCAGGACTAAAGGCAACTTGAAAGATTTGGCCAGTGCTGCTTTCATCACGGTAGCAACATTTTTTCTGTTGGACATTCCATATCCTGACACTGCCATCTGAACTTCCGCTAGCCAGAAATTTTCCATCAGAACTTATGGCAACTGTTCGAATCCATCCAACTTGTCCGCTAAACTCATGGCAACATTTTCTCTGTTGAACATCCCACATTCTGGCAATACCATCTTCACTTCCACTGAAAAGGTAGTTCCCATCAGGACTAAAAACAACAGATAAAACTCTATTGGTATAGCCTGAAAATGTGTTGACACATTGCCTTTGATTGAGATCCCAAATCCGAACTGTATTGTCAGTGCTTCCACTAGCGAGCCTTTTTTGATCTGGGCTAAACGCTATTGCTGAAATCACTTTAGTATGACCCGTGAATATATACTGACATCTACCTTCTTGAATACTCCAAACCCGAATCTTTTTATCCCAACCTCCACTTGCCACTAAATTGCTGTCAGGACTGAAGGCTACCGAATATAAACTATCAGTATGGTCCTCAAATACGTAGAGACATCTTTCCTTCCAAATATCCCATATTCTTACTGTGTTATCATTAGCACCACTAGCTAAAAAATATCCATTTGGGCTGAAGGTCACTGAATTTACTCGTTGTGTATGCCCTGAAAAAGTATAAATGCACTGCTTTTGTTGAATATCCCACACACGCACAGTATCATCTCCGCCACCACTCGCGAACATATATCCACAAGGACTAAAAGCTAGTGATCGAACCTCTCTAGCATGTCCTGAGAATTCATAGATACGGCATCGTTTTTGAATATCCCAAAGCTCAATTTTCTTGCTTCCAAGGCTTGCGCAAATTAGATAACGATTATCTGGACTAATGTCTACTGATCCTACCCAATCATCATATTCTGCTAAAATATCACACGAGTACTTTCCCTGAACATTCCAAAGTCTAACGGATTTATCCCTGCTAGCACTCGCCAAAAAATCGTTGTTATGGCTAAAGGCAACTGAGAGAATCCAGTTTGTATGTCCTTGAAGAGTCGCAAAGTGCTGACTGTCTTTGGTCTTCCACAACTGTATTTCGCTGTTACTATCACCAACTGCTAGCAGTTCTCCGTTGCCATTAAAAGCAATCGCGTTAATGTTGCCAAAGGTCTGTGTTAGGCAGGGTTTCACAAAAAGGACATCTTTTAAGTTGATAGCATCTAATTTTTTATTCCTAAGATAAACTTGCCGAAGAGTGAGGCCAGAGAAATCAATGCAATCAACTTTAACCTGTCTTTGACATAGAAGATTGAGAATGCTTCCAGGGGCATAACCATTCAGCAATGTTGAGTTTTTTCGAATAGCTTCTAAAGACCTGAAAACTTTATCATCCAGTTCATTGAAGTACGTTGTTATGGGTTTTAATATAAGCCTTACTTGAGTTTCGCGTATGTAGTCCTTGGCGGTGGCTTTAATCAGAGCATGGGTGTGAAATAAATCAAAGTGAAAAGTTCCCAACTCTTGACCAACCTGTTCAACGAATCGATCTGTAACGAATTCCATAATCACGTTTTGCAGGGTGAACTGCTTGCCGACTGTCTCAATCAGGTAGCGATCACTCAGTCCCCTCAATGCACTCCGCACTTCTCGCTTCGTCACCGGCGGCAACAGATCTTCCATCAACTCATCCAGCTCCACCGGTTCACGGTTAATCGCCAGCCAAAACAAGATAGACCGCTCCAAAGGTGCCAGTCGATTCAGGTGTTGGTCGAGCAGAGTGCGGACATCCTCAACGGCGGCCCCTTCCTCTTCTAAAAAGTCATCGACATCGCCCAAAAACTCCCGCTGAATGGCCGTTGCGACGAGATGGAGGGCCTGGGGATTGCCGCTATAGCGATCAATCAGTTTCTGGCTCTGGCCTGCCGTATCCTTCAGGTCGAGCCCTTTAGTCTTCAGGATTTCGCGTCCGGCGGCGTCGTCGATGCCGGTGACCGACCACAACCGCACCGGCAAGCGATCGCCCGCCATCGGCGCTAGTTCACGGGGACATTCTCGACTGGTGAGCAACAGACAGCTTTGATGCTCCGTACTGCCAATGTGCTGAATCAGTTCGCCATAGCCCTCATAGCCATCGCGGAACTGCCCGGTCGATTCTGCCTGCAAAATCGATTCCAGGTTATCCAACACCAGCAGGCAGCGGTGCTCCCGCAGGTAATGCAGCAAGCGAATGAGGCGTTCACCCAGGCGGGTCGGCAGGTTGATTTCCGTTTCCTGCTGATCGGAGAGAAACTGAATCAACCGCACCAAAATTTCATCCAGCGGCGGCGCTTCTCGCAAACTGCGCCAGATGACGTAGTCAAACTGGTTGTAAATCTGATCTGCCAGTTTGGCCGCCAGCGAGGTTTTGCCAATGCCCCCCATGCCGAGCAGCGTCACCACGCGGCACTGCTCCGCCATCACCCAGTGACTGAGCGTTTCCAGTTCCTCCGTGCGCCCAAAGAACAAAGCGGTATCAGGCTTTTCGCCCCAGTCAATTTTGGCCGTAACGCGCTGAACTAAGGTTGCGAGTTGAGGCTCCGGTTCCTGAGGAGTCGATTCAGGCTGTCCATAGTCAGCCGTTTCTAGTGCCAAACCAAACACGTTGAATAAGGTTTTGACGGAACTCTCATCTACAGGAACGCTACCCTCGCGAATTTTCCGGATGGTTCTAATGCTGAGGTTTGCCCGTTCCGAGAGTTCCGCTTGGGTGAAGCGCTTGCCGAATTTCTCTGCCTCTTGAGCCGCTGCGATCGCGGCTTCTAATCGCTTTTGACCGCGATCGGTCAGAACAACACCGCGTTGACGCTTGCTCATGTTTTGGGGGGCAGATGACGACTTAGGGCAAATCGGCAATTTAAGGGAAAGTTCCCGATCTTGCCTCGATGCTATTCGATCTTTCTGTTGAGTGCCCACTCCCTGAAATGCTTGTCACTAGGACGGCTAGCGAGTTCGGCTAAAGTTCCCATCAACTTTCCTTTAAGCCACCCAAGTTTCCTCGACCGAACTGAGCAGGATGCCGATACTGGCCTCATGTTGAATTCAGGAAGCCAGCCATGTTGAAAACAACCATTCTGGGATTAGGGGTTTGCGCCGCGATCGCTTCGATAAGCACATCAATGACGCCAATGGCCACTGCCAAAGTGCCTCCCGCTCCGTGGGTGACCGATATCTGCCCAGGAATGTGGTGGGCCGAGGGTTTCCGCATTGGCGAAACAGTGCCCCTCGACCCGCATCAGTATCATCAGGCAGTGGTCATCACAGAGACGCCGCTGCGGGCAGGCTATGGCTTTGAAGGGCCTGTCATTACTGAGTTAGCGGTGGGCGCACAGGTCACCGTCATGGGTGAAGTCTGGGATATGGGCTGCAACCAATGGATGGTTGTCCCCAGCGATGGCGGAGTCGCCTATCTCCACGGCAACGCCTTGCAAAATCTCTAGTTCTGAGTCGTTCGGGGGCAGTGCTGGTGCTGCCCTAACCCAGCATCCACATTTGACGAAACGCTACCAATATTCGCTCAGGGGGCGACAACCCTAATGAGACAACAGCATTCCCACAGTTGGCTATTAAAACTGGCCACCAAAACCCTGAAATACTTTTTGCTGGGCTTGGCCAGTTGCACCGTGACCTATGTCGTGTCCACCGTTCTCGGTCTCGGGGTGCTCTCTAGCCTCATGATTTTGCTGCTGGAAAAATTTGCGCTGCGGGCACTGGTATTGGTGTTCTGCTTGGGCGCGATCGCCGTCATTACCGAATCGCTGCGATCGTAAACCCCCACCGCCTCACGATTATTCGTTCTTTCCTCCAGGTCTGAATATCAATGCTTTACTTATCTCGCGACTTCCCAAACCTGCTTACTCCCAGTCCACTTCGTTGGCAAGGCTACCAACCCCAACCGCAGCGAGAAGAGGTTGCCCCCGATGCCGACCACCAATCAGTCTCAGCAACTTTGTGGCATCTCGAATTGCTGATGCGTCCCGCCTAAACCTGGAGATGAGTGATGTATATCCTTGAACAAATCCCAGTCGAATTCTTTGAGCAGCCCCTAACGGGCATTGTCGAGCGCGGCATTACGGCCCATCTGTCGGGCCGGGTCAAAGTTATGGGCGTTAGCTGGAAGGCTAGGCTCTACGAACCAGACGAGGCCTGCCATCTTTTGCCAGGTATGTCGGTTACTGTGTTGGGGCGTCGCGGCAATACGTTGCTGGTGCTGCCCTTTGCTAACTAACAGTCCAAAGATAGAAAAGAGATCTTCAGAGTTTTGCCGGGTCGAACCTGGCGATCGGAACGATATTTTTAAGCGATTCCCATAGTCTCTGATGGTAAACACGCTGGATAAACGGTGCATCATGCTCCGCTGACAGCACCCTACTGATATTGATCAAGGTTTTACCGAATGGGAAAGAACGGGGCTGGCGCGATTCGAACGCGCGACCTACCACTTAGGAGGCGGTTGCTCTATCCAGCTGAGCTACAGCCCCAGGCACACCTAATATATTCTGCCAGGCGAAATGGCCGCTACCACCAACTGTAGAGAATTATGTGCGGCCATCTTAGTAGGCAGCTTTGGCTGAACCGCGATAAATGCGTTCTGACTGTTCGCGCGAGAGGCGATCGGTGCCAGGCAGATGGTTCGGGGAGGCCGCGTGATAGGTCTTGGTACTTACCACACCATCAATTTTGCTATGGGGGGGAACGAAAGCATGCTGTTCGGCATCGTAGGCCAACACGTTGCCCGTCTCGATCTCATAAATCCAGGCGTGAATTGAGAGATCGCCGCGAAACAGCTTGGAGCGAATCACCGGATAGGTGCGCAAATTTTCGATTTGGGTCAACACGTTCTCGGCAACCAGCACATCGAGCATGTCTGACTTATTGAGGTGTTCGTAATTGTCTTGCACTAATCGACGAGTCGCTTCGGTGTGACGCAACCAGCTATACACAAGCGGCATCTTTTCTTCGAGGTCACCAATTTGCAGCAGCCCCTTCATCGCACCGCATTTGCTGTGACCGCAGATAATCACCTGCTTGATACCGAGCGCTTCCACGGCGTATTCAATCGTGGCGCCCTCGCCGCCGTTGGTCGCTTCGTAAGGGGGAATAATGTTGCCCGCGTTGCGAATGACGAAGAGATCGCCAATGTCAGACTGGGTGATGATGGAAGGATCAACCCGCGAGTCAGAACAGCCGACGAACAAGACTCGGGGGTGCTGGCCGTGGCTCAACTCTTCCATCAAGGCGCGATTAGAAGGCACATAGCTGCTTTGAAATTCTCGGATGCCCTCAATCAGCTTTTTCATGATTTCTGTTCCTATCAGCCAGAATCTGCACGGATGTCTGCAGTGTATCTATCGTTATCCCATATCTTGTGGGCGATCGCGGCAAAGGTTTGCTTATCTCAGCAATTCTTCTGGCTTGTGGATGGGGATGGGGAGTAGAGAGTGCGGAGTTAGGGGGGCGATAGACAGGCGGGGCGAGGCATTCTCGCAGTAATGTTTTGGCAATCTGAAACCTCTGACGAGAATGCCTCGCCCGTACACGCTGCGTCTATGGGACGCAGGAGAGAGATTGGTTGCGGGTGTCGAGCATTTTGAGCTGGTGATAGAGCATTTCGATTTTGGGAGTAGCGATCGCGGCTCGTTGGGCCGCTCGTAGAGGATTGCCGACGATGGCTTCGACTTCTAACGGGCGGCCTTCATCAAAATCGATTTTCATGCTGGTGCGATAGGGCTTCATTTGAGCCGTGTGGGCCAGCATAGTGGCGATTAGCTCCGGCGGCAGCGTACAGTCAAGCGGCGGAGTGGCCCCTTGAGCGGCTGTCACACAGCCTTGAGCGGCGGCGACGACTTCTTGCATGAGGTCAGCGGCGAGTTGTCGAGCATGAGGGTCGGCCATCATGGCGTCGGTAGTGGCGTTGAGAATCACCGACAAACTGTTGAAGGGCACGTTCCACACCAGTTTGCGCCAGCGGGCCAGGTAGAGATCGGCGGTCACCTCCACCGCGATGCCCGCCTGTTCAAAATCCTGGGCGATCGCCTGCAGGTCTGCCGATATGGCCACTGGCTGCTGGGCGCTGTCGTAGAGTCCCAGCAAAATGCTGCCGTAGTCTAAATGGTGAACGTGGCCGGGGCCGAGTTTGTTAGAGCAGATGAAGCATAGACCGCCTACCAAGGTTTGTTGAGGGGCGATCGCGGCAATGTCGGCTTCGATGTCGAGCCCATTTTGCAAGGTCAGGATAACGGTCTGGGGGCCGAGCAGCGGCGGCAAGAGCTGGGGCAATAACGTCGCGTTTTGGGTGGTTTTGAGAGCGATGATGACCACATCAGCTACGGGCATCGTCGTTGCGTGGCGATAGGCCTGCACCTTTTGCAGCACAAAGTCACCTGCCACCGAATCCACTTTTAGCCCATTTTGCTGCACCCAGTTATAGTCGCGATGCAGCAGATAGTGGACGTCTTGCCCTGAGCGTTGCAGGCAAGCGCCGTAATAGCCACCAATCGCGCCGGTGCCGAGGATGGCGTAGGTTCTGGGGTGAAGCGTCGGAGCAGTCATGACATTCATCAAGGCAGGGGAGTAATCGTCAGTAATGGGGAAGGGCGATCGCACATCGCCAAGGTTGACCCAAATGCTACCAGGCGGCGATCGTACCGTCTGCATGCACCCTTTGCCAGTGGATGTAATCGAGACTTTTCCAACCGGCAATGCCTCTCAGACCATTCCCGTTAAAATTAGGGGCAGGTTCCTCAGTGCGCGAGGTTGGTGTTGATGAGTCAAGCCGTTTCTACTCAATCTAGCTATTTAACTTTTGCGGCGTATCTGGCGCGTGACGATGACCCTGATCAGCACTACGAATTGGTGAATGGAGTGCTGGTTGAGATGCCACCCGAGTCTGAAGACAACAACGACATCGCGAGAAAGCTCCTGTTTGAATTTGCTAAACATTTCCCTGTCCAGCTTTTAGCTTACAAAGATACCGAAGTTGAAGTGATGGGACGGCGAGCTACCTGTCGGATTCCGGATTTGCTTGTGCGTACTGCGGAGTCAAAAGCGGCGCTGTCGGGCACCGTGCGCGCCACGATTACGCGGGACATGCCACCGCCCGCGATCGCAGTCGAGGTGGTGAGTCCGGGACAGGTCAACCGCGATCGCGACTATCGCTACAAACATACAGAATACGCGGCGCGCGGCATTGCGGAATATTGGATTGTTGATCCAGAAACCCGACAGATCATGCTGTGTCAATGGGTCAATGGCCAGTATGAAGACACCGTTTATCAAGGTGCAGAGCCGATTCAATCCACCCTCGTTCCGGGCTTTGCACTTACAACAGCGGCAGTTTTTGAGTGAGGAGTGACGATCTGAGTTGGGTCTAAACCTGGGATGACGACTTCAAATTAGGGTCGATTAAAATCAAGAGATAGGGCTATCGAGGCACTTTTTCATGAACTCAGAAAAGCAGCTCACCGCCATGCTGATCCCGTTTTATTTGGGAGAGCAGACAGATTTAGAGGGGCGCAAGATTCAGGAAGTGTGGGCCTGGGATTTTGAGGAATTGGAATGTGCCCATGACTATATTCAGTGGCTATTCCCCATCGCTGAGAAAAGTACGTTTAATCCGAACGCGCCAGTCGTCGATGAGACAGTTATTCAAGCCTTTCAACGCGATCCGCGTTTGCAGCAAAACTTGCAGCGATCGCTGTCAGTGATGCTGCGATTGTATGGCTTGCAGTGTTCCCTCAACGAAGCTGGGAAAGTTGTGGTCGATAAGTCGGAAGACTATCCTATCCGCAAACGTGAATGGCTATGTCTGTTGGATCACAACTATCTGCGGATTACTCGAATATTGAAGTGCTTGACACTATTCGGATTGAACGAGGAAGCACAAACGTTTTACGCCTGTTTGCGACAACTCTATCGAGAAGAGCGCGATCAGATTGGCCGTGAAACGTTTCAGTATTGGACCGATGCAGTTGAGGCTTTTTCAGCTGTGTGACCAGTTCACCGATCAGTAGAAAACCCTGTTTATCGTCGGGTGTGTCATCGCCTAGCGTCATGCACCAAAGCCAGCCCTGGCGGTGCGTTGAGCTGTCGACACAACATCGTTCTGCTACAGAAGAATTGCCTCGATGATCTTTGATCTAGCTTCACGGCATCTTTTTCGGCTTGCTGTCACCGTTTTCGGGGCCAGTGGGCGTATTCATCAGGTCGATCAGGCCCTCAGAGAGAAACTTGGGATCCATAAAGAGGACTTTGGAATTCTCACTTTCACTCAGCTTCTGGTTTGCTTCGACGTACTGCTGAGCAATCAGGAAGTTGAGAATTTCGCGGGCATCAGAGCGACCTTTGAGTGCTTCTGATAAAAGCTGAATCGACTGAACCGTACCCTGGGCGCGTTTGACGGAGGCTTGTTGGTCACCTTCGGCTTCTGACACGGTGGCGCGGCGTTTCAATTCGGCGGCCTGCTGCTGCTGCATCGATTCCAAAACGGCGGTGGGTGGGTTGATGCTTTGCACTTCGACCCGAGTAACTTTGACGCCCCAGGGTTCCGTGGCTTCGTCGAGCTGGTCGAGCAGTGCCTTGTTGAGTTCATCACGCGATGCAAAGGTGCTCTCAAAGGGCATTTTGCCGATTTCGGAGCGTAGGGTGGTAACGACTAACTCGCGAATCGCTCCTTTAATATCTTCAATTTCGTAGTAGGTGCGTTCAAGGTCGAGAATCTTCCAATAAACGACGGCATCGACATCCAGAGAGACGTTGTCGCGGGTAATGGCCGATTGGGGCGGCACGTCTAACAAGCGCTCGCGAATACTCTCTTCCCACACGATGGTGTCTAAAAATGGCACGATGAAGTTCATGCCGGGCCTGAGTTTGCGGTTATAGCGCCCCAACCGCTCGACCAGAGCCTGGTTGCCCTGATTCACAATTCGCACTGACCCCACCGTGTAACCAATCACCACCAGGGCCAGAATGACAAAAACTTCCATGAAGCGCACGCTCCTTGAGAGGCGTACAAATTTACCGTAAGTCTAATCCTTTTAGGGCTGAGTGGACTGCGAAGTTGCCGCGGCATCACAATTATGGAGATGAGCGCGATCAGTAGGTATACGTTTGCTCTGGTTCCCCTGTTTCACCAGTGAATAGTGATTGTCTGCAATTGAGGATGTCGTTGCATGACTCGTCTCAAAAATCATGCCAGCATTGCTGACGAACTTCAGCGCTGGAGCGACGAAGCTCTGCTGCGTTTACTCAACGCGGCCCAGATACCGGAGGTCGGGCATGGCATAGTGTCCTTGCTGAGTCATGACCCCTCTGTTTTCGTCAAACTGGTGCCCCTGACCAGTTTGGAAATGCAGCGTCAGCACGACCAAGCCACCGCAAACTGCTTTCAGTTGCCATCCTATTATCAATATCGGCTGGGTAGCTGTGGCTTCGGGGCCTGGCGAGAATTGGCGACTCACCGGTTAGTCAATCAATGGGTCCTGTCAGATCACTGTTCTCACTTTCCGTTGCTACATCACTGGCGCGTGTTGCCGATCGCCCCCACCCACTACGACGACCGGATCGATCGGCAGCGTTGGGGCAACTGTGAAGCTATTCATCAGCGGGTGGCCGCGATCGCGGCAGCCACTCATTCTGTGGTGCTGTTTTTGGAACCGTATCCGCTGACCCTCAGCCAATGGTTTCGCGAGCGGTGGTCGCAGTGTGCCGATCGAATGGCGACAATTTTGGACGTGGAATCCACTTTGATTGACCTGCTGTCATTCATCAATTCGCAGGGGCTGCTACATCTGGATGCCCACTTTGACAACATCCTCACCGATGGCCAACAGCTGTTTCTAACCGACTATGGCCTGGCCCTGTCTAACCAGTTTCAACTTGATGCCGCCGAACATCGGTTCTTTGAGCAGCATCAGAATTTTGATATCTGCACCGCGCTTACCAGCCTCGTTCACGCGATCGTGAGTCGTTATGATGACCGGCAAAATTGGCGACAGGCCCTGCAAAACCTGACTAACGATCACCACAGCGCCGCCAGTGCGATGCCGACTGACATCCGTACTTACCTCAAAAGCAGAATGCCGTTGGTGATGGAAATGGGAGACTTTTACCGCCAGCTACTGGCAGACCTCACCACCCCATATCCTGCTGCTGATCTGCAGAAAACTCTAAATAATTTGCAGAGCAATCAGCAGACATAATGTTTCAGCTTTCAGAATTTTGAATCTAAGAAGCAGGGTAGATAGTGCCAACTCACAAAGTTTGATTATTTTGATTACCACGGTAAATCGGGATATCTTTCTCGCAGGCTCTCGACTGCTGCAAGCCCATCCAAGAAAAACTGCTTAATAGAGGCAACATGATCCTTTTCAGGTAAAAAATACTTCATGTCTTTAGACAGTCTGATTGAAGACCAGGCATCAGTTTCATTTAAGCTGACACCATGCCAAGCATTAGTCGAATCTCGGGAAATTTCATGCATCCTTGAAATAACAGCATCTCGATTCGAAAAGTCTGGTTGTATCTGAAGTGCGATAGTAATTACTGGATAATCAGAAGCACTATCAATATTAAGCTGATCAAAACCCATGAAACATCCGACTTGCTTCCAGGGTGACTGTTGTGTGGAGGCGAACATTACAATTCGCTTGTGATGTCTAAGCTGATGAAAACCTGAAGAAGGCCATTGAATAGAACAACCAAAAACATTATTGAATCTATCTTTGACTTCATCATCTAAGCAGGCATTTACTAAATTCAAGGAATGCTCAAAATTCACCAAAGACACAATATCTAATGGAGAGAAATGATTGCCGACAGCCATTTTATGAATCTCCATGAAATGTGCTAATTCTTCTCTGAAATACGTTTCCGGGAATTGCGTTAAAAGTTGATAGAGCAAAAACCATCTTGTCTGAAAAAAATTAATTTTGTTCGTTTTGACATTGCAGAGAATCAAAAACTTATCTTTTGGCTCATAATCTCTTGTAATGTAGATCAAATATTTGTATTCATAGGATTCTATACTTCCGAGTATTTCTGCATATCGCTTTAGCTGCTCCTTACCCTCGCGAGAGGAGATTTTAGATTCAACAAAAACTATCGAAGATTTTCCATCTTCACTTTCAAGCTCTATGACCAAATCAGGTCGACTTTTTCCTTCATGGCTTTCTAAAGGAAGATAAGATCGCTGCGTTGAAATCCTTGAGATGGTCTGACCTTTGAAATGACTATCTGTTGCAGTTTCTAGCCATATTTTTAAGAAGTCTGGATTTCGCTTAAAGAAATAGGCTACAACCTCCGAGAAAAAATCTTCCGTCGGTTTCGGTTTCTCACTAAGTGCTAGCAGCTTTACTAGTAAGTCCATTCAAATAGGCCCTCAACTGCGGATTTCTTAGGATCGATCCTTGTACATCTAAGTTCTTATGCCCAATATCAAACTATCTGCGCTATCAACTAACACTAATTAACAACCCAATCAAAGTAGAAACAATTAGTTCCGAAAAACATTAAGATAAGTAAATACGTTAACGATCGCTGAGAGCTGATTTCCATCGTGCAACTTGCCCATCGTCTTGACTCAGAGCGCCCTGTAGAACCTATCAGGGACTCTATTGTGCTGGCTACCCGTGACCTCACCAAAACCTACGGGCGAGGCAAGCAACGGTTTGAAGCTGTCAAACACGTCTCGCTCACCCTGCATCGCGGCGAAGTCTTGGCGTTCCTCGGGCCAAACGGGGCGGGTAAAACCACGACCATCAAGATGATTGCTGGTCTCGTGCGCCCTGATCGCGGTCAAGTCACCGTCGCGGGCGCCGACCCCCATCGTCGTCCCAGCGCTCTGCGCCACATTGGGGCCGTGCTTGAAGGCAACCGCAACCTTTATTGGCGACTCACCCCCGAAGAAAACTTGGAATATTTTGGTGTGCTGCGTCAAGTGCCGCGCAAAATTGCCCATCGACGCGGACTGGAGCTGCTAGACCGCTTTGAGTTATTGGACAAGCGCCAGACGCCGGTGCAGAAACTCTCACGGGGCATGCAGCAAAAGCTGGCGATCGCGGTTGCCCTGATCCACAATCCACAACTGCTGCTGCTGGATGAGCCTACTCTGGGACTGGATGTCGAAGCGGGGGAAACCGTCAAAGCCCTGGTGCGACAAATTGCTCAAGAAGGTCGCGCCATTTTGCTGACCACCCACCAGCTCGACGTTGCTGAAGAACTCTCCGATCGCGTCGCTATCATTCGCCGAGGCCGTATTATCGCTGAGCAATCGACCGAGTCTTTGCTCAAAGAATTTTCCGATTCCGCCTATCAGCTCGAAGTTGAAGGCACCTTGACGGCTCAGCAACACCAAAAAGTCACGCAGCTGGGCGGACGGGTAGATGGTTCACACATCACCTATGCCGGTACGCCCCCCAATCTCTACGCCCTGCTGGGAGCCCTGCATCCCCTACCGTTGGTCTCAGTGCAGCGCGATCGCGCCGACCTAACCCAAGTCTTTCTCAAGCTGGTCAAAGATACCCAGGATTCTGCATCATGATGGATTTGCTCTATGTTGAACTAAAACGCACCTGGATCCAATTCATCCGCTACCCCGCTGAAGTGATCGCCGGGTTAATCATCACCACCTCCGTCTTTTACGGCCTGTTTCTCAGTGCCCGATATATGGCCGGGCCGAGCTTTGCCTTTGGCGATCGCCTCGATGCCGTCGTCGTTGGCTATGTGTTGTGGACGCTCAATCTGTACATCATTAACGACATTGCGATCGGTCTGCAGTCCGAAGCGCAAACCGGCACGCTAGAGCAAGTCTTTCTTTCGCCTTTCGGAGCGCCCCGCGTGTTTTTAGCGCGAGCGGTGGCTAGCCTGGCGCTGCGATTTACCCTGCTGGTGGGCATCGTCCTGCTGCTGATGGGGCTCTCTGGCAGTCGCCTTTCCTTCCCGATTACGCTGATTTTCCCCTTTCTCTCTCTGGTGATGGCGGGCTACGGCTTTGCCTTTATGATGGGCGCTTGTGCCTTGGTGTTTAAACGCGTGCAGCAAATCTTGGGTATTTTCCAGTTCTTGCTGTTGTTCTTACTCGCCGCCCCTTTTGAAGAATCCACTGGCATCATGCAGTCGCTCCGGTTCTTGCTGCCGATGATTCCCAGCACGGGGCTGCTGCGTGACCTCATGGCCCGCGATATTGGTCTTGATTGGGCCACCTACGGCTTGGCCCTGTTGAACGGCATTGCCTACCTGGCCGTCGGCCTCTTCGTATTTCGCTGGGCCGAACGCATGGCGAAAAAGCGCGGTTCACTGAGCGGCTATTAATCGGTTGCCCGTCCTTGCTACAGCAAATCGCAATGTGATTAGCTCACCACAGATGGCTGAAGTCACCCTGCGGTAGGCCTTTCAATTCTGTAGGGCTTGCCTGCCCTGCTCGCAGGGGATTCGACTTCTGCATTCCGAATTCAGGAGTCACCGCCAATCCGCGATCGCGGTGACTCCTGAATTACGGGATGAATTCGCCCCCCAGCCCCCAATTCTGAGGGAGCCGGATTTCTCAAAGTCCCCCAGAATTGGGGGCTTAAAGCCCTTCGGGCAGACAAGAAAAGGGGGCGAGATAACTGGCAACTCAAATAGATCCATACTTCGATTCAGCAATGCCGAATCGACCATGCTCATTCAACAGAGAAGGTAAACTCGATCGGGATGCTGCCCCCTTGGTCACCATAGCCCTGAACCTCAAACTCATAAGTCAATGCCGCCTCTACAGCGGCTTGATCAAGCAAGGCGTTGCCGCTAGAGCGCTCGACAAACGCCTCCGTCGCAACCCCCTCGGCATCAAATTCAATTCTCAGTGAGACAGTCGCGGCGATGCGATCGCTCAGAGCAGCGTCAGGATACTCAGGTCTGGGGCAATACCGACAGCGAATCGATCTGACCGGTGGCATGACATTCAAGACAATCTGGCTCTCGTCTCGACTGATATCAACTGTCGGTGCCCCACCCCCACCGACCAGGTTAATGCGCACGCTGTTGGCATCCAGGGGTTCAACCAAAACGCGCTCAATACCGCTGATGGGAGCCGCTTGATCAGCCGCCAGCCCTGCACCCAATTGTGTAACCAGCAGATCTAGGATAATCTCATCGCCCACACTCGTTTGCAAAATCGTAGCCTGCTCGGCATTCGGCACCTCTAAGTGAATGACTAAGCTGTTAGCCGTTGAGAGGATATCGACGTGGGTGATTTGTCTGACTTGAGCCCGAGCTGGCGCGATGAAAACGAGGTTGAGAGCCGCGTTCACGCAGTGTGTGCAGAGCACCATCGCTCCGACCGTGGCTCTCAAGGCAAATGGGTGCGGCATAGAATTTTGAGCGGCTCAACCGATCACCGGGGTTCACCCTCTCGATAGCTCAAATCACCGACCGGCGTCAATTACGTTGAAGCAACCAAACAGTTTCTCTCGCTGCACATTTTCCTCTAAAGCCGCCGGGAAGCTCTGTACTCTCAAGTTGGGAGATTTGATAGCGATCGCCATAGTGGTGCTGCACCTCTGCTGAGCTGATGGAAAACGGCGGCCCTGACATCAAGGTTTGGTCGTATTCGTAGGTGACGAGTAACTGCGGTGCCTGGTCGGTAATGTGTCTGAGGTGAGCGGTATAGCGATCGCGCACTGCCGCTGGCAAAGCCACCAAAGCGGCCCGGTCATAAATGGCATCTACTGAGCCCAGCATCTCGCTAGAAACCTGAAAAATATCACCGACAAAAATGTCGATATTCTCAGCACTGTAGTGCTTGACTTTACCCATTTCTACGATTTGGGGCGTGACGTCTAGTTCTACAAATAACTGCTGAATGGCAATTTCAATCAGTTCAGCGCCCGCCACCCGATACCCGTGAGCCAGCAGCCAAGCAATATCCAGCGTTTTGCCCGACAAGGGCACAAACACCCGGCGACCTTGGGCTAAAGCCAGCGTCTCAAAATAGTTGACCAGAACTGGATTCGCCTCGCTTTTGTGGAACGCAATTTTATTCTGTTCCCACTTCTGCAGCCAGTAGCTTGTATTCACCATCAGCGCCTCTAACCCTCTACTTATCCACTCCAATCCAGCGTATCCGCTACCGATAATCCTCAAACCTCAATCGAAGCTCACTTTTGCTGAGCAGCGGTGTCCGCGCTTGAACTCTTCACTCATGTCAAACGGTCTCATTTTTGTTGATAGAGGCCGCCCTGCCGCGATCGCACCCAAGGTGATGAGAAAAGCCGCAACTTTCTCTGACTGAGGAATTGGCTACCGTCGCGGATTGTCGTTTGGGGAATCGCGCTTCAATAACATACCGATAAATCCGGTTTCGACTCCGCTCAACCTACGTATCCCGAGAGTTGAGCGGAGTCGAAACTCGCCGCGCGGGTACTTGATTGTCAAGCGTATCCCTTAGCTAAGATGAGCGGGGAGTTGTGACAGGGCGGCAACCACCAAAAACAAAAAGCTGGTGCCCGTTTCCAGCATCGCGACCGACTGAATTTGGGTGTTGCAGTACCAGTCTCGCTGCCAGAGAATCAGCCCAAACTTGAGGAGGGCGATGCCAAACGCCGCCGCCGTGACTGGGGCCAGCCAATGCGCCTGCCACAGTAACCCGACTAAAGCCGTGGCGATCGCGTGAAAGGCTGCCCCAGCCGCCACCGAAGCGGTGCGCGCTTTGCGCAACTTGACGGTAAAAATAGCGCTGGAGAAAAAGAGGGCATTCAGCAGCCAGAGGGCGATCACGCCTGGGCTGAGCGTGCCCGTGGTCGCGACGTAGGCCAGCGGTGCGGCCGCACAAGCAGCGGCGAACGTAATGAGTTCGTTCCAGACTGATTTTTGCTGTCGCTGCCAGATTGACCAACCATCTACAATGGTCGCGACTCCCACGGCCCCGTAAATAGCGCCTAGAGACCCTGGTTGCAAACTGTGCCATAGCAGCCAGAGGGCGATCGCGATCGCAGTGCCGCCATAGAGACTCAGCCAGACTAAATATCGTAGCTTCCAACTGCGCCGCTGCTTAATCTGCAAGCTGACTGGATGCTCGGCCTGAAAGCCACAGTAGGCACAGATCAGTGCGAGTGTGGTGGCACCCGTCCAGTGTTGAGCTGCAGCGGCCCCGGTCAAAAAGGACACCGCTAGCATCACGTAGACGCCATGCTCTGGCGATAGCGTCGGCAAGTACCACGGTTTACTGGTTTGGGGGGCGATCGTCGTCATGACCTTAACTCGCACTCGACAATGTGAGAACAAACGCTAGATTGGCCGCCGCCGTTAGAGCATGGGGGGCATTAGCTGCCATGAAGATAAATACACCCGGCGCTAGCGCAATGGTTTCGCCATTTAAGGTCAGTGAGCCGGTGCCTTCTACCACTTGCACCGTGGCGTTGCGGGTGGACGTATGCTCCGAAATTTCGGTATTCGCGGCGAGACAAAATAAGCTGTATTGGCACACTTCATCTTTCCAGATGACTTTGCTGAGCACCCCCGATTCGGGATAAGTCAGGTGATCTTTGAGTTGTAGGGTGGTGGTTTCAGCAGAAATGAGAGCGGTAAACATGATTTTAGCCGGTAACTGGATGAGCAATGTGGTGCAAGGTGCAGGATCGATGGGTGCCCAGGTGGATGAGTAAGCGGTGCAAGGTATAGCAGAGGGTAGAAAGGTGCAGAGTTCAAGGTGCAAGGCAAGCGATTGGGCGACTTTAAAGTGTCCAAACATGACCGCGAGTCGCTATATCAGGTGAAGGGTGCTGTCTTGAACCTGAGACCTTGAACCTGAGACCCAATCCCCTTAACCCCTTATGCCCCCTTTCTCGCCGTCAGGACGACATATCCGAGGTCGCTGCCATGACGCACAAAGGTTTCTCGCATGGCCAGAATCCGTTGACGTAAGACCGGCCGAGTCAGAATGTTCCAGCCAATGGTGAGCAAGGTGGTAACGCCTTCTTCTTGAGCAATGCGGCTGGGATTGAGCAGGGTCATGGGGCCAGTATCGTGGTTTTCGACGGTCAGGCCCTCCTGCTGGCAAGCGGCGAACCAACCGTCAGCCGGAAGCGGTGCGGCATTGACGCGAATGGTGGTGGACAGGTCGCGGTGAATCGTGTCGGTGTGGTCTCCCTCAATGCGCAGTTCGTGACTGAGAAATTGACCGCCCGGTTTGAGGCGATCGCGAATGCCCGCCAGCACCTTGGCTTTGCCCGCATCCGACTGCATGGTCAAAATGGCTTCGGCCAACACATAATCAAACTGCTGGATGATGGCCTCGAGGTGAAAAATATCGCCCTGAATAATGGTGACCTGACCGGTCAACCTGGCGGCGGCGATGTTGGCCTGGGCCCGGGCCACGCTATCGGGATTTTTCTCGACGCCGACGACGCGTACGCCATAGCGCTGAGCCAAGGCGATCGCACTGTAACCAAAGCTCGCGGCGAGTTCTAGGACGGTTTCACCCGGCTGAAAGTTAGCCCAGGTAAAGAGTTGCTCAGTCGCGGTATAGCCCCCTGGCCGCAGGGCTTTTTTGCCCGCAGCAGCTAACACCTGATGCCCCGGCGCGATTTCGAAGTTGAGTCGGCTTTGAGTCTGAGTCATGGCTTTTACCTCAGGAAGTTGACCTGAGTTTGCCAGGGATGCTCAAGACAATCTATGAGGTAGCTCATAAACTGGTCAGCAACTGGGTAACGGGTGTGAACAGAAGATCGAGAGCCGGGGGCAAGGGTTATACCAGCTCTCAGTGATCGGACTTCCGATGCAGTCTTGGAAACGCAGAGGAGCCAAGGAGCAGGGGAGCCAGATCTGTAGCCTTGTTTTAGAGAATCGGTATTAGCCCGGCACCAATAAACCTGAACCAACGACCAATCACCAATAACCTTGAACCCGAAACCTCATCCCTACGGTTTGACCTCAAAACCTCACGCCCCCTACCCCTGAGTTGCACACCCTCTTAATTAAGAATTATTCTCACTAGTAGATGGTTGATTCAATACGTTTAGATTGGTTTCAGTCTTGGCCTCCCCCATTGATGTAACTCAGCTGCGCTCTCTGTCTCTGTTTGCTGACCTTGAGGTCTCCGTGCTGCAGCAACTCGCTGAGAGCAGTCGGGTGCGGTCATACCAGGCTGATGAGGTGGTGTTTTATGAGGGTGAGGTGCTTCCTGCGGGTTTGCATGTGTTGCTCTCCGGACGCCTGCGGATGACCAAAATCGCAGCCTCGGGCAAAGAAACGATTCTGCGAATTTTGCCAGCGGGAGAACTGTTTGCAGCACCGGCGCTGTGTGGTGACGGCATCGCCCCAGCCACGGTGGCCGCGATCGCCCCAGCGACTGTGCTCATCCTCGATCGCCAAGCTTTGCTGACCAGTTTCGCGCAAATGCCAGAACTGGCGCTCCATTTACTGGCCGTCTTTAACCAACGGCTGCAGCAACTGCATCAGCGCGTGCATGGTCTGGTCTCAGAACGGGCAATTGCGCGTTTGATCCACTATCTGGAATCAATGGCCGAGTATGGCGGCACCGACGCCGTGGCGGCGGGAGCACAGCTGCGATCGCGCTGCACGTACTATCAAATCGCCCGCAGCATTGGCATTACCTATGAAGAATGCGTTCGGCTCTTCAAGCAACTCAAACCCGCTGTTACCTACCAGCGCGGACTGATTACCCTGCGCGATCGCGATCGCCTACGCGCCCTCAGCGCCGAACTGCCTCACCCACCAGATCCCAACTGCAGCACCGATTAACCTGAGGGTGGAAGACAGAAGGGGCTCAGGGCCTCGGTTGCCGATCTTCGGCCCAAGCCATCCCCCTGCACCCGGTACCTCAAACCCATACCTCATGGTGAAAATAAAAGGCAGAAGGGACATATTTGGCAGGGTCGGGCGATCATTGCGTCCATAATTTAGAGCCATGATCAATGAGAAAAATACTATGCGGCGCACGGAAGCCTTATTCGGCTCTTGGGTACTAGCCATCGTCATTGTGTGGATCTTTGGCCAAAGTACCTATCACGGAGTAACACAATCGATGATCGCGAACGGTGCCGTCATTGATGATGCCTGCCCGGTGGGAAGTGGACCGCCGTTTCATCTGGCAATCTATGGTCTTATTTACTCAGGGCTCTACCTGGCCATCGGAACGGCTGCTGGAATCGGTATAGGGATACTGCTGGGTGGTTTTATATCGTGGTGTCCGCCACAAGTTGGCAAGCCCGTTATGGCTTTTATACAGTTGTCCGCAATTATGCTTTTGAATGCGATCGCAACCTTTATTGGTAGCGGCATGTTAGCAGGCATTTTGGCGGCCCACTACTTACCCTTGTGTTTACATGATCTCGTTATACAGAACGGGGCCTACAGGAGCTCGCTCAACCCGCCCATTTTTTGGGGAATGTCACTGCTGGGAAGCAATTTAGTTTTGCCATTCTGGGCAAGAGCGATCGCAATTCGACAATAGCTTTTCTTCTGTCGTAGGGCTTCTAAGAAAAGGGGGATTGTCTTGGTAGCTTGGGTGGGGCGATCGCCCCACATAAGGATAAACCAGTGAATAGAAAGAATGAGACGGACGGTGTGTGGGAGGCGATTGGTTGCTATGGCCTGATCTTGGCCTGCACTTTGGGGCCCATCATGATGTGGGCAGTCGGTGTCATAACTTACGAATGGATGACGCAATTTGAATTTGGGTCTGGGAATGCTTATACCGTCGGTCAGGCATTTGGTTTGACCTTTTCCTTCTTGGGCCTGTTGTTTCTGTATCTGGTTATCGGCGCTGGCTTGGGCATCTTCACCGTTGCAAGAGTTGTACGCTTTGGTCGCTGGTGTTCACAACACACAAAAATACCCGTTCTGACAGTGACCTTACTAAACGGTCTCATGAACTTGGTGGGTGGCAGTTTCTTAGTCACAGTTGTTTTCGGTTACGACATACCATCCACGCCGATGAGAAATATTGCTATGGCGCTCATAACAAGTTCATTGCTGATTTTCAATCTTTTCTTGCCGCGATGGGTACGGGAAATAACAGGACATCGCTGAGGCAACAGTTCAAGGGCAAAGCGATCGCTCAATTCTTCCTTGCAACCATCAGCCGTTTTTAATGAAATGCTGCATTAAGTCCAAATACCAACAGTAGTCACACCCACCCAATCACCATCAACGTTTTGCCCAATTTTGTAAATGTAGAAAACAGACATACAACCAGGGCCATTTCATTCTCAAGGAAAGCTGAAGATGCTAGAGTTTCAGGCTGATCCACTTTTTCCGTAAGGCTTATGCATCTCCTCCCGCAATCCCCTGCTGTTGCCGCGCCACCTAGCCTTGAGGCGCGACCAGAGAGAATTGAGATTCTTGAGGCCTTCGCTGACCTGCCGGACGTGCGTAAGGCCTCTGGCAAGCGACACCAGATGGCTCTGTGCTTGGCGCTCTTTACTCTGGCAGTGACAGCCGGTAATCGAGGGTTTATCTCGATTGGCGACTGGCTCAAGTGCTACCAGAGCGAGTTGCTTGACCTCTTCAAGCCGCCCAAACACCGCCTGCCCTCCTACAGTACAATTCGCCGGGTGCTTGTGAAGCTGGACTATCGGCAATACTCAGCGGCCTTAGCTCGGTTCTTTGATATTGAAGCGTTACCGGGTGAGACCTTAGCGGTGGATGGCAAAGTCTTACGGGGGTCATATCAACTGGAAACGGACAATCCTGACTCTCCCCCTCATCCCGCCATTCTGTTGGTCAGTGCCTATCTGGTGGAGCGGGGGCTGATTCTGGAACCTTATCCAGTTGACCGCAAAACCAACGAAATCAAAGCCTTACCGGAGTTCATCGATCAACTGGCGCTCAAGGGGGTGGTGATTGCCTTTGATGCGATTAGCACCCAAAAAAACTTGTCAGCTCATCATTGACACCGACAATCACTACTTAGGTGCCCTCAAAGGCAATCAAGGCAATCTGCTCAAAACCGTCCAGGCTAACTTTGTTGCTGAGGTTAGCCATACTGACCTCAGCAAAGGCCACGGGCGCATTGAGAAGCGGGTTGTCAGTCTTTGCACGACCCTCGACAACATCAAGCCGTGGCCAGGGCTGAAGGCCCTGGTGCGCGTGGAGAGTGAGCGTCAATTTAAGTACGGCGGACAACCGCGCCGAGAAACCGAGACTCGCTACTATATCGCCTCGTTTCTGGCCACCGCAGAGGCCTTTGCTCAACGCATTCGGGGCTATTGGGGCGTTGAAAACAAGGTGCACCACGTCCGCGATGTGACGCAAGGTGAGGATGCTTCGCGCATCCGCATGCACCAGTTACCGCAAATCTTCGCCGTCGCTCGTAACTTCGCGCTCAATCTCTACCGCGCTAATGAGTTCTCGAATATGGCTCAAGCGGAACGATTCTGCAAATTTGGCCTAGATACGCTGAAGACCGTTTTTAGAATGAAATAGCCCTGGACATACAACCAACTTCATATGAGCGTAAATTTTTGAGGTTGTCTGTCATCCATTGATCTAAAACTTTCAATCGCGCTTCACTTTGTCTTACAGCCTCTGAGTCGTACTCATCGAGATCATCTTCTGAGTTCAGGTTTAAGAACTCTGAAGCACGAGTAAAGCCGGCTGCAGTTGCAAGACTAGATAACAAATTTTGCTTAGTCTTGGAAACCCTGACAACAAAGCGCTCAGCATGAAAATTTGGTTCAAAAAACTGCTTGGTTCATAGCTCCATTCCCATCAAGCGTTGCTTAATCTCTTCTATCAAAGAAAGAGTAGCTTCTTCAGCCTGCGTGTTCTGATAAGCCATAATCTTAGGCAGCTTATCCTCATGAAGTTCTAAGAACCGCTGTTTAACAGTAGTAGCTCTTCCTGATTTAAGTCTTAATGGAACATCAAGCCTGCTAAGCAAACTTTCTAAATTAAATCTCACATAGCAGTCTGCCCTATCATCTATTGGCACATTGTTTCGAAATAAGAAAGCCGTACTCCACAAGCTTTCTTCCTCATGCGGTCTATAGTCGTACCATTCTTCAAAATACACTTCCGGAGCAATGCCAACCCATTCATCGGTATCTGTTTCCGCCAGAATGATCGGAAAACCCTCAAACGGCTCTATGATTGATTGCTCGTCAGGATGATCCCTATCCCATTTAGAAAGCGCATCATTTTTCGAGACAACATGGACCTCTACTGAAACACAGCGGGATTGTAAGAAATTGAGCAACTCCATTTGTTTTTCATCGGCAGGAGTTAGCTCTGTGGAAGGGGTTTCTCTTGGAAACTGTTTGTTTTGTGGAAAGACGCTTTCGATTTCGACTTGTTCGATATATCCTTCTGCTTCGAGCAATCGGTCTAGCGTTAGTTCTCCTTGCTCCGCAGGTTCCCAAATAAAGGGATCGACATAGTGATCGCCTTCTGTGCTAAATACGATGAGATCGGTCAGTTGCCTCAATTCTTCGAGCATTCGTGCGGTAGTTGGGTTCATGACTTTTCGACATGAGTGGGTGGTGGACTGGCGTCTTGATAGTTGATTCGTACCACAGAAAGCTCATCTGATGGTGCTTAGATCTCTGGATGGGTAGGGCGATCGCCCCTTTTGGCATACGGCATCACGAACCTGCAAATTTGCGAGATCCTTCATAGTTAATACAGAGGTTGGATACCAGAGATCAGAAATTAGCTCATGATGGCCTCAGGGCTGACTTCTGACTTCTGTCTGCCGACCTTCGTAGATGCTCGCTAGCCGGAGAGATTTCATGCAACCCACCAACCCTAAGCAATTTACTGAGAAGGCGTGGCAGGCCATTGTCCGCACGCCGGAGATTGCCAAAGAAGCCAAACACCAGCAGATCGAGAGCGAGCACCTGATGCAGGCGCTCTTAGAGCAAGAAGGGCTGGCGGTTTCGGTCTTCAACAAGGCAGAAGTAAACGTGCAGAATGTGCGCGATCGCACCACCGACTTCATCGCTAAGCAGCCCAAAATCAGCAATGCCGGCGGTTCGGTCTATCTGGGCAACAGCCTCGATCAGCTGCTCGATCGCGCCGATAGCTACCGCAAAGACTTTGGCGATGAATACATTTCTATCGAACATTTACTGCTGGCCTATGCCAAAGACAGTCGGTTTGGGCAGACGCTATTTCGCGAATTCAACCTGGATGAAAACTCCCTGAGAGGCATTATCAAAGACGTGCGAGGCAATCAGAAAGTGACCGATCAAAACCCGGAAGGCAAATACGAAGCACTGGAAAAATATGGTCGCGACCTGACGGAGCTGGCGCGAGAAGGCCGACTCGACCCCGTGATTGGTCGGGATGATGAGATTCGCCGCACGATTCAGATTCTCTCGCGGCGCACGAAGAATAATCCCGTACTGATTGGGGAACCCGGCGTGGGTAAAACCGCGATCGCCGAAGGTCTGGCCCAGCGCATCATTAGTAAAGATGTGCCCGAGTCACTGCGCGATCGCAAAATCATTGCTCTCGACATGGGTGCCCTGATTGCGGGTGCGAAGTATCGCGGTGAATTTGAAGAGCGCCTCAAGGCTGTCCTCAAAGAAGTGCAAGATTCCGACGGGCAGATGGTGCTGTTCATCGACGAGATTCATACCGTGGTCGGAGCCGGAGCAACTCAGGGTTCGATGGATGCGGGCAACCTGCTGAAGCCACTGCTGGCGCGAGGCGAATTGCGCTGTATTGGCGCGACCACGCTCGATGAATATCGCAAGTACATCGAAAAGGATGCTGCGCTGGAACGGCGCTTTCAGCAGGTGTTTGTCGATCAGCCCAGCATTGAAGACACCGTCTCGATTCTGCGGGGACTCAAGGAGCGCTATGAGGTGCATCACGGGGTAAAGATTGCCGATGGTGCGTTGGTGGCGGCGGCAGTGCTCTCGACCCGGTACATCAGCGATCGCTTCTTGCCCGATAAGGCGATCGACCTGGTGGATGAGTCGGCAGCCAAGCTCAAAATGGAGATTACTTCCAAACCGGAAGAGCTGGACGAAGTCGATCGCAAAATCCTTCAGCTCGAAATGGAGCGCCTGTCGCTCAAAAACGAGACCGATGCGGGGTCGCTGGATCGGCTGGAGCGCTTAGAGAAGGAACTGGCGGATCTGAAAGAAACTCAGTCCGGTTTGAACGCCCAATGGCAGTCCGAAAAAGACCTGATCGACGACATCCAAAAACTGCGGGAAGAGCTAGATCACGTCAACATTGAGATTCAGCAGGCGGAACGCAACTATGACCTGAATCGCGCGGCGGAGCTGAAGTATGGCAAGCTCACCGACCTGCAACGCAAAGTCGAAGATGCTGAGCAGAAGTTGGAGAATGCCCAAACCAGCGGTCAATCGCTGCTGCGGGAAGAGGTTACAGAAGAGGACATCGCCGAAATTATCTCCAAATGGACGGGTATTCCCGTCAGCAAGCTGGTGGCCTCCGAAATGGAAAAGCTGCTGCACCTGGAAGATGAACTCCACCAGCGCGTGATCGGTCAAGATGAAGCCGTGACCGCTGTTTCGGACTCTATTCAGCGATCGCGGGCTGGACTCGCTGACCCCAACCGACCCATTGCCAGCTTCATTTTCCTCGGCCCGACGGGCGTCGGCAAAACCGAACTGGCCAAGGCGCTAGCCTCCTATATGTTCGACACCGAAGAGGCGATCGTCCGCATCGACATGTCGGAATATATGGAGAAGCACGCCGTCGCGCGACTGATTGGGGCACCTCCCGGCTACGTCGGCTTTGACGAAGGCGGTCAGCTCACCGAAGCGATTCGCCGTCGGCCCTATGCGGTCATCCTCTTCGACGAAATCGAAAAGGCCCACCCCGATGTGTTCAACATCATGCTGCAAATCTTGGATGATGGTCGCCTGACCGATTCCCAAGGGCGCACGGTGGACTTCCGCAACTGTGTGGTGATTATGACCAGCAACATCGGCTCGCAATACATCTTGGATCTGGCGGGTGATGATGAGAAGTATGACCTCATGCGCGATCGCGTCATGGAAGCTATGCGCGGTCAGTTCCGCCCGGAGTTCCTCAACCGGGTAGATGAGCTGATCATCTTCCACAGCTTGCGCCAAGAGCAATTGAAAGAAATCGTCAGGCTCCAGATCCAGCGGTTGGAGAAGCGCTTGGGCGAGCGCAAGATGTCCCTCACGCTATCAGAAGAGGCGCTGGATTGGGTGGCCCAAGTCGGCTACGACCCCGTCTACGGAGCGCGGCCCCTGAAGCGAGCGATCCAAAAAGAACTGGAGACGCCGATGGCCAAGGGCATCCTGCGCGGCGACTTTGTAAACGGCGATCGCATCTACGCTGACGTGGAAAACGAACGCCTTATCTTCAAACGCCAAGCCCCCGAACTCGCGACAGTGTAAGGCTCCCAAAAGAACCCCGGCTTCTTGGAAAAAGCCGGGGTTCTGAGTAAGCTCAAGATGCTAGCGCATCGGCGCTGCGAAACCATGCCCGATCGGGCTATACCTGTCCAGAGAGCGATCGCCCATCGATTCTTGGCTCAATGGCAAAATAGAGAAAACGCTTGCGAGGCCGCTATGGTCGAAATGTCGCAAATTAAGGCGCTGAGTCAGCAAATTGCTGAGCAGTTCCACCCTGAGCGCATTATCTTGTTTGGTTCCTACGCCTATGGCGAACCGACTCCAGATTCGGATGTGGATTTGCTGGTGATAATGCCGTTTGAGGGCCACTCTCCTCGGAAAGCGGCTGAAATCCGGTTTCAAGTTCGCCCTCAATTTCCTTTAGATTTACTAGTGCGCACCCCTGAGTTGCTGTGTCAACGGCTAGAGATGGGAGATTTTTTTATGAAAGAAATCGTCGATGAAGGCAAAGTGCTCTATGAAGCCACTGACCCAAGAATGGATTGAGAAAGCGGAAGGAGATTTTAGGACCGCAAGTCGAGAACTACGGGCCGAGCAGTTGCCCAACTATGATGCAGTTTGTTTTCATGCCCAGCAATGTGCCGAAAAGTATCTCAAGGCCAGACTGCAAGAAACCAGCATTCCAGTTCCCAAAATCCACGATTTAACTGCATTGTTAGACTTGTTGCTACCCCATGACTCGGATCTAGAAGTCTTGCGGTTTGCTTTAGGGATGCTGACAGACTACGCCGTTGCAGTGCGGTATCCAGGGTTCTCAGCGGATCAGGCCGTTGCTGAGGAGGTGTACAGTTTATGCGAACATGTCAGGCAGAGCATTCGACAGTGCCTATTGCCACCTTAATTATCTGAAACGTAGCATCGCATCTACGCCGACGTGGAAAACGAGCGCCTCGTCTTCAAACGCCAGGCTCCTGAACTCGCGACGGTGTAAGGCTCCCCAAAGAACCCTGGCTTTTTGAAAAAGCCGGGGTTCTGGGTAACCTGAAAATTGTCGGGGCGATCGTTCTGGCGTATTTACGCCGATGTGGAAAGCGAATGCCTTTTCTTTAAGCGTCAAACCCCTGAACTTGCAAAAACTGAGATGGATTTTGAGAGTTGAGTGGGAAAATTATCTACAGAAATTTTGCCAGCCAGTGTAATACTCTTTTTCGTCGGGCGTTAATTGCTTACCTGTCCTTGTTTTCCATTCCAACAAGCAAACACGGGCAAAGGTGCTGTTATAAACAACGAAGTAATTCCATCTTTCGTCATCAAGATAGCGGGTCAAAATCTCTTCTCCATCTGGAAATTCTTCCTCAACAACAATCACCATACCTTCCGCTACCAGGGTACCGTTTCGTTGACTGAGCAAAACATTGGCTAGCTTGCGTTTGTTGGAATAGTTATCCTTTAATCTTTCGATAGCTCTATTTACTGGTTTTGGCCATCCCATACTTCCTTCAGCTATGACTAAGTTTACATGCCACAAGATTAAGCGAGTTCGTATTCCTGCTTGATAGAAATACACTGAACCAAAAATCAGAAGAAATACAACAGCAAAACGAATGAAGTGTTTACGTTTTATGTTCATACTATTGACGGGAAAAACGATAGATTTCTCTGCGGTGTAGCAAGCGAACGAAAAGTACTGCCTCGTCAGTCACTCGTACACCGATGCAATAATCGCCAATCCAAATCGGTCAAACTCTTGTTAGCCCTTTAACTTCAGCAAGTTACCTATATTTGCTGTGCTGTCCGTGGCTTTTACCCCTTCAATCGCATCACTCACATGCTCTAGCAAGGCTTTGCCTTTAATTCGCTTCAGACCTTTCTTAAGATTGTACGGAATCGAACCTTCACGCTTCGCCCTGAAGAATCGTCTGAATTTCGCTTTCATCCACAAACTCAGTCTCTTCACCTTCCTCAATAGCCTGCGCCAATCCCACATCCTCTAGTATTTCGAGAACTAGCTCATAAAAGACCTCACGCTTTTGTTGCAGCATCTCGACAAGGACCTCTTTGAGCAGTTCTTTAGTCTGGTCATCATCTAACGTGAACTGCATGTCGGCTTGTCTCTAAATCAATGGCCAAGATCACTTGTTTGAATTTTAGCGGTTAGCTTACCAAAAGCGGTGACGGCTGACTCTGCGATCGCCCACCGCCTAGCAAACCTTCATGGCAGATGCGGAAGTTGCCTCTCCAACGGTACTGAACTTGATGCTGGATACCGGACGATCGCCCTCATTTGTGCTGATGCCGCTACGTTGATGGGGAGTGAGCTCGCCAGTTTGAGCGTATTCGCTAACCTGGCGCGGCTCAAGCTGAGAGCGCATCCCCACAACTGCTATGAAGCGAAGGCCGAGGTAATATCCGTCTGGGCGCTCCCTTTCACATCTGTTGGCAAGGCTGCAATGGGCAAGGTAATCAAAAACTCCGTACCCTCTCCCACCTGGGAATTCACCTCAATCCGGCCCCGGTGGTGTTCGATAATTTTGAAACAAATGCCCAGCCCGAGACCCGTCCCTTTACCCACCGCCTTAGTGGTAAAGAAGGGATTGAAAATCTTGTCCTTAACCTCAGGAGTCATGCCAGGTCCCGTATCTCGAATACTGACTTGAACCTGGTCAGACGTGCCGGCTCGCGTCGCGATCGTTAACTGCTTGGGGTCACTGTCATGCTCAAACATGGCATCCAGCGCATTCGCAATAATGTTGGTAAAAACTTGATTGAGCTGAGCCGGCGAGCAGCGCACCAGGGGCAAAGAGCCATACTCCTTAATCACCTCAACGTCATATTTGAGGCGATGGCTCAAAATCAGCAGGGTACTTTCCAACCCTTCGTGAATATCCACATCTTTGACGACCGCTTCATCTAGTCGGGAGTAGTTACGCAGAGACACCACAATATCCTGGACTCGTTGCGTCCCCATTTTCATCGATTGCAACACTTTGCTCGAATCTTCCAGCACAAATTCCAGGTCAATCTCTTCTTGCTTCGCTAAGATTCCTGTAGTCGGCTCTGGGTATTCACTCTGATAAGTTATCAAGAGATCCCGCAAATCTTGAATGTAATCCTTTAGAGGGGTGATATTCCCTTGAATAAAGTTGATGGGATTATTAATTTCATGGGCGATACCCGCCACCATCTGCCCTAGGCTCGACATTTTCTCCGTCTGAATGAGCTGTGACTGAGCGTCCTTTAGCTCAGCGAGGGCGCTGGTGAGTTCTGCGGTGCGGCTCTCCACTTTGGCTTCTAGGGTCTGGCCTGCCAGTTCCAGGTCATGGGTATATTGCCTCACCCAGGCAATCAGTTGATTCAACGCCTCCGCCAAAGCCCCAATTTCATCTTCACGATCAGCAGACGCCTGTAGACTGAAGTTTTCCTGCTCGACCACTTGCTTAGCCGTGTCCGTAATCGCCTGGACGGGTTTGGCAATCTTGCGCGCTATCCAGTATCCCGCGATCGCAGCCAGCCCCAAGCCCAAGCCAGATATCCCCATAATCACCAACCAGAGCGCTCGCTGAGCTTGCTGTACCGGTTTTCGAGAAATCAATAGGGCAACGTCAAAATGTTCGCCGTCGGCACCATCTAGAGAAAAAACCTTTGTCAGATAGTCGTTGTTTTGCTGCAGTTGCGTCGCAGCAGAGTCGTCGTGATAGAAAGACTCAATCCACTGCAGGGTTTGGGGACTGGGTTCAGAGGTTGACGCCACTACCTGCCCGTCAGACAGGAGCAAGATCTCTTCGATAATATCCCGATTAATTTGAGTGAGAAGCTCATCGCTGAGCGCAATCCCTAGCACCACCCCCCCCACAACGCCTTGCTGGGTTTTGATGGGAGACGTGCCCACCATAATAGGGGAAGCGTCATCGCCACCCGTAACGACAGTCGAAAAGTCAGACCCTGTTAACAACAGATTGAGGAGAATATCTCCTTCGAGGTCGGCACTGCGCGCAGCATTAGTCCGAGTATCCAGCAGGACTTGACGATCGGTATCTAAAATCTGGATAACATCAGCATCCAAAATGGGCTTGAGGGGTAAGAGTTTCTTCTGCAGCGCTTGCCGATCGCCCTCAGCGGTATGGCGGGTAATCACCGGTTCGACCGCCAACAGACGAGCATCACGCCGTAAGCTCTGCATTTTCTGTTCTAAGTCCCGCTCAACCAGGCTGGCCAAATCAATGGCTTTCTCTCTCTGCTTGCGATCCAGGACGTTGGCGAAATATTCCCCCAGGACGAAAGTTCCTGTCGTCCACAGTGCCAGAAACAAGAGAATAAACGGCAGCGCGATTTTAACTGGTAAGGGCGATCGGCGATAATTAAAAATGTGATTGATTGAAGCCATGAACTCAGCAGTTTTCAGGAAGCAGGCATTGCCAGAACGTTTGTGCACCACAGAAGCGACCAAGGTAAGGCCACTGCAGCCCCGCCATCAATCAAACTTAAAAAACGACAACGGTCACTGAAAAGGACAGTCCGCCTCCCTCGATCAAACAGTGATCCTGGTTGTTTGATCGAGGGAGGTTAATACGTATGGCAGATCCTAATTGATTAGGTTATGGGGCAATGAACTCGGCTTCCACCAGAATGTCTTGCCCCTCTGGAGTCGCGATGAAGTCAACCAAAGCTTGAACTTCTGGCGCAGGCGATTGCGCAATGACGAACCCGATGGGCAGAGACATCTGATAATCGCCTGACTGGATGGTTTCAAGCGAGGGAGAAACACCGTCAATATTCAAAATAGTGACGGGTAATTCATCAATCTCGTCTTCTAGCGGAACTGCCGCCATACTAAAATCTGAGTTCCCAATTGTTTCGAGCAGTTCATCATCTTCACGGAAAACGACCGCTTTAGAGGTGATTTCCAAATCATCCCCCAGATAGGCCTCTCTGAGCACCTGCTTTTCGTTCTCATCTTCTGGCAAATCTAGAAGAATAATCTCGGCATCGGGGCCTCCCAGTTCTTGCCAGTTGGTGATGTCGCCCCGATAGATTCCTTTAATCTGGTCGGCGGTGATGTTGGTGATGCCGGTAACCGATTCATGGACGGCAATGACAAGCGGTGTTTCCCCGATCAGCACATAGTTCAGCTCATCAGCGGTCTCATCGGCTGAGAGCTGGCGGCTAACGCCACCAATATCAAGGGCAGCTTGCTTAACCCCCTCAATGCCACCACTGGTTTGGCTAGCTGGAAGAAAAGTTGTCTCAAGTTCCCCAGTTTCAGCGTTGTAGCCATCAATCAGGAGTTCTATGGCATCGTAGGCTTCTGCAGACCCCCCCACATTAATCGGGCCGGTTGTCGCTGCGGCATCTTCTTCGACCGTACTGGCACCAGAACACCCCCCGGTCAGCACTATAGCGCTACCCAGCAGTAAGACAAAAAGTTTATTGGCTTTCATAAGGCTGAAATGAATAGGAGATTGTGAATCATTGTTTTCACTTAAAAGTGCCCATAGAGAGGTCTTGAAATTACAAAAAGCTGGCCTACAGCGTCGGATAAGTCGGGTTTCGCACCTTAATCTCAACAACCAAGCCGCATTTGAATATCAACAAAATTTATTAAGTTGCGATCCCATGGCCGCTCGTCAGCCGAGTAGAATCCCAAGAGCGTTGCACAATGGCGAGGTGAATTTTAACCGGTCGAAAATCTGAGATTGCTGCGAGCGGTTGCTTTGAGGTCATGGAAAAATCAGATTTATCCCGTAAATGAGCAACGGCCAAATGCGGTCTCTTCGCCCTCTGCTATCGCCTTTGCCAGACTCACATCTGCTAACGCTTCGAGAATTGGCTTATTCAGTAGAAAGCCCTAATGATCGAGGAAAGCATTCTGAAATTGCTAGGTTTCTGATCAAGACATTAAACATTGCTAGTGACCAAGCTGAGGTTCCCTAGATTTAGAGAAAAGCACGCAACCGCTCAGCGGTCGCCGCCCCAGTTTGACGCCAGCTGAACTGAGCGGCGCGCTGCCGGCCTGCTGACCTGAGCTGTTGACGCAGTTGGGCATCTTGGGCGATAGCCTGCATATGCTGGGCGATCGCAGCCACCTCAGTCGGATTCACCAGCAGCGCCGCTCCTCCCGCCACTTCGGGAATCGAGGCGAGATTAGACGCAATCACCGGCGTCCCGCAGGCCATCGCCTCTAGCACCGGCAGGCCAAACCCTTCCCACAGGCTAGGCAGGACCAGCGCCAGCGCCTGATTCAACAGGATCGGCAGCTGTGCATAGGGCACATAGTCTAAAAATTTGACCTGCGAGGTTAGGCCCAGCGCCTGTACCTGCTGCTGCAAATCGGGTGTGTAGCGCGGGTCAGGCGGCCCCGCTATCCACAGCTCATAATCACCCTCAGCGCGATCGCGCAGTTGCGCCAACGCTTGTAGCACCACGCCATAGTTTTTGTAGGGGGCGTGACGGCCCAACAGCAAAAAATAGTGACGCTGCGGTAAGTCTAGTGGCCGAAAGTTGTCGGCATCATAGGCCAGCAAAATCGGCGTGATCTGCTTGGCCTGCAAACCGTAAAACTGCATCAGATCATCCGCCGTGGCTTGCGAATTGCAGATGACATGCTCAGCCGCCGCCAACACGCGAGGCAGGTAATGGCGATGCAGCCACGTCTGCGCCTTCGAGACGGGGAACCGCAGCGGAATCAAATCATGAATCGTGACGACAAACCGGCAGCGGGTAAATAGGGGCGCTTCGGCGATTGGGCAGAAGAGCAAATCAGCGGCCCGGTGCTGATTTACCTGCTGCCGATACAGCTGCGGCAGGCGCCACTGCGTCCACAGCAGTCGGCGCAGATGACCCGAGAGACCAGATTCCGCTGTGAGGTTAGGCGGCACCGGAATGTAGTCATCTTCATCGAGCCCGCTCGCCGCTGTGGCTAAATAGCAGGGATTCAACGGCGTCAAATGCGGCAGTAGGTTGAGCGCGTAGTTGGTGGTGCCGGTGGGTTTGCGAAGCAGGTAGGCCAGGTTGACGAGCATCAGCGGCAAGGCAGTGGAATGAATTCGCCTCTCACCCTATCCTGTTACGTCCGGGTTGGAGAGGGTGCATCAAAATTGGTGGAATGGATGGATGCGATCGCGCTGCTATGTTAGGGTATGTGATGACCACATCGGGATGTAGCGCAGCTTGGTAGCGCACTTCGTTCGGGACGAAGGGGTCGGAGGTTCGAATCCTCTCATCCCGATTCTTCTACAACCTACTGCTGAAGCGACTTGTAGCTTCAGCATCAACCTTTTGATGACTCTTGCATATTGTCACTAAAGGGATGGTGTTGGGCACTTTTGGGCGTTTTTGGATGTCCAAGTGGTAGAAAATTGGTAGAAAATCATGCGCCAAGTTCTGACTCCAGTTGCACCCTTCGCAACTTTAGAGAGTGATCCGAGACTACATCTTGTCAAAGTCGAGAATGACAAGGGCACTCTAAGGCTTCGTTTCAGTTATGGAGGTAAGCGTCATACGCTCGCGGTTGGTTTGCCCGATTCCAAAATTAACCGACTTGTGGCTCACCAAAAAGCAACCCAGATCGAACTAGATATTGCTTCTGGCAACTTTGACACAACGTTAAAGAAGTACAAGCCACCCAAGGCATCTAAAAAGAAAACTGAGCAAGTCACTGTCTGGGGACTGTTTCAGAAATTTATGGCAATTCAGACCAAGTCGAAAGACTTACAAGTCGGCAGCCTTTGCCGATATACGGCAACTTTACGGCATCTCGAAACATTCTTTCCCAGTCAGACTCCAGACAAAATCGATGCCAACTTGGCAGAAGCGTTTTCACAGTATCTGCGAGGTGAGGTAGCTGATCGCACCGCTAAAGATTATTTGATTCTGGTGCAGGCTTGTTGGAACTGGGCAGAGGACACGACAACTGACAATCCCTGGTCAGGAATATTGAGTCAGGTGAAACCGTCCCCGAAACAAAAAGTCAGGCCGTTTACGGTCACCGAGGTTCAAGCCATTTTGAAGTCGTTTGAGTGTGATCGCTACTATCGACACTATGCCGACTTTGTAGCTTTCTTATTCGGTACAGGCTGCCGGTTTGGGGAAGCGGTTGGCCTGAAGTGGAAACATATTGCCGATGACTATTCGACAGTTTGGATTGGAGAGTCGGTTTCCAGAGGGGTGTGCAAAACGACGAAAACGGGGAAAGACAGGACAGTGACGCTGACCGCCAAAGTGATGGCAATGCTGGGAGCTAGAAAACCCGAAGGGGTATCGCCCAATGCGCTGGTCTTTCCCGCTCCAAAAGGAGGATACATCAACGACCATACGTTTCGGCGAAGGGCTTGGAGTAAAACGTTGGATAAATTGCAGATCCAATATCGCAAGCCCTACGCGACTCGACACACGGCCATCAGTCATGCGTTAGCTAACGGAGCCAATCCCCTAGCAGTGGCGGAACAAACGGGCCATGATCCGCAGATTTTGTTCAAACACTATGCCTCTGTGATTCAGAAGACTACTGTGATGATGGAGTTCTAGCCATCGCCATTTACAGTCTGTGTCCAAACCAGACAACCTTGCCCATGAGGCTCAACCCATTAGATTTGTCAGTGATATCTAATGAAAAAGCTTCATAGGTGGGGTTGTCGCTTAGAACTCGAAGAATTTTCTTCGGTAGGCATTGGAGACGTTTAATCAAAATCCGGTTTTCGAGCTTGAATAGAAAAAGTCCATGGTCTACTGCTTCGGGGTCGCGATGGCTAGTATCAACTAGTATCAGGTCTCTCGTCGTGAGAGTAGGCTCCATGCTTTCATCTGTGACCTTAGTTAAAAACAGATGTTCGAAAGAATTAGGGAACTCACCTTCTAGCCAATCCGTCTTGAAAGCTAGTGGATCCTTAAAAACATACTGTCCACTTCCTCCGGTTTCCGAAGAAGAAGCTTGACCTCCGGCTAACCATTCCAAACTTACATCTGCAATGCGCGCTATAGATAGCAAAGCAGGTCGTGTTGGTTCACTTTGGCCATTGAGGTATTGACGCAAGACGGTGTCAGAAAAACCACAACTGCGTGCGAATCCACGAATACTATTCTCGCCAACGGCCTTTTTCAAACGGCTTGGAAAATCATCTAATTCAGGTTTGTCAGCCTGCACTTCATTCAAGGACGTATTACTCATTGCACACAATATAACTACAGACGCAAATTATAACGCTTGACATGCAATATATAAATTGTTAGCTTCATCAATATACAAATTGATGGAGCTTTGTCGATCTTATGCACGTAGAGGACATTAAAGCAGCTCTGCGCAAGCAAGGCTGGACATTGGCAAGTATCGCCAAAGAGCTCGGTGTGGGACCATCGGCCGTCTCGCATGCCTTGACGAGACAACGCTCTCGCAGAGTAGAAAAAGTGATTGCTAGCAAACTGGGGCTTGCTCCTCGTGAGATTTGGCCTCAACGATATAAAGGAGGGGCAACCTATGGCTCAATTCGTCAGCAAACAGGAAGCTTTGCGGTGCCTCAATCTCAGCAGCACCACGTTGAAAAAGTATCGGTTGCAGGGACTGCTAGTGGAGGGCATTCATTGGGTGCGGGTCAATAGTCGTTGCACCCGCTACAATCTGGAACTGATTCAAGATTGGCTGCATAATCGCCAGGATCCAGCGGCTCATCAGCGAGCCATCGAAATTTACCAGGCTAGTTTGCTGAGTAATCAACGGAAGCCATCGCGAGTCTCTTCAAAGCGACTTTAGGGATATCCCAAAAGCACACTCTTTCCTAAAAACGCATCACTAAATTGAGATCTCTTCTGCCTGGACGACAGTATCGGATGAGCAAAAAATACACCCTAACGATTGAATAGTCAGGGTGCATCACTTTCGTTTTTATCTTTTAAGCTGGGTCAATCAACAATCTGAAGAGGTTTGCCAGAACCGCTTCAAAGATCGCCCCGCTTGTAAAGCTTGTGTTTTCAACTATAGCAAAGTTGCTGAAAATGTCTGCGACACGATGCGACTTTGGTCATTGCGTTACCAAGAACTAGCGGCTTGATGTTGATGACCCAGCTTCTGGAATCAGGAGCTGATAATGACACAGTATGTTTACTCAGGGCGCAAACAGGCCTGCCCGATTTGCGATCGCACCAAGGACCCAGACTGCCGCTGGAATGATGAAGTGGTCTTCTGTCACAGCCACATTGACCAGGATGCTGTGGTTGAGGGCTACGTCTATCGCGGGGCAACCGCTGACGGTTTGTGGGGACAGTATTTCAAATTGACCCAGTCAGAAAAGTCCGCTCGCCCTCAGCAGCGGCAGGACTTCTTTTATCCGACTCGGCAGGGCCAGCCCCTGGTGAAGGTGACACGGGTAGATCGTGGAAGCGGCACAAAGTTCTTTGTTCAGTATCACTGGGATGGGCAACAGTGGGTGAAGGGGCTGACGCCAGCGGTAAGAAAGCAGGTGCCAATTTATCGCTATGCGGAAGTGAGGCGGGCGATTGCCTCTGGACAACTCATTTGGATGGTAGAAGGGGAAGGCTGCGCCGATGCGTTATGGAATGTTGGCATTCCGGCAACGACAACGTTGGGTGGTTCTAAGAAGTATCGCAGTTATGGCAATTATGCGCAGGACTTGGAGGGGGCTCGCCTGGTGCTGTGCCCCGATCGCGACCAGGTTGGCATGGCTCACATGGAAGAGATTGCCCAGGATTTTCCGGACGCTCAGTGGTGCTATCCCTATCCGGAGAGTCTGCGCTGGCAAAACCTGCCTAAGCATGGCGGCCTTGACATTGCGGATTGGATTGCCGAGGGCGCAGCGGCTGAGCAGATTCGAGCAGCGTTTGGGTCAAAGCGGGAGCTGACAACAGTTCAAGCGGTTCCCCAAACGCTAGATGTCGCTAGGCTGCAAGATCAGATTCGTCATTACCTGGCAGCGGATCCCTCCGAGTTGGAACTGTCAGCCCGAGTTTTGCAGTGGCATCGGGAAACCCAGCTCACGGTCAAAGACCTCTGGAGTTTGGTCAAACCTTTGCAGGCGGATTTGGAGCAGCAAGAAGAGCGGGGCGATCGCATCGCTGAAATTCACACGCTGCTGAAGATTGTCGATTGTCAGCTGGTTTTGGGTGATTTTCTGCGTCCCGAATTGGCGCATTCTCTGGAGCGCATCTCTAGCTGGATTGGAGCAACCCCAGCGGCGATGCTAGTGACACTGCTCCCCGTTGCCGCTTCGCTGTTGCGCATCGGGACGGAACTAGAAATTGATGCAGGCATGGGCTTTTACGCCCCGCCGATTCTGTTCACAGGACTGGTGGCTCCGTCCGGCACAAAGAAGAGTCCGATTCAGCGACAGATTTTGGGGCCGCTGATGCGCTTGCAAGCAGAAGCCGATCAGGATTACGACTATGAAATTGCCGCTTATGAAGTGGAGTTACGAGAGTGGGAGCAGACCAAGTCTACTGAGCGAGGCCCCAAACCAAAGAAACCGCTGCCACGGGAGTATCACACCGCTGATGCGACGCGAGAAGCTTTGGCTCGCATGCAAGCTCAGCAACCGGAACACGGCATTTTGGTGACGCCAGATGAATTAGCAGGGCTCTTCAAGGGACACAATCAGTACCGCAACGGACGCGGTAACGATAAGGAGTCACTGCTGACGGCATTTGACGGTTCGGGGCTGAAGGTAGACCGAGCCAGCGGAGTCCGCATCAGTCTATCACGCACCAGCCTCAGCATCACGGGCACGATTCAACCGGACATTCTGCGAGAGATGATGGGCGATTTCTCTGATGCCAATGGACAATGGGCCAGGTTTTTATGGTGCCTTTTGCCGCTGAAGCCTGCGCCGTTCCCTCGGCAGACTCAGCCGGATGATATGTCGGAACAGCTTTACAGGATCTATCAGCGATTGGCGGGGTTTCCAGCTCATTGCTACTCGCTGTCACCAGAAGCCAAAAGAGCATTTGCGGATTGGTATGACCAGTTGGATCAGCTGCGCATCACTGAGACTCACCAGGGATTGCAGGCAGTCTATGCCAAGATGCAGGGCTACACGGGAAGACTAGCGCTCATTTTGCACTGCCTAAATGCAGCAGTGGAGCAAAGACCACCTGATGAAGCAGTGTTGGTGCAGTCGGTGAGATCGGCGATCAAGCTGGTGCGGTGGTTTATGGGGCAGGTAAAGTTGCTGTATGCCGAAGGGGAAACCGCCTGGGGGGTATTGGAGCCAATTTACACGAAGCTGATTCAACTCTCGCGGGTCAGGGGTTGGTTAACCGCGCGGGATGTGCGAAATTTTGAGCGCAGTCTGCGGAAGGCTAGTTCTGATATCATCCGCTCCCATTTTCGTGAACTGGAAGCAATGGGCTATGGCGAGACCAGCGGCGAGGGGCAACGGCTGCGGTGGAAAACGACTGTAGATGTTGTAGACAGTTCGCGAGAACTGTAGACACCCTCGTCTACCGCTGAAATGATTGCTATTCATAGCTTTCAAGCAAACTGTAGACGAATAGACAGGGTTTAGAAATCTGGCAATCTGGGAAAGTGTCTACATGCCTACAGTTGGGGCTGAAACGCTTGCTCAGAAAGGGATTTAGCCTGTAGACACCCCCGTCTACCAAGGTCTACAGTGGGGCAACCTGTCTACAGTTTAGTGGAGCGCATAAAGGGCGATTCCGTGCAGCATATCAGGCCAGGGAAGGAGCTGACGCTGGATGAGTTTTGCACTTTCACGCAGACCTGTCATAAATGTGCTGACCTGATCGATCTCTCTCTATCCAAAGAGCTTGGGAGAGACGATTTCGGCCTTGGAGATGTTGTATCGGCACATCTACCATCGAGCTGTTCAGAGAGAAGTCTACGTTAGATCTCGCAGAACAGTCTTGGTTAAAATCCGCATTACCTCACCGGCGCGCCCCGTCGGCAACGGATTTGACCACTCCTTCATCTCTGCAAATCGCAGTTTGTGGAGTGATTTCACAATACTATCTACGCCTTCAGGTGAACCCAGCACCATAATGCGCACCTTTTCGCGCCCATTTTCTTGAGGCAACTGAACCTGGGTGACGGCAGCATCCTTACGTCTTGTCATATTTTGAGCCCCCGCAAAAATTTGACGGTGATTTCTTGATCTCGTGTGCGCCAACTGGCTTACAAGCAAGTGTAATCTAAATGTATGCCAGGTGGCATACATTTACCCCATTAAAAACCTCTGACACGATCAGAGCCATGGGAAAAGCTGGGAAAGTCTTAAAACAGGTGCTGGAAGAGTACGGGATTAGCCAAAACGGTCTCGCGACCACTCTGGGCACGGAACGCGGTACAGTCTACCGCTGGGTGCATGAGCTCCGAGACCCTTCAGCCGAAACGCTGGTTGCAATCACCAATGCTCTGCGCAAACTTAACTCTGATGCTGCCCAGACCTTTGTGCAACGGTATCTCGGCGATGTTGCGCAAGGAAAAGGCCCAAGTGAGTGACGAGCGCCTTTCTCAATCAGCCTGATTTCGACCACAACAACTTTTGGGTTTTATGAAGCTGGTAGGTTTGTAGAGCCTATCTTTTGGTCAATCCTGATTTCCCTTTAACCGCTTTTGCATCGGAGGCAACGAGTGACGTGATCGATTGGTCAGAACAGCGCCAGATAGGATGATTGCCGCTGAAAGTGTTAATGGCTATGGCTTTTAGAGAAGCAGTAGACGAATATACAGGTTTTATATCTGGAGAGTCTGTGGAAAGTGTCTATCTGTCCATCAATCTAGTAAATACCGGCTTGTAATGAGCTGCGGCAGTTATGGGCCGAAAAAGGATGGATTAGAATGACAGCAAATTGATGTCCCTTTGTGTGCCCAGGTGTTCAGACTGGCTGATAGGCTGACGCTACTACGGACTGATCGAAAGTGCCATGATGATTCAGGCTGTCACGCGAGACCTCACGTTTGAAACGTTCATTGACGTTGAGGATGGCAATGAACTCGATGAATTTGAACTGGTCGATGGGAGGCTAGTGCTCATGCCGGAGCCGGATGATTGGCATGAAGAGATTTTAGAGTTCCTCTCGTTTATGTTTGAACTGCAGTATCGGCGCATGAGGCTGAGATACTCAGTGCGCAAGCGGAATGCGTTGATGATTGACAACACGAGGGGCCGACGCCCTGATGTGGCGGTGATTGATCGGCCTGCAACTCGACGGGAGGATCGGCAGCCGGGGATTCGCAGCGTTCCTCGGATGATTGTGGAGATTGCCTCGGGAAACTGGAGTACGGACTTGGTGGAGAAGCAGGAGGAGTATGAGGCGCTACAGGTGCCGGAGTTCTGGATTGTGGACTACCGGGGGCAGATTCCAGCGAAGTATTGTCAGCGGGGAAAGGGTAAGAAGGTGATTGTGCTGACGCTGGAAGATGGGGTTTATCGGAAGGCGGAATATGTGGCGGGGGAGACGGTGCCGTGTCTGACGTTTCCGGAGTTGGAGTTGACGGTGGAGCAGATTTTGGCAGCTGAAGAGTAGGAAACAAATTCGTTGAGATGTTGGAATATGCCAACGCGAATTTGCTGGATTGGTTCATGGCACTTCAATCAGGCACCTCCCAATCTTCGATCTGTAAACCCTCAACTCGTTCAAACTCCCGTGTGTTGTGGGTGACTAACGTCAGGTCATTTGTCAACGCGATTGCCGCAATCTGCAAATCATAGGAACCGATGGGGGTACCTGCTTTTGCTAACTGGGCTCGAATGCGTCCAGCCAAAAAGGCGTCTTCATCCTGAAGTGGCAGTGAGACAAACTGTGAGAAAAATGCTTGCTGTCGCTCTAAAGTGCGCTGGGGATGGTTGCTTCGAAAGGCTCCATAAAACAACTCGGCTTTGACGACGGAACAAACGGCCATTTCTTCAGCAGGGGTTGCTAGTAGACGATCTCGCACAGAGGAGGAACGACCATTTAGGTACATGACGCAAACGTTCGTATCCAGCAAATAGCGCATGGCTATTCAAATGCCCCTGCCAGGTCTTCATCGAGAGCGTCGTCAATACCGCCCTCGTTAAGGTTGATAGGGTCATCGGCACAGATGCCGTAAAGATCGGCTAGAGACATTTCAGGGGAGTGGTCTGACAGTACGGGTTGATAAATCACCATCACTTCGACTTCGCGATCGGTTATTCCCACTGGAATATCGAGATGTAGAACGCCATCTTTGCCAACCTGCTGGCGTACCTTAAAGCTTTCCATGATGGTTGTCCCTCTTATATCAATAAGACTGCACTTCCGAGCTACTTAGCGCTGATTTAATCATAGCGATCGCTGAATTGAATGATCCCCCTGTTAGTCTTGCGTGATCGACATAAAGTATTTCAAGATATCAACTCGTTCCCATGAAGCAAGCAGATATTCTTTGTAAGAGTTATGTCCTTTGCTACTTAAAAAGTCTATTAGAAAATCTTGAAATTCCTCTTCGCTTACAAATTCCATAGTTCTAAACAGGAAAAATACAAGCATTAAAGGGAAAAAAGAATTGCGGCTTTTCTTAACTTTGGTACTTGGCATCTCTTTTACGAAATGCTGGTCGTGTTCCCTCTAAAACGTCAACTATGTGCTGATTTATTACTGAATCCTCAATAGAGCCTGAGGTATAGGTAATTTTATTGCCATCCAACCTATCGAATTCAGCATGGATTACTTGCTCAGCATCGCAAACTACAGCGATGTTAGGGCTATGAGTCACCATAATAATTTGCCTATGCTTTTTAACCTCCCTAATTACCGGAAAAAGTAGATTATAAACAGTGAAATTGTCTAAATTCTCTTCTGGCTGATCAATGATTATAGGCTTTTTGCTTTTATCGATCAGCAGATAAAACACTAGCAAGAGAGAACCTCTCTCACCAGGCGACAACTGATTAAGATGCTTATCATCAAGCTTCAGAAAATATTCAGGCTTGAGGTAGTCAAGTGACCATAAATAGTCATACAGAGCTTGTAGCGTTTTACCCTTCTTGAGTTGACCTGAAGTGCTTACTTTTAATCCTGCATTATTTCTTTTGTCTATTCTAAGATGCTCTATCAAGTCTTTGACGAGTTCGATCGCTTCATCTGCGACATCAAGGTCATACTTAGCAATCAAAGACTCTAATTTCTTTTCTCCTTCTTGTTTTCCACAAAATGATCCAGATACACCTTGGTTAATGTAAGTTTCTAGAAATCCATTGCTGAGATCACTCTCAGCAATAGATGCACCAAAACTAAGTTTGAACTCATCTTTGATAATGTTGTTGTTTTCAATAAGTTCTTGAACACTAGAGAATAGTCTTGTGTAGACATCTCGTATTTCTGAGATATAGCCATATATACTTCGAGCCATAAGCTCTCTATCTGACTCTAATTTGTAAAGATCAGCTTCGAGTTCGTCCTCAATATATGCAATCTGCTTTTCGTGATACTTAATGGTGTCAGGTGTTTCTTCATCACCTTCTATTACATTTTTGGCTTTATCCCATAAATCTTGAGTTCTGAGGTACTCTTGATATTTCTTCTGTGGTTCATCCAATTCTGACTCAAGCTTACCAATCTCTTTTTTTAATGCATTAGATTGGTTGATCAAACTTTCTTCAGCTTCTTCAGAAAGGCTTGTATCTATAGCCTGTATTTCCTTTTGAAGAGTTCCCTCAAGTTTTTCAATAGAGTTAGCATCGATCCCGAAAGTGACAATCTCTTTGATATCCAATTCAAGTTTGATTGCGACTTCAGAATTTTCTCGGATAAAGACTTCGACGACTCCTTTAATGCTTGAAAGTTTGGATTTTAGCTTGTCTAATTCAGCCTTTCTTTTATAAACCTGTTGTTGATTAATTCGAGCTTCCGAAACGGCCTGCTCCAACTTTGCCAAAGCTGAATTTTTTCTAGAAAGTTCATCTTGTATAGATCTAGATCTTTGTTGTGTCTTTTTATCTAAAGACTCAGGATTAGGTTGTTCATCTGGCCTCGTAGCGGCATGAACTTCTAACTGTCGCTTTTTTTCTTTTAAGGCTTCTTCAATTTGCTTAAGGTGCCCTGGCTTCAATTGTTCTTCTAAAGATATAATTTCTTGATTTATTTTAGATAGTCTGTCCTTAAATATCTTTATTTGATCTATTTTTTCCTCGGTTTCGTATGTAATCAAATTCTCCAAGCTATCATTTCCCAATCTTTTAGCTTGATCTATATGAGAAAAAATTACATGTCGTATTTCTTTTTGGAACTTGCTCTTTTCAGAAGCATCTCTTTCGGTACACACTTCTTCCAAGTAAGATTGAGGTATATAGACAACGGACTCAAGTGCATCTGAGCTTGGATTTTCGTGTAATCCTATAGGAGCAGATTCTTCACCATCTGCCCAAATAACCGAAGTCTCAAAATTTTGTGCTAACCTTCCGCCCTTAATCCTGAACCTATCCTTAGTTAGAAAAGAGAAATGCTCGGCTTTCTTAGTGTTACCTGCTAACGCAATAATATCGGTCAGTGCGCTTTTACCCTTTCCCTTATTCCCAATAATAGCAACTAATCCATGATTCAAGTCTAATTCACAGTCAAACCATTTTTCTTCTAAGTTAGAATTATCCTTTTTCCTTATTTTTACTTGTGATATATGAAAGGTCTTGTTATTTTCTACTTTCTTAAGCTTGGGTGGTCGCTTCCCTATGAAAACTCTGTCTTCAGGTTCGTTAACGATCTGACATAACCCCTCAAAAGTTGGATCTGCTTTCACCCAGAAATACTTATCTGTGGGTCTATTTTTATCATCTTTTAATCGCCCTAATTCAGAGCTAGCATCATGCGAATCTGTGCCCTTCACACATGGTTTAGGTTTGCCGAACCACTCTTCTATTTTTTCCTTGGGGAATTTTTCATTCTTACCAAGAAAGAAATTGATTTGGTTGGCATTGGCGGAGCCTATAAGATCAGATATGTTAATAAATCCTTCTTTCAAATACCTATCTGCCTGAGGATCCACATCATCAATACCGCCATATTCATCATAGGGGAGCCAAATCAAAAACTGATTCTTATAATATTTATCCTTGAAAGCTCTTTCATTTTTAAGTTGTTGAACAGTTGAGAGGAAATCTACAGAAGTTGAATTAAGCAAAAATTCTGGATCATCATACTTATCTCCGATCATTCGGTCATAAATATGGAGCTGTTTAATAAATGTTTCAATATTGTCTACATTAACTTTATTACTAAAAATTATATGGAAATTTAGACGCACTCCAGACTTGCTATTTTTGTTTTGGAGAACATTTGTCATCCTGCACTCAACAACTGGCAAAAGAGCTTTTGATTTCAATTGACTGAGAGCGTTCTTTAGGTCAGATCTAGTGGAAGGTAAGCTATCCACTTCATTTATCAAAGCTTTTAAATGCTTATATCCATCTACGGAGAAATAGTCATTAATTCCTATTAATTCACACTCCGATCCTGCTAACTGGAAAATAAAATCTTCCCATGTTCCTTTGAATTTATGCGAAGCTGGACTATGGACGTGTAGGTCCCATTTGCGCCATTCTGAACCTTTAGGGAATTTCGCTAGTACCATTGACCTATAGATACTTAGAAGAGTGTAGATTTACATTTGTCTTAGCATTGATCTCACTCTAACGTCCAATAGAAAGAAGCGATCCTATCTAAAAACCTTACTTTATTAATTGTCTGATTTTATATCTAAGCAAACTGTTAGTAATTGTAGGGTGGGTACTGTCCACTTTTCCACCAAGCTATCACCACTCGCATTCTCTCCCCACCCCCCCAATCCACGTGCAAAAGGAACGGTGTCCTTTGGACTTAGTGATTCGTATTGCATCGGGTAATCCCAAGGCACCTGGTACCTTTGGGGATAGCGCCTCAACAGCCTCAACACCTCTCCCTGCTTCAACGTAACCAAAATTTCCATCATTAGAAAATGCGAGCATAGTGGGCGGTGAATTGGCTCAGTATGCAGGTTTCGCATTAGCTATCCCTTCAACCGCTTCTGCATCGTTTCCAACTTCCGCAAGTCTGCCGCCCGCTTCCGCCGTTGATACCGCTCCTTCGCGATACCATTCACCACCTTCATCGCCTTCGGATGTTCCGCGAGATACTGATACGCCGCCTCAAACCACACCTCCTTGGTGATCTTCTCATCCATGCAGAGATGCCGTAGTGCTTTATCAATATCCGCTTCCAACCGCGTGGTCGTGCGCACCAACTGGGGCAGATCCGACTCTTCGCCCTGACTCATAGACATGCTGACGTCAACACCCTCTGACTCATCAGAGTCACTGTATCTTGATGTCACGGCTGCATCTGCATCCGGTTGACGAGACTTCACACGGGAGGTCTCATCCAGCCGATCAGAACGTGGCGGTACGGTCGGACGCTGCTGTTGCATCAGTCTCTCTAGCGCATCTTCATTCATGGCCTACACCTGCTCCAAGATCTCAATCACCTGCTGCAGGGGAAATTCCAGCTCTTCATGCCCCAACTTCGCCAATAACCGCCCCTGCCGAATCGCTTGCTTGTAGCGCTCACTCTCCAAAATCGACGGCAGCACCCGAATCTCTCCTGCCACCTGCCGCATCGCCGCGATCGCCTCGCGGCTATCCGTCGCCTGCGACCTGCCAAACCACTTATCGCGAAACGGTAGTACTCCCAGCACCTGCCCCGTAAACGCTCGAATGCGCCGCATCTCCTCCAATAGCTCCAGACTGCGCAGCAGCGAATTCACTCCCTTGGTCGAAGCCTCCGCCGGAATCAATACCCAGTCCGATGCCCCCACCACCGATAGACAAATCTGAGTGCGCTGGGGCGGTGAATCGATCAGGCAAACATCAAACAGCTCACTCACGGCTTCCAAGCTGTAGCGCAACGCCAACGCTCCCATACCACTGGTGGCTAAGTACTCCTGGGCCTGATGCAGCCCCTCATCGGCAGGCAACAGATACAGATCCCCGTAAGCCAGGGGATAAATGCCCGCTGCCGTCTCCACCTGACGCCTCAGCACTTCTAGGAGCGTCGGGGCATCCGGCTGCACGTCATGGCCTAAATAAAACGTCAGATTTGCCTGGGGGTCCGCATCCACCATCAATACCCGTTGCCCCTGCTGCGCCAACAGTCGGCCTAGTAATAGCGAAATTGACGTTTTCCCTTGTCCTCCCGAGAGCGACAAGCAGCTCAAAGTCTTCATGGGCGATCGCTCCTGATAACCAAACCCAGAACTTTCTGAAAGGCTGGGCGTCTTCACCGAACAAGAGAATCTGTCGCCATTAAAGCTACTTAACTTAAAAGCGTCAAGACGTATTGACGTCAAAACTTATAACAGCCTGTGCTGATCGTTGTAATGACTAGTTAATGCTGGCTGTTGAGGATGTATTTAAGTTAAAGATTCAAGAGCAAAGGAGAACTTATTCAAACCCTGTTTCAGATATTTTAGAGACGTTAATGTGATCGAAATCACGAAAAATACTCGGTTTTTATACATCGGACTCTTTGTATATTAGAAGACTCAAAGTATCAATTTATTCTATTTATTCTTTAAGGAATGTATTAGTGAAATAAGGACTCTCAGTATTCTTGCTGAAATATTCAAGCACTTGATTGAAATCACGCATCGTTACGGATCTGGCCACAAATTCCAGGATTTTGGCTAGTCTTTTAGACATCAATGGATGCCCTCAAAACGAAAGGGCAGTTACTTCGATTCCTGAAATTCGTTGCTATAGTGATCAAATCTTTTCAGAAGTTGAGTCACGCCTAGAACTAATTTTGAACACGCAAGTTAAGACGATCTAACCTGATTTAAGGAGGCTGAAATGATCCGTCAGTATTCAAAAGTGCGTGCAGAAGTTTTGGCTTCTCCATTCGATTTTGCATCGCAAATCATCTGCTATTTTTGTCGGCTGCCATGTTCACTGTTGGCCGCGATCTTGGCAGGTTGTATGAGCGCTAATTTTGTTCTGCACAGTCCAACTTTGCCCTTGCTCATCATTGCTGGTGTCGGCATGGGGCTGATTTGGTCGCAAGCGGGCGTACGCCAACGTCGCGTATCTACCCACGGTTCTCAACGATGGACTGTCCGGCATCAAACCATCCTAACCATCGGGTTGAGTCTGTTATCACTCCTGACCGTGCTGGCTTTTCCAGCCCAAGCGCAATTCTTTGGCGGGGCTGAAACCTGGATGCAGACCAACTTTGGCGCGGCCACGGGAGAGGCGATTCCGCTGGTCTTCAACGTGTTGCGAGGTCTTTTTCTGCTCTATGTGGGCATCTCGTTGGTGCGCGTTATCAATGGCGCTCGCCAAGATGAGGATTGGCAAACGATCGCTCGCACACCACTCATTATCATCATCGCCGTCACCGCCGGTGACATCTTGACGACGCTCATCACCGGCTAAAGGTCGTCAATTCATCAGATCAAGGGTGCAACTACCACCTGTTCTTTCAGCCCCCTTGAGCGATTTATGCCCTCTCACTTTCGTCCGGTTAACGCCATTCTGGGAGCCCAACCCCGCTTAGGTCCCATTCCTGCCGACCAAATCATTCCGTGGTTCTGCATCACCGGGGTGTCATACCTGGTGGGTCGCGGGTTCAACCTGAGTTGGCTGGCAATTGGTTTCATCGCCGCCTGGGGCATGTCTACCTGGTGGATTCTCACGGGGGGACAAAGCTGGAAGTTCACGGCTAAATTCGTGCCGACTCCTACCTGGAGTCGCGGCTATGCCCGATATCTGAGATTTATCTACCATGAAACAGAAAATCGGCAAACACCGCCTCAAACTCGGCGGCCAATTCGTCGGCACCCTGACGCCTTTTGAAGATGCCCTCAATCTCGCCGCCATGCTGCGGGTCGAACTACGGGGGCGACGGGTCGGCGCTTACGTGCTCACCAAGGGGCAGAACCGAGAGCACTTGTGTTTTGTTTTTGGCTTTGACTGCAAAGGCATTCACAATACCCTGACTGACGAACAAGTTGAGACCATCTTCAGTCAACTGGAATCGGGGTTGAAGGACTTGCCTGGGGGTGAACGGCTGACCCTGCACCTGGGGTCGTTTTCATCCGATCGCGATCGCCAACAAGACCTCGCTCAGCTCACCGATCTGGCCCCCAGCCATGCCCTGAAGTTTTTGCTTACCAGCGATCGCGCCCGCATCCAGCAGCTCACCCAACAGGGGCTACGAAAACCCAAGTTTCTGCGGCTCTATGTCACCTACACCGTGCAAAGCGGTTCCGAGGGAGCCCAAGACCTAATCGAAAAGCTGATCGGTCGGGGAGAAACTTTGTGGAAGTCGTTTACGGGCGAACTACAACAGGCCAAGAACCAACGCCTGCAAACAGTGATCACTAAAGCGTTTACCGACGGCTTCCTCCTGTGGGAGCAGGTGCTCTCAAACAAAATGGGCTTATCTGTGAAGCCCTTGGGTGAAGTTGACCTGTGGACATTGCTCTGGCAGCAGTTTAATCAGAGCAAGCCGATTCCGATTCCCCAACTCATTGTGCTAGATGGCCACGGGTTACACGAACAGGTCAACTCTGAAATCCACAGCACCACCCTGCTCACCCGAGCCGGGGTCCCCAATGCCGGGAAATCCTGGACCAAGGTGAATGGTCAGTATGTGGCTCCTCTCACCTTTCTGGAAAAACCGGGGGGCTGGGCCAGTGAGTTTGCTCAACTGCGCTACCTCTGGGAAGTCCTGTCCCGAGAAACCGTGGCGGATACCGAGATCTTCTGCCAATTAACCCGCGCTAACGAAACCCTGGTGAAGACGACGGTTCAGCGGATGCTGAAGCAGTCTAACCTGACGGCCACCCTGGCGGAAGAAGGCAATTCCGTGGATGTGGCCGCAGAGCTGAAAATGAAGCGCTCCATTGAGGCCCAGGAAGAACTCTTCGAAGGGGCGCTGCCCATTCACACCGCCGTGGTCTTCCTGGTTCATCGCCCGACTCTGGAGCAGTTGGACGAAGCCTGCCGGTATCTCCAAAGCTGCTTTCGCCGTCCCGCTTGGGTGGAGCGAGAGCAAGATTACGCCTGGAAGGTCTGGCTGCAGACGCTGCCCATCGTTTGGGACGCCTTAATGGCCAGCCCCTTTAATCGCAGGCAGCTCTATCTGACGGGAGAAGTACCGGGGCTGATGCCGTTAGTCCTTACTCAGCCCTGTGATACCCAAGGCTTTGAGTTGATTGCTGAGGAAGGCGGCAGCCCGATTCACCTGGATTTGTTTACTCAGCACAAGAATCTGGGGTTGTTCGCCACGACTCGCGCTGGAAAATCCGTTTTAGTCTCCGGCATCCTGACCCAGGCTTTGGCCCACCGCTTTCCCGTCGTCGCCCTGGACTTCCCGAAACCCGATGGCTCTTCTACTTTTACCGACTATACCCAGCTAGTCGGCGGGGCCTACTTTGATATCTCCCGTGAGTCCAACAACCTGTTTGAGCTGCCCGACCTGCGGCACCTGCCCAGCGACGAGCAAAAAGAACGCCTGCAAGACTTCCAATCGTTCCTCGAATCAGCACTGCTGACGATGATCGTGGGCTCGGGAGCAAACGGGTCTGTCATGACCCAGACAATCCGTTCCATCTTAGTGCTGGCACTGAATGCCTTCTTTAGCGATTGCCAGATTCAGCAGCGCTATCTGGCAGCGATGGCAGGGCGTTTGGGCTCTGACGCTTGGGATAGAATCCCCACGCTGGCGGACTTTCTGGCATTCTGCACGCCGGAGAAGCTCGATTTTCAGCAGGTGGGCGGCAACATCGAAGCCGCGCTGAACATGATTGAGCTGCGGCTGCGGTTTTGGCTCTCCAGCCGCGTGGGGCGAGCGATTTCGGCCCCGTCCAGCTTCCCCACCGATGCGCAACTGCTGGTTTTTGCGTTGCGTAATCTGGCGAATGAGGAAGATGCAGCGGTGCTGGCGCTTTCCGCCTATGCCGCTGCCCTGCGGCGCGCCTTGGAAGCTCCCGCCTCGGTTTTCTTCATTGATGAAGCCCCGATTCTGTTTGAGTTTGATGAAATTGGCGCACTGATTGGCAGGCTTTGTGCCAACGGTGCTAAAGCCGGGATTCGAGTGATTATCTCCGCTCAAGATCCCGATACGGTTCATAAGTCACCGGCCAGCGCCAAGATCTTTCAGAACCTGACGACCCGCCTGATTGGCCGGGTACAACCGACCGCCGTCGATAGCTTTGAGCGCATCCTCAAGTATCCGCCCGCCATCATCAACCGCAACGCCAGCGACAGCTTCTTTCCCAAGCGAGAGGGCATCTACAGCCAATGGCTCTTGGACAATAACGGCATCTACACCTACTGCCGCTACTATCCCGCCTTTGCCCAGCTGGCGGCGGTCGCGAATAATCCCGATGAGCAGGCCACTCGGGATCTAGTGCTGCGCCATGCTCCCGACGAATTTACCGGCCTCGCTGAATTTGCGCGGCTACTGGTGCAGTCCATTCAATCCGGCGAACCGCTGTCCGTCATCACCGAGCGCTGGTTTGCCGAACGCAATCCCCATCCCGAAGTGCCGATCGCACCGTTTAACTCTCTTCACTCTGGAGGTTCTTCCCGATGACTCCGAAAATCCGCTTTGGCTTGATCCCGATTCTCGCGACGACACTGCTGCTTGCGCCGGTCAAACCGGCTGCGGCATCCCAAGTCGATACGACGTTTGACGACATCTTTGGTATCTTTCGCCAAGCTTTTGAGGACGTCAGAGCCTACGTCGAACAAACCATTACGGGTGTGATGGATGCCCTCCCCGGTGAGCTGGACGGGGTGATCCACAATGCCGTTGGCGATCTAGGGCTGGTTGATCCGAATCTCGTCCGCTCTGACATTGCGACAGAACTAGCTGCCACTTTGGTTGGGGACTTAGCCCAGTCCGATACTGTGCAAGCTGCTGCTGAAACCGCGAATGAAATCGACCGGCAGCTCACCCGCGCTCAAGTGGATGCGGTGTTAAGCCAGTCAGGCCAAGCCGCGACCCGCGACAAAATCACTTGGATGGAAAACACGATTGGCCAAGTGCAGCAGCACGCTGATTCAGCTCAGTTGGCGGTCTCCACCCAGGACGCCATCAAGGCGATGGCGCAGCAAAATGCCCGGCAGTCAGAAGTGTTAGGTGCCGTGCAGTCAGAACTGTTGCAGTCGCGGCAGGATGCGCAGCTGACCAATCTCAACCTAGCCAATATTTCGCAAAACCTGGATCAGGAAGCCCGCGCTCGCCGCCTCCAGGAGCTGGGCAATGCCCTGGACACGCTGCAAATCAGCAGTCAAGCCCGCTTGTTCTAGGCGTCAGTTTGTCATGACGTCAATTTGGACTTCTCCTGCCATGCTTTCATTTTGGTCCTCTCTCCCGATCGCTCAAGTTCCGCGCGACACCGCCGACATCATTGAAGGCGGGCAAGTCGCGTCGGAAGCGGTGGCGGAGAGTTGGAATCAACTTTGGGATAGCGTCTTGCAAGGGGGGCTGTACTTTGCCCTAGCGCGAGTCGGCGTCCTTTTTGCCGTGGCGACTCTACTGTTTTTCCTGACTCAGTGGACCCGGCAAATGGTGGAAGGGGACAGTCAGCGGGCTTACGCCGACTTCATCTGGCCGCTGCTGGTGATCATCTTGCTGTCTAACAATGGCGATCGGCTGGCGGCGATCACCCTCGATATTCGCAACTACATCAATCAGGTCAATCAAGACGTTTTAGCCTACACCGCTGCCGATATCCAACTACAAGAGGCGTACCAGACTGCGGTTCTAGAAGGCTCTGTCGAGCAGACCATTATCCAGCGGCGCAACCAGTGCTACGAACTGCAAAATCCAGAGGAGCGGGCAAACTGCATTGAACTGGCGGCCATCGAAGCGCGGGAATTCATTGCAGACTACCGGGCCAGAACGGGCAATCCCAATGCGCTGTCTCGGGCCTGGGAAGCGGCTCAAGCCGGAGACAACCCCCTCGACTCCGGTTTACGGTTTGGCGGAGCGCTGATGGGCTCAGGGTTTCAGACCGTGACGCGAGGCATTTTGATGGCGTTACACATCGCGTTTCAGTGGCTGATTGAAGCCTCCATGCTGCTCACGGCCACCCTTGGCCCCTTGGCAGTGGGTGGGTCGTTGCTGCCGGTAGGGGCGAAACCGCTGTTTGCCTGGTTAACCGGCTTCTTTTCGCTCGCGGTGGCCAAACTCAGCTTCAACATTCTCTCTGGACTGGTCTCGCTGGCGGTGCTGAATGCCGGGGACGCCCATCCCTTGATTGCTCCTTTCTTTCTGGGGCTGCTCGCTCCCATTTTGTCGTTAGCGCTGGCCTCCGGTGGCGGCATGACGGTGTTTGGAGCCCTGACCAGTGCGGCGGGTGTGATTGCCGGAACTGGCGCGATGGGCGGCATTGCTCGCACGCCCGGTTACTCCGCTCGCCGCCGCGCTTATCGGATGCGCCGCTGAACTCACTCAATAGGAAACCGCTCATGGTGCAGTTAATCGAAAAACGCAATACGAACTATTTGCCCTTATTCGTTTTGGGCAGTGTGACGCTCCAACTGGTGATTCTGGTGTTCCTATTTGTCCAAGCCGGTGCCTTGAGCCGTCTGAGTCGTCAAGCCGCTCCCACCCTGGTGCAAATGCAGGATGGCCAGGCCATCCGGGTCGGCGCGATGGAGGCCCAAGACCGCACCCCCGAAACCATTCGGCGTTTCGTTAATGACACGTTGGTGTTGATGTTCAACTGGAGTGGCAGTCTCCCGGCGGCGACTGCCGAAGAAGCTAGTCAGCCTCAGCCTGATCCAGGACTGCCGGTAGAGATGGAGCGCGGTAAGGGGCAGGTGGCTACTGCTAGCTGGCAGGCCAGTTTCGCCTTCTCAGAAGACTTCCGTCAGGACTTTCTCAAACGAGTTGCTGAATTGACGCCACCAGGGGTTTTCAGCGGTACGACTCAGGTGGTGATGGTGATCAATCATGTCTCTGAGCCCGTAGTGGTCGGCGAGGCGCGCTGGCAGGTAGATGTCGTCGCTCACCTCTACGTCTTCGATGAAACCAATGCCCTGGGAAAGGCGATTCCCTTTAACCGCGAGGTGTTTGTGGAAGCCGTCACTGCCCCAGCGGTTCCCGAGGGCGAAACACCCTTGGAGCAGGCCATTTACGGCATTCGTCAGGCGGGGCTACAAATCTATGCCATCCGTGAACTCAATCGCGAGGACTTGCCATGAGTACCCCTGATAATTTTTGGGATGAACAGGAAATGGCGGATCTGGTGGGCTTGCAGCTACCGGACTCGACTGAAACGTCCAAAGCCGAATCTACTCCACCAACCTCTGGCAGTGACCCTAACCCTGACTCTGCACCGCTATTAGACCCCGAAGATCTGGATGAGTCCGCTACCGTTGGCGCTGGTCAGAAACCGAGACTATCGCTCGCCGCCAATCCTTTCACGAAGCTGGGCGTGGTGGCAGCAGGAACGGGCTTGGTGATTGGCGTGCTGGCGGTTTTCACCAGCGGCGTCATGAATCAAGAGGATTCACAGCCAGCACAGGAGACGCAGGCCGATTTTGCTGAACCGATGGTGGCAGCAGAGGAATCAGCGGCAGACGATCGCGGACAGTTGCTGACCGATTTGGCGATGGGTCAACAGCAAGCGGAACTAGAAGCCTTGGCCCAAGAAGAGCCTCCCCCTCGACCAGAACCAGAACCTGCCGCGATTCAAGAACAGCCGCAATTTTCAACCCCCCTAAGATCGACATCGCGATCGCCCCAACCGGTTGTCCAGCGTTCAGCCCTGCCGCCTCGTCCCACCCCTGTTCCTCGGACCATTGCCGCCCAACCAACGCCAGCGGTAACGGCTCCTGAGCCAGAAGGAGATCCCATGGAGCAGTGGATGGCCTTGTCCCAAATCGGCAGTTATCGCCGAGGGACAGATGCCTCTGCCATTGAAGAAGCCTCAACCCTTGAAATCCCTGACCAACTTTCCACTCCTAACTCAGTCGATGACTCCCCAGCTACTCAGTCAGCCGAGCCAAGACAGATTCCAGCTGTACTTACTCGCGACACTCCTGCTTCGACTTGGCCAACGATTAACCATGCCGAAGAAGCTGCCATTCTACAGGGACGCCCCCTGCCAACATCATCGGCAGCGCTCGTTACGGGCACTCAGGCCAAAGCGGTTTTGGAAACGCCTTTGATCTGGGCAGCGGCGACAGCAACAGAAACGCCTCAGTTCGTAGTGAAACTAACAGAGCCCTTATTGACCCCTGAGGACGCAATTGGCCTTCCGGCTGAAACGACGTTGGTCGTGCAGGTGAAATCGGTGGATGAGAGTGGCTTGGCTCAACTAGCTGTCGTTTCGTTCATCCAGGATGGTCGCGAAGTGGCACTCCCGACAGACGCAATCCAACTACGAGGGCTCGCAGGGACGCCCCTGATCGCCCAAAAGTACGGCGACCCTGGCGGCGACATCGCTCGGATGGATTTGAATATGGCGGCAATGTCGGGGATTTCTCGAGTCGCTGAGCTGATCAATCGTCCCCAATCTTCCTCAGTGATTAGCAATGTCGGAGGCAGTACCGTCACCCAAGAAGCTGGAGACCCTAACATTCTGGCTGGTCTGCTCGAAGGGGCCTTTGGCCAATTGAGCGAACAGATGGCAGAGCGGAATCAGGCCGCTCTCGAAGAGATCCTTAATCGACCGACGATTTGGTATCTCCCACCCGGACTGGAAGTCGAAGTGTACATCAATCAAACGGTGACGCTATGAACAGACGATGCCTTCCCTGGCTGTTTATCGGGGCGATCGCTGTCAGCGGCTGGCCTATCCCATCTGCTCAGGCACAGTCTGTGGTGGTGATTTCTGCTGATCGGGCTCAAGGGCTCGTCGGTGTCACGCCAGTCGTTCATCTGTGGCCGGGCTATGGCACGAACCTCAGCTTCCTGCCCACGAATGAACACATTGTGCAGGTATGGATCGATGACCCCGCTCGGGTAGTCCTCGATTTTGATGAACCGCTCTGTCCTACCGCTGCCGAATCAGATTGTGTCTCCGACAATCCCTCCGTCATTCATCTGCGGCGAATTCAGGGATTGAACTTTGAGCACTTGCCCAGCGCTAGCGGCACCTTGCTCACCGTCGTTACCGAAGCGACAAATGGGGAACGCCACCTCTACGAATTTCGCATCGAATTTGGCGATGGCGACCCTGATTACCACACCGTTGCCGTCCAGCCATCGTCCCCCATTCATTCGCTGTTCGGTCCTGGTGATGTGCGTCGGGGCTTAGAAATTGCCGCATCCAGAGACCTGATTCATCCCGAACAGGATTTGTGGAACCGGCTGCAAACCTTTCTAGACCTGACTCAGCAAGGTCTAGAGATTCCGGTAGCCGCAGAACAGGCTGGAGTGTCCCTAGAGCTGATTACCCAACTCGCCGACTGGGGAGCCAGGGCTCGCGATGATCCGCCGCTGACTTCAACTGACCGTTAGTCCTTCATTCAAGTTAAGGCCATGAACTCTTCTATTTTCAGGCGCAGACGCCTCGGGTGGTCTGTGATGGGACTGCTTGTCTTTGTTTTCGTGATCGCCTTGCATCTTTGGCCGCTTGCGCCTTCTCACTCCAGCACTCAGCCAGGTTCGCCCGTCCCGGTCATTCAGGACCAGATGCTAGGCATCAAGCCTAACTGGGCACAGATTACGTTGCGATCGCTCCCCGCCATTTTGGAATCGGGTTCGTTTGAAGCCCCGACTGACCTGATTCGCGAGTTGGGCTACGATCCCTCTCGCCTCTGGCAGGCCGGACAGACTGCCGATGAATATCTGCTGCTGGGCGATTTCCAGGACAGCTTTCAACTGCAGCGATTTTCGCTGGCCGACATTGGGGCTCTCGTTGGTCTGGATTGGGAAGCGCTCAGGCTGGCGGATTTGGCATTGATTGGTTGGCAGACGATCGCGGATTTGGTGCAGGCCATTCCCGATCTCGCCGATTTGCCCGTTCAAGCCGTGCAGCCAATCGCCGATTTGCTCCAGGGGCAAGTTGAGGTGCCGCAGACGATTGCTGACGTCGTGCAAAACGAAGTTCTAGCGGACCTGAGCCTGGGGGAACTGAACCTAGAGCAGTACGATTTGGGCGCCATCCCAGGACTGATCAACGATCCCCTGGAAACCTTTCAAGACTGGCAGCAATCGGTCATCGACCAGATTCCCGGATTAGCCGATGTGCCCTTTGCCAATTTTCCCAATCCCATCGTGGAGCAGGGTGTGGTGGTGGGGATGATGGATGTGGTGTTTGGTCCGGCGGAGGGCGATCGCACGAACACCATCAGCGGTAGCTATGTCGAAGGCTTCAACGTGCCCTGCCAAACTGACTGCGCCCACTTGGAAATGGCTCAACCGGAATTGGTGGAAGGCACCCAGTGGATTTCGGGCAAGTACCAGCAGGTTCGAGGGGGGCGAGGTACTTTAGCGTCTGCTAACAGTGGCTTAGAACCCACGGGGCGTCATCCCTTTGGCAATGCCTTCAAGGTTGCCGTGCTAGAAACTGATGAGGCTACCGGTACTGCTGAAACGGGACTCTACTTTCGCATGTGTGTCCGCAATGCCTTTGTGGACTTGGGCTGTACACCTTACTTCATCGGTCCTATTCCCTGGCTGCCCATCCAAGAGGAAGGGATGCTATTCCTGGGACAAATCAAGGAGGGGCTTTCAACCACCGATTCCGCTGAAGTGGCTGCTGCGAAAGGCATTGATCCACAGACCGGCGAGCCTAGCCCCACTCCAACGCCGGTTGCTAAAACTTCAAGCTCTCCTGGCATTGCCACCGGTGGCTTCATCAATCCGGCACCGGGATATCCCATCACCAGTAGTTTTGGCTATCGCACCCATCCGATTCATGGCGATCGCCGTCTTCATACCGGGACTGATTTGGGCACGCCCAATGGCACCATCATCCGCGCTGCCGATGGCGGTCAGGTCACCTTCGCGGGCATCAGCGGCTCTCTAACTAGCGGCTACGGCAGGCTTGTCATCATCGATCACGGTAATGGATCGGAGACCTACTACGCCCACCTGCAAGGCTTTTTTGTCCAGCAGGGCGACATCATTGCCCAGGGTGATCCGGTGGGGCGAGCTAACAGCAGCGGCGGCTCGACGGGACCGCATCTCCACTTTGAGATCCGCCAGAACGGTCAGCCTCAGAACCCGATGAACTATCTCAGCTAGGAGTCTTTGCCATGAAACGACAGCGCAAGATTGCCATTGTTCTATCCAGTGTGTTCGTTCTGCTGATGGGTCTGATCTCTCTGGTGGGGTTTAACCTAGCGCAGGCTTCAGACGAGATTCCGGCAACCGTACAGACTTGCCTGCCTCCTGCAACTCAGACGGTGAAAGTATGGGGATTGGTGGAAACGGAATCCGGAAGTTACTACTTACTGGGAGCCACTTGGGAAGATAACAGCGAGGACGTCTATCAAGAGGTCCTAATTTACCTAAACGCTGAAGACACCTGCCGATCGCTCCTGCCAGAAAACGATCCGGTGCTCAGCCACTATATTCCGCTCCAGCTAGCACGGGAGTTAGCGCTACAGCGTTATACCCGTGTGCTCCAAGAGCAGGGCGATCGGGAGGCTTATCAACAGCAGCTGACGGACTATCTCACAGGCGCTCCGGAAGGCACCCGCAGCGAATTTCCGCCCGAGCACATTTGGGCGCTGGAGCAGTTGGGCATTGAGCTACCAACCGATAGCTACGAGGTGCTGCCATGAAGACCTTTACAGAGCAGCCTGCAACCTTGGCTCAGGCTGATTCGGCTACCAATGAGTCTCTTTCCCAACTAGCTTCCTCGCTTCAGTCCCGTAATGGCCTGATTTTATTGGGCTGCTTCATACTGGTGGGGGTTTTGGCGCTGTTAGGCGATCGCAAAAAAGGCAAGCTGGCCACCAGTCGCTTCGGCAGCGCCAAAGAAAAAGGAGCGGCTCGCAAACGCGCCGTGAAACAACTGGCGGCCCGGAAACACAATGCGGTTTCCCTCTACATCGGCAAACCTCAACGTCCGAAAGATGCCCGGTCAATTTATCTGCCGGATTTACAGCGGGGCGTAGCCGTGTGCGGGGGACCGGGGTCGGGGAAAACCTTCAGCGTCATCGATCCGTTGATCCGCTCTGCCCTGGAGCAAGGACTACCGGTCGCCCTCTACGACTTCAAATATCCCACCCAAAGCGCTCGTCATGCGGCCTATGCCACCAAATTGGGCTACCAAGTCCATGTGTTGGCTCCCGGTTTTCCCGAATCTGGCGTTTGTAATCCCATCGACTTTCTCCGCAGCGAGTCCGATGCCGAAATGGCGCGGCAGATTGCCACGGTGCTGAACAAGAACTTTCGGCTGATGACTCAGAGCAGTGAAGACGGTTTCTTTGCCGCTGCCGGTGATCAGCTTACCGAAGCGCTGTTAATGCTGGCGAAGTCTACCGAGTATCCCGACATCATGACGGCGCAAGCAGTGCTGGGGTTGACGAACTTGGGGAATCGCATTGCTGCTGCCAAGAGCATGAATAGTTGGATTCGGGTCTCGTTCAACCAGCTGATTGGGGTGAAAGATGCGGAGAAAACTGCCAGCGGCATCGTTGGTAGTGCGAGCGAAACCTTTACCCGTTTCATGAAAGAAGGGGTGCTGGGCAGCTTCTGTGGTCGGACCTCGATTCCTCTGGAGTTGAAAGGTAAGCAGCTGCTGATTTTTGGGATGGATCGGGAACGGCGGGACGTGGTTGGTCCCTTGGTCGCGACTGTGCTGCATATGATCGTTACTCGCAATGTCGCCAAACGACGACAAGACCCGCTGATTGTTGCGATCGACGAGCTGCCGACGCTGTATTTGCCGACCCTCGTGCAGTGGCTGAACGAAAACCGGGAAGACGGGCTGTCAGTCATTCTGGGCTTTCAAAATCTGGTGCAGTTAGAGAAAACCTACGGACGGGAGCTGGCGCGGGCCATCCTCGGAGCCTGTGCCACTAAGGCCATCTTCAACCCTCAGGAATACGAAGCGGCTCGCATGTTCTCCGACTTTCTAGGGGACGAAGAGATCCGCTACCAGCAAAAGTCCCGGAATCGCGGTGGGGGCAAATCCAGCACCACAATTTCTGAGCAGGAACGTACCCGCAAGCTGTTTGAACCCAGCCAGTTTCTCCGGCTGCCCCAAGGAAAATGTGTCCTGATCAATCCGGGTTTCACCTCCAAAGGGGAAGCCGCCATTCCCATTCGGCAGACCATCAAGATTCCGAAGGCGGATCTGCAGGCGACAGCGGCCAGTGAAGCACTCTGGGCCAAGATTCAGGCTCGTCTGGTGCAGCGCAGTCCTCAACGAGCACCCACCACCGAAGACTTGGAGAGACGGCGGAAGCTGGTGGAATCGATGCTGCCGGAACCGCCTGCCCCGGTCAATTCTGCCTATCCTGACCCCGCTGATCTCATCGACAAGTACGGCAGTTTGCTTTAGGAGGTTTCAATGTCCACCAATCTTCAAATTCCCGAACCAGCTCTAGCTCAAACTCTGAGCGCAAAGCTGTCCGCTGAAACACTGGCGGCGCTGCTAGAGCATCCCGAAATTGCCGCTGAGTTGCTGCCCGTGTTTGAGCAGCCGCCTTTCGCGGATGATTACGTGCCACGCGCGATTGCCGTACTCTTTGACGATGTCACTGTTCTGGAGTGGCAGGACGGTGAGATGACCTATCAGTGTCCTCACGTGGCTGCCGACTACCAACCGGAGCTGGTGGAGTGGCTGATCGATGAGGAAACCGCTTACTTCTCCGTGCAAGGGCGGGAGGTAATTAACCGTCTCCCAGCCGTCCCCCAACTCAATCTCGAAACCCTCAAAACCTTGGAGGAAAGCTCATGCAAGCCGTTGTAAATCCTGGCGAAGCCAAACAAATTGAGCAGGACTATGCTCATACGACCCTAGCTTCTAGCGAAATCGCCGCTGTCACCGCTCAATTCACTGCCGAGGCCGTGCAAGCCTTTATTCAGATGCTGCGCGATCGTCTCCAAGCCGCTCGTCAGCAAGAGAAAGCTGAAACCCAAACGAATCAACGAGTAGATGAGTTAAAGGAGCTGCCACAAGACACTCCGGAACCCATTGAAATCAAGCTGGGTCGCGAAATTGTTTATCGCGAGGGCTATGCCGATAAAGATCCCGTTGACAAGCTCAGTCTCAACAAGCTGAAGCTGTTGCAAGCGGCGTTGGACACGTCCTCGCAAACAGAGGGTGCAGTTACCTCAGACGTTAAAGGGACGGTCAATATCAAAGCCGGTGATGAGTTGGTCTATCGCCTGAGCAAGGGGGCTGTAGAGGTAAACCAGCTACATCCTGACAGCGTCACTCAACGAGAGGATACGGTTCCAGAGATCAATCAAGGTCAGGTCGAAAGGACTACTCAAGATGTAGAAAAGTTTGCTCGTCCCACTGAACCAGGCGTTTCTCTGACTCAAGTATCAGAAGCACCTGAACAGTCTGAAAAAAACGAGCACAGGCCCCCTTCACTCTCAACAGAATCGGCAGTGCCTACACCTACGGCAACATCAGAACCTAATGTTCACCCTGAAAAGCCATTGGCAGCTCAACCGCTGAAGCTGCACTCCCCTAACGTCGTCTCCATCCTGGACGTACTAGATCGCCAGAACGAGCAGGTTGTGGAAACGGCAACCCGGCAATGGATGCAGCAGACCACTCGCGTTATGCGGAGATCGTCCCAGCAGTTGACTGACAGGGTTGTGGCGATCGCTGCCAATATCCGCAGTCGCCAGGTCGCCTCCACAGCAGTAGATTTGCTTCAAAAATATGGTGTGTCTGATCGCCCTGCCAGAAGAACCTATCAGTCGGAGAAATACACCCTCAGCGCCAAAGGCCGCATGGTCACCCTTACCGATCGAGAAGGCACTGAACTGATGATGCTCCGCAAGACCCGCTGGGGACTGGACATTCTTAAGAACGACATGGTCGCCTCCCAGGAAGCAGATTTCTTGAAAGCGCGTCAGCAGATTCACATTCAAGGGCTAGAGGGGATTTCGGCAGAACCACCGCTGCGATCGCGGCAGCTCGGCAACCTTGCTCCGGCAGGAGATCGAGGACTGACCCGTGATTTAACGGCTCTAGCCCTGGCCAAAACAGCTCGCAAACTGTTGGATGTCACCGGCAGTAGGCCCAACGTTCAGGGCAAGCGTATCTTTCAGGGAGGTAGCCAGTACCGCATTGAGGAGACGCTGAACAGTCTAAAGATTCAGGCGGGCGATCGGGGACAAATTCTCAGCATTGATAACGGCAAAATCAAGTCTGATCTGAGTTCCCGAGACGTTACTTATTTCCGCTTCATCGATCGTGAGTTGAGTCAAGATTTGCAGCTCCACCCGCCCGCAAAAGTAACGCCTCTGAACCGCAGGCAACGGAGCCGAACGACTGAAATTGTCGTGGGGGAATAGACATGGCCCAAAATGCGCAGCCACATCGGGAGACAGATGGGGAAGCTTCTCGGCTCCCATCTCCCGAGCCCTCATCGGCCCCTCGCATTGCGCCCGCCAAGCAACAAAAGGGCGGGGCAGAAAAGCAGGTGGCAAAATTCTTGGAACAGGCGGGTCTAGCAGAATCTGTCTTGCAGGGAGAAGACTTTCATTTGCGGATTGAGAATGAGCCCTACATTCCGTTGGTGGTGGAGCGTCATAGCGATCAGCTTTACCTCACTCACTACCTGACTCAAAACGGAGATATGTTCATTGATACGGAGATGGTGCTGGGTATCTCGGAGCAAGGACGTTTAGCTCTGCAGGAAACAGCCGTTCAATCTCTGGGGGGTGAGTATCGAGGCTACGACCGAGGATTTGCTCAAATGTTTGCCCGCAATATCAACCACCAAGGCTTTGCCGAAGCGGCTCAACAGATTCAAACAACGGTTCAATCGGAAGAAGAGATATCGCCAGAGGTGTCGATGAGTCCTGAAATTGAGGCCAATGAACCCAAAGTTGCTAAGGGTGAAACGCTGTTTGATTTGGGGCTGTCCCAATCAACGGCTTTATCAGAACGAGATATGGATATAGTTGGCAGCGATCCGACCTGGGCTATCGCTCCAGAAACACCGCCTGAAACAGCTACTCCTGGTGAAGCAGAGGCTATCGCTCCAGACGTACAATCAGATAATGCATCTGTAGAACCGCGATCGACTCAACTAGATGAGTCTCCTGCAATTCCCGTAAAGTCTTCGCCACTTGCATCCCTGGAAACCCTGCGGGAATGGTATCGAGCGGCTCGGGATTTAGGGCGAGACCCCGAGCACCTGCAGACAGTCAAGCAACTGGGGCAGTCAGCCCAACAGTCTCAGGAACAGAACGTTGAGATACCTCAATCCTTGCAACCTGAAATGGTTCGTGACCTGACAGAGTACGAGCCATATCGGCAGCGTGGGGTGTATGTGGCTGAAGCCTCTCAGTACATTTTGTCAGTAGCCGGACAATCTCAGGGACAAGACATCCAATTTCGAGGGGAGACCTACGAATTGGAACAAAGCGCTGGCAGACTCATTGTCCGTAGAGTGAATCTTCAACCCCAAACCATCCTGGAAATAGCGCAAGGGAAGATACAGCGCACAACCGTGACAGCTGAAGACTGCCAAAGATTCCAGCAGTTCGTGCAGCAATTGGACAATACCCACGGCCAATCACCCACTGCCTCTGAAATCGAGCGATGACACTCCTCGAACCACTCCTTGCCGATCGCTCCCAATCCGTTTGAATTTTGTGTGACGGGCAAAACCATGAACTCACAGATGCGAGAAACCTTTGAGTGGCTGAGGTCTCAGGGATTACCACCTTTGCCAGTTGCTCCTGCTCAAGATTCCAATCGATACCCTGCTCGCGATCGCAATGGGAACCTGCAGCGAGACAAGCAAGGGATGTTGATGCCTGCCTTTACCGGCAAAAATCCTAGTTACTTAGACGATAGTGGGATTCCTCATCTCATCAGGCATACACAGTATCAGAATCGGTTGCCTAGCCAGACAGAGCTTCAGACGTGGTTTTCGAACTCAGCAAACGGTATTGGCACTTTGGGCGGCTGGCACAATATTGTTTGGATTGATGTGGATGTGAAACAGTTTGCATCACGCCAGGACTGTGATCAGCGAGTGGCCCAATGGCTAAGCCAATACCCGCTACTCAAGCAGACGTTTACGGAGCACACCCATAGTGGTGGCTGGCGATTCGCAGGGCGACTCCATAAAAAGACATTTACGAATTTCTCGCTTGATGGGGTGGGTGGCCGGCACATGGGTGAGGCTCTAGGAAAGGGGCGTTTTACAGTATTGGCTCCGACCATTGGCCCAAGCGGGAATACCTACATCAACGTGCAACGAGTACCGCCGATTTGGGTGGAGCAGTTAGAGGCGATTGGACTTTATTCGGTGAGTCTTTGTAGGAACCCGAGTCCATCACGCCACAATCGCGCCCCAATACCATGGCAGCCGACACAACCGGGAGTCTTGCGACTGGAAGCTTTGGCAACGGCCAAAGCTCAAGCAGTTCTGCATGGAGATAGTCTTCTAGAATCTCGGTCTCATTCTCTGACCTATGCCCTGAGAGAGTTCTATGGCTGGGAAAATTGGGCTGCACAGAACCATATATCGGTTAGTGGTGATGCTGAAGATCTAGCACGATCGGCAGGAGTAGCCTTAGGAATTGATGGTGATCGGATAGAGCGAATTATTGAAAGTATTTCTAATCCAGAGAGCTGTACGCCTGCTGCTGTCTTTGCCGGTGGTGAAGCCAATGCTTGGAAACACATTTTGCACTTAGATCGGCAAGTTTATCGAAACTCATGTCCTCAGGACATCCAAAAAGCTCTCTCTATATTAGTAAGAAGGAATCAAAAAAAATCTGAAAATAAAAGGACAAGAAACCTGAAAAGTCATCTAAATAAAGACCCTCAGTCCGTTCCGTCAGAAAAATTTCCTGAATCGGACATGCTGGTCTCAATCAAGGAAATCGAAGTTTTTATAGGATATGCTCGGCAGATTTTGGCTAGTCACGGTAGCCGACCGATTTCTCCTAAGAATTCTTTGAAGACAACGAACTCCCAGCAATATGTACAGGGGAAAACTTACCAAATAGCCACAGAAGGGCAAGATTTGATTGTCAAAGCTCAAGATGACCGAATCATCCTATGGGTAAGAGAAAATGTCATCATTGAAGCTGAACTGAACAAGATTGATTTGCTCCGTTTTCAAGCTGAAGCAGCACGGCTTTATCAATTGACATCTATCTGCCCTAGACACTCATTTGCAACCAAAGACTACAGTGTGGAATAAAAATCCTGTAGTCGTAACTACCTATAACTTGTCATCATTACAGCAACCGTCATCCCTGACCTAAGGGAATTTAGTATTGGATTGAGCAGGTATCCGATTCATTCAAGCTTCATCACAAAGGGCTAAGTACCCAATTCCCTGAATAGACCCAGCAACCGAAAAGTCGTGACCTGGTTGCAAAACCTTCTACTTAAGAATTATTCTCACCGATAGGGAGTGACTTCGATTGAGTAAAGAGAGACTTGGTCCGCTGGCTGCTCTACATGGTGGCAAAGCAAGCTGATGAAAAGGCGCGATCTCCCTGGGCTCACCAGCCTCAGGCTAACCCGCAGCGTCTCCAGAATTCCTACCTAAAGCACTTTGTATTCACGACGACCTCGTCTAATCTTCGAGGGGGCGGACGGGTTTGGTGTTGTCTGGCAGGAAGGAGGAGGGTAAGGTGTAATCGCCGTCGACCGCGGCCACTACAGGCAGCTCGCTCACCGTCACCTCAACGGTACTTTCCACGCCGTTGAGGGTATGTTCTGCCTCGTAGATTACTTCACCAGCTTGGTTTTGCAGGGCGATCGCGACGGGCATTTCCAGCGGCGCAGTGGTTTGCTGGCCGAGGTCGGTGGTGATGAGCTTTTGCGCTTCGACGTTGAGTTGCACCCGGTATTGACCGTCGGTAAAGGGTTTGTAGGTAGCGTCAGTGATGCCGACCTGATAGGTGATGACCTCGGCAAATAGTTCGTTGATGAGAGCCTGATCGCCCTCAGGGGCTTGGGCGGCGATCGCATCCTTTAAATCCAACACCGTGGCGTAGGGAGGAGCTTGGTAGCGATGGTCAGCCAGGAAGTTGCGAATTCCAGTGAGCAGGGCTTCTTGCCCAATTTGCTGTTCAACCAGTTCCAACACCATGCCGCCTTTATGGCGGGCGATAGGCAGTTCGTTGTAAATATCGGCCAGGGGCGGTTCTTGAAAGTCGATTTTACCCAACTGACGAAAATAGTCGCGCATGAGCTGCTGCTTCGCGAGGCGCTGTTCTTCGCGAGGGCGCTGCGATCGCTGATAGAGCTCACTGGCATAGGCGCTGAGGGCCTCGCGAATGGTCATGCCCCCCGCGACATCGGCAGCAATCAGCTGATCTTCCCACCAGGCATGAGCCAACAGATAGCTCACCCAGTCCACCAGGGACTCCCGGCCCGCGCCAGTGGCCTCACTTTTCCACGCCAGCACTTCGGGAATGCCCATCGTGCCGCCTTCGGAGAACACCATGCCGTCGTAGTAGACAAACTCCGTTACCCGCACTTGCTCAAAGGGATAGGGGCCAAAGGTGTCTTCGTAGAAGGTGAGGGCTTTGCCCACCTGCTCAGCAATTAACGCCACATTGTCAGCATGTTGGGGATGGTGATAGATCTCGATGGGGACGCGATAGTCTTCGGTGCGATAGGTGTCGTAACGAGCGGAAAAAACGGTGAACTTGCCCCGTGTTGGTGTGGTGGACTGATAGCGGAAATAGGCGCGATCGCCCTCAACCCATTCATCCACTAAACGTCCAGCCGTGACAGCGGTCTGATTCGCTGCCGTGCCGATAGTGACGTCCGTGCTGCCCCAGCTCAAGTGGCTTACCATCAAAGCTTGGGCCAGTCCGGTCGGGTCGTCGTGGGCCCGCATCCGCTCTGCTAGCGGCGGCAATCCCAGGTTGGCCCGCAGCCAGGCTTGCTTGTGCTCCACCATTTTGGTGTAGCCGACAAACGGCAGCATGAAGGGGCTGTACAGGTTGGTGCCGTTGTGGACGACGTCGTTGGGATAGATCATGTACACGTCATCGCTATCCACCTGGTTGCGAAAGCCCTGGGCGGGTGCGGTGGCGGTTTGAAACTGTAGCGCCTGCTGTTCACCCGGCATGAGCGGCGTGGCGAGATCGTAAATGTAGTAGCCCCACTCTGGGTGAGCTTCCCGCAGCGTCGCACTTGGGTAGTCCACCTCGCCGAGCTGCAGGTTGATGAAGGTGAGCAGGTGAATCTCGCGGATGGGCTGGTCGGTGCGATTTTCCAGGGTGTATTGCCCCTGAGCCTGAAAGTAGCGCTGATCGGGATACAGCTCAATGGTCACCTGCGTATCGGTGACGACGGGCATGGGCAAATTTTCGTACTGCTTAAAGCGAGTTTCGATCGCTGCTGCGGTAGCTTCTTTCCCCGCCGGCTGATAGGGGTTCATGACCATCGTGTTGTAGCCAATCCAGGTGCCGACCCCGGCCCAGAGCAGCACCAGTCCAGCCAGCGATCGCTTCACCGTGCGGTGGGCCTGCCGCCAGCCCTGTCGCCAGGCGCGCCACAGATGAGTCTGTTCGGAACCTCGCGGCCAGAGGATGAACGCCAGCAGCATCAGCACGGCGGCAAACAGGCTCCAGTACAGCACATACCAGAGGTGACCGACAAACAGGCCGCCGTAGCCATTCATCGGCGAGTATTCAATGTCGTTGGTGGCGGCGAAGCGATAGAGATTGTGATACCAGCCCAGCGCATCCAGCGGAATGTGCGAGAGCGAAATCAACACCACCAGTGCCATGCCCAGGTATTTGCGACGGGTCACGACCTGGGTGAATAGCGCTAAGGCTGCCGTAATGTAAAAGTAGGGGCCATGCTCTAAAAACAGCATCTGCAAATACAGCGGCACCTGGAAGTCGGTGTAGCCGTTCAAAAGCTGATAGGCCATCATCACTCCCATGGCCAGCAGCAGATTCAGCGTGATGACCACGAACAGGGCCGCTAGTTTGGCTAGCAGCAGGACGCCATTGGTCACGGGCGTCGCATCAATCACCGACTGCAGCCGCAGGGTGCGATCGCGCCACACCACCTCGGCAGAATAGACCACGATGATGGCGAACAGAATGTACTCAAAGTAGAGATTGGCTGAGTGAATCAGAATGTCCGTGCTGGGATTGGAGTAGTTGAACGAACGACTGCCGAGGGCGGCCATCACCAGACTGATCAATCCCCCCGCCGTCAACAGCAAAAATGCTCGCCCCTGCAAAATCATGCCCGTTTCAAAGCGACTGCGGTGCCACCATTGACGCAGGCGATCGCGGCCATTGAGCGCCGGCCGCCGCCACCGCAGATAGCGCATTTCTTCATCTTGCCCTGGGCTGGCATGGCCCCAATACCCACGTGCCATGCGGCCTTGCTGAGGGGTGCCGGCGGCACTAGGCAAAGGCTGGCTGAGGGGCGATAGTGAGGCCGACTTTCCCCCTTTACGGATGGGTAACTGAAGCGAATAGCCCACGTAACTGCCGAGCCAGATGGCGGTGGCGATCGCGAGCCACAACAGTCGGTTGCTGATGAAAGTGCCGCTGATGGGCGGCATCAGCGTGTTGTATTGATGCACTGTCCAGGCCAGGGCGGGCTCTTCTAACGCGTAAAACCCAAAGGGATCGGCCAGTGCCCACAGCCGATATTGCTCAAAGTTAATCACGTCGACCCCGACCATCAGCAACGAGGCGAGATAGAACATGACCAGCACGATCGCCCCGGCGTAGGTGATCGCCAAATTGCGCGTGCGAGCTGCCAAACCAAAGGCGATCGCCGACACCAAAAACAAATTGGGGAGCGCAATCAAGCCGTAGCTGAGCAGATAGGCATCCAGCCGCAGGGGTCCGATGGCATAGGAATTGAGGCCCGGTATCAAGCTGCCCAGCACCATCCCCGGCAGATAAGCCGAAAATGCCAGCAGCGCCATGCCAAAAGCCGCCCAAAAGCGGGTGGCCAAATAGCGACTCTTGCGAATGGGGGTGGACAGGATCAGCTCTTCCGTCCGATTTTGGGTGTCTCGCACAAAGGTCTCGGCAACGAACGCCGCTGTGGCCAAGATGCCAAAGATGGTGTACCAAATTGTCGTCTGAAAGATTTGCAGCGGACTGTTGACAAAGAAAAAGGCGTTGCCTTCGCTGCCCTTAGCCACCATGTCAGTCAGGGCGATCACAAAAAACACCAGCGTAATGACCCAGAAGGTGGGGCGGCGTAAATGATAACGGCTCTCGAACGTGAAGACGGGGGCGGAGAACATGGGGTAGGGGGTGTGAGGGTAGCAGGGTACGAGGGTGCGAGGGGAGTAGAGGAGTAGTGGCTTACCGTCGCTGCTCTTTTGGTTCAGACACTGCCAAAATCTAATGTTCAAATGTTCGAACGCTCCTGGAGGTCAAAAACAAGAACCAAGAGCGAAAAGCGAAGAACCAATCAGACAGCGATCGCCACTGGCTGCGCCATCAACGCGGTGAAGTAAACGTCGTTGAGGTCGGGATCAACGAGTTGGAAAGCAGCATCGGGAGCGGTATCGCTGAGGACGCGGATGCAGCGTCCCCCGCGTTCCATCCGGGTAGTAATGACTGCCCACCGAGGATCGATGGGGTGGTCTGGCGCGGCTTCGCACATCCACACGCGCCCCTGCAAATGCGCCATCAGGGTACGAGGACTGCCCTGCTGCACAATCTTGCCGCGATTGAGGATGGCCATTTTGGGACACAGTTCGGCCACGTCTTCGACGATGTGGGTCGAGAGGAGAAGGACGCGATCGCGGCTAATGGTGGCTAACAAATTTTGAAATCGAATGCGCTCAGCGGGGTCGAGCCCAGCGGTAGGTTCATCCACAATGACGAGCCGCGGCGAACCGAGTAGGGCCTGAGCAATGCCAAAGCGCTGCCGCATGCCGCCCGAAAAGGTGCCGAGTTTTTGGTTGCGCTGGTCATAAAGGTTCACTAATTGCAGTTGTTCTGCGACGAGCCCCCGCCGTTCCTGCGCGTTGACGAAGCCTTTGAAGACAGCCAGTTGATTTAATAACTCAGCGGCAGACACTTGCGGATACACACCAAAATCCTGCGGCAGATAGCCCAAATAGCGCCGCGCTTGCTGCGGGTCTCGGAGTAAATCGATGCCGTCCAGCGTGACGTTACCCTGATCGGCTGTCTGCAGCGTGGCTAACGTCCGCATTAAGGATGATTTGCCAGCCCCATTGGGGCCGAGTAAGCCAAAAATGCCGTGGGGGATCTTGAGAAAAATATTTTTCAGAGCCTGGATGCCGTTGTCGTAGGTCTTGCTCAGCCCTTGAATCTCCAGCATAAACCTGCCTAATGACATTTATTCTTGATAGCTAATATACTGCGTCTTCCTGGCAATCAAGCAACGCTTAGCAAATCTCTGTTTTCCAACTCGATGGCCTTGCCGCAGTCGTTACGCCGCCGATTTCACAGGAACGGGCGATCGCTCCAATCTTTGACCTCGTGCAACCAAAACCCATAGAGAATCGGTTGTCCTTGCTCGTCAGTTAGAACAGCGGTGCCGGGGCGATCGCAGAGGTGCGCTAAGACCATCTGGTCAGCATCCACAGTCACCAGCGCCACCACCCGACCAAACCGGTAAGCATTGAGATTGTTGAACCGGGGCGTAAATGGCGCTTTCAAACGAATGAAATCGCCTGCCCTCATCCTTTGTCCTCAGAAAGACCCATCTCTAATTCTTGGCGACTGGTTTCCAACTGCTCCCACAGCTGACTAATTTGCTCAACCGCTTCATCCGACGAGAGTCGCCCCCCCGTGTGTAAGCCACTGATATACCCAACATGCTGAGCAAACGCTTGCAAATTTGCTTTAAACACGAGTTGTTCCGGCCGAACTGCCCCCTGACAGCGGACATGAGGGTATAAGAAGGCTAGCAGCGATTGATCCATTCAGGCACCTCCATTAGACTCCAAAAACTGAATTTCCGTGTCTAATCTTATCGAGACTGATTCTTATTAACAGGAGTCCGCTGCAATTATATCGAATTCGCCTTGACCTTCAATTAACCTATGGTGGTCAATCTCAGTTTTGACGAGTCGTCGGTTCGGGCCGTGCCTAAGCTTGATACTGACACCCCCATTGTTTGGTTTGCCAGGTCTCCTTGCTCTCTATTCCAGATCATCACTCAAAGCTACTCATTAGCATTGTTCGACTGTCATTTTGGCAAGTGCTGCATTGTTCGCTGGAGTCGTGGATAACGCTATCAAGATCCTCTGCCTTGGTCTGAGTGACGCTGCGCTAAAGGAGCACTGATGAACGTTCTCTTGGCTAAGCACTTGATGGATGCTTGGCCGGGTGAGTTGTGCTAAAGCTGCTGATACCACCAGGTGACTTTTTGGGGTGAGGCCGATGGCGTAAAGTCTCGACAGTCTTTAGCTGATTCGGTTAAGGCGGAGTCAGGATGAACCGCACACTGCAGTTGTTTGCACCCCGAAAAATAAGTACAGCGATAACAGGGTGTGGCCTGAATCTGTCGGGTTTGTACAAACTGGCGATGCATCCCCTGCAGGGCTAAGACAGCAAACCAGAGCATCACACAACACCAAGACACTGGGCCGAGGAGAATACTCACAATTAGTAGCGTATGTGAAACACAGATTTGTGCCATGGCAGTTTATGAATTAGGCGAGGTGGTGAGGGTCAGCTTTTGCCATAGCCACGTATCGATCGCGAACTTGCCCGGGCCATTGACCAAAAAGAACAGATAAAACGAGGCATAGAGAGCCGCTGTTTCGAGCGGCGTGACTTTCAGCCCATTTCCTTTAATGTGGAAGAACATGGCGACCAACATGGTACCCAGCAGTGCCGCCGCACTGGGACGAGTCAGCAAACCAAATGCGAGTAAGATGGCCCCGACGATCTCGGTGTAGGCAGCGCAGTAGGTCAAAAATACCGGATAGGGCAGGCCAATATAAGTCACCACATTGTCAGCAAAGCCTTGAACATTTGCCAACTTATCGAGGCCGTTGTGAATCATCAGCCCGCCCGCACTGACCCTGATCAAGAGCCAGAAAATTTGGAGCCACAGACTTTCGTCTGTCATGGATTGAAAGAGAATCCGAACCAAGATATTGGGTGGTTGGCGAGGGGTGAGGGTTGTCATGTGTTGCCTGCCATCAATGACTTCCTCCTTATGTTATTGCAATACTTTCCTATTAGTGTGAAGTGATTCAGCAGCTTATGTAGACGAAGGGTTGAGCGAGAGAACTAAGGTGAGAAGCTTAGGATACAGAATCTTCAATAATTTCAGAAAAAATGGCTCAAACGTTTAGGGGCTGATATATTGCTGCTGGATAGTCCTGGCTGCAGAGTGGGCTTGGTCATCTTTGAGAGCAATTGTCATCAGGACCGTACTGAGATCGCGGATTTATGAACCAACCTAATTCGGTGCAGAGGCTCAATCGTACGGTTTCAGCACTGGGCTTGGTCAGTCTTTTGAGTGACTTTGCCAGCAAAATGGTGTACCCGCTAACGCCCATCTTTTTGACCGGTGTATTAGGGGCACCGGCCTGGACGGTGGGTATAGTGGAAGGCATCGCGGAAAGTACGGCGAGTATTCTTAAGCTCTATTCGGGTTGGCTGTCTGATCGCGTGGGGCAACGTAAGCCTTTTGCCGTGATGGGCTATGGGTTAGGGGCGCTATCAAAGCTAGGGCTAGCGGTCTCTTTAGTCTGGGGCCATGTGTTGGGGGCACGGATCATTGATCGCGTCGGCAAAGGTCTGCGGGCCGCTCCGCGTGATGCCCTCATTGCTGAGAATTGTTCACCCCAGCAGCGGGGGCGGGCGTTTGGCCTGCACCATACTTTAGAGACGATTGGTGAAATTGTCGGCCCTTTGGCAGGGTTTTGGCTGCTATGGCAGTTTCCCGAAAACTATCGAGGGGTCTTTGCGATCGCCTTCATCCCGGCTTTGCTCAGCGTTTTGGTACTGCTAGCGCTGGTGAAAGAACCGCAATCACCGCGTCAAGACGTGCGATCGCGCCCGAAGTTTACTTTCCAAGGTCTATCGCCTAGCTATCGGCGGTTTTTGCTGGTCGTGGGGCTATTTGGCTTGGGCAATTCGTCCGATGCTTTTTTGTTACTGCGCGCGCAGGAGTTAGGTTTTGCTAGCAGTCAGGTGCTTTTGCTCTACGCGGTCTTCAATATGGTGGAAGTGTCCCTCGGGTTGGCCGTCGGTAACTTGTCCGATCGCGTAGGGCGACGCCCACTGCTGGCAAGTGGGTATCTCGTCTTTGCCCTAGTGTATTTAGGCTTTGCGATCGCCCCCAGTGCCGCCGCCATTTGGCCACTGTTCATGCTCTACGGGCTCTACTCCACCCTGACACGAGGGGTGCAAAAGGCTTTTGTGGCTGATCTCGTTCACCCTGACCGGCGGGGCGCTGAAATTGGCACCTTTTACTTGGTGGTAGGCTTGGTGGCGTTACCGGCTAGCTTGGTGGCGGGTTGGCTCTACACTCAGGTGGGCGTCGCCGCACCATTTTATCTCAGTGCGGCGATCGCGGCGATCGCCGCACTGCTATTGCGAACCGTACGACCAACTGCGCTCACTAGGGCGATTGAGCCTCCGGTCAAATAACTGAGCAGTGGACAAAACTATCCATCAATAGGACAGCACGGAGCGGATGTGCGATAGACGCTAGAGCAACACATGTTCGACTTCCATGCCACTCGCAATATTGACAATCTCTCTCAATAAAGTAAAAGTGTTGTAAAGTACGATCGCCCTGAGCTGGCACTTTACTCGCCGAGTGGTCTGTTCCTATGAAGGTGAATTTTTCGGCTAGCGACATTGACGAGTTGTTTGGGCAATGGAACCAACAGCTCGGGACCGTGCTCCAGACCGACTTTAATGAAACCATCCTAGAGCTACCGCCACAATTAGGTAGCGGCCGGGTCCGTCACATCAAGCTTTATCCGGGGTTAGAAATCATCATCCGCCAGCTCAAATTTTGTGATGATTTGACCTTTGAAATGCAGTCAACGAACCTTTCACGCCTGATCAGTTTGGATTTCTATTTTTCAGGCTCAGCGGGTGCCGTATTTGAGGATGTCCGAGAAGACGTTACGGTGTTTGCCGGCAAGAGTGTTTTAATCAGTGCTGCGGATCTAGTTGGGAAGATTGAGTTTTCTGGTCAACAGCCGCTTTCGGCGGTTAGTCTGCTGATCGATTTCAACACATTCAAAACCATTGTTCAAAATCGCCTCCAACACACCGCTTTTGATCCTAATGTTGACCAGGTTCTGGCTCAGATAGAGCAGGGATTTTATTGCCAGACGGCAGTCATGCTGCCTTGGATGCAGACGGCGGCTAAGCAGGTACTTGACTGTCCCTTTGAGGGGGTCGTCAGACAGCTCTATCTTGAGAGTAAGGCGATTGAATTAATCTCTTTATATCTGCATCAATGCTCCCTGAATGTTTACCCGAGCAACCTGCCCCCCCAGCTTTGTTCAGAGGAGATTGAACGGGTGCAGCTGGCGAAGGCGATTCTGCTGACCAACCTTGAGCATCCCCCTTCGCTGCTGGAACTCGCCCAGCGAGTGGGCTTAAATGATTGCAAACTCAAACGAGGATTTCGTCAACTGTTTGGCACGACAGCGTTTGGTTATCTGTACCAGCAGCGGATGGAAAAAGCGCGGGATTTGCTCAAGGTCGATACCATGAATATTACTGAGGTTGCTGCGGTGGTGGGCTACACCAATCCCAGTGCTTTTGGCGCAGCTTTCAAACGCATGTTTGGCACCACTCCCAGCGCCTACCGACGGCAATGAAATGATGACCCTACATAACCTGTCCGTTTGGCGAGAGAAAAAATCCGTTTAACGAGAGACGCGATCGCCACCGGCCTCCTAGAATCCTCACAAGCTTATTAGGAACAAGTACTAATAGGCCAGACTTGACTCGGTGTGAGGGTTTTCATGAAGTGGATAAGTGTGCAGCGATGTCTGTGGATGACCGGCACGGCATGGCTGGTGGTGAGTCAATCAGTGGCCGCGAAGACTGTTTCACCCCAATCAGAAAGCTTGCTGGGGATAAAAGATCAGCCGACCCATGACTTAGAATCCCGAATTCAAACGCTGGCCCAGCAGACGATCATTGAAATTACCGGCGTGCAGTTGAACGCCACTGAAGCGGGCCTGGACATTACTTTAAATACCGCAAATGGGCCACTCGCGATGCCCTCAACGTCAGTTACAGGCAATGCGTTGATTGCCGAGATTCCCGATGCGGTGCTGACGTTGCCAGATGGCGGTGACTTTCAAGCGGCCAGTCCCCTGGAGGGGATTGCGTTCATCACCGTCTCTAACTTACCGAGCAATCGCGTTCAAGTCGTTATCACCGGAGCTGCTGCTCCACCAACCGCAACAGTGAATGCCAGTTCACAAGCCCTGTTGTTTAGCGTTGTGCCTGAAGCTGAGTCAGCAGCTCTCACAGAATCAGCAACCGTCCCGGCAGCAACGGCGGAGGCTGGTGACGATGGGATTCGCATTGTCGTGACCGCTGAAAAAACACCGCAAGATAGTCAGGATGTGCCCATCAGTCTGACTGTACTTACCCGCGATCAATTGGAAGACGCGCAAATCGACTCGTTGCAAGAGATTGCGGGTAATGTCCCCAACTTCTACTTCAATCCCATCAATGCGGCGGGCAGCTACTTTAGCTACTACAGTATTCGAGGCTTGGGTAACTCTAACTTCCTGAATCGTGATGCCGTCGGCTTCTACATTGATGATGTTCCCTATGACTATGGGGGTTTTCTCGATCTCAATTTGATCGACTTAGAACGGGTGGAGGTTTTGCGAGGGCCGCAGAACACCCTTTACGGCAGAAGTAGCCAAGCGGGTGTGGTCAATATCATCAGCCGCCCGCCCACCAACTTTCTGGAGATTCGATCGGCGGCGAGTTACGGCACTGAGAACGATCGCAGCCTGCAACTCTCGATTAGTGATGCCATTATCCCTGACGAACTCTCGTTTCGGGTGGCAGGGGCCTATAGCGCCCGTGATGGCTTCTTTGAAAACACATTTTTGGATGAATCGGTTGGGGAAGAATCTTCCCTGGCCGGACGGGCGCAATTGGTGTGGACACCAGCGCCGGAGTGGAATATTTCCTTCAATGCCAACATCAGTGCTGATGATGACGGCGCTCCGATTGTGGTGCCCTTTGACTCACCAGACCCGTTCGAAATTGAGCAAGATTTCGATGGCTTTTATGATTCCAGCAACAACACCCAGGCGTTGCGAATCGCTTACGAAGGCTCCGGTTTGCGAGCCACTTCGATCACGACTCGGCGCTACTCCTATCAGGACTCCCAAGTGGATGCCGATGCCACTTCACTTGACTTATTTCGCCGCTTGGCAACCTACGACTCAACGGTCTGGAGTCAGGAACTTCGGCTCCAATCCCCTGAAACAGCTAATCAGTTCCAGTGGCTACTCGGGGCCTATTACGAAGCCAATGACTTTAATGCTATTGCCAATGGGTTTGAATTTAGTCAGTTGGCAGCGCAGCAATTGGGCTTACCTTCAGCTGGATTCGATCGCACCGATTATGAAATCGATCGCGATACCTATGCCGTCTTTGGCCAGGTCGATTATCAGCCCATTGAACCGCTGACGCTGACCGCTGGATTGCGCTATGAAGCATCAGACAGTGAGCTAGATCGACGGCGCGTCTTTGAAATCGCAGGACTCCCTCCGATACCTGCAGGCAGGACCTTTGACGGAGTAACTCGCGATGACAGCGAACTCCTGCCTCGATTGGCGGCAGAATACCGGATCAGCCCCAATGTGATGGCCTATGCCAGCATTGCCAAAGGATATCGCCCAGGCGGATTGAATCCCACCGCTGAATCAGACGACGTCTTGGAATATGAAGAGGAGACGTCTTGGAACTATGAGTTGGGCTTAAAAACCGCCTGGTTTGACGATCTCTTAACCGCAAATCTGGCCGTTTTTACCACGCAGGTCAACGATTACCAGGTGCTGCTGCGAGGATTTGATGCCCTGTCTAATGAAATTGTCAATGCCGATGCCAGAATCAATGGCGTTGAATTGGAACTCAGGGCAACCCCGCTGGAGGGACTCGATTTGATCGCTGGCTTTGGGTACATTGACGCCGAATTTACGGATTATGTGAATCCCTTTACCAACGATCGCTTCGATGGCAATCAGCTCCCCTACGCGCCTGAATATACCTACAATCTAGCGGCTCAATATCGCAGTCCCGGTGGTTTATTCACGCGCTTGGAATTGCAAGGATCAGGCACCGCTTTTTTCGATGACGCTAATCAGTTTCAACAAGACCCCTTTGCCTTAGTCAATGCCCGGATTGGATACGAGTGGGACCGAGGGGGCGTTTATTTATTTGCCACGAATTTATTTGACACGGAATACATCACAACGGCCTTTGCCGCACTCGGGCAAGATTTCGCCTCCTATGGCGATCGCCGCATTGTCGGCGTTCAAGTTCGTTCCAATTTCTAATCAATCTGCGGCTTCAATGCATCCTCAAAATGAATCGTAAACAACTCAAAAAACTAGGTCTACTTGGCAGTTTGTATGTCTCCCAATATATTCCGATTACTTTTCTCTACGAGACGTTGCCGATTTTTCTGCGTCAGCAAGGGCTCTCTTTAAGAACTATCGGGCTGCTGAATTTATTGGCGTTGCCGCTCATCTTCAAGTTCTTGTGGTCGCCGTTTATTGATCAATATGGGTTTACCCGCTGGGGCCATTATCGAGTTTGGATTTTTGGGTTTCAAATACTATTGGGCGGCACTACTATTGCACTGGCTTTTATCGACGTATCAAGTCAATTTCAGCTTTTATTGGCAGGCGCTTTGTTGATTAGTCTACTCAGTGCCAGTCAGGACATTGCCACCGATGCCCTGGCCGTAGGCTTATTACCCCCTCAAGAGCGGGGATTCGGCAATGGGGTGCAGCGCGGTGGCAATGCACTGGGAGCGGTGATTGGAGGCGGTGGCATGCTGCTGCTGCTCAATTTTTGGGGCTGGCAAGGGACGCTCTTAGGCTTAGCGGGCCTAATCCTCCTGGCGCTTATTCCTCTGATGAGGCACCGAGAAATTGTTCAACAAAAACCGTCAGGGTATGGAGACTTAAATGCTATCAAGGGTTACTTTAAAACCCTGACAAATTTTTGCCGTCGTCCACAAATCGGCGGGTGGCTGCTGGTTTTAGTGACCTATGCTTTGGGGCCTTATATGGCTTCCACCATGTTCCGACCGTTGTTGGTAGATGTGGGGCTATCGCTGGCCGATATTGGTTTGCTCTTAGGTGTCATCAGCTATAGCGCGGGCTTTGCCGGAGCCCTGGTGGCAGGGGTACTCATTACTCAGTTGGGGCGCAAGCGATCGCTGCTGATTTTCGGCTCTCTGCAGGTGGGGGCGATCGCCACTTATTTACTGCCCGTGGCGGGCTTTGTTAGTTTTCCGATGTTATCGCTGGTGGCAATTACCAATCAGGTAATCAACAGCATGGCGACCACCACCTTATTCACCATCATGATGGACAAAAGCCAGGTAGGCACGGCGGGCACAGACTACACGGTGCAGTCATCCATCGCCTATCTCAGCGGTGTCGCCGCCGCCGTCATCAGCGGGATTGTCGCTCAAGCCATCGGCTATCCAGGATTATTTGGCCTCAGTATGGCGATCGCGCTAGCCAGCATCTTGATCGTTTTTGTGATTTTTCAAGAAGCCAATACTTCCCAACTTCAGCCTAATCAGGAGACGTCAACATGAGTGACATCCACCCATCTTATTCAGCCATAACGGCCTTGTATGAGCGCTTTTTAGATATTTTGGAGCGCAAAGACTTTGAGCAGTTCCAGGAGGTGGTGACGCCTGACTTTCGGTATACGGAAAATGGCCATGAGCTGACCCTGCAACAGCTCATTGAACGTGAGCAACAAGCCCAGAAAGGTAAACCCAAATCAACGGTCAACTCACAGATTCAAGACATCAAGATCGAAAACGACACAGCATTGCTTACGGTTGACGGAGATTTCAAAACAGAAATTGCGATGAATGGTGACCTGCACACCTATGCCGGCAACGTGGTGCAGAAAATTGCAGCCGTTCAGCAGTCCGGGCGCTGGCTTTTCCAGTCTTCGGAAGTCACGGCAACGCAAATGACGCTGGATGGCAAGCCAGTTGATCCGGCAGCGCTGGATGCCATGCACCGGGTTGAGTAGTGCTGAATCCTAAGGATTTTGGCGATAACCACTCTTGATCAGCCAGAGTAGTGGTAGTGCCCTGCTACTCCTCTGGGTCAAGCCCTCTCATCCAATGCCTGATGCTTAAGGGAGCGGCGGGTAAACTCAAGTCGCTGAGCATGATGAGTGCCAGTGGCGATACCGTTTTCATGGGCCGCAACGTTACTCGATCTCGATGCGGTAAACGGAAGCCAGCTTTTTGTTTTTGGCAGTTGCTAACCTATCGCAATTCCCAATCCATCTCAGCTAGGCTAGAATCTATGGCGATAGCCATTTCGAGCATCGGTTAGGTTGCGCTCTCAGCTTGCCCAAATCAAGAAAATTACCTCTATTCTCATCGCATTGGACTCTATTGCTGGGTACCGTGGTTCAGCAAACCACCCCCACTGCCAAGCCGATCACTGAAGCAACCGTCAGTCCTTAACATTGACCTCTTATCGTTCGGGTAAACGCGCGTAAAGCGATTAGTCATGAGTAAATTGACAATAGATCTCAATAAGGTAAAAGTACAGTAGATGGGGTTGCCTCATCAGTGCGACGCCCGATGACGAGCTTTAAAGGCCAATCTTTATGTCCAGTCGTGACGAAGTATCCCTTACCGATAGCGACCTGCAAGAAATGCTCGCGGCATCGCCGCCAGAGACTGGTCATCAGGAAACAAGAACCAACTCTCGAGCTCAAGAAAATGAAATGAGGTGGGAGCTGCATCAGCCCTTTGGCCAGTGGTCTAACCACTCCGTTCATCTGCGAGATGGCCTTGATTTGACCGTGGTTGAATGGGACTTCCAGCAAAATGTTAACTTCACTGTAGATGTTCAGATGCAGCCCTTGTTTGGGTTTAACTTCTGTGTCGCGGGCGGATTTCTTGCTCAGGTACGCGATGCGGCGACGGATTTGGTGGTGCGATCGCAAGATACGCATACTGGTTTCTTTCAAGGCGACATCAAAACGACGTCGAAAACAGCAGCTGGGCAAAAGCTGACCCTTGTACAAATGGCAGTCGCCCCGCGTTTGCTCGAAACCCTCGCCAACGTATCGCCAGACTGCGCTCACCCCCCCTTGCATCAGATTTTTTCTCGCACTCAAGCAGGTTTTCAGTGGCGGACCCAATCAGTCACACCGGCCATGACGATAGCGCTACATCAGATTTTGCAATGTCCTTACCAGGGTCTCACTAAGCAAATTTATTTGGAAAGTAAAGTATTGGAGCTGGTGGCGCTACAGCTTGATCAGCTAAGTGAACGGCCTCCTAATCTAACTGCTGCCTCTGGGCTCAAATCAGATGATGTTGAACGGATTCATTTGGCTAAAGACATTCTCATTCGTGATTTAGAAAATCCACCGTCTTTACTGACTTTAGCAAAGCAGTCTGGCATCAATAGCCTCAAACTCAAACAAGGCTTTCGCCAAGTCTTTAAGACCACAGTATTTGGCTATCTGCATGCCTATCGTATGGAAGAGGCAAGGCGATTGCTGGCGTTGGGTGATTGGAACGTAACGCAGGTGGCGCAAGCAGTAGGCTATGCCCACCCCGGCAAGTTTGCGGCGGCATTTAAGAAAAAGTTTGGCATTACGCCAAAAGCCCTTAAGGCGAAGTAGTCAGCATTTTTAGGCCGCCGCCAATACCCGCAGGGCCTAAAAGAATACCGTTTGGAGCTGTATTGAGATTGATTCCCATCTAATCTACCTCCATAAACCTTGTGATACGAGGTTGCGTCTTTGAGGCATAACGTGGTGGGAGAGTGGTTATCGAATAGCTGGGGCACACCGTATGCAACTGTCGCGATCGCGGTGGCGATCGCCCAACCGGTCTTCGCTCAGGGGGTAGAAGTGCCGTCATTACCGCAAGCGCAGACAAGCATTACCCAAATTACGGCGGTACATTTAACCCCCACCGCAAGCGGGTTAAATGTTGGCTTGAGCACGGCTGAGGGCGCGCTAGAAGTGCCGCCGACTACCATGCTGGGGAACGCCCTCATTGTGGATATTCCCAATGCAGCACTGAGTTTACCGGATGGCGAAGACTTTCAGGCCGCTAACCCGATTGCCGGGATTGCCCTGATTACGGTTTCTAACTTACCTGACAATACTGTTCGGGTGGCGATTACTGGTGCGGCGACCCCGCCGACTGCAACTGTCGGCGCTGATCCGCAAGGATTGGTGTTAGCGATTAGTCCCAATGTTGCTCTCACCGCAGAAACCACAGACATGCCTGAAACAGACGAAGAGGCCGTTCGAATTATTGTCACGGCAGAGAAAACGCCGGAAGACCTTCAAGATGTCCCGATTAGCATCACAGCCATTACAGAACAGGAAATTGAGGATGCCGACATCACGTCTTTGGAAGAGGTTGCTCGCAATACGCCCAACTTTTCCTTCTTTCCCAGTGGCGATCGCTCCTTTGGTTTGTATAGTATTCGCGGGCTGTCCAATTCCTCGGTCATCGCGAACCGCGATCCGGTTGATTTCTACATCGATGGAGTGCCTTACGGTTTTGCGGCCTTTTTGGATGTCGATCTCCCCGATTTGGAGCGAGTGGAGGTGTTGCGTGGCCCTCAAAACGTTCTATATGGCCGCAACTCTCTAGCTGGTGTCGTGAATCTCATTACCCGCAGGCCGACCAACGAATTTGAATTTAGCGGCATTGCGAGCTATGGCAACTTTAACGATTTGGATCTAAGAGCCAGCGCTAGTGGACCGCTGATTGAGGACAACCTGTTTTTTCGGTTATCGGGTAGTTACGGCTCACGTGATGGCTATGTTCGCAACACGCTCTTAGATGACGGGGTTAATGACCAATCTGGCGGTACTGGAAGGGTTCAATTGCTGTGGACCCCGTCCGCAGACTGGGAAGTTGCCTTAAATGCTTCTTTTGATGATTACCAAGATGGTGCCAGTTCCTATGTTCCTCTCAGTCAATCCGATCCTTTTGAAGCGGAGCAAAATCTTGATGGCTTTAATGAGCTAACAGTCAATGCTCAGTCCCTTCGAGTTGCTTATACCCACCCCGACTTTCGTGCTACCTCAGTTACCGCTCACCGCCGCTCCCGCAATGATTTTGAGTATGACGGTGACTATACCGCTGCGGATGCCGTGGTACGTCTCGTTGATGAACTCAGCACCCGAGTCTTCAGTCAAGAACTGCGCTTCCAATCCCCGGAAACGGCAGACCGTTTTGAGTGGTTGGCAGGAGCCTATTATGAATCTAATCAATTCGATTCAACGAATAATGGCTTTCGTTATGGGCCTGATGCAGCGACGTTGCTGGGGCTCCCCTTTCCGGAAGGGACACTTAATATCGCCAATAGTGAAGTCAACAGCGATACGTTTGCTCTCTTTGGGCAGGTGAGCTATCGCCCCGTTGACGCGCTGACGCTAACGACAGGGCTACGATATGAATCGTCTCGCAGTACGCTGGAGAGTTTTGAGCGCACCATCCGCATTCCCGGCTTACCCGACTTAACACTGCTCCCTCTCAACGATATTGAACAAGATGGCGATGTCATTTTGCCCCGTTTTGTGGCGGAGTATCGTTTTACGCCTAATATAATGGCTTATGGCAGCATCACCCGGGGCTATCGACCGCCGGGAGCTAATTTGGGTCCGGGTAGCGAAGAGACCGCTACTTATGAAGCCGAGCGTTCTTGGAATTACGAAGTCGGTTTGAAATCGTCATGGTTGGACGATCTCCTCGCCGTTAATCTGGCGATCTTTCACAACCCCGTTGAAGATTTTCAAGTAATTTTATTTGATGACATTGGGGGATCGTTTACAGACAATGCCGATGTCAGTATTACTGGCTTTGAATTAGAAGCCAGAGCAACGCCCCTAACAGGTTTAGATATCATTGCTGGCTTTGGTTTAGTGGATGCTGAATTCACTGATTTCACGAACCCCTTTACCGGCAGCGATGCCAGTGGCAATCAACTGACGTTTGCCCCTAGCATTTCCTACAATCTGGCCGTGCAATATCGCGATCCTATCGGCATCTTTGGACGGATTGAACTGCAGGGACTGGGCGAAACTTTTTTTGATGATGCCAATACGCTTAAACAAGATCCCTATGCCATTGTGAATGCTCGTTTAGGCTACGAGGCCGAAGATTTTGGCGTCTATCTATTTGCCAATAATCTTTTCGATACTGAGTACATTAATCAAGCGTTTTCTCTACCCCCGATTGGCACCATTGCTTCCTATGGGGCTCCGGCGACCTATGGCATCCAATTCAGAACCAGATTTTGAGCACAGGGATATGAGTATCAGACAGCGGCTATCAAACAGGTTTAGGGTGCTGCATCGTTGGCTGGGGCTAGGTGTGGTGATTTTGACCTTGGTTTGGGTCGTGGAGGCGATCGCGCTACCACCAATATTGGCTGCTGATTTGCCAACCATTGATCACACCTTACCGGTTTCCACCACTCCAGATACCGTGCCAACTTTTTCGGTACATCAAGCAATACAAGCGATATTAAACCTACATCTTGACGGCATTGATTCAGTGGACAAAATTGATGCCATTACCTATTTCCCAAAACTGAATATTTACCAGTTTGAAAATCAGGCGCAATACTTGGAGGGATATATCAACGCTCAAACGGGAGAACTGTTGAAATACGGTTTTAATGCTGAAGATTTTTTAGCCCAACAAGGGTTGCTTAAATGGGTCCATACCGGACTAGGCAACCTGATTCAATCGGTTTCGCTGCTGGTCACACTGACAGTCGTCATTAGCGGTTGTTATCTTTTTCTAAACCCATTCTGGGTTAAAAAGTTTCGGTCCGACTAAGCCCTCAAACTCTTTTTATTTTGCTAAGCTGGCCCTATCTCTTGAGAATGATTGTCATCAACTGCTAGACGGATATCGCTACACCGTTGTATCTCTTCTGTAAAAAATCATGACTCAATCCGCGTTTGCCCAGCCGCCTACCGGGATCTGGAGCCTAATGGCCCCGGTCAAGGGTCGGATTGCCAGTGCGATCGCCCTCGCTGTACTCAGCGCCTTGACCAGTCTCGGTTCTTTGTTGACGGTGCCGTTCATTGCCACCGCCCTGCTGTCAGAGTCCCCAGAGCCGACTTGCATCTGGCGCTGGCTGGCGGTGGCGGTGGGGCTGGTGGCGATCTCCTTTGCCTCCAGGGCGCTGGCCTTCAGCGCGTCTCACCTGGCCGCCTTCAAGCTCGAAGTGATTGTGCGATCAGCCCTGGCTGAGCATCTGGCCCAAGTGCCGCTCGGCTACGTAGTGACGACCGGCTCTGGGGCGATCAAAAAGTGGGTACAAGATGATGTGCAATCACTCCACGCCTTTGTGGCGGACAGCACCCCACTAATTGGCCAAGCCTACACGATTCCAGTGGTGACCTTAGTCGCCATGTTTATGGCGGACTGGCGATTGGGGCTGGTCACGCTGGCGGTGTTGCCGGTGGGGATGATCTTTGTGCGACTGGCGCTGCGCGACTACGCCGAACAGCGCGCTGCTTACGACCTGGCCAATGAGCAAATCAACGGCGTCATCATCGAGTTTGTGCAAGGAATGCAGGTGGTGCGCACCTTTGATGATGGCAGCAGCTCGTTTGCTCGCTTTCAGCGGTCCCTCAATGATTTCACCCAAAAGCTGCAGGATTGGAATGCCAAAACTCAGCTCTCAGGGCGTTTAGGCACCCTGCTGTTTGAACCGCTGCCCACGTTGCTCGTGGTCTCAGCGGTCGGGACGGGGCTGATGATGCAAGGGACGTTGACTTTTCCGCGATTGCTGGTGTTTCTTTTGCTGGCACCGCGACTATGCGGCGCGTTCAAACCTATCTTCACGCTGTCCTATTTTATTAATCAGGCCAACGCTGGGGCTTTGCGGATTAGCGCCGTCTTAGCAGAACCGGCCCTGCCTCAGCCAGCGCAGCCCCAACGGCCCCACGATGCCTCGATCACCTGCAACCACGTTACCTTCTGCTACGGAGACGGACGTCCGGCCCTACAAGATGTGTCGTTCACGATGCCCGTTGGCACCGTTACCGCCTTAGTGGGGCCATCGGGGGCGGGTAAGACCACCCTGGCCCGGCTGATTCCCCGATTTTGGGACGTGACCGACGGGGCGATTCAAATTGGCGATGTTGATGTCCGACAGATGACTGCTGAGACGCTGATGTCTTGGGTGTCGTTCGTGTTTCAAGACACGTTTTTACTGCACGATACGATTCGCGACAACATCAAGCTGGGTCGGCCTTACGCAACGGACGAAGACGTAGAAGCCGCCGCCCGAGCGGCTCAGGCGCATGAGTTTATCCTCACCTTACCGCACGGTTATGACACGACCGTGGGGGAACGGGGGGCGCGGCTTTCGGGGGGGCAGCGCCAGCGGATCACCATTGCCCGCGCCATTTTGCAAAACAACCCCATCGTGGTGCTAGATGAAGCCACGGCCTTTGCCGACCCCGAAAATGCCGCCCTTATTCAAGCGGCGATCGCGGCGCTCACCCAAGGTAAGACTCTAATTGTAATTGCCCATCGCTTGCCCTCGATCATGAACGCCGATCAAATTGCGGTGCTCGATCAGGGTCGGTTAGTAGAACAGGGTCAGCATGACGGTTTAATCGCTGCTAATGGCGTGTATGCCAGACTCTGGTCACGATACCAGCAAGCCCAAAATTGGGAACTCAGGGTTCGTTCTCCTCACGTATCGGCAGCATTTACCAATCCAAATTGAAGTGTCATAACGAGGTTAAACGTGGCCATACTTGCGCTCAAAATTATCTTTCTGATGGGTTTAGTTTCTAGCTCGATCATCCGCATGCCTCACCAGCGCGTGCAACAGCAAAACGTCATTGCCGATGACCGTAAAACGACTCAAGAAAAGGCTTTGCTGGTGGCGGTTTTTCTGGGCATGTTCATTCTCCCCATGCTTTATATCTTGACTCCCTGGCTCGGGTTTGCGAATTACTCATTGCCGGTTTGGGCGAACATTCTCGGGGTGCTCATATTTGCGATCTCGCTGTGGTTGTTTTGGCGTTCCCATCACGATTTGGGCAAAAACTGGTCGCCCACATTGCAAGTGCGGGAAGACCATACCCTGATTACCGACGGCATCTATCTCACAATTCGCCACCCGATGTATACCGCGATTTGGCTGTGGGCAATGGCCCAAGGGCTGCTGTTAACCAATTGGATTGTAGGTTTATCAGGCATTCTAACCTTCGGCACTTTGTACTTTTTGCGCATTGGCAATGAGGAAAAAATGATGCTAGAGCAGTTTGGCGATCAGTACCAGGCATATATGCAGCAAACGAAGCGGCTATTGCCGTATCTCCTGTAAATGTCACCTTCCACAGTTGGGCCAACCTATTTCAGGGCGTGTGAGATTGTGGAAATTCCTAGCCCGCCAGATGTTGAGCTTTTTGCCTGCTGTTCCCTCCGGAGTCAAGTATGCCAACAGAAAATCACTCCTCAGTCGTCGATGCAGTCGGTGCAGAGATTGGACTCAGGCAAGCGGCAAAACGGGTTGTTTGCCTCACGGCCACGGGCATCGACATCCTCGCCGAGCTGGAACTGATGCCCGTGGGATATCTGGCGAAAGGGATTGCCGATCGCCCTGAGTTTTATGGTGCCGCAGCTCAACACATTGCCTCGGTCGGTTTCTGAATGCGGCCCCAGATGAACAGCATCAAGCAACTACAGCCCGACTTAATTATCGGTTGGGCCTTTCCTCATCGGTTTTACAAACCCTGGTTGGACAGGATTGCTCCCGTCTATCTGATGAGTGGCAGCGGCTATGAAACGACCCTACAGCGATTGCGCGATGTTGGCGCTTTGTGCGATCGCACCTTGGTCGCCGAACGGGCGATCGCGCAGCTTGAGCACACTCTCGCCGCCCATCAACGGCTGAGCACCACCCAGGCCCCAAAAACAGTGCTCATGATGGGCGGCTCCACCCTCAATCGTTGGCTGGGCAAGTTTTTGATCGAGACGGATCGAGGCACGGTCGGCAGTTTGTTACAGCGATTAACCCACTACCCCTGGCCGGAACCGGCAAACCATCGAGGGGAACCAGGATTCATGACCTACTCACTGCCGCAAATTGTGACAATCAATCCGGATGTCATCTTTGTCCAAACTTATCCCCCAGCTCAGCGCCCCCTTTCTCAACAGCTTGCCCGCCATCCCTTATGGAACCAGCTCACAGCTGTCCAAACCCACCAAGTCTATGAGGTCGACCAATTCTGGCATATGGGCACTGGCACCCGCATGCTAAACCTGATTCTCAATCAACTGATGGATAAGGTTTATCCCCAAAATCAGGGCTCAAAGTAACGGCCAAAATAATTACTTCGTTATCGACCACGGGGGGCTGGAACCCACCTAATGGTCCCTACTCGCTTCTCAGTCCACCCCTCGCCACTTGCTAACCATGCTTAAAACCTACCGCCGCATGATGAGCGTTGCCGGTGCTTATCGACCGCAACTGCAAAGGGCACTCCTCTTATCCGTAATGGCCTCGATACTTCAAGGCATAATCTTTGCCCTGTTTTTTCCGCTGCTGTCGGCCTTGTTGGCCCGTCCTGTTGCAGCACAGCAGGCCGGGGCGTTGCTGGCGCTGTTTGGCGTGTTGGTTCTGGTTGAGGGTTGGCTCCGCTGGCAAGAGTTAGATTTTAGCTGGCTGATCTCTACGAACGTCGCCCATGACACTCGCTTACGCCTGGGCGAACAGCTCCGGCGCATCCCCTTACAAGCACTAAATCAGCGCCGGTCGGGCGATCTCAATATGGTGATGAACGGCAACGTTAGCGAGCTGGTGATGTGGATGGGGAGCCTGTCTACGCTGGTGATTCAGACGGTGGCGGTACCCTTGATTACCGTACTCGTTACCCTGTTCATTGATTGGCGCTTAGCCATGGCGCTGCTGGTGACCTTTCCGCTGGCCGTGCCGATTTACCGGCAGATGCGATCGCGAGTCAAACGCACTCTGAGAGAAGTCACAGAAGCAAATGCCGATACGGCCTCCCGCGTTGTGGAATATGCTCAGGGGCTCCCGGTTTTGCGCGCTACCCAGCAAGTCGGCACGCGATCACAGCGGCTACAAGCAGCTCTAGAGCATCAGCGCACCACCCAAGCGCGAGGCCAACGTCTGGTGAGCCTGCCCGTAATTACGATGGCGACACTCGTGGAAGTCGGCGTTTTAGTCGTCATTGGCCTGGGCGTGCTGTTCATTTTGCAAGGCAGTCTTTCCATCCCGGCCTTGTTGGCGCTGATTGTGATTGCCATGCGATTCACAGAACCGTTGGCTCAACTCATCGGCCTCACCAGCATCTTCGATCTAATGGAAATCGGCCTGGAGCGCATCGAAGCGGTGATGCAGATTCCAGCTTTGCCCGTGCCAACGGCACCCACGCCGTTGACACAGTTTGACATCACCTTTGACCAGGTGTCCTTTCGCTATGCTGAGCAAACGGCGTGGGCGCTGCGGGATGTGTCGTTTCATGCACCCGCGCGATCGCTCACTGCCCTCGTCGGGCCTTCTGGCAGCGGTAAAACCACGATTACTCGTTTAATCAGCCGCTTTGCCGATGTTCAAGCGGGAGCCATTCGCATAGGCGATATCGATATCCGACAGGTGAAACCGGCCGATCTCATGCGGTCTCTCTCGGTCGTCTTTCAGGATGTGTATTTGTTTGACGACACCATTTTCAACAATATCCGTATGGCCAAATCTGGGGCGACCGATACCGAGGTCGCAGCGGCCGCCCGAGCCGCCAACTGCCACGACTTTATTACCCGACTGCCCCAGGGGTATGATACCCGCATTGGTGACATTGGCGGTGCCCTATCTGGCGGCGAGCGTCAGCGCCTTTCCATTGCCCGCGCCATGCTCAAAGATGCCCCTATCGTCTTGCTCGACGAACCCACCTCGGCGTTAGACACTGAAAGTGAAGTGGCGGTGCAAAAGGCCATTAATCGCCTTGTGACTGACAAAACCGTAATCGTGATTGCCCATCGACTCTCAACTATCGTTGGAGCCGACTTGATCCTTGTGCTTGAGGAGGGGCAGGTCACTGAACGGGGCTCGCACCGTGAGTTGCTCGCACAGTCAGGACGCTACGCGGCGATGTGGGCAATACAGCAGCAATCTCAAACCTGGCGACAGGGAAATCGGGTCTGAGCTGATTAGGGGATCGCTGACTCTATGGGTGACTGTCGGAGTGATCGCGGATCTGGAAGCAGCAATTCAATGCTTTCTCGCTCAGATTACTTAGGGGATGAGGACGATCTCGATCACCCAGCGCCTCTCAACCATTCGTCAGGCCGACTGCATTTATGTGATGGAGGTGGGGCAACTGATCGAGTCTGGCACCCACGACTAACTTTTGCTCGACTCTGGCATCTATGCCAAGCTTTGGCAGGTGCAATCGGGTAAGTTGGGAGCCTTGGCTGAGGTGGATACCCGTTCACCCATTTGAAGTTGAGTAACCTAATGCATACAGTAGCGGGGACAAGGTATTGGTTGACCTCAATACTTTTTCCGGAGCGACAAATTTCGGATCGGGAAATAGATGCTTAAAGACTTAGCTATTTGATAATGGCTTCAAATCTCCACCTACGGTAGAATCATCCAGAGTCTCCGTTTGATGGTGCGTTTGCCCATAGGGGGTGTGATTACCTTTAAAGCCAGCGAATCTATATGAACGGACGATGTGCCCGACAGGAAATGATGACTTGGGGGATGGCGATCGCCACCCTTGCCTCCGTCAATATCGAACCAGTACTAGCCGACTCCCCTCAACTAACGATCCCATCCTCGCAGCTAGAGCAAACAATTACTGCCCCCATCATCTTCCCGGTGTCTCAAGCAGCGGATGCCATTATCACTGGTACTAAGGTGATTCCGACTAACCAAGGATTCAACTTGGTGCTCGAAACTGACCGAGCAGACACCCTGACAAGTACCTTCTCGACAGAGGGCAATCAGCTCATTGTCGATATTCCCGATGCTCAATTGGCTGCACCATTCACTCAAACTGAGCCGACCGAGGGAATTGTCAGCGTTGAGGCGATCTCACCCACCGATAACTCGGTACAGATTCGCATCACGGGTTTGGATACAGCTCCAACTGGGCAGGTTGTATCCACTGCAAGTGGATTGACGCTGAGCGTAGTTGCCCCGATGAGCGCGATCGCTGCTGAGCCCATTCGCATCACCGTCACCGCTGAAAAGCAGCCGGACGATCTGCAAGACATCCCCATCAGCATCACCGCCTTCACCGAAGATGAGCTTGAAGATGCCGACATCACCTCGATTGAACAGGTCGCCGGGTTAACCCCCAACTTCACCGTCTATACGCCTGGCCGCAACTTTCTGCTGTACAGCGTTCGAGGTTTGAGCAACTTCAACTTTCTGTCCAGAGACCCGGTCGCGTTCTACATCGATGACGTCCCCTACGACTACACGGGATTTCTCGACCTCGATCTGGCGGATTTGGAGCGGGTGGAAGTGCTGCGTGGTCCGCAATCGACGCTGTATGGCCGCAATGCTGAGGGCGGTGTGGTCAACATCGTGACGCGGCCGCCCACCAATGAGTCCGAATACAGCGCCGTGCTGGGGTTTGGGAACTACAACAATGTCGATGCCAGGGTCGCGATCAACGAACCGCTAATCGAAGACAAGCTGTTTTTGCGGGCGTCGGGCAGCCTTGATCGGCGCGACGGCTATCTCTTCAACACCGTCACTGAGCAGGGCGTCGATGGCGAATCGGGCGGGCGAGGTCGCCTGCGGCTGCTGTGGACCCCTTCAGAAGACTGGGAAGTTACGCTGAATGCCTCACTGGATTCCTATCGTGACGGCACGCCACCCATCAGCCGTCCTGACTTGGGACAAGACCCTTCAGAAACCGACATCAACGTCGATGGCTTTAATAATCTAGACACCAACACCCAGTCGCTGCGGGTGGCTTATGAAGGTTCCAGTTTTCGTTTTACGTCGATTTCGGCACGGCGTTTTTCTGACCAAGAATTTCTCAATGATTCGGACGGCACTCAGCTCGATCAGCTTGAGCAGTTCGTAGACATTGACTCAACTGTTTTAAGTCAGGAACTGCGCCTGCAATCGGTGGATGAAGCCGCTCCCTTCGCTTGGTTAGTCGGCGCATACTATGAGCATCGCGACTTTAACGTGAATGAAGAAGGATTTCGGATTGGCCCAAGTATTAGCGTTACCCAGGCGGAAATCGACGAAGATACCTATGCTGCCTTTGGTCAGGTGAGCTATCGACCCATCGACCCGCTCACCTTAACGGCAGGCTTACGGTACGAAATCTTCAACAGTACCCTGGTGGAAAATCGGGCCGAGTCGCTTTTAGGAGTGGCGGCGTTTGAGGATGAAAGCAATGATGGTGACCAGCTAATTCCCCGCGTTGCGGTCGAGTATCAGGTTACGCCAGACGTGATGGTGTACGGCTCGATCGCTCGCGGCTATCGGGCTCAGGGCGTCAACTTTCGGGCGACCCAGCCAGGGCAACTGTTCTTTAATGCTGAGACATCTTGGAACTACGAAGTCGGGCTGCGATTGTCTTGGCTGGACGATCGCCTCACGGCTAACCTGACCTTCTTTCACAATCCGGTTGAAGATTATCAAGTGCCCTCGACTGACCCGGCGACAGGCTTATTTGGTTTTGTGGACAATGCGAGGGTCACCATCAACGGCATCGAAGCCGAACTGCGGGCAACGCCCATTGACGGTCTCGACTTGACGGCGGGCTTGGGCTATCTCGACGCCACTTACACCGACTACGAAGATCCGAGTCTTGGCAACTTCGACGGCAATACGCTGCCCTACTCGCCGGACTACACCTTCAATGTGGCTGCCCAGTACCGGTCGCCCAATGGCATCTTTGGTCGCCTCGAACTGCTAGGATTTGGCACCACTTTTTTCAATGACGACAATTCGCTCAAGCAAGAACCGTACGTTTTGGTTAATGGTCGGCTGGGCTATGAATTTGACGCTAACCAGGGGGTCTATCTCTTTGCCAACAACATCTTTGACTATCGGCCTTTCACCACCCAGGCCTTTTTCTTTGGGGGCGCGCTACTGCCTTCAACCTATGGCGCGCCAGCGACCTACGGTATCCAATACCGAGCGAGATTTTAGCCCTGCTAATGACCCCTGTTTATCTTTGGCGGTGATACCGCCACGTCACGGATGATCGATATCAAAACCGAGTTTATTTAACAATAAGGAAGAGAAAAGCCATGACAAATACGATGCCGCAACGACTAAATCGCAATTCCCTGCTGACGGCAGGTCTAATGCTGTCTGGACTGGGGGGAGTGGCGGTGTATCAAGCCCCCGCGATCGCCGTTGACAGTGAAACAGTTACCCTCCAGTTTGAGGGCATGGTTGGAGATGTGCCCTTTGCCTGCGGCCAAGCCTACGAAATCGGGACTCCCGCCACCTCGATGACGGCTTTGGACTTTCGGTTTTATGTCTCCGAGGTGGCCCTGATCGATGCGAACGGCAATGAAGTTCCCCTGATTTTAGAGCAGGATGGCCTGTGGCAGCATCAAAACGTGGCGCTCATTGATTTTGAAGATAAGTCTGGAGCTTGCGATAACGGCACGGTGGAAACCCGCGCTCAGGTGGTGGGGTCAGTACCGGCGGGCGACTATACCGGGGTCAAGTTCACCCTCGGCGTGCCCTTTGCCCTCAACCATATCGACTCGACCCTGGCGCCCTCACCGTTGAACCTCACCGCCCTTTGGTGGAACTGGAACTTTGGCTACAAGTTTGCCCGCATTGACCTCACCCCAGCGACCGAAACGGCCCAGGCCAGCTCTAGCGAGAGCGCCGCTGCCGACAAACAGCACGGCGAAGCGTTCAACGGGTTTGCCATGCATCTCGGCAGTGTGGGCTGTCAGATGGATGCGACCCAAGCGCCCGTGGTCTGTAGCATCCCCAATCGCCCCGAGATCATGCTGACTGACTTTGACCCCACCCAGGATGTGATTGTCGCCGACTTGGCCGCCCTCATGTCGCAAACCAACCTGGCGGAAAATCAGGAAGATACGGCGCTCGGCTGCATGTCGTCGCCGATGGATAGCGACTGTGCGGGCATCATGCAAAATCTGGGGCTACCGTTTAATGACCAGCCGCTGCAAGAACAAACTTTCTTCAGAGTAAAATAAGGACGGAAGCTACCGTTAGGGGAGACTATGCGATCGCGCCGTTGGCTAACCTGGATACTACTTGGTTTCTGCGTGTGTGGTTTGGCCATCGGCGCGGAAGCCGCTCTCGGCCATGACTCCCCCAGCGGTGCGGGCAGCTTTGAGCCGACGACCACCCAAGCTGACGCCTTTGACTGGCAGCTCCCCAGTTGGGTGCCGCGTCCTGTGGTGCCCGCCGATAACCCCATGACTGCCGCCAAGGTGGAGCTGGGACGGCACCTGTTTTACGAACCGCGCCTGTCGGTCACGGGGGACTTTTCCTGTGCCACCTGTCATTTGCAACATCTGGCGTTTGCCGATGGCAAAACCCTGCCCGCTGGGGCCACTGGGGAGGTGCATCCCCGCAACTCCATGAGCCTCACCAACGTGGGCTATAACTCCGTGCAGACCTGGGCCAACCCCCTGATGCAGCATTTGGAACAGCAACTGCTGGTCCCCTTGTTTGGCGAAGAGCCGGTGGAATTGGGCATGGCCGGACGGGAAAACGAACTCTTGCAAACTTTGCAAACCGATTCTGACTATCAGCAGCGATTTCAGACAGCGTTTGACGACGTCAATCCGGTGACGGTGCGGAACATTAGTTTGGCGATCGCGGCCTTTGAGCGCACCCTCAATTCCTTTAATTCTCCCTATGATCGCTATCGCTACGGCGGTGAGGCTACCGCTATTTCCGACTCTGCCAAGCGGGGAGAAGTCCTATTTAACAGCGAGCGGTTGGAATGTTTTCACTGCCACAGCGGACTCAACTTCAGCGACTCGGCTCGTCATGAGCGATCGGGCTTTATCGAAATTGCCTTTCACAACACCGGGCTTTACAACCTTGACGGCAACGGGGCTTATCCACCCGACAATATCGGCGTCAAGGAGATTACCCATGAAGCGGCGGATATGGGCAAGTTCAGAGCACCCACCCTGCGCAATATCGAGGTGACTGCACCCTATATGCATGATGGCAGTGTAGCGACCCTAGAGGAGGCGATCGCCCACTACGCGGCTGGGGGGCGCACCATCGAAACCGGCCCTGATGCGGGCGTCGGCAGTCAAAATCCTTTGAAAAGTCACTTTATCCAGGGCTTCACCTTGACGGATGCGGAAAAGCAAGATCTGCTGGCGTTTCTCCGTAGCCTGACGGACGAAACGTTTTTGACCAATCCGCAGCTGAGCTCACCGTTTGAATGACCTGATTGGATGGTGGCCCTAAAAAGGTCAGGATATTGGCAGGCAGCTGATGCGATCGCCTTCTGCATGATGTGGCCACGGGTGCTTGTCCGGTTCAGTCGGCTCCGGTAGATTGCACTAAGATGACAAATATTCTCAACAGAACTTGAACAGGCGAATCGACTATGGGGTTTTCCAAATCATCCGCTGAGGGACGACGACGGGAACTGCGCATCTTTCGACGGGTCATCGTGGGGGCCGTGATCGCGGCGACGGGCCTGCACCTGTCATCCGCCCCCTGGGTGATGCAGTTGGTGAATGGGATGCTGGGCGACTTGGAGGTGGAATTAGCCGATGACGCCATTGAATTCTTTGTGGTGGATGAAGCCGTGCCAGAACCCGAGACTCCGGTAACACCGCCTCCACCGTCAGCAGAGGCGACCGACAACGAACCGGCGGCCTCGGCCTCAGAAGATTCTGGCCCACCCCTCAAAACCTCAGAGTCCGTGATGCCTACGCCGCCGACGGCTGAGTCGATCGATACGATTGCTACTGAGTCCGCGATCGCCACGGAAGATGGCGTGGAAGGGGGACAGGGAGCCGCTGGCAATGCCGATACCATCGGTTTGATTAGCGGCGATGGCAGCCTGGAGGGCGCTCCGACTGCTCCTGTCGGGCCACCCAATGTGCGACAGCGGGAGCCCGTGCCGGAAGTCGCGCGGGCCAGCCCCCCAGCCGCTCGCCTGGTGACGTGTGCACCCTGCTCGTCGCCTGACTATCCGCTGTCAGAACGACGAGAAGATATCGAAGGTCAACCCATTATCAATGTCATCTTTGATGCCAATGGCAATATTGTCGAAGCCGTGATTGAGCGCTCTAGTGGCAACGCCGCCTTTGACCAGGCCGCCCTCGCCGAAGCCCAAGCCAACTGGCAGTTCCAAGATCCGTATGGTTTGGGCGGGCAGGTCTCGGTAGAGGTTAACTTCGTGATCGAAGGCTCGGAGCAGTTTGACGCCGCCACCGCTGCAGGTCGGCGAGAAACCATTGAGCTGCCCGTGCAGCAATCCATTGTGCCAGTTACGACCCCAGGGACGGCGGCCTCACCGGCGGAGGAACAGGAGCCGGCTTTGGAAGAGACTGCACCCGCCGCTGCGGAGACGGAGGCAGAGTCGAATGCTGAGGATGAACCCAACCCGGCATCGATCGAATCTCTAGAAGACCTGGAGCTCGACCCGGATGGAGACCGGCGCGATCGCGAAGCGATAACCCCGGAAGTCCCCCAGGAAAATGGCGAGGCAATGCCCGGTGAGACGGCCCCGGCCCCATTAGAGACTGAAACCGACGTCAATCAGCCACCATCACCCGAACCTTTAGTACCAGATCCGGCTGCACCCCCGTCCTCAGATGCCCCAGCTGATCAGGATGCCAGTGAATCAGTCTCGCCCCCATTGTTGGAAGAGCTAGAGCCGACCATACCCTAGGCAATTCTGATATGGGCTTCGGCTGCTGCCTTGCATGGATGGGAAGCAGGTCCAGAGTTTGAGGTGCCAGGGGACTGCCCATCATAATTGATTTCAATTCTCAATAAACTGTAGAATGCTGGTTTGCTGAAGGGTCGCCGACGCCACCGTCTCTAACCGTAGGATTTGCATGCATCACGTTACTGGATTAATCAGCCTCGCGATCGCGGGCAGTGCCCCCTTCTGCATAGTTCTGCCAAGTTTGGCTCAAACGCTTGTTGATCGATCTCGCCAAGCTGACGCCGTGGTCTCACCGTCGATCTCCTCAGTTACTGAGGAGATTGCTGATCTAGAGGCACCAGCAATTGAGCGCCCTGAGGAACCGGATATTGAAGAACATGAAGAGCCCGCCGTGCAGCTGCTGCCAGCAGATCAAAATCGCTCCGGTATAGAAGAACAAGATCGCCCCGATACGGATCTGCAGAACCAGCCCGATCAACCCGAGACTGAAGATTTTCCGCTGCCGCTGGATGCTGAAGACAGCCCGTCAGTGTCCGTAGTGCAAATTACTCAAATTCAACTCGTGCCGATCGCCGATGGCTTGCAAGTAGTGCTGGTGACCAGTGATCCAACTGCCCCCGAAATCTTGCAGTTTCAGGAGGGCAACACGCTGGTGGTCGATATTGTGGGGGCGCAGTTAGCGCTGCCCGAGGGCGATCGCTTCCAACAAGACAATCCGGTACCCTCAGTCGCCTCAATTGCGATCGAGCAGGTGACGACATCCGACGTGCAGATTACGGTGAACGCAGCGACGGAGACCGCCCCCAATGCCTTTCTCGAACGGGCTGCTGAATCGCTCATTCTCGATATTGCCACCACGCCACCGGGAGAATCGACTGAAGCTGACGATCTGCAGTTTGGCAATAACCTGCGGATCATCGTAGCGGCGTCACCGCTGCCGCGTTATCAGGTACCCACCGCTAGTGCGGGCACTCGAACCGACACGGATATCCTCGACATTCCGCAAGGCATTCAGGTGATTCCCCAAGCCGTGTTAGAAGATCAGGGGACTGACAGCCTGGGGCAGGCCTTGCAAAACGTCAGTGGGGCTTTCACTGGGCGATCGGAGAGTGGCTCACGGGCGACAACCCCGATTATTCGGGGATTTGAAACTGACAACATTCTGCGCAATGGCCTGCGAGACGACACGCTACGCCTCGGCTCTGGCATTATTAATATTGACCGTATTGAAGTGTTGAAAGGCCCAGCCTCGGTGCTATTTGGCTCCGGCAATCTAGGCGGCACCGTCAACCTGGTGACCGAGGTGCCCCAGCGCGATCCTCGCTATGACTTTGAACTGACAGCGGGGAATTATGCTGCTTACGGGACTGCCCTCGATTTCACGGGTCCCTTGGATCAATACAGCAGCTACCGCACCAATCTGGCCTATGAAAATCGCGGCAGCTTTGTTGATTTTGAGGAAAGTGAATTTCTGTTTTTTGCCCCCACACTGCAAATCATCGACACTGAGCAAACCAGCTTAATTGTGGATGTTGAGTATCTCTATAATCGCTCGTCAGGCAGCTCATCTGGTTTACCCGCAATTTCGGCGATCGGCCTGGAAAACAATTCGCTGGCGGATCGATTTCTAGAAGGAGACGCCTTCTCGGAGGACGATATCGCTCGGGCCGGCACGCTGGATATTCGCACCAACTCCGGCGAACCCGAGATTAGCCGTACGGAAAGCAATATCTCTCGCATTAGCTACCGGCTAGATCATCAAATTAATGACACCTGGCAGGTGAGAAATGAGTTTTTAGCCTCTTTCCAAAATACGGCTGAAGACAGTTTTGTGGCTGGGGTGGGCTTCTTTCAATCGCGGGGACAAATCGACTTTAATCGCCTCAATCGCCTGTGGCTGGATAATCCGAGTAACCGGGAAGCTTACACGTTAAACACCAACGTCGTCGGCGATTTTGCCATTGCCGGAATGGACCAAACCCTCCTGCTCGGGGTGGAGTGGTTTCAAGAAACCCAAGAGGATCAGCTGTTTTCGCGGCAATTCTTGCCCTTTCTCGATCCGGATGTCGAACCGTTTAATATTTTTGAACCCAATTATGATCCGCAGCGGTTTTTCCCGGAGAATAATCCTGATTTTGCCTTCGCCCTGCGATCGGACAGTTTTACCCGTCGCCGCACGATCGGCTTATACGGTCAGTCGCAACTCAACATTTTTGACAATCTGATTGTGTTAGTGGGCGGACGGATTGACTTTGCCGATCAGTTCTTTGTGGATGCGGCTAATCTGACGAATCCCGACCCGATTGAAACCTCTGACACAGCCTTTAGTCCCCGCGTGGGCATTGTCTACAAACCGTTCGACAACGTCTCACTCTATGCCAGCTATACGGAGTCGTTTAATCCTGTGATTGGTCAGTCTCAGGACGGTGAGGTGTTTGCCCCAGAGCGAGGCAACCAATTTGAGGTGGGGGTGAAGGCCGATTTGCTGGACGATCGCCTCTCGGCCACCTTGGCCTACTACCAGTTGCGCCGCACCAATGTGGCCACCCAAGATCCTGACAATACAGGGTTTCAAGTGCAGGTGGGCGAACAAGCAAGCGACGGCGTGGAACTGGATATCGCGGGCGAGCTGCTCCCCGGTTGGAATATCATTGCTACCTATGCCTACACCGATGCCCGCATTAGCGAAGACAACCAGTTTTCAGAAGGGTTGCGGCTCCAAAATGTGCCGGAACATGCCGCCAGTGTGTGGACCTCTTACGAAATTCAGGACGGCGCTCTGGAGGGCTTGGGATTGGGTCTGGGCGTTTATTTTCAAGGGGAGCGGAATGGTGACCTATTTACCCCCTTTACCCTACCGAGCTATGTGCGCACCGATGCGTCCCTCTTTTACCGCCGGGAGCAGTTTCGGGCGCAGCTCAATTTTCAAAACCTGTTTGATGTCCGCTACTTCGAAGGGGCGCGGGATCAGTTTCGGGTGACTCCCGGTGCCCCTTTCACCATTTTTGGCACTGTCGGTTGGGAGTTTTAGGTCATGCGGACTTTTTTAAGAATTTGGGCAGGGCAACTGGTCTCGACCATCGGCAGCTATATGACCGTCTTTGCCCTAATCTTTTGGGTGTGGGAGGTCACGGGTTCCGCAACAAGTTTGGCCCTGGTGACCTTTTTTTCGCAACTGCCGCGCTTAGTGGTGACACCTCTAGCAGGGATCGCGGTCGATCGCTGGCCCCGCAAACAGTTGATGATCTTGGGCGATGTCGTGGCCATGCTCTGCACGATCGCGATCGCCCTACTGTACTGGGGCGATCACCTGCAAATCTGGCATCTCTATACCGCGGTGGCGGTATACGGCTGCTTCGGGCAACTGCAAACCCTGGCATACTCCACCTCGATCGCGCTTTTAGTCGAAAAAGACAACTACACCCGCGCCGAAAGCATGGTCGCTGCCGTTAATTATAGTGGCGCGATCTTTTCGCCTATTCTGGCCGGCAGTCTCTACCCAATCATCGGTCTCAAAGGCATTATCTTGATCGACCTGAGCACGTTCTTAATCGCCTTTGGCATTCTGCTGACGGCGACAATCCCTCAGCCTAGCGGCGACGAAGCCGAAACCACAGCGCCAAAGGTGAGCTGGGCCAACCTCACCTTTGGCTTACGCCACATCCTGAAAACCCCAGGCTTGTTGGCCATGATGATCGCCTTCTCGTGCTTTGCCCTGCCCAGTGACATCGGCAAGGCTTTGTACAACCCGATGATTTTGGCGCGATCGGGGGGCAGCGAACAAGTTCTGGGGGCCGTCACCACGGCGGCAGGACTGGGCGGCGTGGTGGGGGCACTCTTCCTCAGTTGGCAAGGGGGATTCAAACAGCGGATTCACGGGATGCTGCTGGGATTTGCCGGGACAGGCCTATGCAAAATTGTTCTGGGCCTGGGGCAAACCGCCTGGATCTGGATACCGGCGCACTTTGCGGCTACCCTGCTGATTCCGCTTTACTACAGCTCTAGTAATGCGATTTGGTATGCCAAAGTGCCACCCGCGCTACAGGGCCGAGTGCTGGCGGCTGATCAGATGGTGGGCTTGGGGATTGGCGCGATCGCCCCCCTGCTCGCCGGTCCCCTCGCTGATTTTGTGTTTGAGCCCGCGATGCAGCCAGAAGGCGCCCTCACGGGGATTTTTGGTCCTTTGGTGGGCACGGGGCCGGGGGCGGGGATTGCCCTGCTCTACATGCTGATGGCAACACTAATGGTAGTGGTGGGATTAGCGGGCTATGGCTTTCGCACCTTACGCTCAGTGGAAACGCTGCTGCCCGACCATGCGATCGAAACTCGCCCCGTCGAATAGACTGTCGCAGCCAGGCCATCAATCGCCCTAGCTTTTGCAAATTTTGCAAAAGTTGGCAGCCGCCTTACGATCATGAGCTTATTGAAATGGATACTCAATAAGCAGCGACTGGCTGATAACTTTTCTGTATAAAAATCTGATAAAGCTGACGTGGCAGGTACTGCTGACAACCTGAACGGAAGTCTAGTATTTCCTTGCTTTCGCGCCTATTAAGAAGCTTTTCGTGGCCAATAAATCGGGGCCAGCGGCTATGAGCCCTCCGGATATTCACTGATTAATTTCAATTATCTTTATAAAGTTGACGTGTTTAAATCCAGGTCGGATGGTAGTATCCCTCTGTAGGTTAATGAGATTATGTCTCATTAATGAAATCAAAAATCGACTATACGAAGCGATTTCCAAATCAGCCTGACCGGGTAAGTCACTAGCCCGCCACTTCCTCAATCCCACAACGGTCTCTCAGGCTGCTTTATTCGTTGCCACGACGATGGCTAAATGGCCCTGAGATTAGGTTCTGGGCGAGTTAGGGGCGCGGGTTTAAGCGCTTTGGCGCAATGGCTTGGCGTCATTGGCTCAGTTGCTAGCGATGACGATGTTCTGGGGCAACTCTCTTGCAGAGAGGCGATCACCCGACGAGTATGGCTTCGCTAGTCCCAACATGCCTACCCACTTGGCTTTGCCCAGTCGGTTCAACTCGTCTGGCTTTGGGATGGTGGTCTGATTAGTGGCAAGCCGGTTCAGCCATTTTTAGGCAAGAGACGGCGATCGCTGCTGCGTTCCGGTCATAAGCCACCCCAATCCTTGTCGACCTTCACGACAGTACACACTGGAGTAATCTCCCCATGGTTCAAGTTAGTCTCTCGACCTCTACCGACTTTGACGGCGATCTCAACGCTCTGGTCGAAGATCAAGGTACTGCCCTAACGTTGCGCTTCGATCTAGACGAACCCGCCCCTCCGAGCGGTCTCAAGGTCTATATTGACAGCGACGTTGAGCAAATTCTTAACCGGCTAGATTTACCGGCGGCGATCGCCAATCCGCAGTTTGAGAATCTCAATCTCTTCGCCACTCAGACCAATTTTGATAACTCCGGCTTGGCCGTGGAAATCGCCGGGGGAGCAACTTTTGCCAGCATTACTCTCGATATTTTTGATAATCCTGAACCGGATACCTTTTTGCCCGAGACCTTTGACGGTCTGGTCGAAGCCGTCTTCTCACTCGTGACGGCTGATCAAATTGCGCCAGAAGATCAGACCAGCATTACCGGGGTCGGTGATTACACGATTGCCCCTGATGCTGCCACCAGTACCGTCCTCTTTGCCGATGAGGTAAGTCAGTTGCCAGGCACCCCACCGCCCCCGCCAGCCAACGGTTACGACGAAGCAGTGAGTGGCGATATCTCTGATGATCCGAATAATCCAGTTGGCCTAACGTTGGTAGAAGGCACCACGCAACTGTCCGCTTCCACGGGGGGCGGCGATCAAGAGTATGTGACCGTGACTGTTCCCGACGGGTTTCAGTTAGAGGCCATCTTGTTAGAGGATTACTCTCAGTCAGATGTCTCCTTTATTGGGGTTCAAGAAGGCGCGACCTTTACGGAGCCCCTGGATAATAGTGCCGAACTGGGCGAATTTCTAGGTTACTCCCTGTTTGGCATTAGTGCGGTGGGCACCGATATTTTGGACAACATTGGTAATGGCTCTAACGGCCCCGGCTTTGGGGGGCAAGGGTTTTCTGGCCCACTCCCGGCGGGGACTTATACCTTCGCCATCCAGCAACTAGATGGCCCGAGTGACTATACCCTCGCCTTTAATGTCTCTGAAGCAACTGTCACACCGCCTCCGACTGGTGACTTGCCCGTCGTGAGTTTTGAGGCAATTCCGGCCACCGTTTCAGAAGAAACGCCTGATGCTCAAGTGGTCTGGCAATGGGCCATCACTGGGGACTTCCCAATTGAAGGCATCACCGTCAATTTTGATACGCTGGGCGACAACAATGTGATTGCCTTTACCGAGCAGTTCGCCGCTGATCGCGAGGCGGAATTCAATGACGCCGAGATTGTTGGATTTGATGAAACGACGGGTCGCCTGCAGATTTTACTCTCGGCTCCTGACGGCAACTTCGTGCTGCCGATCATCAACGACATTTTAGAAGAAGGCGCTCAGACGTTTGACTTTCAGTTAGCGGCAGGCGAAGGCTACACCGTCGATCCGAATCAAAATTCAACCCTGCTCACCATCAATGACGATAATGGTGGCCCCGGCGTTGGCCCGACTGTGGGACTCGCCGTCTCTGAAGCCAACCTGGCGGAGGGCGATCCCCTTACGGTGACCTTCACAGTGGAGGGGGACATCCCCGCCGATGGAGTACAAGTGCTGGTGCAAAGCGATGTGCCAGGTTCCTTGGGCCAGTTTGACCTCGCTGATTTGGGGAATATCTCTACCACGGGGATCGCCGGTTTACCCACGGTGGGCGATGGTGGCGGCGGCAGCTTCTTTGTCACCATTACCGAACCTACCGCCACGATTTCCCTCAACGTCTTTGATGACATTTTGGCCGAAGACCCTCTGCCCATCACCTTTACCCTAGCCAATGGTGAAGAGTACGAGGTGAGCCCCGAGAGTGGTAGCGCTATGCTCACCATCACCGATGAGCCTTCAATTCCTGGCCCCACGGTGGGGATTACTGTTGATAGCACTGATGTGACTGAAGGCGAGGCGGTTACGCTCAGCTTCACGGTAGAGGGCGAAATTCCTGAAGGCGGCGTCACGGTGTTGGTGAATGATGTGGCCAGTGCCCAAAGTCAACTTCGCAGCCTCACCGAGTTTGACGTCGCCAATGTTGAGCTGAGCGAGGGCATTGCTGAGTTCCCCTCGCCTGCAGACGGTGACAGTGGCTTCTTTGTCACTCTCACCCAACCCACCGCCAGCATTACTCTACCGGTGCTTGACGATGGCGCTGATGAAGATGAGGCTAATGAGTCCTTTACCTTTGGGTTAATTGAGGGCGAAGCCTATGGGGTTGACCCCGAGGCCAGTAGTGTCACCCTCAATATCAGCGACGTCGGCGATGGCAATCCCCCCACCAGTGATTTACCGGTCGTGAGTTTTGAGGCAATTCCGGCCACCGTTTCAGAAGAAACACCGGATGCTCAAGTGGTCTGGCAGTGGACGGTAACGGGCGATTTCCCAGCTGAAGGTATCACCGTCAACTTTGACACCCTAGGCGATAACGATGTGATTGCCTTTACCGAGCAGTTTGCCGCCGATCGCGAGTCGGAATTCAATGACGCCGAAATCGTTGGCTTCGAAGAAGACACCGGTCGCCTGCAAATTTTACTCTCGGCTCCTGACGGCAACTTCGTGTTGCCGATCATCAACGACATTTTGGAAGAAGGCGCTCAAACATTTGATTTCCAGTTAGCCGAAGGCGAAGGCTACACCATCGATCCGAATCAAAATTCAACCCTGCTCACCATCAATGACGACAATGGTGGCCCCGGCGTTGGCCCGACCGTTGGACTAGCTGTCTCTGAAACGAGTCTGGCGGAGGGCGATCCCCTCACGGTCACCTTTACGGTCGAGGGTGACATCCCAGAGGGAGGGGTACAAGTTCTGGTTCAAAGCGATGTCCCCGGTTCTCTAGGACAGTTCGACCTCGCTGATTTAGGCAATATCACCACCACTGGTATCGAAGGTTTGCCCACTGTTGGCGATGGGGGGGGCGGCAGCTTCTTTGTCACCCTCGTTGAGCCCACCGCTACGATCTCCCTCAACGTTTTTGACGACATCATCGAAGAAGAGCCGTTAGACATCACCTTTACCCTAGCCAACGGCGAGGTGTACGAGGTCAATCCAACAGCGGCTAGCACAACGCTCACAATTTCTGACGAAATCCAGACAACCGAGATCAAGCCCACAGTGGGCATCAGCGTTGACAAAACTACATTAGTGGAAGGTGGTGACGCGCTAACACTAACAATCTCAGTTGACGGCGTTATCCCAGGCGGCGGTATTCCGCTTTTGATCAACGACGTTGCCAGTGTACAAAGTCAGCTTCGCAGCCTCACTGAATTTGACGTTGGCAACATCACAACAACCGGGATTGAGGGTTTCCCCACCCCCGCCGACGGCGACAGCGGCTTCTTCGTGATTGTCACAGAGCCAACGGCGACAATTACGCTGAAGGCTTTCGATGAAGGCGCGGATGAAGATGAAGCTGCCGAGAGCTTTACTTTTGAGCTGATTGACGGCGAAGCCTATGAAGTAGACGCCGATGCCGGTAGCGTCACGCTCAACATTGTTGATGCCGCCGACAGCAATGGCGGCGGGGGGGATGGCCCAGTCGTTTCCGTCGATGTGATTGGCGGCACCTTTAGCGACGAAGACGCGCTGGTGACGCCGAATCTAGTCGAATCCGGTAGTGGTACCCCGATTCTCAGTTTGGTGGTGAGTGCCGATGGCCCCATCCCCGAAGACGGCTTGGTGGTCAATATCAACACCGACCTGGCCGACATCACTCAATTTATTGAGGGAGCGAACTTTGTGCCCCTCAGCTTTGGGGGCGATGTCATCGGCGCGATCTACGACGATAGCGGCACAGCCACCGGTCTGCAGCTGCGTCTAGAGTCCCAAAATGCGGTGGTCAACTTCCCCGGTGTAGGTCTGGCCGCCACTGATCCGCAAACCGTCAACTTCTTTGTGGAAGCGGGCGAAGGCTACACCGCTGATGCTGAAATGGCGGCCATTACAGTCTACGACACCCTGAATCAGGTGCCCGCTGCCACCAGCATCCCGGAAGTCAGCATGTCATTGGCCGAGTCTGGCCCCTTCACAGAAGGCAGCGACACCGTCACGGTGAGCTTTGCCTTGGCGGGGGATATTCCGGCTGAGGGGGTGTTGGTCTATGTCAGCAACAATGCCTTCGCTGGACTGGTGGACTTCGACCTGTTAAATGCTCAGGTGACGGGCGGTTCCTTCCCGGCTCCCGATGGGAATGCCGGTGGGTTTTACTTCAAAATCACTGAGCCGACGGCGAGCCTGACGCTGGATGTGCGCGCTGACGAAGCTGTTGAAGGGTTAGAGCAGGTGCCGTTGGCCTTGCAAGCCCTACCCGGCTATACCATTGCGGCAGGGGCCGGAGAAATCTCGGTGCTGCTTCAGGATGATGCCAGTTCGATCGCGCAGGTGAGCGTTGAGGCTTCATCAGACGTGCTAATTGAGACCGAAGGCACGGCAGCGGTTCATACCTTTAATTTGAGTGCGCCGCCAGCGGATGGCCAATTAACCGTGACGGTTGAGGCCCCTGGCCTGACTGAGCTGGATATCTTGGGCCTCCAGGTGGAAAACGGTGGCATTTCAGCCATTCGCCCAGGGGGATTTGATCTGGTGATCTTGGGTCAATCGGCCACGGTCACTTTGCCCGTAGTCGATGATGGCGTCTCTGAAGGGCTAGAGGAAATTGCCTTTAGCGTGGCTGCTGGTGACGGCTATCAGATTGATCCCGAGGCCGGGTCGGCCAGTTTCCAAATCGTGGATACCGTTGAGCAGACCCCCGCTACCGATGCCGAATCAAACGACACGATCGCGACGGCGATCGCCACTGGCCTTGGCCCTGACAACAGCTCGGTCTCCATTGACGGGGCGATTTCCTTTAGCTTCAGCAATCGCGAAGTCGACCAGACCGAAGACGTCGATATGTACTCCTTCGCGATGGCCGCTGGCGATACCATCCGGATTGATGCTGACTCCGCGGTGTTTGACTCCGGGCTCGATACCGTGCTGCGGATTTTTGATGCGGGCGGCAACGAGGTCGCGGGCAGTGACGACGACTTTGCCCCCGATGAGCTATTTGCACCGGGCCGTCGAGATTCCTATGTGGAATTCACGGCGACCGAAACGGGCAACTACTATGTCGGCGTCAGCAGCTTTGGCAACGGCTTCTTTGACTTCTTCTTGGATGATGATGGCAATCCTACCAATGCGCCCTACGATCCCAATGTGGCGGGCAGCGGCACCGGTCGCAGCTTTGGCGACTACACCCTAAATCTGAAGTTGAATGAGGAGTTTACTGCTGACGCTACTGATATTCCTGCTAGTACAGGAGAAGGGCCAACGGTTTCGCTGTCGGCCTCACCGGCCACCTACGACAGCGACGACAATCTGACGGCGAGTGCGCTCGTGCAGTTTGTTGAAGATGGCGCTTCAATTCTGACCGTGGGGTTGACCACTGAAGGGGACATCCCAGAAGACGGTATTGAGGTTTTTCTCACCAGCAGTCTCGATCTGTCCACTGCGTTCAACACGGGCGCGCCCTTTAGCCCCGGCGGTGCGGAAGTGTTGGGGGCGGTCTTTGATGACGCGGGCACCCCAGTGGGCTTGCGGATTAACCTCACCAGCAATACGGCAGTTTTAAATCTCAATCTGGATAGTCCCGATGCGGCTCCGACCG
>CALCCA010000064.1 GCA_937899725.1 uncultured Halomicronema sp.
GCTCTAAACTTTCGACCACTTTAACCGATTAGACCTTTATGCGGATTGCTATAGCAGGCGTTTGGCAGTGTCAAACCCTGAGCGAAAGCGGTTCTGTCCTGGGGAGATGATTTAAGCGCCGAGCCCTAAGGGCAGTCAAGGAACGACGTAGGGCGACCACGTCAGGCCACGTCAGCCGTGTTGTCATCAACCGCTTCGGCTTCCGCCAGTTCGACGAGAAACTGCAGGGCTTTAGCCATGTAGAGGGCACAGGTTTTGGGCGATCGCCCATAAAACGCCGACCAAGCGGCTCCCTTTTGCGCTTCGTACTGGCCGAGGCGATCATCCCGGCCATCCACCCAAGCCAGCCGCACGGCATGCCCCGTCAGCACATCAAGCGAGATATAGTCATCGAACTGCAGATCGGGATTGCCTTGAAAAATCGCCGCCAGCTCGCGTAGGGCCTCGACGGTGAGATGACGGTATTCCGGCGCGTGAATTTTGGTCAGTAAGTGATCGAGGCGGCGGGCAAAGTTGGCTTCACCGGGCGTCATTTCAGAAAGCACGGATTCGCTGTCGATGCGGTTGCGGCGATCGAGTTTGTCACCAATGATCACGCCTTTGCAGTGGTGCAACAACTCCCACATTTGCTGATAGAAGGCTTCGGGCAGTCGCGTGAGTTCGCCATCAATCTGGCGCTGCCGCCACCAGTCCTCAACCTCTAGGGTCACCGCTTCGACCTGGTCGGGCACGAGCCGCCACTGAATCGCCGATTTGGCTTTGATATGCAGGGATTCTTGCTTAAAGAGGGTGCGATTGAGGCCGCTGTAGCTGGCCAAGACCTGCTGCAGCAGCATCTTCACTTCGTAGGGACTGAGAGACGTGAGGCGATCGTAGGCTTCGTCACGGGGCATGTGATGCTCGCGAGCCATTTCACTAGTCAACAGGAGAATCAAGTAGCCCACCCGCAGCGTCAGCAAACCGTCGAAGAGGGTGGGTTCGGCTTTGATTAGCACGCTGAGATAGACCACAATCTCTTGGGTCAGGGCGCGATCGCGCTCATCTTCGCCACAGTATTGGACGATCTTATCCATGATGTCAGAGTGGGGCATCGGGTCCCGAATCAGCGACCCATCACTATAGGCTTTGCCGACGGTGACATACTTTTGCCGCACCAGCAGCTCCGTCACTGCATCGGAGAGGTTAACGTCGATTTTGCAGAGCAGGCCAGCGGTGCGTCGCACAATCAACCAATGTTCATGGCGTCCCGCCTTGACGTAAACCTCTTCCAGCAGATCGCGCAGGGTGAGGGGGTGCTCGGGCTGTCCCAAGGCCGTTTTAAACTCCAGTCCTTCCAACGCCAACAGGCGCGCCAGTAGCTCCACCTGTTCGTAGAGGTTGGTCGAATATTGCAGCGTATGGATCAAGCTGGCGGTGTCGGTCTCTTGCTCAATGTTAAACAGCTGCCAAACATCGAGAGGCTGCGTGGCTTCGGGCACCCACGCGAGGTAGGCCGACACCCAGGGCATATAGCGCAGCGAATGATCGCGCAGGGCATAGACGCCAATGTCGTCGATGCGCTCGGTGCCTGCCGTCAACAGCAGCTGATAGAGCGGCCCCAACACGACGGGCACCGCCCCACACTTGCCGGTTTTCAGTTCTTGAATCAGCTGCAGCAGCGGCGATTCATGAATCGGTCGCCGCCCCAGCTCAAACATTTCGTGGGTCAGCAACAGCGTCATCGTGGGTCGCCCTAAGGCCTGCCAGTGATAGTGAATATAGGCCAATTCGCTGCGAATTTGCGCCACCAAAAAGTGGTAGTCGAGGGTAATGTAAAACTTCTGCGGATCAAGAAATGAAGGCAGAAACACCACCGTTTCGCCCTGAATGCGAAACACCTGAGCGGTCGTAAGGCCGCGCAGTCGCCGAATGGGTCGGCCCGTGAGTCCGAGCTTGGGGTTCCAACCAATTTGCGCATACACGGCCGACAATTCAGCCGACGGATAGACCTTGACCGGTTCTGCCTGGGCGGCAATTTGGGTCTCAATGCCGTAGTCGGCCAGTTCTTGACGCAGGGTTTCATTTTCGGCCAGCAGCGCGATCTGCACGGTCGATTGTCGCTGCCGCCCCACCCGCCCATGTCGTCCCAACGGATCGATGTCACCGGGGGTGAGCAGCCCCTCTTCTAAAAGTTGTCCGAGCAGATAGAGGCTTTGCGCCCAAATCAGCGGCACGTTGTCGTTCGGCAAGCGGCTCTGACTACCGGGGCGATCTCGTTCCGCCGCAATGCCCGCCTCAGGCACGTAATACAGCTCTGGCAGCAGGTGAAACCCGTCTTGGGCCACAGCGATCGCGTCTAGCCGCTGACGATAAAATCGCACGGCCCGCGCATCCTGGCGAAACAGTGCGTCTAAGTAAAGATAGGAGAAGAATAGCGGCCACTCACATTCAATGTGCTCAAACTGCAGGAGTTCCTCAGGTTCGTAGTGCAGGCGCGTCGTGTCTTCGATCACCGCTTGGTGACCATCGCGCAAAAAGCGTTTGCAGCCGTAGCGACCCTGCAGCTTATCGACAATTTTTTCGCGTGTTTGGCGCACCAAATCAGCACTTTCGATCGCAAAGGCGGGATAGCTGATAATGCTGAGCACCGCTGCATCCACCTCTTTGGAGCCCGACTCGCGGGGCAGCAAAGATTCCAGCGTGAGGCGAGCGCGGGAAATCTCATCCGGCAGCACGTGAATCACCGAGGCCTGACCGCCCTGGATGCCAAACAGGTTGAGCCCATCCATGGCTTCTAGGGCCGCCTTGGCCATCCCGACAGAGCTAGCGTTCAGCTCGGGCTTGCCGTGGTTGAGCTTGTTGCCCCGCTCCCAAATACCATAGTCCGGTGTCCGATAGGCGCGGCCCACGTAATACACCAGATTTTGAATAAAGCTCACCTCGTCCAGGGTGAAGACGATAGACAGCCCCGAGGCCGTCATTTGCGCCAGCATCAGCAAAAAGACTGAAGTGGCGTCAATCTGCAGGTGGCCCCACTCGTCATCGGCGACGACGGTGCTGCCGGTGGCCGTGTCATATTTGGCATGCAGCGCCGCTAGCGGCTCTTGGGCGGCTTTGAACCGTTCGACCTTATCGGCCTGCTGCATCATGGCAAAGAGCAGGCCCCGCATCAGCTTCGTCACACTCTGCTGCAGCTCATAAGTGCGGCCCTGATGGTCATCAATTTTGCGATAGGCGAGCGCCACCCCCCAAACGGCCAAAATGCTGTAAACGTTGTCGCGCACCCAGGCATCGGTGTAGTCACCGTGGGTCGTGACCGCCGTACTCGCGGGCAGCAGGCCACTGACCGGGTGCTGCCGGAGCAAAATCAAGTCTTTAACCTGGCGATAGTAGGCATCGAGGCGATCGCTCAAGGCCACGAGTGACGACATCTCTGAACCCATGAACTCACTACCCTCAGAAAGCTAAAGAAATCGTGAAACCAGACTACTGGATGTCAGGAATTTAAACCAGAGAACGGTTTGATGGCAGCCGTTGGTCCGCGTAAATTGCCCGTGAACCCCAATGATTGCTCCGATCATAGCCTCGGCGCGGCCAGCGATGCTAGCACTCACCGTCGTGACCTCACCTTGTGGGCCATCCAGCCGATTCACGCACCCCTGACTATCTGCAATGATTTCGGCAAAAAGGTCAGCTTTCTACTGAATAATGGAGTCTAATCTAGTAACGCCCCCTGAGGGGCACGATCGCTCGCCACAACCGGGCAGCGATCGCCGAATCACGTTGAGGACTGTACTGTGAGTTTTGCCACCCAAATGCGGAATGCTTTCAAGGCGTTAGCGTCACCTAAAGTCAACGCCCCGGCGTTTGATGCGGTGACCTTTGACAGTGCCGTAATGAATACTTACGGGCGCTTTCCGCTAGCGCTAGAACGCGGCCAGGGCTGTCGCGTTTGGGATACCGACGGGCAAGAATACCTCGACTTTGTCGCAGGCATCGCCACCTGCACGCTAGGCCATGGCCATCCAGCGCTGGTTGAGGCGGTCACGCAACAAATGCAAAAGCTGCACCACGTTTCTAATCTCTACTACATTCCAGAACAGGGCCAGCTCGCCCAGTGGCTCACCCAGCATTCCTGCGCGGACAAAGCCTTTTTCTGTAACTCCGGCGCTGAGGCCAATGAGGCGGCCATTAAGCTGGCGCGCAAGTATGCTCACGTCAAGCGAGACATCGAGACCCCCATCATTTTGACGGCGAATGCCAGCTTCCACGGACGCACGCTGGCGACCGTCACCGCCACGGGCCAACCGAAATATCAGAAAAACTTCAGTCCGCTGGTACCCGGCTTTCACTACGTGCCCTTTAACGACATTGAAGCGCTCAAGGTGGCGATCGCCCAGCTCGATCAAGCTCAGCCCCAAGTCGCGGCCATTTTGCTAGAGCCCCTGCAGGGTGAGGGCGGCGTCAATCCCGGCGATCGCGACTACTTTCAACAGGTGCGGCAGCTCTGTAACGACACCGGCATTCTGCTGATTTTGGATGAGGTGCAGGTCGGCATGGGTCGTACGGGTCAGCTCTGGGGCTATCAAAACCTGGGCATTGAACCCGATATCTTCACCCTGGCGAAAGGCTTAGGGGGCGGCGTTCCCATCGGAGCGATGTTGTGTAAGCGCGACTGCGCCGTCTTTGAACCGGGCGATCACGCCAGCACCTTTGGCGGCAATCCCTTTGTTTGTGGGGTGGCAACGACGGTGTGCCAAACGCTGATGCAAGAGCAGCTGATCGACAATGTCACGGCGCGAGGCACCGAGCTGCGATCTGGGTTGACGGCGATCGCGCAGCAGCATCCCACCTTGTTCGCGGGAGTGCGCGGCTGGGGCCTGATCAACGGCCTGGTCTTAGCCGACGACGCCCCGATCAAATCGATCGACGTGGTTAAAGCCGCCATGGCTCAGGGACTGTTATTGGTGCCTGCCGGGCCAAGCGTCGTGCGATTTGTGCCGCCGCTGATTGTCACCGCAGAGGAAGTGCAGGCAGCCTTAGCCAAACTGCGATCGGCCATTCTGACGCTGACCTGATGCCTAAAGAGATTTCCCAGCAGAAATGCTCTTTTGTGAGGGGCGGTGAGCGTGACGCAACGCCCCCCACAAAAGGTATTGCTATCAACAGAAATCGCCTCAGCCGGCGGAGCCCAACAAAGATATGACCAGGCGCTTCGCGGCAAAACGGCTGCTAGAGGCTGTCATCCATTGCCGGATTTTTCCGCTAGCTGCATTACCCAGACCTGGTTTTATGGTGCAGACTGCTTAAGTGGGCGATCATAACTGAACGTTACTGTAGAGCGTGTTGTGGTGCTGGCGCAGCCATGCCCGGAAGGCTATTCCGCCAGAGTTAACTTGGATCCGTCACGCTAGGCGATGACCCACCCTACGACAATTAGGGCTTTCTACTTAATCTCAACAGACGACTGTCCGATCAAGTTAGTAACTGTCTTCGCCATCCACGTTGTTGAGGGTCATGAGGTGATTGGCATCGTCTAAGCGATCAGCGATCTCTTGTCTCACCTCAATATCGACCTCTAAGTCAGCCAACACCTCAACGGCATCTTGACGATATTCAGCACTTTGAGCGGTGTCTGCCTGATCTAGCTTTTCCAAATTTTCGTAGACTTTGTCGGGAGAGGGATGGGTGGGTAACGTCATGGGATCGGCCTCGGTTATTGACAAGGGTCTGAGACTAAATCACAGAGGAGAACAGCACTAATGATGTGTTTTAGGCAGCAGTGAGCAATCGTGATGAAGGCTGAGACGGCCTCTCTGGAGCGAAAGTTTCTCTGCAATTTAGCTTCTAATTCACCATTGTCTGACATCTACAGATGGTTACCTAGGATACAGAAACGAACCGTCATAGTTATGTACTGACTGAGGTGTTTATTCATATTTTGTAAGAACTGTCGCGGATAGACGCGATCGCCTTAAAAACTGCCCCCGTAATGACCGTAGCGTTATGGCCTCAATGTCAGCGCGTTGAAGCGATCGGTTAGATCAACGGTGATAAAACCTCACTGGCGTCAACAATTTTCCTCAGATTTTTGTGGCTAACTCGGCGACAACTTGCCTCGAATACCGTCAGCCAATCCTGGTTTTGATAAGAAATGATTCAGAAAACCGTAATGATATCTGACGATTTTCTTAAGTACAGCCGGAAAAGTAATTTTCTGGATAGATAATTCTCCAACACGCCAACGCGATCGCGCCCGCAAGCCACGCTGGGTTGCACGATTGCCCTGGGTGATCCCCTGTGATGTTTAAGGCCCATATCAATAATGATTCGTCAAACTCCGCCCGCCAAGCAAGGCCTTTACGATCCGCAGTTTGAGCATGATGCCTGTGGAGTCGGCTTCGTCGTGCAAATGAAGGGCAAACCCTCCCACGACATTGTTGAGCAGGCGTTGACCATTCTGTTGAATCTCAATCATCGTGGGGCCGTGGGCGCTGAGCCCAACACCGGGGATGGGGCGGGTATTTTGCTGCAGTTGCCCCACAAATTCATGAAAAAGGTGGCCGCTGCTGAGGGGATCACCCTGCCCGAGCCCGGTCAGTATGGGGTAGGCATGATGTATGCCTCGCCCGATGCCGCTGTGCGACAGCAGAGTCGGCAGATTTTTGAGGAGATTGTCACAGGGGCCGGGCAGTCGGTGCTGGGCTGGCGCGATGTGCCGACCAACCATGCCACGCTGGGGGCAACGGCGCAGGCAAGCGAGCCCTTTATGGAGCAGGTGTTCATTGGCCGCAGTCCTGACCTGACAGACGAGTTGGCCTTTGAACGCAAACTCTATGTGATTCGCAAGCAGTCGCACATGGCGACGCGACACTCCGGCATCGATCGCTACTGGTATCCCGCCAGCATTTCCTGCCGCACCATCGTTTATAAGGGCATGTTGATGCCGGTGCAGGTCGGCGAGTATTACCCCGACCTCAGCGACCCCGATATCGAAAGCGCTTTGGGACTGGTGCATTCACGCTTTAGCACCAACACCTTTCCCAGTTGGGAGCGATCGCACCCCTACCGCTACATCGCTCACAACGGCGAAATCAACACCATGCGCGGCAATATCAACTGGATGCACGCTCGCCAGTCGATGTTTGAGTCCGACCGGTTTGGTGACGACCTAAAAAAAGCGCAGCCCATCATTAATGTGGACGGCAGCGATTCCACCATTTTCGACAACACGCTGGAGATGCTGACGCTGTCTGGGCGATCGCTGCCCCACGCGATGATGATGATGATTCCCGAGCCTTGGGCGGGGCACGAGTCGATGAGCGCGGCGAAAAAGGCGTTTTACGAATACCACTCTTGCTTGATGGAGCCGTGGGATGGCCCTGCGTCCATTGCTTTCACCGACGGCACGATGATGGGGGCCGTGCTCGATCGCAACGGTCTGCGCCCTTCGCGCTACTACGTCACGACGGATGATCGAGTGATCATGGCCTCGGAAGCAGGCGTGCTACCCGTCCCCCCAGAAGCCGTGGTGAAAAAAGGACGGTTGGAACCGGGTCGCATGTTCTTGGTGGATACCAGCCAGGGCCGCATCGTCTCGGATGACGAGATCAAACAGAGCATCGCCACGGAGCAGCCCTATCAGGCCTGGCTCGACCAGAATTTGGTAAACCTGACGGATTTGCCCGGTCACGAACACACCAATGGGGCCAATGGCAATGGTCAACATCCTGTGGGGGCAAGGCATGCCTTGCCCCTGCCCCAACGACAACGGGCCTTTGGTTACACCTTTGAAGAACTGCGGCTGCTGCTCTCGCCCATGGCGCAGAACGGCGTTGAGGCGATCGGGGCGATGGGCACCGACACGCCACTCGCAGTGCTGTCTAACCGACCGAAGCTGCTGTACGACTATTTTCAACAGCTGTTTGCTCAGGTAACGAACCCGCCGATTGACTCAATTCGCGAGGCGATTGTGACGTCGCCGATTACCACCATCGGCAGCGAGCGCAATTTGCTGCAGCCCGAGCCCGAGAGCTGTCGGCTGATTAAGCTAAACACGCCGGTGATCAGCAACGCCGAACTGGCCAAGCTGAAGGATATTCAAAATCCCCACTTCGCTTCGATCACGCTACCGATGCTGTTTGACCCGCAAGCGGGCGTGACGGGATTAAGCGCTGCCATTGACGCCCTCTGTCAGCAGGCCGATGCGGCGATCGCCACTGGCACCAACATCCTGATTCTCAGCGATCGCGACATCAGCCCGACCCAGGCTGCCATCCCCGCACTCCTGGCGGTTTCGGGCCTGCACCACCATTTGATTCGCAACGGCACCCGCACCCGCGTCGGCCTCGTGCTGGAGTCGGGCGAACCGCGCGAAGTGCACCACTATGCGGTGCTGCTGGGCTACGGCTGCGGCGCGATTAATCCTTACCTGGCCTTTGAGACGATTGACGCCATGATCGCCGACGGCGTGATCAACGGCGTGGATTTTGCCACTGCCTGCAAAAACTACATCAAGGCAGTGACCAAAGGGGTGATCAAAATTGGCTCCAAGATTGGCGTTTCTACGATTCAGAGCTATCGCGGCGCGCAAATCTTTGAGGCGATCGGGCTCGATTCCAGTGTCATCGATCAGTACTTCACCTGGACGGCTTCGCGGCTGGAAGGGGCCGATCTAGCGGTGTTAACTGAAGAAGCGGTGCTGCGCCACGGCCATGCTTTCCCCGATCGCGACCTGCCCGATCACACGCTAGATGTGGGCGGCGACTATCAATGGCGCAAAGACGGCGAGGCTCACCTGTTCAGCCCCACCACGATTCACACGCTGCAGCAGGCAGTGCGGGCCGGTGACTACGCCCTGTACAAAAAGTATTCCGCCCAGATCAACGACCACGGCAAGCAGTTCTTCCGCATTCGCGACCTGCTGGAATTTAAAGATCGAGAGCCGATTTCCCTAGAAGAGGTGGAACCGGTCGAGGCGATCATGAGCCGCTTCAAAACTGGGGCGATGAGCTACGGTTCGATCTCGAAGGAAACCCACGAAGCGCTGGCGATCGCCATGAACCGCATTGGCGGCAAGTCCAACACCGGGGAGGGCGGCGAAGATCCGGAGCGCTATACCTGGACGAATGAGCAGGGCGACTCGAAAAACAGCGCCATTAAGCAGGTGGCCTCGGGGCGCTTTGGCGTCACCAGCCTGTATTTGTCGCAGGCAAGAGAGCTGCAGATCAAGATGGCCCAGGGCGCAAAGCCGGGCGAAGGCGGTCAGCTTCCCGGCAAAAAGGTGTATCCCTGGATTGCCAAGGTACGCCATTCTACCCCTGGCGTCGGTCTGATTTCGCCGCCGCCTCACCACGACATCTATTCCATTGAAGACCTGGCACAGCTGATCCACGACTTGAAGAATGCCAACCGCAAGGCGCGGGTCAGCGTCAAGCTGGTGTCAGAGGTGGGCGTCGGCACGGTCGCAGCAGGGGTGGCCAAGGCCCACGCCGATGTGGTGCTGATCTCAGGTTTTGATGGGGGCACGGGCGCTTCGCCTCAAACCTCCATTAAGCACGCGGGACTGCCCTGGGAACTGGGGCTGGCGGAAACTCACCAAACTCTGGTGCTGAACAACCTGCGCAGTCGCATCGCAGTGGAAACCGATGGTCAAATGAAAACGGGGCGCGACGTGGCGATCGCCACCCTCCTAGGGGCCGAAGAATACGGCTTCTCCACCGCGCCGCTGGTTTCCCTCGGCTGCATCATGATGCGGGTCTGTCACAAAAACACCTGCCCCGTCGGCGTCGCCACCCAAGATCCGGCCCTGCGCCAGAACTTCACCGGCGACCCACAACACACGGTCAACTTCATGACCTTTATTGCTCAAGAACTGCGAGAAATCATGGCCGAGCTGGGCTTCCGCAGCATTAATGAAATGGTGGGCCGCACAGACGTATTGGAACCGAAGCAGGCGATCGACCACTGGAAGGCCAAGGGCATTGATGTCTCTAAGATTCTGCATCAGCCGGAGGTGGGGCCAGAGGTGGGCCGCTACTGCCAGATTCCTCAAGATCACGGTTTGGCTCAATCCCTCGATATGACGACGCTGTTGGATCTCTGTCAGCCCGCCATTGAAAAGGGCGAAAAGGTCAGCGCCACTCTGCCGATAACCAACGTGAATCGAGTGGTGGGCACCATTCTCGGCAATGAAATCAGCCAGCGCCATTGGGAAGGCCTACCGGAAGACACTGTGCAATTGCACTTCCAGGGCAGCGCTGGACAAAGCTTCTCGGCCTTTGTGCCCAAGGGCGTGACGATGGAGCTGGAAGGAGACGCTAACGACTATCTGGGCAAGGGGCTCAGCGGCGGCAAGGTGATCCTCTATCCGCCCAAGGCATCAACCTTTGTGGCGGAAGAGAACATCATCGCGGGCAATGTCGCCTTTTACGGTGCGACGGGGGGCGAAGCCTACATTCGCGGTCTGGCCGGAGAGCGCTTCTGTGTGCGCAACTCCGGCGTGCGCGCGGTGGTGGAAGGCGTCGGCGACCACGGCTGTGAATACATGACCGGCGGCAAGACGGTGATCATTGGCCCCACCGGACGCAACTTTGCGGCGGGCATGAGCGGCGGCGTCGCCTATGTGCTGGATGAGGCGGGCGATTTTGCCACCCGCTGCAACACCGAAATGGTGGATCTAGAGCGGCTGGAAGATCCCGAGGAAATTCTCGAACTGCACGACATGATTCAAAACCATGTGAAATATACCGGCAGTGCCAAGGGCGATCGCGTCCTCACCGCTTGGAACGACATAGTGCCGAAGTTCGTGAAGGTCATGCCCCGCGACTACAAGCGGGTGCTCCAGCACATTCAAAAGGCGCTGGCTGATGGCCTTGACGGCGACGATGCCCTCTCTGCCGCGTTTGAGGAAAACGCCCGCGACATCGCCCGCATTAGCGGCAGTTAGCGGGAGTTGATGCAATGCGTTCTGGAACCTCACCGCCTGCGGCACCTCTCCTTGCTAAGGAGAGGTTTATCCACAATCCGGTTCCTCTCGCTCAGGAGCGATTTCAGGGCACTCCGGTGCCTCTCCTGGCTAAGGAGAGGCTAGGTGAGGTTCCATACACATCGAACATCTCAGGGCAGTGTCCACTCAATCTAAACCGTCTCATGCCAAAACTAGCATAATGAGTGTATGACACCCTCACCAAAGCCAGTTGAATGGGTCGGCAGTTCTCTCAAGGATCTTCAGGAGTTTCCAGAAACCGTTCGGCAGGATATTGGTTATGCCTTGTACTTGGCTCAATGCGGAGATAAGCACCCTTCAGCCAAACCACTTAAGGGGTTCAAAGGAGGTGGAGTACTAGAAGTTGTAGAAAATTTTGATGGAGATACGTATCGAACCGTTTACACCGTCAAACTAGCTGATGTGCTCTACGTTTTACATGCTTTTCAAAAGAAGTCTAAACAGGGCATTACAACACCCAAGCAAGACATTGATCTAATTGCAAAAAGGCTTAAACTCGCGCAGAAGCATTACTCAGAAAAATATGGTAGCTAGAAGGAGCAGAAAGGCATGACCCCATCAATGGATGTTCAAACCGGCAGCGGCAATATCTTTGAAGATTTAGCCCTCGAAAACTCAGATGAATTGCTGATCAAAGCGGAGCTAGCCCGCAAGATTAGCGGTATTTTGACTGGCCAAAAGATGACTCAGTCTGAAGCAGCAGAGCTTTTAGGAATTGATCAACCCAAAGTGTCTGCATTGATCAACGGTAAATTATCAGGCTTCTCAACCTCGCGGCTGTTTCGCTTTTTAAATGCCCTGGGACGCGACGTCGAAATTGTCGTCAAGCCGAAGTCTTTGTCACAAGCTCAGACGCGAATTGTTGCCTCCTCACTGTAGTAGGGTAGGCAATATTTAAACCTCCAAAATCTTAGAGTCGATCCTGAAATAAAACCATTACTGAATTTTGAACCGTGAGAAAACCGCAAACCGTAAAATCTCTAGAGGAATTGGGCAGAGTTCGACTCTCAAAAAAATTTTTCATGAGAGAGTTTCTCTATTCGGAAATCTCTCAAGTTGAAAAAGTTGCCAATATTCCTGACAATCCAGATTTAGCGATTGAGGCAGGTCAAAATCTTTGTGAAAAGATATTAGAACCTATGCAGGATGCCTTAGGCAGAATAAGTGTACGGTCTGCCTATCGTTCTTCCGCTGTTAATGGAAAAGGTGCAGAAAACGGTAATCAATACAATTGCGCGAGTAATGCAAAGAACTATGCAGGCCATATTTGGGATAGGCGCGACGAAAATGATTTTATGGGTGCGACGGCTTGCATCATCGTGACATCATTTATCCCTTACTATGAATCTACTAAAGACTGGACGGCATTAGCCTGGTGGGTTCATGATCGGGTTCCCCACTACGCCAAAATGATGTTTTTCCCAAAATATGCTGCATTTAACATCTCTTGGCATGAGGATCCTAATTTTGAGAAAAGTATTTATGGACAAGTTGCCAATCCCCATACCAATAAAAAAGGTTATTTAACTAGACGTGGAATGGAAAATTTTGCCGGAGATCACAGTGAGTTTTATGCGTCCTTTCTCAAAGAACTTTCGCTAGCTTAACGTCTGATTTCAACTAGGCTATGCCCTACCTCACAGCTCACACGACTTTCACCACCAACTGACTTAAAATCATGGGAAAACCGACCGGCTTTATGGAATTTCTGCGCGAGGCGGCGACCGAAGTCGCCCCTAGCGATCGCATCCGCAATTGGGATGAATTCCACCTGCACATGCCCGAAGCGAGCCTGCAGACCCAGGGCGCGCGCTGCATGGATTGCGGCACCCCCTTCTGCCACACCGGCATGGAAATCAACCGGGCCGCGAGCGGTTGCCCTATCAATAACCTGATCCCTGAGTGGAATGACCTGATCTATCAGGGACGTTGGCAAGAGGCGCTGGATCGCCTCCACAAAACCAACAATTTCCCCGAATTTACGGGCCGCGTGTGTCCCGCCCCCTGTGAAGGCGCTTGCGTGCTAGGCATCATCGAGCCGCCGGTCACCATCAAAAACATCGAATATTCCATCGCGGAAAAAGGCTGGGAAGAAGGCTGGATTACGCCGCAGATTCCGAGTAAGCGAACGGGCAAAAAAGTGGCGATTGTGGGTTCTGGCCCGGCGGGACTCTCTGCGGCGGCTCAGCTGAACTCTGCCGGTCATTGGGTGACGGTGTATGAACGGAGAGATCGCCCCGGTGGCCTGCTGATGTATGGCATCCCCAACATGAAGCTGGAAAAGGAAAAGGTGGTGATGCGCCGTTTAGACGTGCTGGAAGCGGAGGGTGTCACCTTTGTCTGCAACACCGAAATTGGCAAAGACCTGCCCACCGAACAGCTGGTGAACGACTTTGATGCGGTCGTCCTCTGCACCGGCTCCACCCGACCTCGTGACCTCTCGATCGCAGGGCGCGATCTCAAGGGCATTCATTTCGCGATGGAGTTCTTGACGGCGAATACGCAGGCGGTACTGAACGGCGAATCGGGCGATAACTACATCTCTGCTGCCGGTAAGGATGTCGTGATCATCGGCGGCGGCGACACCGGCACTGACTGCGTCGGCACCTCCATTCGTCACGGTTGCAACAGCGTCACCCAGCTCGAAATCATGCCCCAGCCGCCTGCAACCCGTGCCGCCAATAACCCTTGGCCCGAATGGCCCAAAATCTATCGCCTCGACTACGGCCAAGAAGAGGCGGCAGCGATGTTTGGCGACGACCCTCGGGCTTATACCCGTACAGCCACGAAATTTGAAGGGGATGAGAATGGTCAGTTAAAAGCAGTGCATACCGTGCAGGTTGAATGGGCAAAGGATGACAATGGACGCTTCATTCCCCAACATGTGGCGGGCACGGAGCAAGTGCTGCCCGCGCAACTGGTGCTCCTGGCGATGGGGTTCCTCGGCCCCGAACAACCCATCATTGACGCCCTCGGCCTAGAGCAAGATGGCCGCAGCAACATCAAAGCCGAACACGAGCAATATACCACCAGCATTCCGGGCGTCTTCGCGGCGGGCGATTGTCGACGTGGGCAAAGCCTGGTGGTATGGGCGTTTAATGAAGGGCGCGGCGTAGCGCGGGAGTGCGATCGCTTCCTCATGGGCACTACCGAGCTACCTTAGTCTGTATCCAGAACCCCGGTTTCTTGAAGAAACCGGGGTTCTTTTTGGTTTTGCTAAATTGAGAGGCAAGTCCGAGAGGCTTAACGTGTTGCATTGAGACAGAAGATGGCAACATCACCTGCTGCTGAAGCCCTGCCGATCGCCCCTGGAGAAAACCGAGTCGCCTTCCAGGGGATGGATTGGGTTGCCTACCAGCAAATGAAAGCCTTGCTCAATGAACGGACTCGGGCACGGCTAACGTACGATCGCGGCACCCTTGAAATCACCATGCCTTCCGAACTGCATGAGTTTTATGCCCGCTTGATTGAACGCTTCATCGTCATTCTGGTGGTAGAACTCGGGCTGAAAATCAAAACCCTCGGCTCAACTACCCTGGATCGCGAGGACTTGGAGCGAGGAGCCGAACCCGATAACGGCTACTACATTCAAAACCAACCCCGAGTTGCCGGACGCCCGATTAATTTAGAGACTGATCCGCCACCGGATTTAGTCGTCGAAGTCGATATTAAGCACACCGACATTGATAAAAACGCGCTCTATGCGGCGATGGGGGTGCCAGAATTTTGGCGGTTTAATGGCAAAGCTTGGCGCATTTACCACTTAAGAGACGGCGAGTATGTTGAATGCGATCGCTCGCCAATATTCCCCAGCATCGCTAAAGCCGAACTCTATCAGTTTCTTGTCACCTGCCAGCAAGATGAGGTGGCAGCGGAACTCGATTTGCGATCGCGACTTAGAGAGCAATCTTAGCGGTACCAAAGACCAATATTCTGATACCGAGATCGCGGCATCATGGACACACCAAACTCTTAATGAGCATGAGCCCTAACGCTTTTCTCCAGACTTAGTCATCGATTGCAGTTGCGAAATCGTCAGCAGTTACTATTCAAAAATTGATAGAGCCTGTTAAGGCAAAACAAATGAGACCCCCTCTCTGCGCAACATCTCGAAAGTTCGAATATAGGGAACACCGAAGGCACAGCAAGCTGCTGGAATTTTGATCTTGCTCTTTCCCGGTTGCTCAGGATTAAAGACTTCATGGGTAACCACGGTATATTCATGAGCCTTGGCATAAGCAACTAGCAAGGGATCCGCGACTGATAGAAACTCACGCTTGGCGTCTCCGCGATAATCTCCATTCTGTGCCCATTGACTGACCTCACTCATAGCTAGGCTGGCATCTTGATTAAAAGGCAGGAAAAACTTGCTGCCCTGCGCTTTGGCCCAATCTGTCAACTCATCCTCACCACGAGTCAACTCGCCTTGAACAGGGGCAATACTGAACACTGTACCCACCTGATTTTGTTGTTCTAACCACGTCCAAAAGCCTGGACACAAATCAAAGCCGTAGTACTCATTTTTGGCTTGAATGAAGATGTTGGTGTCGAGGAGGTAGGCCATTGGCGGATTAAACGGAGACCGAAAGTTCTCGAGCGAGTTGTTTGAAGGTTTCGACCTTAGGCAGTTTGAGTAGCCGGAGAGCATCCCGATAAGGGGTGCGTCCCTCTAAAGTGCTCTCGACCAAGGCTGTAAGAAATTGATTGCTAAACCGGGAGATTTGTGTGCGGTAGAAATCCCCTCCGCCTGTTTTTTCACTTGAAGAAGCTTGAAACCGTTCCTGCTCGGCCTGATACCGTTGCTGGAAAGTGCTGCTAGAAATCAATTCTCGGTCATTCAGTCGGCGCAAAACTACCAGAGTGCTGACTTTGAAGCGCTGGGTCAGGGGTTTCAGCCAATCTTCTTGAGAAGCGGCTTCGGCCCATGCCTGCCTCAGTTCGGCTGCTGGGACAAGCAACTCAGCGGCTACTTGGTTGCAGAATCTCTCCACGTCGTTATGGTCGGCGTACGTTTTGTCGAAGTTAGAAACGCCAGACACACCTACCCAGATATGCACTAATTCATGAGCCAGAGTGAACATCTGGGCTCCTTTAGAATCGCTGGAATTGATGAAAATTAGGGGCGCATAGTCATCATTCAAGGCAAAGCCCCGAAACTCATCAACAGAGAGCTTACGGTGATTATTGAGGCCAACGACACCATTCCGCATGACTAAAACCCCTGTAGTTTCAATTTGCTCCGTTTGCTGCTTCAGGGCGTCCTCCCAGGTGCGAGCATCTCGGTTAATCGCGAAGTTGATGACCTCACGGATGCGAGCTGCAGCAGTTTCAATCGGTGTTTCTTGAGACAGGCTACCAACGAAATGAAGAGGGGGTTCGCCTCGGGCAATCAACTCATCTCGAAACCAGCTCTGAATCTGCTGCGCCTGATCCAGAATGTCGAGCAAGTCAGAGCTGGGCTGACGCATTTCCTCGTTACGGAGAGTGCGGAAGTCGGGAATCGAGAGCGTCTCTTGAGGCGGCTCTGGTAAATAGAGGTAACCAAAAGGCGTGTAGGTTATATTTGCTAGCTTTTCGGCCTGCTTGAAGGTCAGCTCTCCGTTCCCTTCCCAGTCTGTGACTCGTTCTGGCTTAACACTCATTTTCTTGGCCAGCGCATCCACACTCAGCCCGGCGCGTTCTCGTGCCCAGCGCAAAAGTATTGGTTGCAGGCTGATCTTCATAACTGGGTAAGCAATGAGGCTGATTTAGATTACTTTGAATTATGAGTAGTGCAAACGATCTTACTGACATTGTCGCTCAATTTGCTGCTCACTACACACTTCTTGCTAACCAAGAAGCTCCTTTTCCGACAGCAGTTCTGTAATGTGGTTGCCAGAGAAGTCGTGTTCTGTCGTCCCTTCTGCGGCGGCTTTTTCAATATAATTGCTTTCTGAAAGGGATAAGGACGATCGCGATCGCTCACTTGCTATTCTCTAGGGGAGATCGCATTGAGAGTGACTCGGTTCTAACAAAAATTGCTGGTATGACTCAACCCTTTTTGATGGGCGATCTCGTTCGCCTCAAGTCAGCTCCGCCCTATATCAAAACCGCTGACACCATGCCCATGCTGCGTCCCGGCGATTTAGTTGCCGTCGGTTCTGAAGGTGTGGTGACGGCTCAAAACCCTGGCGGCTATTGGACGATCAAGTTCGATCAAGGCTCATTTTTAGTCGATAGCGGCTATCTCGAAAAGGCCACAACTGAAGCGGAGCCCGCCGAACCCAAGCCGTAGAGGAGATTGCTCCCATACATGCGTTCGAGTGGACTCGCGATCGCGGTTTGCTCAGCTCCAGCCGTCCCCGTCCGGTGATTATTGCCAGTGGGGTGGCGTGCGGCCATAGAGCCGAATGAGTTCGCGCAATCGTTCGCGCAGTTCACCGGTCAACATCTCGGTGCGATACCGCCAAGCCCAGTTGCCGTCAGCTTTACCGGGCGAATTCATGCGAGCAAAGCTGCCCAAGCCCAGCACATCTTGCAGCGGCACGATCGCCTGATTCGCGATCGAGCCCAATGCCAGGCGAATCATGCTCCAGTGAATGCCGTCGCCGCTGAGGCCACCGACATACCGTAGGGTGCGATCGCGCTCATATTCTGACGCCTGATCAAACCAGCCCACCGTCGTATCGTTGTCGTGAGTGCCGGTGTAGATCAGGCAATTACGCACGCAGTTAAAGGGCAGATAGGGGTTAGAGGCATTGTCCCCAAAGGCAAACTGCAGAATTTTCATACCAGGGAAACCAAACTGATCGCGCAGCGCCTCGACCTCTGGCGTAATCACCCCGAGATCTTCGGCCAAGATCGGCAGACTGCCAAACTCCGCTTTCACCGCGTTAAAAAAGGCTTCGCCCGGCGCTTCTATCCACTCGCCATTCAGCGCCGTCTGTTCGCCTTCGGGGACGGCCCAATAGGCCTGAAAGCCGCGAAAATGATCAATCCGGGTCAGATCGACATATTCCAGCAGGGCTTTGACGCGCTGCAGCCACCAGCTGAAGCCGGTTTTTTGCAGGGTCTCCCAATTGTAGGTGGGATTACCCCATAGCTGTCCCGTTTCACTGAAATAGTCCGGCGGCACGCCCGCCATTTCGGAAGGCTCTAGCGTTTCCTCATCGATCATAAAGTTCTCCGGAAACGCCCACACGTCGGCGCTGTCGTGGGCGACATAAATCGGCATATCACCCACCACTTGAATGTGGCGATCGTTGGCATACTGCTTGAGCGCCGCCCACTGGCGATAAAACTCAAATTGAAAATACTTGTGCTCAGCGATCAGGCCTGAGAGCTTGTCATGCCAGAGGGCCATGGCTGGGGCTTCTCGCCGCGCCAACGCCGGTTCCCACTGGCTCCAACTGGCCCCGCCGTTCGCCTTTTTTAACGCCATAAAAAAGGCATAGTCATCGAGCCAAAACGCTCGCTCTTGGCAAAACTGCTCGTACTGTGTGCGTGTCGCTTTATCGGTGGACGCACTAAAGGCCTCAGCCGCTTTTTCTAACAGCTGCAGCTTGGTGGGCAAAACCCGGCCATAATCGACCGCATCTTCGGGAAAGTGGGGAAACGCCTCCAGATCAGCTTGCGTCAGCAGGCCCACATCCTGCAGGTGCTCAAGACTGATGAGCATGTGGTTGCCCGCCATCGCGGAGTAAGACATGTAGGGGGAGTTGCCGTGGCCCGTCGGGCCGATCGGCAAAATCTGCCACATCTGCTGACCCGTCTCAGCCAAAAAATCGACAAACTCGTAAGCCATCGGCCCGATGTCGCCCATTCCAAAGGGGCCAGGTAACGAGGTAGGGTGCAGGAGAATACCACTAGCGCGCTGAAAAGGCATGGCCTCTCCCATAACATCCCATAGACTTTAACATGGGGATTCTATGGAATACGTGGACAGCAGAGAGATGTGGGGCGAAAAATTTTAGCCGCTGTAAAGTGGCGCATTTCCCCGACCGATCGCTGACCGAATCTTCTATGGTGATGACCAGAAAGTTTTGTTGTTGATGCTTGCCCTGTGACCTACCGCAACCCAGCTCCTACGGTCGATATCATTATTGAGCTGCGCGATCGCCCCCATCGCCCCATTGTGCTAATCGAGCGCCGCAACGAACCTTTTGGCTGGGCGATTCCCGGTGGCTTTGTGGACTATGGCGAATCGGTTGAAGCCGCTGCCGGGCGTGAAGCTTTAGAAGAAACTCAACTAGCGGTAGAGCTGCTTGAACAGTTCCACGTTTACTCCGATCCGCGCCGTGATCCGCGCAAACACACGCTCAGCATTGTCTTTTTAGCCTCTGCCACGGGCACGCCCGTCGCTGATGATGACGCCAAAGCGATCGCGCTCTTTAACCCTTGGGAAGTGCCAACCCAGCTCTGCTTTGACCACGACCGTATTTTGCAAGACTATTGGCGCTATCGACATTATGGGATGCGCCCTCAGCTGTAGTCTGTGGCGCACACCTTATAGACGGCGATGTCAGGGAGTGTTCAGCTCACAACAGAGCCGTACAGATCGTAAACGTCTGCGGATTCAAGGTGGACTTGGGCCAACTGCCCTAAAGCCGCAGCGCCTTTGAGATAGACCAAGCCATCCACATCAGGGGCAAAGCGCGCCGATCGCCCAATCATTTCTCCCGTGGCGGGGTTTACCTGCTCAACGAGCACGTCTACAGTTTTGTCTACCTCAGCTTGATTGCGCTTGAGCGAAATCGGCTGCTGAGCCTGCATCAAGCGATCACGGCGATCGTCCATCACGGCCTGATCGATCTGGTGGGGCAGCGTGGCCCCGGGTGTCCCCTCTTCGGCGGAATAGGTGAAGACGCCGACATGGTCAAACTCGTGGCGCTGTACGAAGGCCAGCAAATGCTCGAACTGCGCTTCCGTCTCGCCGGGAAAGCCGACAATAAACGTGGTGCGCATTACGGCGTCCGGCAGCGCGGCTTTGATGCGATGGATGATGTCATCGTTGACGCGCCCTTGCCAGGGCCGATTCATCGCCCGCAACACGTCAGGGTGCGAATGCTGTAGGGGCAAATCTAAGTAGGGCAGCACGTTGGGCACATCTTTAATGGCAGTGATCACCGCCGGGGTGAGCCCCGTGGGGTAGGCATAGTGCATGCGAATCCACGGAATGTTGACCTCGCCGAGGGCGTATAGCAGCTCCGCTAGCTGCGGTTTGCCGTAGAGGTCAACGCCATAGTTGGTGGTGATTTGGGAGATGAGCACCAGCTCTTGTACGCCTTCGCTGGCCAGCTGGTGAGCTTCGGCCACGATCGACTCAATGGAGCGCGATCGCTGATCGCCCCGCAGATGCGGAATGATGCAAAACGCACAGCGGTAGTTACAGCCCTCGGCCACTCTCAGATAGGCCGTGCCTTCGGCCGTGGTGCGATAGCGGGGCACGGTTTCATCAGCAATGTAGGTGGGTTCGACCGAGACGGCCTTGACGCGCTCACCCGTCTCGGCGCGCTCAATCACGTCCACAATTTTGTGGTAATCCCCCGTGCCGACCAGTGCCACCGCTTCCGGAATTTCCTCCAGCAGTTCATCTTTAAAGTGCTGAGCCAAACAGCCGGTAATCACAATTTTTTTGTCGGCGGCGGCGAGTTCTACCAGGGTGCGCACCGACTCTTCGCGGGCCGACTCGATGAAGCTGCAGGTATTAACGATGACGTAATCGGCCAGCTCTTCATTGGCATCCACACCATACCCTGCCTGCACCAACAGTCCCAGCATGTGCTCCGTGTCAACTCGATTTTTTTCGCAGCCTAAGTGCGTGACAGCAATGGTGGGACGGGGCGCAGCAACAGTCATAAGCAATCCAGAAATTCCAAGCAGGGTGGTAGAGGTCGAACCGGCGTAGCCCGGTCGCAAGGTTAGGGCTCGCCGCATTCGTTTCGCGGCTCACCAATCTCTCATCGTAGAGGCTTTACGGCGTTTTGTGGGGGCCACGCTCGCCTAGGCCCGACTGGAGCGCAAAAGGAACCACAAGAATGATAGCGCTTGGGGTAAATTGGGTTAATGGCACAGCGACTTTAGGGCGCTTGGCTAGATCAGCGATTTAGTCTTCGCATTCGAGACCAGTTCACGTGAGTTTAACGACTATTTTTAAGGCCACAACCCCCGTGATTGGGGTCGTCCATCTCTTGCCCCTGCCCACTTCGCCCCGGTGGGGCGGCGATCTGCAAAGGGTGATTGACCGAGCCGAGCAAGAAGCAACGGCGTTGGCGTCGGGGGGCGTCAGTGGCATTATTGTGGAAAACTTTTTCGACTCACCCTTTCCGAAGGATCAGGTCGATCCGGCTGTGGTCAGCGCGATGAGTTTGATTGTGCATCGTTTGCAGCAGCTCGTGGCGGTGCCGGTCGGTATCAACGTACTGAGAAACGATGCCCGCAGTGCCATGGCGATCGCCACCTGCGTCAACGCGCAGTTTATTCGCGTGAATGTGTTGACGGGTGTCATGGCGACGGATCAAGGTCTGATCGAAGGCTGTGCTTACGAGCTATTGCGGTATCGTCGGGAACTCGGCAGCGAGGTCAAAATTTTGGCCGATGTGCTGGTCAAACACGCCCGCCCCCTCGGCTCACCCAATCTCACCACCGCTGTGGAAGAAACGATTCATCGCGGTTTGGCTGATGGCATTATTCTCTCCGGTTGGGCGACCGGCAGTCCACCCAGTTTAGAAGATCTGGAATTGGCGAAAACCGCCGCTAAAGAAATTCCTGTTTTCATCGGTAGCGGCGCTAATTGGGAAAATATTGGCCAGCTAATTCAGTCGGCGGATGGGGCGATCGTGGCAAGTTCGCTCAAGCGCAAGGGCGATATCAATCAGCCGATCGATCCGATTCGGGTGCGTCAATTTATCGAGTCTTTAGAAGCCGGTGTCTCTATTCGCGAATCAGCGACGGAGTATCGACCGGTTACGGCTGTCTGATTTGTTCTCTGGGTACTTGAGAAGCCGCCCAAACAAGCTCAGCCGATTCGGTCGGGTTCCGCCACGAAGGTTGAGATGAATCGGCCTGATGCCTGAGCCACCTGGATCTGTCGCTTCTCGGGGAGACGACCACGGGTTGCGGCTCGCTTGGGGGCTTACGGGCTGAAACCAGCAACTGTGTCCGGCCTTGATTGTCCCAGCGCTCCCCACCCGTCCGACGCTGGCTAGGCTGACGACCTTCGCCGACAACATCGCTCTGTCTCTGCGGTGTTTAAGGAAACGGCCTGCGGGTGCAATGGCGACCCAATTGCACCCGCAGGACCATCAGCTGTCGGTTGGTGGTGGTAGATGCTTGTTCTCTAACCGTGACGAGGTCAAGACGGATTTTGTGGCCAGTACGATCGCCAGCTCTGCGGTCAGGGCATCCTCGGCGCGATACGCTTCCCACGTGCCCGAGTCAAAACAGCCGATGCGCCAATGGCCATACATATAGCTGCCATCTGCCGCCAGCGTTCCGCTATAGCGGATCGGGCTGGGCGAAGACATCAAATAGCGCTTGACGAAAAAAATGCGGTTGCCCAACAATTCGCCTGTGATCCAGGCTTCGCCTAAATAGTTGGCATCCAAAATGCGCCCATCTAAAATATTGCCCCCTTGAACCAGGGTGGCGGCAAATTGCGTGGGGTGTCCGGCTTGCCAATAGGTGCCGCCCCAATCTCCACTCATGTTGATAGCGATGGGTGTCATACGTCTGCGTTCAAAGGAAATCAAAGGTGGGGTAGATTGGGATACGGCATCGAGAATCCTTGGCCCCGCGCTCTGAATAGGGCGAGTTCCGATGTCGGGCCGTCGCGAGCGGGAGGCATGCAGTCCTTTGGGCCTACCCAAGAGGGGACTAGACATATTGTCCCCAGCCTCGTGTCAAGTCGCTGCACCGGGTTAAACGCCGCCTTGCGCCAAGGCTGAAGGCTCGATCAAGAGATTCAAAAAGAGACTTGATCAGCACCAAGCCAGATGCCAGACAGTCTCGATATCAGCTATGTTCAGGCTGCTGATCTGGGTCGCGATCGCACAGGGTCAGCGCAAATTCTAGCGTTGGGCTCGGCATCCGTGTGCAGGGCTCGGCGCTGATCCAACATTTTCAGGTTAAATACGTTCTCTATCTGGGGCACTGTTCAACCCAGATAGTCCGCACCCGATTTATGAGTACCGGCTTAACGGCGCTGAGCGACTGAGATCCTCATCTCGGTATAAACCCCAGGCCAGTAGGATAAATAAGAAGACTTGCGAATTGGTTCACCATGAGACTCTACGTAATTTCGGCTTTAGTGATAGCGTTCCTTGCTATCTTATTCGCGCTGCAAAACACTAATCTGGTGACAATTCAACTTTTCCTGTGGGAATATCGGCAATCTCTGGCGCTAATTTTGTTGGTTACTTTAGCGATTGGGGTGATTATTGGCCTACTGGTATCCGTCCCGGCCCTGATTCGTCGCAACCTCAAAACCGCGCGCGTCCAAAAGCAAGCCGACAGTCTCACCGACACAATTCAAGCCAAAGAGCAGGCGATCGCCACGGCCACCCAAACGACCTATACGACGCAGCAAAACTACGAGGAACTGCTGCAATCGCTCGGCGTGCTTGATCCCGTTACCGGGCTGATTCGGCAAGACTTGATGCCGCAAACGGTGTCGGCCCAGCTCACCCATTTTCAGAAGCGCGAAGAGGTGGCTCAACTCCCGGCGCTGAGCGTGCTCGTATTCAAAGTGCTGCCCGTGCTCGAAGACGGCTATCCCCTGGAAGCGATGTTTGCCTCCGTGGCCGAGCTGCTACGGCAACGGGCGTCTTTTAAGACCTGGTTTTATAGCGATGGGCGCGGGCTGTTTGCCGCTACCCTGACGGGCCTCGACACCAAAGCCATGACCCACTACAGCGAAGAGCTACAGGCCGCAATTCTAGAGCATCCGCCCGTGTTGCCCACGGGTAAGACGATGGAGCTGGATGTCAGCGTCGGCGGCGCGATCGCCGAAACCCCCACCGTGATCGATGGTCACCAGCTCGTGCAAACGGCTGAAAAAGCCCTGGCAGAAGCGCTGCAGCGCGGCCGCAATCGCGTCAGAATCTTGCAGGCCTCATAGGATGAAGAAAAGGCTCTTTGCTGCGGCCTTTCTTCCTCAACCCAAGCTAAAATCAACGACTTGTCACCCCAGCGATTGCGCGATCGTGGGTGGCCAGCCCTCAACGGCTGTTCTGACCTGATAGGAGCATTAGTCCCATTTACGCTCGCCCCCTCTCTCGACTTATCGAAGAACTCCAGAAGCTGCCCGGCGTGGGGCCCAAGACCGCTCAGCGGCTGGCGCTGCATCTGCTCAAACGACCGGATGGTGAGGTGCAAGCCCTAGCCCAAGCCCTGATCGACGCCAAGTCTCAGATGGGGTACTGCTCGATCTGTTTTCATCTGTCGGCTGAGCCGGTGTGCGATATCTGCAAATCCACCAGCCGTGATTTGCAAACGCTGTGCGTTGTGGCTGATTCTCGGGATGTCATCGCGCTGGAAAGAACCCGCGAGTACAAAGGCAGATATCACGTGTTGGGTGGGATGATTTCGCCGATGGATGGCATTGGCCCTGAGCAACTCAACATCGGACCGCTGGTGCACCGGGTTAACAAAGAAAACATTCAGGAGGCCATCATTGCGATCAGTCCCAGTATCGAGGGCGACACGACGACGCTTTATTTGGGACAGCTGCTCAAACCATTTACCAAAGTGACCCGCATTGCCTTTGGCTTGCCGATGGGCGGTGATCTGGAATATGCCGATGAGGTAACCCTCGCCCGCGCCCTCGAAGGTCGGCGGCAGCTGGACTAGGTGAGCGATCGCCCCAGTTCTGCCTGACAAGGGGGCGCGAGCGTCGGGCAATAAACAAGAATTGATGTGAATTCTTGCCCAACTGTGCAGGGACTGCCCGCTGCCTCTATTCGGGGAAATTACATATAAATTTTTAGAAAACTCCTCGGGTCGTCCGCGATCGCTGAGAAAAGAGGAATGGATGGCTCAACTCCGTAGCCAATGTTCGGCAGACTACACTGATAGTGCAGACGATTGCTACCGTGATGCTGCGAAAGATTCGGGATTGCCTGCCAGCTTGAGCCCCACCCTGTCATTTCATCGAGCAACCTGCGACCTGTGTCACCTACGATCAAAACAGTTGAGCAATTCCTCGCTGCTTACCAGGGCGGTCAGCATGAGTTTTTGCAGCTCTCTTTGCCCGGGGCGAAGCTGGCTGAGCAATATCTCCCTTTTATCACGCTTGAGGATGTTGACTTCGAGCAGGCCAACTTACGGAGTGCTGTGCTGACGGGAGCCTCTCTAATTCGGGCCAACCTGGAGCAAGCTAATCTCCAGCGGACGAATCTGATCGGTGCGGATTTGATCAGAGCGAATCTGCTGAAAGCGCGCCTGGTGAATGTCTTACTCGCCTCCGCTAATTTATCGGGGGCGTATTTGAGTGGCGCTGATCTGCGGGGGGCAAGCCTCGCCGGAGCCAATTTGAACGGGGCAAATTTGCGCGGTGCTGATTTGCGAGAGGCTAACCTTACGGGGGCCACCCTATTCGGCACTGACCTGACCAACGCTAACTTGCGGGGTGTCTCCCTTGAGGAGGCCAAACTTAGCTATACGATTATGCCCAACGGCTATTGCTTGGTCGGTGAAAACGACGTTGACGCCGACCCTAATCATTCTCAGGTCTCTCTGACTAACATTGCTGCCTATTCTCGCTTATCGCAAAAATTCAAAAAGTCTTAGGTCTGGCGGCAAGGCACTGAACCGAGTCAAAATCAGGTGCCTCTGTCGGTGCCTCTACCAGTGAGAATCGTCCAGACTATCAGGAGACAGGAGATTTGTGGGGTGGCTGGCGGCTTAGGGATGTCGAGGTGGGCCGTCATGATCGCGACTGAATCCCTCGAATGCTGCACCCAAAAGTCATCCTGAGAGTGGCGTAACCCACTCAGTCAGGCTGATTGAGGGTGTGCCCGCCAGAGCAGAGTCGTATAATCAAAACTCGCAAGTCAACAAATAGAGAGTCAAGACGACATGGCGGACTGGCAAGTGGTTGAGGGGGGCGTCACCGCACCGAAAGGATTTCGCGCGGCGGGGGTGGCCGCTGGGCTCAAGCCGTCAGGGGCGACAGATTTGGCGCTAATTGTGTCTGATACTGATGCGATCGCGGCGGGAGTGTATACCCTGAGCCAAGTCCGCGCGGCCTGCGTCGATTATTGTCAGCAGCGGCTTGAAGCCAAGCCCTATGCCCAGGCAATCGTAATCAATGCGGGTCAAGCCAATGCCTGCACCGGCCCCCAGGGGTGGCAAGATGCCGTCACCACCTGTCAGCAAGTGGCGGCAGCACTGCAGATTCCGGTGGCATCAGTGCTGGTCGCCTCAACCGGGGTGATTGGGCAGCGCATCAAAATGGCAGCGCTGTCAGCGGGCATTCCCCAGGCGATAGCCAGCCTTTCTGAAACGGGCTCTGCCGCCGCCGCCGAGGCGATTATTACCACTGACCTGGTGACTAAGTCGATCGCCCTAGAGATGGATTGGGAAGGCCGCCCGATTCGCGTCGGCGGTATCGCTAAGGGGTCAGGCATGATTCACCCCAACATGGCGACAATGCTGGCCTTTGTGACCTGTGACGCCACCGTGTCACCCGCGCTGTGGCAATCGATGTTGGGCCGAGCGATCGCCCACAGCTTTAATCAAATCACGGTCGATGGCGATACCAGCACGAATGACTGTGTGCTGGCACTGGCTAATGGTGAGTCGCGCACTCCGGCGATTACCGAGCCCGGTCCGGCTGCTGACCGCTTAGAGGCCATGCTGACGGCGGTTTGTGATCACTTAGCGAAGGCGATCGCTCGTGATGGCGAAGGGGCCACCTGCCTGATTGAGGTCGTGGTGACGGGGGCACCTGATGATGTCTCAGCTCGTCAAGTGGCTAAGACGATTGCCGGTTCATCCCTGCTGAAATGTGCCATTTTTGGTCATGACCCCAACTGGGGCCGCATTGCGATGGCCGCCGGTCGCGCTGGGGTGCCCTTTGATCAAGGCGATCTGCGGATTCAGCTCGGCGACTTTTTGCTGATGCAGCATGGGCAGCCGCAGCCCTTTGACCGCGACGCGGCCAGCCAATATCTTAAGCAAACCACCGACGGCGACTACCTCAAAACCGACACCGTCATGATGCAAGTGGGGCTGGGGCACGGCACGGGCACAGGCATCGCCTGGGGCTGCGACTTTAGCTACGACTACGTGCGCATCAACGCCGAATACACCACCTGATCGCGCCCCGGTGACTGCCGATGACCGGCTTCCAGTAAGGTTAAGCTTTGAACGTTTTTAGGGCTCTGATTGTCGTGGCTGAGAATACTCCCTATCCCCTGCGATCGCTTAGTTTGGGGCTGCTCAAAAGCGCCCAACAGAGCCTCGCGCCCACGCCTCGCACCGGCCATCATCCTCGTGTCCGCTGGTGGTTGGGGCTAACCTTGCTCTACAGCACCCTCATCGCCGTGCTGATTGGGGATTCGATCTCGGGCAACCCCTATGCCCTGGCGGACGATGCCCGGCAGCACGTATTTTGGATGCTGCGCTTCACCGATCCGGCGCTGTTTGCCAACGACTGGATTGCCGATTATTACCAGTCGGTGTCGCCCATTGGCTATATCTGGCTATATCGCCTGGCGGCCCTGGTGGGCCTCTCGCCCTTGCTGTTGTGTAAGCTGCTGCCGCCCGTGCTCATCGTGCTGACGGCAGGGATCACCTTTTTCACCGTGTTAGAGCTGAGCGCCCTGCCCGCCGCTGGTTTCGCAGCCTCAGCCCTGCTGACCCAGTCGGTGGAATATACCGGCACCGTGGCCTCTGGCACCTCTAAAGCCTTTGTCTATGGGTTGATGCTGCTCTTTATATATGCCTGGCTGCGAAAATCGCTGGTCTGGAGCTGGAGCGCGATCGCCCTGCAGGGGATGTTTTATCCCCAGACGGTGCTGCTCACGGCGGGGCTGTTGGTGTTGGGCCTAGTGGAGCGGCGACAAGGGCGCTGGCGACTGAGTCCGGATCGTCAGCGGTGGTGGCTCACTGGCGGCGGCTTGATCATCGCGACGCTGGTGATTCTGTATTACGCGCTCTCGACCAGTCAGTTTGGCCCCACCATGACCGCCGCTGAAGCCCTCACCATGCCCGAATTTTTTCGCGGCGGGCGCACTAACTTTTTTCAAACTACCTGGCTGGACGCGTTGCTCTATGGTCGCGGCGGTCTGCGGCTGGATACGGCAATGACGCCCGTGACTAACTTGCTGGGACTGCTGCTGCCGCTGATGATCCGTTGGCCCCGCCGCTTTCCGCTGGCCCCATCCATCCGCCCCGAGATCGATCTGTTGCCTAAGCTGGTGGTCACAGCGGTGTTTTGGTTTGTTGCTGCCCACGCGCTGCTATTTAAACTTTATCTGCCCAGTCGCTATACAGGGCGCTTTCTCTTAATCGTGTTTGTGCTGGCGGGGGGCATCGCCACGGTGGTGCTGATCGAGTCGTTGCTGCGCGGGGCGATCGCCCTGCTGCAGCTCACCGCAACGGGTCGGGCCACGCGCCGCAGCGGGCTGGCCAGTTTACCGACGGCCCTGGCTGGCGCCCTCGCCTTGCTCGTGGTGCTGTATCCCTTGACGATGCCCGGCTATCCTTCCACCTCGATGGTGCGTGGCAACGCCCCCGAGCTGTATACCTTTTTGGCCACAACGCCCAAAGAGAGTCTGGTGGCCAGCCTATCGGTGGAAACCAGCAACATTCCCAGCTTTTCCCAACGGGCGGTGCTGCTCAGTTCTGAAATTGCCATCCCTTATCACGCTGGCTACTACGAAGAAATTCGGCAGCGGGCCAAGGCCCTGATCGCCGCTCAATACAGCGCCGATCCGCAAGTCGTGACGGCGTTTATCGAACGTTATGGCGTCACCCACTGGCTGTTAGAAACCACCGCCTTTGATGTTCATGCCCTCAACCGAGATCGCTGGGTGCAGCAATATCAGCCCGAAGCCGGTCAGGCCACCACCGTCCTCGCCAACGGGCAAAGTCCCCTATTGCAAACGCTCGGCGATCGCTGCGTCACCTTTCAAACCCCGCAACATACTGTGCTCGATGCCCGCTGCATTGTGAGCGCGATCGCCCCATCCTGACAATTACCCCGCTGCTCCAAAATCTGCCCCCCAGCTCCCCTTGCCCCGCCGCTCCCCATCTCCCCTACCCGATCTCGTCAGCCCTAAAACCGCGTCGTCCGCTTATCAATCATGTCCGCCAGAAGCGCAAAAATCGTGATCTGAATGGCAGTCACAAACATCAGCAGCGTCGTGTCGGTGATGTCTTGCTGAATGAAAATATCGATTACCAGCGAAACGCCAAAGCCGCCAAAGAAAAATCCGGCAATGGGCAAAAAGATGCGCAGAGGGGCAAAATAAACGCCCGTTCTGAGAATCAGCTGGACGAATCGCAACGTGTCGCGGATCGGCTTGATTTTGCTGCGGCCTTTGCGATGAAAGTAATCGATTGGGTGGTAGTAAACCACATAATTATTGGTCAGCATGGCCAGCGTAATCGTGGTCGTAAAGCTAAAGGTATCGGGCAAAATGCCGAGAAACTTTTTGACCACGCCGGTGCGAAACACGCGCATGCCGCTATTGATGTCGGGAATGGGCTGCTGGGCGATCCACTGGGCGAAGGCCACGAGAAAAAACTTGGGCACGCTCCGCAGTTTGGAATAGGTGACGTTCGCCCCCGTGCGCGCGCCCACGACCATATCCGCTTCTTGGGCCAGCGCAATCAGCTCGGAGAGGCGATCGTTGGGATAGGTGCCGTCAGCATCGGTAATCGCCACTAGGGGATATTTGGCATGGGCAATGCCGGACTTGAGCGCCGCACCGTAGCCTCGATTGCGCCGATGCTGAATCAGTTGAATATCGATGCGGGTGCTGAGAATGTCGGCGGTGCGATCGCGGGAGCCGTCATCCACCACCACAATTTCATAGATGCAGTGAGCCTGACGCAAAACCTGATGCAGCTCATTTAAGGTTTGTTCGACCCCATCCTCTTCATTAAAGACCGGTATCACGACCGATACTGCCGCTGTCTCACTGTCTGCTGTCATGCTCTCGACCGTTTCTGCGTTCTGTTCACCCATGATGTTCCTGGCGTTGCCGATCGCGGTCTCCCTAGCGGAAAGACCAAAAGCTCTAAACTCTCAAGGCTTGATAGTGCATTCGCGGGACGACCGTCAGCCACTGTGAGCGATCGCCCTGCCCGCTGATGCAGACTACAGCGTCCAAGCGATTGAACCGCTCCTGGCACCGAAGCCCCGTCCCTGAGCATCGTGCCTACTGCCTACCTGTGCATTGAGAGGAAGTTCTTAGCATAAACGTCCATGTCGCTGCCGCCCTAGCGAGTTCGACCTTAACAGGTGCGATCGCTCCCTGTATGCCGCCGTGAATATCGCGGGTGCCGTCGCTGATTTGCTGTAGTTCATCAAAAACTCATATGACAGCTTGACACTTTTTCCTGATTCAGAATTTTCCGATTTGAAAACAGAATTAGTGAACTGAGTCTTGCAGGACGATGTCGCTCAGGCAAACCGGCATTTTTTCTATTTCCCAGCCTCAATTTAAGCGATCGCAGTCAGCTCTCAAGCGGCTAGATTTGCCTTCGCCAGGGGGGCTTGCCGAGCGCTTCTATCAGTCTCTTTTCCCTAACCTACCTTCGAGTTGTGAGTGCATCCTGTGAATAATCGTCTAAGTCCGAGCCGTTGGTCGCCCATCGCTGACTATGCCTTGTTGTTAGGGTCAGGGGCCGGGGCGATCGCCTCGATTGCCACCCAAAACGCGACTGTCGCCACGGTGCCGATGACCGCACTGGTGGCAATGGGTCTGTTGAATCGCCGCCGGATTGACCGCTACCTGCAGCAAACCGACGACAACCTGGCGATTCTAGAAGGCCAAATGGTGTCGGAAGTTTCGATTTTGACCGAGCAGGTGTCGGCCCTGCCCACGCCCGAAGCCATTAACCAGCTGCAGCGGTCGGCGATGGAACATAGCGATCGCCGGTATGTGCAATTTTCTGAGGCGATCGCGGCGACTGAGAGCAACTTCCGTCAGCGCCTTGAGGCGATCGAACGGCCCGATTTGAGCCATATTCAGCAAGACATGGCTCAACTACAGGATCAATACACCTATGTCAGCACGACTATCGGCAACCTGAGCAAGCAGATTGAGCGGCTGTCTCACCAGCCCCGCATGGAAGCGACGGAAAGTGACGTGTCGCAGCTGCAAACTGAGGTCATGCAGCTGCGAGTTAGTTTGGAAAGCCTGGGCAGCGAAAGTAAAACGGCCCAAGCCACGTTGCAAGATGCGGTGCGCCATCTCGATCGGCGACTGCGTCAGGCCCCCAACAGCGCCGACCCCAACATGTTGAAGGGTGAGGTGAGAGAACTTATCAAAGCCATGGCCGACCTCGTGCCCCGCCGTGACTTTAATGCCCTATCGGAAAAAACTCGCGCCCTGCACGCCAGTCAAGAGAGCCTGCAGCAAAGTGTTGATCGCCTGCGATCGGCTCAGCCCAATGCAGATCCAGACGATCCAAACGGTATCGCGCGGCAGGCTGACCTGCAGACGTTGCAGGCCGACTTGATGATCATGGCGGAAAGCTTGCAGCAGATTGAAGGTCGCTTAGAAGACATTTCAGTGCCCTTCGACATCACCTCAGAAATTCGGGGTACCACCGCCACTTATCTCAGCGGCCTGCAGTGGCAGCTCTCGCTGCTAGAGCAACAGACCCAAGAGCTGATGGATCAGCAAAAAACTGAAATCGCTGCCGCCCCGAGTCATGCCTCTGTGGCCGCTTTGCCGCCGGGGACCGCGCCGCCAGTGCCTGACGCCGATGGCTCCTTGCAGTGGCTCATGGCATTTCGCGGTCAGTCGCCGACTGAGGCTTGGTCCGCCATTGACCAGGCGCTGCTGCAAGCCTTAGATGATGCTTCTGAACGGCTCGTATTGGTGTGGCCCTGGTCCGCTGCCGTGCCGCTTGACGAGACCTTGATCGAGCGATTTCATGACATTTTGGCCAGTGGCTGTCGGCTCGAAATCGGCTGGTGTCATCCCGGCGATCGCCACGAAGGTCGCCTGCTTAAACAGATTACTCAACAGTGGCATCTCACCACGGCCCAACGGCAGTTGTTGAAGTCAACGTTGAATTTGCTGCTGCCGCTCAAAGAGCAATATCCTCACCTGTTCTCGTTCAAAATTTTGGGCACTAAAGAGCAGTTCATCGTTTGTGATGATCGCTATGCGATTGTCGGCATCGATGCCTTACCCGCCGCTAGCAGCATTTTCCCAGAGCTGGATGTGCGGGTTAAAACCACTGAAACGAGCGTGATTGATCAGCTGCTCCATCGCTTTGAGCATCCCGATGCGCTGCCCGAAGATGCCGTGGCCTATTTCAACCGGGCGGTGACTCGCTACGATTTGCGGGATGCGGAGGGGGCGATCGCTGATTTTGCCCACGTGTTGCGCCTTGCCCCGAAGGATGCCGTCGCGCTGAACAATCGGGGCCTGATCTGGGCCGAAAAGCAACAGTATCAGCGAGCACTCGATGACTTTGATCATGCCCTGAGCAGCGATCCGCGACTGTTTGCCGCCTGGTGCAATCGCGGCTGGTTACACCTGCATCGAGGCCAATTGGAGGCCGCGATCGCGGATTTCAATCAGGCAATTGAAGCGAATACGGCTTCAGCGATTCCCTACTTTTATCGGGGCATGGCGCGACAGCGGGTGGGCGATAGCCTGGGGGCGATCGCAGATTTCACCACCGCGATTCAAAAAAGCTCTCAGATGGCGCTGCCCTACTGTCATCGCGGCGCGGCTTACCAGCGCCAAGGCGATATCAGCCGCGCCATCACCGACCTCGAAATGGCGGCCTCTCTGCTGCATGCTCAGGGCAACCATCGCTCTCTGGCACAGGTCACTCAGGTCTTATCCTCGTTGAAGAAAACGGCCCTCTCGCAGCCGGTGAAGCTACATTCTGCCTAACAGTCTGCCCTCAAAGTGTCAGCCAATGCAGCACCTTGCGGTAGAGGGGCGCTGCCGGGAAGTCCAATCGTTAACGGCTGCCATCCTGCTCACTGGCCAGAAACAGCAACAGTGAGCTTACTTGCCCATTTGGCGCTTCAGCTCATCGAGTTCCGTTTCGGTTTCCCACCGCTGAAAGGTCTCTTCCAAGGGATCAACCGGCTTGCTGAAGCTTTGATAGGGGCTTTGCTGCCAACCCGCTGTTTGACCGCTCGGTTCGGCGGCGGTGGCTTGAGCAGCGGCTCGGTTAGCCTCGGCAGCAGCCATTTTGACTTTGAGCTCACGGCGTCGTTCATGAATCTGACGCTGCAGCTGGCGAGTTTGCTCAACTCGACCTTTGACGCCCTGCATTTGGCCCCAGATGTGATTCCCCTGACGCAGTAAGGCGGCCTCGCGCTCTTGAGCCGATTGTGCCAAATCTTCCCGATTGGCGGCTTTAGCCTGGGCTGCTCTTGTATGCCAACGCTGAATCTCTTGCGCGGTTGATAGAATGCTGTCTTCGATCTGCTTTTCTCGACGCTTCAGGTCGCCCAGCAGATTGATCGCGTCCTCTTCTTGCCCTCGCAGCTGCTCTTCCAGCGCCATCAGTTCTAAGTGAGGATTTGCCTTGAGAAATTCGTCTAAACGGCTTTCTAAAAAACGACTCAGATCTTCAAACAAGCCCATGCCGCTCGACTCCTCCCGTGAACTGTCATCACTTTAGGATAAGCCGACCTAGAACTGCTGGCCAATGTAGAGGGTTCTGACCTCCCCATTACGCCGGACAACGGCCTCTTCGTTCGCCACTGAGACTAACGACCAGCCACTGTTGGCAATGCGCTCGCCAATGTAAACCCGTTGGGGCACATCCTCAATTTCAAACAGGGCAGCAGAGCGATCGCCCAGCTCTAACACGCCCAATAGCTTATGGGAGTTAGCCGCGACCGCGGCGACCGCGCCTGATCCAGTCGCCGGAGTTCCGGTCGCGGCCCCAGTTGTTGGGGGGCCGACGGCAGCGGCAGTTGAAGGGTAGGGTACATAAACCCGCTCGATGACGTTAACCGCACCGGGTGCCGAAGGCACCCCCGCTGACGAGGGGGATGGCAAAGCATTGCTGCCAATGGGCGGTAGGCCGACGGCACTGCCACTGTTGAGCGCCACTGTTACGTCGGGCACGCCGGTGGTCGCGGTCGGGGCAGCGGGCGCATCTTGGGCAATCACTTCTAGCGATCGCCGCAAATACTCCAAAAACTCGACCTCGCTGCCGACGGTGGGCACCTCGACTGGTGAAGCAGCTGGAGCCGTTGCGGCCAGAGGTACCTGCTGACGTTGATGCACCCAAAGGCCAATCGTCGCTATGATCGAAAGCCCAGCGGCGCCTAACAACGCTCGATTCATCGTCCAAAACCGCCGCCAGCTTTGAGGCGCGGCAGTCGGCGCTGCCGTCTCGGAGCTCGCCTCTGGAGACCACTGAGTGAGTGTATCCTCAGCGGCATGATCGAGCAAAACAGCCGGCAGCCCCCCTTCCGTAAAGCTCAGGGTCAGCTCCGATGCGGCTGGAGTCTCGGCAATATCTGGCTGCTGGGGAACTTCTAACGCCTCAACGTCGCCTTCCAAGGCTCTCTCGACGCCGTCAAACAGATCATTCATCAAGCGATCGGCTGAGGCATCCGCCATCTGCTCGGGCTGCGGTGGCGCGGCAGCCGACTGAGAATCTGAAAGGGAAGCTTTGCGGTCAATCATGCCTTAATTCTCACGGAAACACCGTCAAACGACTCTTGTAGAAACAACCTGCGGCCAAAAATACTCCATAGACGTTAGCAAGCCAGAGAAGAATGCAACGCGTAGATCTAAAATTGTTAAGAAAGTTAACAACAACTCTCCGCAATTGCAAATTCTTGTAAGCGTAGCGGTCATGTCGTGGAGCCGCAGGAGGCACTGCCGGGGCATCGCCCCAATAGGGTGGCGGTGGGTGATGCGGCTTGGGGCCTTTGCGACAAGATTTCGCCTGTGGAGTGAGGGATATCGACTGAGAGAGTGTGAGTGCGATCGCAACTCTAGGGGAATTATCGTCGTCTAATTCTCTAAAGCAAAGCCATTAGCCTGCTGTGCTAGTATTTGGAGTGTCTTGGGTTACGGGATGTAGCGCAGCTTGGTAGCGCGCCTGCTTTGGGAGCAGGATGTCGCAGGTTCGAATCCTGTCATCCCGATTTGCTGGAACATGCTTAGGGTTGGGGCTATCGGTTAGAGGTCTGCCGTTGTTTCGCAATTATTGCTAGCATGGCTGCGAGCTGATGGCGGGCTTGGTTGCTTCGGTTGGCAAGGTGGGGCGGAGGCAAGACTCTCGCCCCAGTGGGCCAGCATTACCGGGTAGAGACCTCGTCGTTTATTGAATCTAGGGAATTGTATGCAAGGGATTTTTCGTCGGTTAGCTTCTACGGGTCTGGCCGGAATGGCGATCGTGAGTAGTGCATTGTTAGCCGCGCCTGCCTGGGCTTTATCTGAGCAGCAAATTTTAGAGAAGCTCGGCCAAATTCCCGTCTTTTTGATCGTCAATCCCGAGGGGCAGTCGCTGACCGCTAGTGTCAACATTGATGAAGAGACTGAGCTAGAGGTGCCCATCGTCTTTGTGGACTCTCAAGAAGCCGAATCGTTCTTGGCAGAGGCAGAGAACGAGGGTGAGGCCCTGGCTGATGATGCCCAGATCGCTATCTTGCCGCTGAGTGATGTCTATGCTGAGGCCAGTGAGCAGTTAGAGAGCGCCGATTCGTTGGTCTATGTACCCAGCGCGCGATCGCTCAGTCAAGCGACTCAGATTGTGGATCAAGAAATCCAAGGCGTGCCTTTATATGCCGCCGTCGATCTAGAGAGCAATCAATATTTATTGACGTCGGACAATACCCTGCCAATGTTCTTTTCTCTCAATGATTTACAGTCGCAGGTTTCTCTCCTCATCGAAGCAAACCCTGGGGTCGCCGAATCGATTGGCGTCGAGGTCACGACGTTTGAAACCATCCTGCAGAGTATGTCAGAAGAGGATGCTGAGGCCGATCAGCTACTAGAGCTGATTCGATTTGTGCCCTCGTCGCAAACGCTGGAATATCTGCGAAACTTATCCGGCGAGGCGGCTCCAGCCGAATCTAGTGGTCAGTAAGGTGGGTTTTGTCCGCACTCAAGCGCTTTGAGGCCGGTTTCTTAAGTGCTCCGGTCTCTGCCAGTAACTCAGCTGCTAGTTGACTCAGCTGACGCCTCGCCAGCATGTTCGATGATGGGGCAATAATCAGCATCTAAGCCCTCTCGCTCATCGGCTTCTGCGATCAAAATCTGCAGCTGCTCCTTCAGTTGCTGCAGCTGCTGCATGCGTTCGTCAATTTCTGAGATTTTTTCTTGAAACTTGTGGCGCACACTTTTGCAAGGGCGTTGTCCCGAATCGGCAATCCCCAAAATATCTTGGATGTCGTTGAGGCTCAGTCCCAAAGCCTGCGATCGCCGAATGAAACTGAGCCGCGATAGCACCGAGGGCGTAAACAGGCGAAAGCCACCGGATGTGCGCTTGGCCGTTTGAATTAAACCCCGTTCTTCATAAAAGCGAATGGTTTTGACCGGTAGCTGACTGTGGTCGCTTACCTGACCAATTCGTAAAAGTTCGGTTTGGGCTTCTGACATGGTGCCGCCCTCTGAATAGCAATTATTCTTCCAGCTTACCCTATATCTCTAGTTGGCTGGAGAGTATATCGTTTTTTGTAAAGCGGCGCTCTTTGGAGAGCGCTTGGCGTTTCCTAAAATTGCGTGCTGCTCGTCTCAAGTCGGGGCTATTTGGCGTAGGGCGTGACGTTAAGGCAGCTGCTCGAACATCGCATCCCGCTCACCAGGGTTTGGCACGGTCCAATCCCTGCCGAAAATTGTCTTGACTTGAGGATATGATTCGACTGCAGATGCTTAACTGTCAGCCGACGTTGAATCACCTCGAATATCGAGCGTTTTGCGCGTCACGTCTAAGGCTTCTGAGGCGCGCTTCAGTTTGGCCTCTAAATATTGCTTTTGGCTAACCAGTTGACGCAGTTGCTGATTGCGCGCGATCGCCTGACTCACCGCGCCCAACTCATCAGGCGGGCAGGCTTGACACTGAATCTGGCCATCGGCATCAAGACTGCAGAGGCGATATTGGCTGTCGTGGGCCTGCGCTGCGGGCTGAGCTTGCTGAGCGAGCTTTTCGATATAGGCCGCAACTTGCTCGGGGTCACCATGCCGTAATACTGCCGCATGTTCATCGAGCTCGGCTTGGGTGGCTTGTCGATTCACGGCTTCTAGCCAGCCATCAACGATGGGCCCGGCCGTGTAGAGCTGCTGAATCTCGGCCAACGTGACCCTCAACGCTTGGTGCCAGCCGACGATCGCCGTCTGCACATCGGCCAACAGGTCTAATGCCAGGGCGGCTTTAGCGTCGTTGCGATGACTACTAAAGCTGGGGCGTTTGGCGCGAGGCAACAAGGGTAGGGCTGCTGGCTCTACCGCCACTGATTTTTCGACCGGGTAAGAGACCGATGACGTGGCGTGGGCTTTGGCCGTGATTGCTTTGGTTGAGGCGTTTGCCGGCTGCACAAAAGAGGGTAAATCAAGAGAAGCCGAATTTTTAGCCATATTCCTTATCCTGTAATCAGCGCGATCGCTCCCCGATTTCTAAGCACAGGCTGATGTTTTTGAGACCTTGGTAGCGCATCCACGGGCAGAGGGTTGGGCTGGCTGACGCCAACATCAGCACGGGGCTCAACAACTAGCGCTATGCCTAGTGCTACCAAGCTTTGCGCCTCAATCAAAGCACGTCAGTTATTAATCGCACCCTTCAATTAAAAGAATGCAACAAAACTCTTGATTTGCAACATTTTTTCTGGATTTTGGTCAGATTCGTCTGCCAAATAGCGTTCCTTTAAACTTTCTAAGGTGAGTTTGCTAAAGCTATCTACCAGCATGTCTGACTAAACCTCATCAGGAGCCGCTCGCCCGCTGAGGCAGTTCAACCTGAGGCGATCGCTGCGTCGTTATGAGTGATCCCGATGCTCGGTAATCCGGCTCGAAGTTTAGCGACTCGATTTCTCCACGTGGCTAAGTTCGTTTTGAAGGTCAAATCATTCAGAACTGGGACTACTACCGCGTTGCTGACTACGGGATTGCCCTTGAGTGCTAACGCGACCGGTGGAGACAAACGAGTTATCCCAAAAAGTTATGCTTCCTCCTGTTTGAGAGATCTGATCAATTAGGGACATTCAAGATGCGGCGAGCAAACCCAATATCGTCGGCGCGCTTGCCGGCCTTGATAGCACTGACAATAGTTGCCTAGCGCATTAAGTAGGTTGGGGTATAAAGTTCGCAGTTCATGAAGAAAAGTAAACGACCTCAAGCCCTCCATCTGGAAACGAACTCAGGCGATCAAGCACATCTTTTTATACCTCGGTTTAATTAGCCGTACCTACTTACCTTCTGCGGTGGAGTCACCGGAGTTATTGGCGATCGAGAGCAGCTTCGCGAGTATTTTTGTCCGTGCATTGAAGAATAAAGCTGCCTCGAAAGTTTCTATACTCAATCAGGACAAAACCTTCAGACTGATGAGAGATGTTAGTTGCTATGAGCATTGAGAATTGCCAAAGATCCTGCTATGCACACATCCAAACTGGCATCTACTAAAAGCCTGAGATTTTGAGCAAGATCTTGATAGTAAAGATAGATCTTAATGAGGGAACTGCCTGTAAAGCGCTTGAAATATTGGACGAATATTAGTTGATCTGCTTGCGAACCCTCATAAGGATGGTCTCTGCCGAAAGTTAGATATTTACAGAAAGGTATCGAATACCTCAAATTTTGAGGATCTTATTCGGTTAAGTGTCTACAACAGCTTCCCCTTTTTGAGACGTTAGATTATTTACCTTTGGCGACTATGTTTACTCTCAGAGATGTCTTTTTTGCCTTTATCTGGATTGCACTTTTAATTCTAGCTGGGCGATATTTCAAACAAAAAAGCCGCTGGTTGCAGCGGCTTTTTCTCCCAGAATCTATCGTAGCCGGTGTGCTTGCCCTAATGTTGGGGCCGCAAATATTAGGTGCCATTGTGACTAGCATCGCGGGTGAAGATGCTCTACTAGCCAGCGGGGTTTTTACCGAACCGATCCGCACCGCTTGGGCTCAAGCTCCTGGCATCTTTATCAACATCGTATTTGCGGCTCTCTTTTTGGGCGAAAGAATTCCTAATCCCCGCGCTATTTGGCGTAAAGCTGCGCCCCAAGTTGTCTTTGGTCAGACGCTCGCTTGGGGACAATACGTGGTTGGCATCTTGATCACCTTCGCAGTGTTGATTCCGCTATTTGATGCCAACCCAATTTCGGCAGCGCTGATCGAAATTGGCTTCGAAGGCGGCCATGGAACTGCCGGCGGCATGGCAGAGACCTTTGGTGAGCTGGACTTTCCCGAAGGTGCGGATCTGGCACTAGGGCTCGCAACCGTCGGCATTATCTCAGGCATCGTAGTCGGGACAGCACTTGCTAATTGGGGGCGTAGTCGAGGGCATATTCAGTCAGATACAGGCCCAGTGGAAGATTTAGATGGCGTGCCTGAATTTTCTCACACTGAAACTCGCGATGTTCAAGAGCGCCGCTCTCAGCTTATGCGAGGTCTGTTAATTGATCCGCTGTCGATTAACTTCGGTATTGTCGGGATTGCGATCGTGGTGGGCTGGCTTATTCTCCAAGGGCTCATTTGGATCGAGTCAGTGACCTGGGGCGCTACCGGTTTCGAGGTCATGATCTATGTACCCCTGTTTCCGATGGCTTTGGTGGGCGGTATCTTAGTGCAACTCACCTTCGAACGTCTGGGCTTGGAACCTCTCGTGATTCAGCCGTTGATGAAAAATATTGCTGGCTTGGCGTTAGATGTGGTCGTCGTGACCGCTCTTGCCTCCATCTCTCTGCAAGTGATTGGGAGCAATCTCGGTGTGTTTCTCATTTTAAGTGTGGTCGGCATTGCCTGGAACTTGCTGTTCTTCCTCCACTATGCGCCGCGCCTCTTTCCTGACCACTGGTTTGAGAAGGGCATTGGCGATTTGGGTCAATCGATGGGGGTCACAGCAACCGGGATTTTGCTCCTAAGAATGGTCGATCCGCACAACGATTCTGGAGCCTTTGAGAGTTTTGCTTATAAGCAGCTGTTTTTTGAACCCATTGTTGGGGGTGGACTATTTACCGCAGCAGCACCTGCCCTCATCGCCCGATTTGGGCTTGGCGGTATGTTGTTGATTACAGGCAGCCTACTTGTATTTTGGCTGGGGATGGGGGCGATTCTCATCAAGCAAAACAAACAAAAGCAGAGATCGCCGCAGCGTCAAAAAGTGCTGCACTAATCAGTCCTAGATTCTACACAGCCGCCGCTACCAGATGAGCAGTTGCTGGCCACATTTGATAGGCTCCCTTAAACCTCTATAGGCAAAGGCTTGACTGATGCTAATTCTGGGGGATTTGGGAGCCATCATCAAGCAGCTCTCGCTTGGGATCAGCAACCGCTCAAAAACGCCAGCTATCTACTAGAGAGTGGCTAGCGTTTTTGTCTGTGGGGTCAAAAAGCAGGATATATCGGTTGAGCCAAAGGTCATGCTCAAAGCGATATTCAAATTTTCCAGCATCTTGACCAACCACTCAACATTGTTCTGGATAGCGGTTTCGTAGTGATTGAAGAGGGTCGAAAAGCGGCGCTCAAGGTAGGGTCTAATCTTCCGGCAAAGTAGAACGACCTTGAGCAATAGCCCTGTGGTTGATAAAGGGCCGAGGTTGTTAATGAGATCAATAAACACGAAGTGCTGAGGACACGCCGATGACTCCAACACTAGAAAGTTGAGGAGCTGCCCGCAGGTTCTAATCATCAAAAAATCATTCAGGGGCTGATCTTCGTTTTCAGGCAGGGTGTTTTCTAGCTGGTAGGTCAATAGCTTATTGAACTTGCGGCGGCCGTAAGCCGGATCAACACTGGACCCTAGATAGTCATACAGCTCTCGCTTGAACTCACCAAACTTGAGGGATTGATTACGTTCTAGAAAAACTTGAGCGCCATCAGCATAACTGCGACCCTGGTCAACCTTGCCAGAAAATTGATTGAGAGAACTCACCAGTTCGCGATCGCTGAGCAGCGTCGGATTACTAATCGGGCGTAGTCGAGCCACTGCCTCTGGGTCTGAATGTTGTTTTTTAAGGCGAGCCTGACGCACCCGATAGGTAACGTATTGCGACAGATTGACCTCGAACTTTTGTTGCGCTTTCGCTTGTATACGGCGAATGTTGTCGTGATATTCTTCAGGGCTATCTTCGCTGACCAAGCAATGTTCGTACAGATAGGGATACCGCTGGATGAGATTGCCGAGGGGGCGATTTTTATTTTCCGCAGGCCGCTCGGCCTCTACAAGCCGTGACAGACGCTTAAGCGTGAGGTATTGCTCGGTTTCTGTAAACCCTTTGATGACTTGGCGTAAGGTGCGAATCTGACGACTCCGAGAGAACTCTGTCACGTTCTGACAGGGTTCAAGCTCAAACAGATCGATCAATGAAGGCACGGCGTACTGCAGTTGTGTATGGCCTTGCCAGCGGTTGACTAAAATGTGACAGCAGCGGTTGACGACAAAGTGAAAATATTCTTCGACGTCTCGATCAGACACAATCTGATCAAGGGCCGCAACAATCTCTTGATCGGGATATCCAACGCCGTCAATAAATAGTGCTTGAAACCGCTCAATCAGATTCTCCGGCGTTTCACACTCGGCATAGGCCAGCAAGTGCCCGTAGAGTGTTTGCTCTTGAACGCTGATGGAACGAGTTTGATAGGCTGCCCTTTGATTCACAATCACAAATGCCTCCCTTCAGTAGGCACCGATAAATGATTTTTACACTGGTGATCAACCCTGATAGCTGTTTGTCGATGTGACTAACGTCTGCTGACTTAAATTAACTAGATGCTATTCAACCAATCTAGATCGCCTAAGTATGTATGACGTCAGTTTTTACACCTGAAACACGGGTTCTTTCTCTCACCATACCTGGTGCAAACACCGAAACTGGAAAGCTTGAGCCAAGATTGCATGAAGAAACTGTCAAGCTTCCATGAATTGAACCTTATATGAGGGACTATGCCTCAACCGGGACGATTTCAAAGATTCAAAATCAAATTGTTAAATAAATCTAATATCTTTATCCTCATTGGACACGATCTAATTGCTTTTGTAAAGTCGTCTTCACAAACTGTAGGCAATTAGGCGAGCTCGCTGGTTAGTCGGGGTGGGCGTCCTGCAATCCTTGTATTGTCGAAATATTTAGCCCGTGGCCCATTGGTCTCAAGAAGAGCCAGGTAGCAGGTTTGTTCCTGGAGCGTGGGAACTGGCAAGGCGCAGCGTGTCAAGAAGGGGGTCGGGCATGGGATAATTCTTGCCTGCTTGAGATATGCGCGGGGATAGGTGACTGAGAGCCCCATTGACTAAGGGCTGGGGCAATTGCTCAAGGCTAGCCAGTGCTGGCCTTAGGCACGTCATGATTAATTCGGTACACCAACGATTGCAACGCGCATTCTCGCGCTCGCTTGACCCACTCAGCTGATGGCTGGACTCATCTTTCTGCCAGCTTTAGACCCATGATGGATGGCTGCCCCGAGCACCGCTTAGAGGCCATCAAGCGACGAGCTTTGTTAGCAACATCGCCTTGTAAATAGGGAGTAATGTATTGACCTTTCAAATCTCATGGCAGACATTGGCCGAGGTGACGGCCGCATCGCTCCACAGTGTCAAAAACCATCTTCCTGCAGTTAACGTGACTGGCGTTTCGACGGATACTCGAAGCATCAGAAAGAACGACCTGTTTCTGGCTTTAAAGGGCGATCGCTTCGACGGTCATCGGTTTGTTCAACAGGCCATCGATCTAGGCGCGGCGGGAGTGATTGTGCAAGAGCCGGTCAATGCTGGCCCGCAGTTGCGAGTGCCAGATACCTTGGTGGCTTACCATGCGATCGCTCGCTGGTGGCGCCAACAGCTCAATACGCCGCTGGTGGCGATTACGGGCTCCGTGGGTAAAACGACGACCAAAGAGCTGGTGGCAGCGGCACTGTCAACCCAAGGTGGTGCCGTGCTCAAGACCCAAGCCAACTACAACAATGAAATTGGCGTTCCTAAAACCTTGTTAGCCCTTGATGCTAGTCATCATTACGGGGTCATTGAAATGGGGATGCGAGGGCCTGGACAAATTGCGCTGCTAACCCAGACGACTCGGCCCAATGTGGCGGTTATCACCAATGTCGGGACAGCTCACATCGAACTGTTGGGCTCAGAGCAAGCGATCGCTGATGCTAAATGTGAGCTGTTTCAAGGTCTTGACACTGACGGCGTTGCGGTATTGAACCAAAACGACGAGCGGCTGATGAAAACTGCCGCAAGGGTCTGGTCGGGTGAGCAAATTACCTTTGGGCTGGAAGCTGGAGATGTCGCTGGCCGGCTGATTGATAGTGACTGGTTAGAGGTAGAAGGGGTTAAGCTGCCGCTGCCGTTACCCGGCAAACACAATGCCACCAATTTGTTGGCGGCGATCGCCGTCATGCAAGCCCTGGGCTTGGATTGGCAAACGCTGCAATCCGGCCTCAAAGTTGATGTGCCCAGTGGGCGGTCAACTCGGGTGACTTTGCCGCATCATCTTGTTTTTTTAGATGAAACCTACAATGCCGGGGTTGAGTCGATGACCGCCGCTCTCACCTTGTTGAAAGAAACGCCTGGCCGCCGCCACATCGCGGTCTTGGGAACGATGAAAGAACTGGGAGCGCATTCTGTCCGGTTGCACCGACAGGTTGGTCAAGCCGTCAAAGATTTGTCTCTTGATGCCCTGTTTACGTTGGCTGAGCCGACTGAAGCCGCAGCCTTCGCTAGCGGTGCGAGCCCCATCCCCACTGAGTCTTTTCACGATCCGCACGCCTTGCAGGAGCGGTTAAAGGAACTGCTACAGCCTGGTGATTGTGTCCTTTTCAAGGCTTCTCGGGCGATCGCGCTAGACCAGGTCGTCAATCATTTGAAGGAACATTTCACCGGCCCATCTGCCCCAGATTAAAGAACGTCAAGCAAACTTTCAGGCGACTGTTTTGTCATGGATAGGCCGCGCTATGACGTTAATTCTGACCAAAGTGCACTTGCAAATAATGACCGACCATGCGGAGGCCATCTATCCGGCTGAATGCTGTGGCCTACTACTCGGCCGCCAAGATTTAGCCACCGATCACCGCTGGGTTCACGAGCTGAGACCCTTGGCAAATCAATGGACTCCCGAGGTGAATCCCTTTGATGACAAAGATGCCGTAACCCCAGTCAGCCAAGAAAATCGCTATTGGATTGAGCCGCGATCGCTGATGACGGCTCAGCGTGACAGCCGCGATCGTGGCTGGATCATTTTGGGCGTTTATCATTCTCACCCTGATGCTCCGGCAGTGCCCTCAGAGCGCGATCGGCAATTGGCCTGGTCGGGTTATTCGTACCCGATTTTGTCCGTTGTGAGAGGGCAAGTGGCCACGATATCAAGCTGGCGATTGGACAGCAACGAACAGTTCTCGGTTGAGGCGATCGCTACCCAGACATCAATCTCTTGAGTGCATCAACTGGGCGAGTTTGTGACTACCCCACTGGCCGCAATTTACCCTGGGCCGATGCCCCTGCCAAGGCGACTGTCATGACTCAGAACTACTGCCCAGATTTTGTGGTAGTGGCGTGTGAGAGAGGCTTTGCTTGAAGACGATATTGGTAAAGCCCTCTCGCCCACAATCTCTAGTTGACATTATCTTCTTGATTAGCAGATAATCAGGGTTCGTCTATAAACAGCTCGGATCAGGCTCAACTCAAAACAGCAGCGCTGTGCCTGTACGGCGATCGCAAGGAAAGCAAATGACTTACGCAATTATTGAGGCCGGTGGTACGCAGCTGCGCGTTGAGGCCGGTCGATTTTATGACTTAAATCGGCTGCATGTGGAAGAAGATGGCAATGTCACCATCGACCAAGTTTTGTTCGTCTCCCACGACGGAGAAAGCTTAGTGGGGCAGCCGCTGGTTGAAGGGGCTATGGTTTCAGGCACGGTGATGCGCCACCTTCGGGGCCGCAAGATCATTGTCTATAAAATGAAACCCAAAAAGAAGACTCGCAAGAAGCGTGGGCATCGTCAAGAACTGACGCGTTTGATGGTCGATTCAATTAGCTTGAAGGGTAAAGTTTTGGCCGGTAATGCGGATGAAGCCAAGGAGCCACCAGCTGATGATGCGGTGAATGAGTCTGCTACCGTAGAGGTTGTAGCTAGTAGCCCAGCGGCCACCGAAGAAGAATAAGCATTCCCGTAGTTTGCTGAGAATTTAGTTGTTAGGAAGAGATTATGGCTCACAAGAAAGGAACCGGTAGTACTCGCAACGGTCGCGACTCTAATGCCAAGCGCCTAGGCGTCAAGCGCTACGGCGGGCAAGCCGTCACGGCAGGCAGCATTTTGGTGCGGCAACGCGGTACAAAGTTTCACCCTGGCAATAACGTTGGCCGGGGCGGTGACGACACTTTATTCGCGCTCGCTGATGGCATCGTCACCTTTGAGCGCAAAGGCAAAGATCGCAAGAAGATCAGTGTTTATCCAGTCCAGGCTTAACCGACTGTCTAGGTGTTTCTGAAAGTAAAGCGGGTGGCGTTGATGGATCAACGCCACCCGCTTTACGGTAGAAGCCCTTGTCAGTCATGATTAACCATCAACATCAACCGATAAACTCTGAACTAAAAAGGGATGTCAGGCTAATTAGCCTGACATCCCTTTTTAGTTCAGATGTGAAATGTTTCAATATTGCGCTAAAACAGCTCACTACTTAGTCAAGGTAGCCCATCAATACAGAAGGGATGGGATCAACCACATCGTTGGAAGCAATGGGGCGATTGCCAGGCAAAAAGTGCAGGTCGGCGACAGGCAGTTTGCTCACCGCAACAGGCCGATGACCCGGCAGCAAATCAGTCGTGGCAACTTCAAAAGTGTTGGCCATGATGGGGCGGTTACCAGCGATATCTAAACTGCCCACAACTTCGAACTCGCTCAATCCCACCGGACGATGGTTGGGCAAATACTCTGTCGGTGTGATGCTGGTAGCGTCGTTTAAAACAAACACCACCTGGCCGCTATCTTTTTCCTCGGCTTTGACCAAGGTGCTTTTAGACTGACGACGACTCGTGGATTTGGTGGTCGTTGTTTTGGCACTTGTTGTGCTGTCTGCCTTATCGGTAGATTGTCCGTTGCTGGTTTCGTTCTGGCTGGTCATGCGTCAACCTCTCACTGCTTCGGCGTTAATATAATTCCTTCAAGAGCACTAGCCTGAAACATGTCAATCTGCCGTCGGCTAGTGGCCCATATGTCAGGCATTATGGTGGGTATGCTTCAGAACCCTGCGGCTCTAAACCCGCAAAATCAGAGATCTTTAGCAATCATTAAGTAATTATTATAGGTAAAAACGGGCACGGTTGTGTTTATAAAAGGTGATTGGTCTGATAACCCTGGTGATCGCGACAGGGCTCATGGCTGAGAGCAATCATCCTGGACTACTGTGGAGTGCCTTTTTCAGACGGGCAGTCGGCTGTTCGGTAAACCCACACCCGAGATTGGCGATAGATACGTTACTGTAGAGATCAACCAAGGGGCCGTAACGGTTTCGACGTTTTGACGAAAGTCGCTTTGTGATTCAGACCGAGAGCGAGTCTACTCTCGTAAATCCAGGCTCAAAACAAACGTAACTGCGAACAACATCGTTCCTTTTGCTCGTAAAGCTGCACCTGTTGCTGCTTAATAACAAACGTTAGCGAGCGTCTGTGGTCTGACTCCGTTAAGGATCATGGACAAACCCCAACGGATGCTCCTAAAGCGTTTCTCTAGTGGTGCTTTAGGCTAAGACTTCATTAGAGAATCCCACCGCTAGGGATAATTAGCGGTTCCCGCCTTGAGGGTCAGATAGGCTAAGTCTGTGAATGAATGGAGCGTTACTACTCGAAGCGGACACGGGTTCGACTCCCGTCGGCTCCACTTTGTGAACTTTATTGTTCTTTGTTGAACATTATTTCCACCTAGAGTTTGTGGCTCGAACTTTAGAATTTGGGCATGTTTATACTTGAGAGACATGGCTTTGACGTTGACAGTCGATATGCCAGCGCTTCGCGTTATCTCAACTGTAAATTTGACCTTCACATGCCATGAATTCTCAGTACAATCCCCATAAATTTCCGGCTTGGGCTTATCTGAAACAGCCTATTTTTAGCTCTACTTACAAACTCAAGCTTAATCCCTGGACGTTTTGGCACGGGCATCGCCTCAATCACCTAGAAAGGTGCTGGGTCAAGGCATTCAACCCAGAAGAGCACTCTAATTCTTGATAATTTTACGAAAAATAGCTCACCGCTAGTCATTTTTGCAAGTACATATGTCTATGTTTGTTGGCACCTTAAGATTTTGCTGTACTGCGATTTTAAGTGTTATTGCATGCGAAGTCTCCTGGAGCAAAATTTTCTGGTGAAGATTTTGTTTTGCGATTGGGAACTCTGATGGAGTATTCGCCTTTCGCTGATGAATTTCTCTAAGAAAGTGTATGAAAATTTCTAATGATCTATCCTACAAGGCAGGCTCTGTAGCTAGAAAGATCAGGGCAAAACTAAAGCTGCCTGTGAATCAGAGATTGATTCGGTTCTGTGGCATTCAGCGCACAGGTAATCATGCGCTCATCAACTGGATCATTGCTCAAGAGCAGTTAGAAACTTGCTACATTAACGGCGCTTTTCCAGGAGTCAACCCTTGGCAAGAAAACTGGGGAATCTCCTACCCTAATTTTCCCTATTGGCCTGAAGAGCGGGATGCCAGAGGAGAACTCGTCGGGAAGGAACTGCTGTTGGTTTCTTATGAAAATCGACCTTTGGATGAGGTCGCTGCGGATCGAGATGACATATCGCGATACATCGGCGTCAGCAAGTCGGATCGCTGTGTCTTAGTGCTGCGAGATCCCTACAATACTTTCGCTAGTTGGTTAAAGCGAGACACTCCCGTGACCCAGGCTGTTGTCGACCTCTGGAAAACTTATGCCTACGAGTTCCTCGGCAAACAAAATGTTTTAGGGACAAAAGTCTGTATTAGTTTCAATGAGTGGTTTTTGAGCCGCGATTACCGATGCAAGTTGGCTCAACAGCTAGGCTTACGCTTTACTGATCGGGGTGTCGATGTCGTGAGTCATCATGGGGGCGGTAGTTCTTTCGATGGGCAAGCCCTTAAGGGGCAAACTAAAAGTATGAAAGTATTGACCCGCTATCATCATTATTTAGATAATCCTGACTTTAAAGGCATATTTGAGGCTGATCCAGAACTTGAATACTTGTCTTACGAAATTTTTGGCGATCTGCCAGCACAACCGTAATGTTTGAGGGTCTGCAATCGACCTGAGGAAACTGAAAACTAACCTGGATAGAAAAGACTTGTCCATTTCTCCTCAGGTCGACTCAATACACTCGATGAGTCCAAATGTTTTCTCTCTGGTGCATGAGGCTAATTCCTTCGAATGAAGCCGAATTATCCGCAATGATGGAGGGATGGATACTCAACTTACCCCCATTATTATCTGGTTTGCCCAGCAGCGTTGGCAGCCTCTCGCTTTTCAGCAGCACGTCTGGCAAGCCTATCTGTCCGGTGGCAGTGGGCTGATTCAGGTGCCAACGGGCTCTGGCAAAACCTATGCAGCTGTGATGGGGCCGATCGCTGAAATGTTGGCGACGCCGGGTGTGGGATTGCAGCTACTGTATCTCACGCCGCTGCGCGCGCTATCGCGAGATATTGAGCAATCGATTCAGTGCCCGATTGATGAAATGGGCTGGCCCCTGCGGGTAGAATCGCGGACGGGGGACACCAGTTCGGCACAGAAGGCGCGGCAGCTGAAGAAGATGCCTGATATTCTCATCACGACGCCTGAGTCGCTCTCGGTCATGCTGTCCTACCAGGATGGTGCCAAGCGCTTTCAGCATTTGCGCTGTGTCGTGCTCGATGAATGGCATGAACTGATGAGTTCAAAACGAGGTACCCAGGCCGAACTCGGACTCTCGCGACTACGGCAATTTGCTCCGACGCTGCGAACTTGGAGCGTGTCGGCCACGTTGGGCAACTTGACAGAAGCGGCACAAACGGCAGTGGGCCTAACGACTGCGCCAGTGATTGTGCAATCTGATCTGCAGCGGCCAACAGTGATTCACAGCATCTTGCCGGCGGCGGTGGATAGCTTCCCGTGGGCGGGGCACTTAGGGCTGCGCATGTTTGAGGAACTGGTTGCAGCCTTAGATATTGCAAAATCGACGTTGATTTTTACGAATACGCGCACTCAGGCCGAGCGCTGGTATCAAGCGCTGCAGTTTTCTCTGCCGGAGCACGAAGCGCAGATTGCCCTGCACCACGGCTCAATTGATAAAAAAGAGCGTGAGGCGATCGAGGCGGGTGTCAAGCAGGGCGACATCAAATGGGTCGTTTGTACATCGTCGCTCGATTTGGGTGTCGATTTTCAGCCGGTAGAGCGGGTGGTTCAAATTGGCAGTGCTAAAAACCTAGCGCGACTATTGCAGCGAGCGGGCCGCTCTGCCCATGTGCCAGAGGGGACTTCAGAAGTCTTTTTCTTACCGACGAATGCGCTGGAGCTGTTGGAAATTTCTGCCTTTCGCCGCGGTTTGGCGGCGGGGGCGATCGAAACTCGCGGCCCGCGTGACAAACCTTACGATGTGCTGGTGCAGCATTTGGTGACCTTGGCCTGTGGCGATGGCTTTGACCCAGAGCAAACGCTGGCTGCCGTTCGTCAGACTGTGGCCTATCAGCACCTAACGGATGAAGAATTTCGTTGGGTATTGGCATTTATTGAAAAGGGTGGCAAATGCTTGGGAGCCTATCCCCGCTATCAAAAAGTCCAATTAGCAGCGAATCAGTATCGAGTTGCCGATCCCAAAATCACGCGGATGCACCGGATGGGAATTGGAACGATCACGGGCAATCAGGCAGTGAAAATTGTTTACACTAACCGCCGTGAGATTGGGACGGTTGAGGAAAGTTTTGTGTCTCGCTTGAAACCGGGAGACGTTTTTTTCTTTGCGGGCCGGCAGCTGGAATTCTTTCAAATGAAAGACATGATGGTGTATGTGAAAAACACTCGGCGTCGCTCGACTGTGACGCCCTCTTGGGGCGGTGGCCAAATCGCGATTTCGGATACGTTGAGCACTCACCTTCGGCGTGAATTGGAAGGGACGCGTCAGCTTGATGCGAAAAATCCCGAGATCCACTGCATTGCACCAATTGTGGCCACGCAGGCGCGACTTTCTCACATTCCCACCACGGCAGAGCTGTTGGTGGAATGTTTTAAAACTCGGGAAGGCCAGCATCTCTCGGTGTTTCCGTTTGAAGGGCGGTTTGTGCATGAGGGCTTAGGTTTTCTCTGGGGCTACCGGTTTGCCCGTCAGCAAACGACGACGTTCACGATTTCGGTCAACGATTATGGGTTCGAAATTCTAGCGCCAAAGGGTTATCCGTTTCGATCGCTCTTTTCAGAGTCCTTTTTTAGTCAGCAAAACTTAGAGAATGACATCAAGGCCAGCCTCAACATTTCAGAGCTGACCCAGCGCAAATTTCGCGGCGTGGCGCAGGTCGCAGGGCTCGTTTTTAAGGGCTATCCGGGTTCGCAAAAAACGGCGTCGCAACTGCAGGTGAGTTCGTCACTGCTGTATGAAGTGTTTAGCAAATATGAGCCCGATAACCTACTGCTGCGGCAGGCGGAGCGAGAAGTCTTGCAAGAGCAGCTTGAAACCCACCGGTTGGCAAACACACTGCAGCAGCTTAGTCAGTTGTCTGTCGTTTGGCAAGACACGGTGCGGCCATCGCCCCTAGCGTTTCCGCTATTGGTAGAACGGTGGGGGACGCGGATGTCGAACGAAACCCTGATGGAGCGCATTGAGCGGTTGAAGCAGCAGTGGTCAAAAAAGTAGTTTAATCAGCTTTGCCGTCGTCTTTGTAACACTGTGCCGAGTCGTCGCTGACAATTGCGGCCAAGGGCGGCAGAATGACCGTAGATCACCTCTACTGCCACGATCGCCCAACCGAGCAATGGTTTTTGCGGGTGATTTCAGGTTCGCAATAACAGTCCTTATTTTTGCCTCTCGACCTTCCGCTTAAATTCGCGTTGATTTGCCTTAGGAGTGATGTGATGGCTAGATGGCCTGAGAGACGGGCATTCTTGCTATCAAAGGCTGGGTTGTGTGAGCTTCCCTGGCGCGTTGAGTGCGACTAACTGTCAACCAAATCCACTGGTTATGATGAACGATCGCTGTTTTGAGCCGCAAACGCCTGCCCTCTTGCAGGCCATCAACCAGCAAGGCCAAATTACTGCGGTGAGCGATCGCTGGCTAGCTTGGTTGGGATATCAGCGAGCTGAGGTGATTGGGGCCTCGTGGCAAGACTTTTTGACGGAGGCCTCGCGGGCGCAGCTGATGACTAGTCAGCCGGTGCAGCCGGTGCCGACACCGCCGCTGCAGGATTTGACATGGCAGTGGGTGGCTCGTTCAGGCGCGATCGCGGACGTGACGATAGCGACGACTGGCTGTTGGAATGAAGCCGGTGAACTGGATGGCTATGTAATGGGTCTGACCGATATCACAGCAGCATTGCAAATTGAACGCGACCTGGCTGCCTGTCGAGAACGCTTAGAACAGCTCGTCAGCGATCGCACCGCCGAACTCACCCAGGTCAATCAGCAACTGCAGCGCGAAATCAGTCGTCGTGAAGCAACTGAAACCCGCCTGTATCGTCGTGATCAAACCTATCGAGCGAGCTTTGATGCGGCCCCCCTCGGCATTATTCATACGACGCTGGACTGTCGATTTGAGCGAGCAAACGCACGATTTTGCGAACTGCTGGGCTACAGCTTGGCCGAAGTCAGCAGCCTAGACGTGCAAACGATTACGCATCCTGACGATCGCGGCAAACATGCCTCTGAATATGCTCAGCTGCTAGCCAAAGACAGCAGCATGGCGCATTTCACGGTCGAAAAGCGCTATCGCCGCAAAGATGGCAGTACTCTGTGGGCCAACACCACTGTTTCCATCGTGCGCGATGAAGCGGACGCACCGCTGTTTGCGATCGCTATTATTGCTGATATCACCGATTACAAACGGGCTCAGCTCGCCCAGCAAACATTAGAAAGACGACTGCAGCTGATTGCGAAAACCGTCAGCGATGTGTTTCGGATTGATGATGCTCGCACTCAACGCCCAGTCTACAGCAGCCCTAACTTCGAGCCCCTTTGGGGGATGCCCGTCACCGCGATCGACAACGGGTTTTCAGCGCTCACAGAACGGGTGCATCACGAGGACAGAGCTGATTTCCAACATCAAACGCAGCAGGCCTTTGCCAGCTTAGAGCCGATTGAATTTGAATTTCGGATTCACCGGGACGGCACCTGGCGATGGCTATCCCAGCGCTGTTTTCCGGTCCTTGATGAGACGGGTCGTCTCCATCAGGTTGTGGGCGTTACGCGCGATATCACGCCACGCAAAGTGGCTGAACTAGCCTTACAAAAGTCGGAAGAGCGGTTTCGCCTCTTGGCAGACAATGTGCAGGACGTGTTTTGGCTCAGAGATGCCGCAACGGCACAAGTGCTATACATCAGTCCGGCGTTTGAGCGCCTATGCCAGATGCCGCTGGCGACGATTTTAGAAAATTCACTGGCGTTTTTAGACCGGGTACATCCTGACGATTTGGCGCAATTGACCGCTAAGATTCAAGCTAGTTTGATTGACCAGCAACCGTTTCAAGCGGAATATCGCTTGGTGCTACCGGATGGCACGCGGCGTTGGGTCAGCGATCGCGGCACTACGATTTTCGACGCCTCGGGCTGCCCCAACAAAATTGTGGGCATCGCGACAGATATCACTGAGCGCAAACGAGCCGAGGCCTCACTCAAACAGTATGAGCGCATCATTGCCCACAACCCTGATCCGGTTTGTCTGGTCGACGCTGACTACACCTACCGTTTAGTGAATGCCACCTTTCAGACTTGGACAGGGCTGACGGTGGATCTGATGGGTGAGCATATTGTTGAGTTCATTGGGGAAGACTTTTTCACCACGGTGGCTAAAGACCGGTTCGATCGCACCTTAGCCGGTGAAATTCAGTATTTTGAGGAGTGGGCCTTCAACCCCAACCAGTCAGCAGCGCAGTTTATCAGCATTACCTACACGCCCTACTACGAAGATGACGGCACCATTTCTGGGGTCATCAATAGCATTCGCGATTTGACCGCGCTGCAACAAGCCCGCGATCGCCTGGCCGCAACCACGGAACGGCTGCAGCTGCATATTCAAAACTCACCGCTCGCAGTAATTGAGTGGGATCAAGATCAACGGATTCAAAGCTGGTCAGCTCAAGCCAGCACGATGTTTGGCTGGTCGGCCACAGCCATGGTGGGGCAGCATGTCAGTGAGGTACCGCTGTTTCGGCTTGAGCGGTTGAGCGACGTCGAGGCTCACATCGAGGCTCTGCGGCAAAATACGACCCATCACCAAACGGTGTTGAGTCGCAACCTCACACGTACAGGCGATGAAATTTATTGCGAGTGGTTTAACTCTGCCCTGGTAGATGACGCCGGGCAGCTCATTTCAATTTTGTCATTCGTGCAGGATGTGACCCAGCGCTATCGCACTCAAACTGCGCTGCAAGCCAGTGAAGAACGCTGGCAGTTGGCCCTACAGGGAAGCAACGAAGGCATTTGGGATTGGCAGATAGTCACGGGCAAGGTGTTTCACTCACCTCGCTGGAAGGCGCTTTTGGGCTTTGCGGCCGAGGAACTGAGCGATACTTACGAAACTTGGTACGATCGCATTCATCCTGATGATCAGGCACCGGTGACGGCGGCGATTGCGGCTCATTTGCAGCGAGAGACTCCCACCTACTCGGTGGAATATCGCATTCGCCATCGATCAGGTGAATACATTTGGATGTCATCGCGGGGACAAGCAGTGTTCGACGACGCCGGTCAGCCGGTGCGGTTTGTGGGGTCGTCTGGCGACATCAGCGATCGTAAACAGGCGGAATTGGCCTTGCGATCGTCGCAACAGTTGCTGCAGCTAGTTTTTGACAATATGCCCCAGCGGGTATTTTGGAAAAATCTCGCCGGTCAATTTTTAGGCTGCAACCAAGCCTTTGCCGCTGACATGGGAGAAACCGACCCTGTGACCATTATCGGCAAAACTGATCAGGAACTATCCGCCCTTGATCCCGCTTGTGCCAGCGCTTATCGAGAGCACGATCGAGCCGTTTTAGAGGCCGACCAACGCCTGACTCGGGAAGAGCAGCCGCTTTATAGTGACGGGACTTTTCGGTGGGTCTCGACCACAAAATTGCCGTTGCGAACCGCCCAGAACGAACTGATCGGTGTGTTTGGCAGCTATGAAGACATCACCGATCGCGTCTTAGCCAGACAGTCACTGCAGCGCTACGTTCACATGGTGGAAGCCGCGAAGGATGGCATTTGCCTGATCGATACCGACTATCGCTACCAGATTATTAACAGCACTTATCGAGAGTGGTACGGCGATGGCGAGCGACCGATTTTAGGTCAGACCATCGCTGAGGTGCTGGGGCAAGACACCTTTGAGCAGCGGCTTAAACCCCTACACGATCGCTGCCTCCGGGGTGAAACGATTCGCTATGCTGACTGGTTCAACTTTCCTGATCGGGAGCGCTGCTTTCGTAGCGTCACCATGACCCCCTATGTCGAAAACAACGGCGACATTACGGGCATTGTGACCAACATTCGCGATCTGACACCGTTCAAGCAGAGTGAACTCAAACAGCAACAGCTGCTCGAAGATCGCGTGCAGGCAGAAATTGCCCAGCGTCAAAGTGAGGCAGGCTTTAGAGCCCTCTTTGAGCAGTCTGCCGTGAGCATGGCGCAAATTGCCCTCGACGGCACCTATCTCAAAGTCAATCCAGCGTTTTGTCAGCTGTTGGATTGTCAGGCGGCAGATTTGCTCAATGAGCACTACGCCGAGTTTATTCACCCAGACGATCGGGCCACCGCGCGATCGCGGGTAGATGAAGTGGCATCGGGGGTCGTGCCGTCCCACTTAATTGCTCAACGATTTTTGCAGGCGGATGGGGCCATTCATCATGTGCAAGCCATGGTGACGGCAATGCAGGGCCATGCCGACTCGCCGGAATTCTTGGCCTGTGTCTATAACAACGTGACTGAGCAAGTGATTGCTGAAAAAGCAGTGCACAACATCCTTGAGGGTACAGCATCCGTCACTGGCGCCGAGTTTTTTCCCGCCTTGGCCCGCCACTTAGCCGACAGTCTCGGCGTTGACCATATCTTGATCAACCAGCTTACTGATGAGAACACCTTGAGCACACTGGCCTTTTGGAGTGGCGGTGCACTGCAGCCGACATTCACCTATGGCCTTTCCCAGACGCCCTGTGAACGTACCTTAGCGGCAGGCTGGTTCTACTGCCCAGACGGCGTGCAAGTGGCATTCCCCCATGATGCGGATCTTGCTCTTTTGCATGCAGAAAGTTATCTGGGCCTTGCTTTGGCTGGTGAAGATGGGCAGGTATTAGGGGAAATTTGTGCCATTCATAGCCAGCCGATGCAGAACTTTGACAACTCCATGGCGCTGCTCCGTATCTTTGCGGCTCGGGCCAGCGCTGAATTAGAGCGCCAGCGGTCAAATCAGGTCCTCGTGGCGACTGAGGCTAAATGGCGCAACATGCTCGATCACATGCCGGTGCTGCTGGATGCCGTTGATAGTGATGGTATCGTCACCCTGTGGAATCGGGAGTGTGAGCGAGTAACCGGGTATAGCGCTGATGAGGTGATAGGCAATCCGGAGGCCTTTGCTTGGTTTTATCCCGATGTGACCTATCGTCAGGAGATGATCAGCGCCTGGGAGGCACGCGGTAACAACTACCGTGACTGGGAATGGCCATTGACCTGCAAGGATGGTCGCCAACGCCTGATCGCCTGGTCGAATCTGTCTGATTTGTTCCCGATTCCTGAATTGGGGGTTTGGGGCATTGGGGTTGATGTGACCGATCGCCGCCGTGCCGAAGATGCCTTGCGCCGTAGTGAGGCTCGATATCAGCGATTAGCGGCCAATATGCCGGGCGTGATCTATCGCTATCACCAGCTGCCCGAAAGTGCTGATTACTTCAGCTATGTCAGCCCTGGTAGCCGCCAACTCTGGGAGCTCGAACCGGCCGCCGTGATGGCCGACGCCAGCGCTGTATGGAGCCTCCTGCACCCAGCCGATGAAGCGGGATTTAACACCTCGATCGCGGCGGCAATTGCCGCGGATCGCCCTTGGTTTTACGAACATCGCATTGTGACCCCTTCGGGCCAGCAGAAGTGGATACAAGGAACGGCAAAAGCGGCTCAACAAGATGACGGTAGCTACGTCTGGGATGGCATTTTGGTTGATGTCACTGATCGCAAACAGGCTGAAACTGACTTGATCGCCAGCGAATCGCGCTTTCAACGGCTGGCAACCAACATGCCCGGCATTATCTATCGTTATCATCGGCAGCCTGATGGGAGCGATAGTTTCAGCTACCTCAGCGCCGCCTGTCGGGAGATTTTGGCAGTCGAGCCCCAACAAGGCATACAAGACAGCGATTTGATTTGGCACTTGACTCACCCGGTCGATCGCCCCCGGCTGGAAGCCGCGATCACTGACTCAGCGCAGCGACTGATGCCGTTGGTGATCGACTATCGGATCGTGACCGGTACGAACCAGCTCAAATGGCTGCAGATGATTGCTCGCCCGGTACAAGAACCCAATGGTGACTGCCTATGGGATGGCATCATCATCGACATTACTCGCCAAAAAGCGACCCAAGCCGCCCTGCAAGAGAGTGAAGCACTCAATCGAGCCATTTTGCAGGCTTTGCCCGATCTCCTCATGCGCATGCGTCGAGATGGCCTCTGTCTGGATATGCAATATCCCAGTGACTTCAACGTGATGTGCCCCAAGGAAAAACAGATTGGGCAGCGGGTGCAAGACATACTGCCCGCAGCGATGGCGACAAATCGCTTGCAAATGATCGAGCAGGCATTGGTGACTGGCAAAACGCAGATCTATGAGTACGAGTTGCTCATAGCTGAACAACCACGTTGGGAGGAAGCGCGGATTGTGCCGATGTCAGACGATCAGGTGCTGGTCTTAGTGCGTGATATTGATGATCGCAAACGCGCCGAACAAGCGCTGCAGCAAAGTGCCGCCCTCAACCGAGCAATTGTCACCGCCTTGCCTGACCTGCTGGTGCGCATGACCTGTGACGGCGTTTGTCTCAGCGTTCAACAACCGGCTGGTTTTCCGGTGGCGACTGACTCGACTCAGGGCATCGGCTGGCATATTCGCGATGTCTTACCACCAGTGCTGGCGGCGCAGCGCCTGACCCAGATTGAGCAAGCTATGCTCACCCAACAAACTCAGGTTTATGAATATCAAATCGAAGTCAACGATCAACTGCGCTGGGAAGAAGCGCGGGTCGTGCCGCTCGCCGATGATGAAGTCTTGGTTTTAGTGCGAGACACCCATGAACGGCGGCAGGCCGAAGATGAAGTTCGCCGCCTCAATCAGATGTTAGAAGGACAAAATCAACAGCTAGAGGAGTTAGTCGAGCTGCGCACCGCCGAACTGCTGACCTTCATGAATGCCCTGCCTGATCAGATTTTTGTGATTGACCGTGAACACAATGCGCTGGCCTTTGGTAATCAAGTCGTGATTGACTTTGCCAATAAGCGTAGCCGCCAAGAGTTTGAAGGCAGAAGCGTTTATGACTGCTTTACGCCGGAGCAAGCTGCTCAGTACGATGCGCAAAATCGCCAGGTATTTGAGACGGGAGAAATCCTCCACATTGCCGAAGAAGTGGCAGAAACGACCGATGGAGTATCGTACTTAGACACCTATAAAATTCCGTTGAAGCGAGCTGATGGCGAGACCTATGCCCTGATCGGAACGTCCCGTGATGTGACAGAGCTCGTGCAGGCCCGCCAATTGTTAGAAGCTCAGGCGAGACAGCTAGAGACGACGAACCAAGAGCTCCAAGCCTTTTCCTATTCGGTCTCCCATGACTTAAGGGCCCCTTTACGCCACGTCAATGGGTTTGTGGCGGCCTTGAAACAGCGTTTAGCAGCCACGGCCGTCCCCCCCGATGCCAAAATCAGCCACTACCTAGACGTGATTGAAAACAGCAGTCATAAAATGGGGCTGCTGATTGATGGCTTGTTGACGTTGTCGCGTGTGGGTCGACGAGAGATGACGTTATATCCCGTGCCTTTGGGGCCGATTGTGGAGCAGGCGATCGCCCTCATCCAAGACTTACCGGAAAATGATCGCGATCGCGTGCAAATTACCATTGACGAGCTGCCGATGGTAAACGGCGACGCCACGTTGCTAGAGCAAGTATTCAGTAATCTGATTAGCAATGCGGTGAAATTTAGCCGCGATCGCACCCCAGCCGTCATTCAAATTGGCCAGCGCACCGCTGATGGCGCGATCTTTGTATGCGATAACGGCGTGGGATTCGACATGACCTATGCTGACAAGCTCTTTAGCCCATTTCAGCGGTTACACAAGTCAGCAGAATTCGAGGGCACCGGGATCGGGCTGGCGATCGTCAATCGAGTCATTCATCGTCACGGCGGCCGCATTTGGGCTGAGAGCACCGTGGGGCAGGGCACGACCTTTTATTTCACCCTATCGGCTGAGTCCACACCGACTGATGCATGATCAGTCTGCGCGCCCGCATGCTCTATGGCAGTATTCGGAATGCCGCATACCCTTCGGGAAGTGCAGAGCCCTACGAAAGTCGGAGTTGAAAAGCCCACCCAATAGTGATTTCAGTGATCTGTAATGATCTCATCATATCAAGTCCGGATGCAGAGGCCCAATTAAGGAGGAGAGACGGTAGGCGACCACTGCCACTAGAGTCAGCCCTCGAATTAAGTCGGGACGCTTCCACAGTTCCGGACAGCGATAGCAGAGGGCTGCTGCCCCGCTCTCGATGGTTTCGCAAGACTGGGGAGAGATCGCTTTGTGGATCAATGGCCATTATCTTTTGGCTGGTTACCACGCCGGCGAATCGGGCGGTCGAAAGACCCGGTGCCTCCCCTCGGGAAGGACGAGCGTTTGAGTCGGGTGTCATCGGGCTTGCTCCAGCACCCACACAAGCTGCTGCTTGGTACGCACTCCAAAAGGTGGGGCAAAATCCAGCCGGACTCGGCTACCGCTCTCGGTCTTCACTCGCGGTATCAGCCACCAGTCGGTTTGCCCCGTCGGCAGACACCCAAAGCCGTCAAGCCAAAACCATTGAAATTCCTGAGGCAACTTTTTCCCACGCCACGGGGGGCTGTTCATCGACGTCGAGATTGTGGGGGTGAGGCACCCGCAGGGGATATGTCATGGCCTTGAGATACTCCCAACCTCGCTGGCGATTGAAATGATTAGGAAGTTCTGAATTGAGGGCCATCAAAGTTGCCCAACAGACGCACTTCAGGATGTAGCAAGATATTCCATTGGTCTTGGACTCGGTCTTGTACAGACCGAATCAGATTCAAAACATCTTCGGCGGTGGCTCCGCCCACATTCACAATAAAGTTGGCGTGCATGGGTGAGACCTGGGCTTGGCCAATCTGCAACGCCTTCAGCCCGGTTTGCTCAATCAGCCAGCCCGCTTTGTGGGAGCTTGGGTTACGAAAGACACTGCCACAGCTGGGTAAGTGATAAGGCTGAGTTGAGCGTCGCTGGGCGATCGCGGCTTGAGTATCAGCCATGACCTCGGCGACAGCATCCCCAGGCGTTAACTGAAACGTGGCCTGAGTCACCATACAGAGCTTCGACTGCAGGCTAGAGGTGCGATAGGAAAAGTTCAGCTCTTGAGGCGAGAGCATGATGGAGTCACCCGCCAGCGTGACCCCATGAGCTTGCATCAAGCTGTCTGCGGTGCAGGCTCGATGAGCGCCCGCGTTCATAAAAACTGCTCCACCGACCGTGCCGGGAATGCCCACAGCCCATTCCAAACCGCGCCAGCCGCGTCGTGCCGCTTTCCAAGCGAGATTGGGTAGCGGTTCACCGGCGGCAGCTGTCAATTGGCCGGTCGTTTCATCAAAGTCAACGCCCCGCAGATGACGGGTACAGACGACGAGGCCCTGCAAGCCGCGATCGCTCACTAGTAAATTAGACCCCGCGCCTAAAAAGGTCACAGGTAACTCATGGATTTGAGCCCACTGCAAACTAGCGGCGATATCGCTAGACGTCTTCGGCAGAGTAAACCAGTCGGCTTTGCCGCCTACTCGATAAGAGGTGAAAGCCGCCAGTGAAATTCGCTGCTGCAGAGGAAACGTCGGCTCTTTGACCACGTCAATCGCATCCAGGGAAAGTACCACAGTCTATCTCCGCCAAAGTTCGCAACAACGGCAGCTATGCCTGTCGCACTGCCTGTATCTCTGCGTTCATGAAGGGTTCCATCACATCCGGAATAATTCGGTTGAGATTGCCAGCCCCTAAAAACAGAGCCATGTCACCCGGTTGTAGACGCTCGACCAAGACAGCACTGACGGCTTCTAAAGATGAGCAGTACTGCACATGGGGATGATAGGCCGCGATCGCATTGGCTACTGTTTTAGCAGAAAACCCTGGCGGCTCAACTTCACCCGCGCTGTACACATCCGTGACAATCACTTCATCCGCATCTTTGAAGGCTTGAGCAAAGTCTTCCAAGAAAGCAGCGATCCGACTGTAGCGGTGCGGCTGAAAAACGGCAAAAACGCGTTTTACATGACACCCCAGTGGGCGATCAGCTTTTTTCAGTAAACCGGCAGTTGCCAAGGTGACCTTAATCTCACTGGGGTGATGAGCATAGTCATCCACAAACTGAATGCCGTTATAAAATCCACGACTCTCAAAGCGGCGGCGCGCGCCTTCAAACTCGGCGAGTCCTGTGGCCAAGTCCTCAAAACTAGCGCCGACTTGACGACCAGCGGCAATCACCGCGAGAGCATTGCTCAGATTATGTTTGCCTGGCACTGAGAGACGCAATATGCCCAGCCGATGACCGCGTTCCCAAACCACCGCTCGGGTACCCGTAGCACCGTAGACCACTTCGCTAACGGTGTAATCAGCTTCCCCGCCGACTTCTACGGCATAGGTAATATCCGGCTCAATAAAGGAGCGAATAGTGGCGCAGTCGGCGGAAGCAATCACGGTTTCTGCCTGCTCAGCAAACTGCCGAAAAATATCCACGACGTCGTCGAGACTACTGTAGTGGTCGGGATGATCCAACTCAATGTTGGTGATAATGCCGATCTTCGGCGATAGCTTCACCAGCGAGCCATCAGACTCATCCGCCTCGGCCACAAACCAGTCGCTGCGGCCCAGATGAGCGTTGCCTTCCCAGGCCGAAACTTCGCCCCCTACGACAATCGTGGGGTCAATATTGGCAGCTAAGAGGGCGTAGCCCATCATGCTGCTCGTGGTGGTTTTGCCATGGGTGCCAGCAACGGCAATGCTCTTTTGCTGCTGCATTAAGGCTGCTAACAGGTCAGAGCGATGAAAGATGGGACAGCCCATGGCCTTAGCGGCGCGGTATTCATCATTACTTTCGTTGATGGCCGTTGAGCAGATGACTTGAGGGAGGCTGACCGGCTGATGAGCACGGTTAGACACTCGGGCCTGATGGCCGTAGTCGCCGTTAACGTCACGCTCAAAAAAACTTAAATTCTCTGCTTCTTGTTTCCAAAAAACGTGAGCCCCTGATTCTTGCAGGCGCTGAGTTATGTGACTCAACCGCAAATCTGATCCTGAAACCGGTAGTCGCTGCTGCGTTAAGACATAAGCCAACGCAGACATTCCAATCCCGCCAATTCCAATGAAATGGAAGGGCCTACCGCTGAAATCCACAGAATTCAGCATCTTACACTCCTCGACATGCCACACCACACCAATATCAGGCGTATCATACCAGGTATCCCTAGGATGACCTAAAAACCGGCTCTAATTCACTAGACTAAGCATTATGCTTAGCTTTTAGCAATTTTGAATACACCCTGATCGAACAGATTCTGCTCAGGTTTAGTTGCATTTAACTACTTAGTGCAGCGATCGCAGCGGCAATGTGATGAGTTCAAATTCACGCCGCGATCAGCTTTTTCCACTGTTCTAAATGAAGGGTTGAGAAACGGTTTTATAGCTCTCTATACAGCCTCCTATTAATGGTTCCCGAATATAGCAAGAGATTTGGGTTTGAGAACATTGATGGCCGCGAATGTTACAGACAGCGCCTGGAAATTAAGTTTTCAGTCTATTAATCGCTTTCCTCCTGGGGCAGCGCTATGGTGGTTTGCCCTAACATGCTGACCGGTAGGCAGATGGGTTTGACCTCAGCTCATTCAGCGACAGGCGACGGAAAGCTGATGCCTGGATTGAGTAATTGATTTCGGCAGCGCGATCAGCACAGTTTTGATCCTCGATTCAGTGGAGCCGTGCCCGGTTGAATGCAGCGCTCATATCAAGTTTCAGTAGTTGGCCAATTCTCAGCGATAAATTATTCGTTGATCGCCCACCCAGGGCAACTTAAAAATTGAGCCAAGTGCGGAAAAATTCTGTTTTAGTGACTCGGTATATCTAGAACGGCGTCTCTGAGCAGGTTGACCCAGCTTATTCGCAGCTAACATCCGAGAGCGCTGATCGAGGCTCATGTTTAGCAAGGGTTTAAAGATGCCGCAACCTGACAGAAAAAGGTAGACACTGACGGTAGCTTGCCAACTCGCGGCCAGATCAAGGGGTTGAGTTGACTGGCCAGGTCTCTCAGGTTGGCGGCTAGAACGTTTGCTGCCAGGTCCGAAAATGGCGAGACAGCCTAGGGGACTTCTCCTATGCTGGGGCTGTCTTATTCAAAGACGGATTGTATGCTGACAGATGATCAACATTATCAAGCCCTCCTGAGTCGCGATCGCCGGTTTGATGGCGTCTTTTTTGTCGGTGTCGCGAGCACAGGGATTTACTGCCGTACGGTCTGTACAGCGAAACCGCCACAGCGCAAAAACTGCACGTTTTATCCCAGCGCTGCCGCTGCTGAGCGAGCCGGCTATCGACCCTGCCTGCGCTGTCGGCCTGAGTTAGCGCCAGGCCAGGCGAAGATTGACGCGATTGGACGGCTAGCGGCCGCCGCCGCTGGGCAGATTGAGAATGGCGTGCTGACGGAGCGATCAGTCGCAGAGTTAGCCCAGTTGCTGGGGGTGAGCGATCGCCATTTACGGCGGGTGCTGCGGCAAGAGTTGGGCGTGTCGCCGATTCAACTGGCACAGACCCAGCGCTTGTTGTTGGCCAAACGGCTGTTGACCGACAGCCCCCTCTCGATTGCCGAAGTGGCGTTTGCCAGCGGCTTTTCGAGTGTGAGACGGCTGAACGTTCTCTTTAAAGAGCGCTATCGACTGCGACCCACCGACCTGCGCAAAACGCAACGGCCAACGAGCCGCTCGGGGCCTGAGACTCTCCGTTGTGAACTGGCCTATCGGCCGCCGTTTCACTGGGCCAAACTGCTCGATTTTTTGGCGGGGCGAGCGATTGCTGGCGTGGAGCAAATTGAGCGCGATCGCTACCAGCGCACCGTGCAGATTGGCCCACATCAAGGCTGGATTTGCATATCGCCCCTGCCGACTCAAGACAAGCTGCAGGTCGAACTGTCGGTATCGTTGGTGGCGGCGATTTTACCTGTCCTCACACGGGTCAAAGCCCTCTTTGATCTGGCCGCTGATCCGGTTGCCATCGCCACGCATTTAGAGCAAGCGAACTTGGGTCAATGGATGCCGACTTGTGAAGGTCTGCGAGTGCCTGGTGCTTTCGACGGTTTTGAAGTTGCCGTGCGGGCCATTTTAGGGCAGCAAGTGAGTGTCAAAGCCGCGACGACTCTCATGGGTCGAGTGGTACAGACGTTCGGCAGTCCGCTGCAGACACCGCAGTTGGGGTTGACGCATCTCACACCGACTGCAGCACAGTTGGCGGCTGCCGAGGTGACCAGCCTGACCTCGCTGGGGATTGTGTCTCGGCGGGCTCAGGCGATTGTGGCGCTGGCCCAAGCCATGGTTCGCGGTGAGCTGCAGTTGGTGCCCTATGCGGATGTCGACGTCACCGTCGAACGGCTCAAAGCCCTGCCCGGCATTGGCGACTGGACAGCTCAATACATGGCGATGCGCGTGTTAGCCTATCCGGATGCGTTTCCCCACAGTGATTTGGTGCTCCGCCAGCGCTTAGGTGTCGATCGGCCTCAGCAAGTCTGGCAAATTGCTGAGGCCTGGCGGCCTTGGCGAGCCTACGCCGCGATGTGTCTGTGGACGTCTTTGGAGACTGTAAAATGACCTACTACCAATGGCTGGAGAGTCCTTTAGCACCATTGCTATTGACCGGGGATGGCCGATCGCTGACCGGCCTTTATCTACAGGGCCAAAAGTATTTCCCGACCCAGACTGAGACTTGGACGGAAGCTGCCCAAGTCGGGCCGTTTCCTCAAGTAAGGCACCAGCTTGAGCAATACTTTGCGGGGCAGCGTCAGTCCTTCGATTTACCACTCAATCCGGTCGGCACGGATTTTCAACAGCAGGTTTGGCACTATTTACCGCAAATTCCCTATGGCACCACGATCGCCTATGGCACCCTGGCGGCAATGCTAGGCAAACCGGGGGCCGCGCGGGCAGTAGGTGCCGCCAATGGCCGCAATCCGATTTCGATCATTGTGCCGTGTCATCGTGTCATTGCGGCTGATCGCCAACTCACCGGCTACGCGGGCGGCATCGACCGCAAACGCTGGCTATTGCAGCATGAGCAGGCGCTCGTGAGCCCGGACAAGTCAGCGCTGTTGCAAACCTCACTGCCCTTGTTTGAGATTCCTGATGAAACCCCTGCAAATCGTTGAATTGCTCAGCCTCGCTGCCGTGTGGGGTGGCTCCTTTCTATTTATGCGGATCGCGGCACCTGAGTTCGGCCCGATTTGGCTGATTGAAATCAGGGTGTTACTCGCGGCCCTCACCCTGCTGCCCCTCTTACTCAAACAGGGACTCTGGCATGAACTGCAGCGGCACCGCCGCGCCTTGATGGTGGTGGGATTGCTCAACTCGGCCCTGCCGTTTTCACTGTTGGCCTTTACATCGCTCTTTTTGCCGGCGGGGATGACGGCGATTTTGAACGGTACGGTGCCGTTTTTTGGGGTGGCGGTGGCCTATGTTTGGCTGCGGGAACCGCTGACCCTCAGCCGATTGTTAGGGCTGCTGCTAGGGTTTGTCGGCGTTGTGGTGTTGGTGGGCTTACGTGGGACGGCAATCACGCCTGACATTTTGTGGGCGATCGCGGCTGGCCTCTGCGCAGCCTTGATGTACGCGATCGCGGCGCCGTTTATTCGGCTCAATCTGCAGGGTGTGCCCTCATTAGTGTTTGCCACCGGTAGCCAGCTCAGCGCGGCCGTATTTCTGCTGCCCTTGCTGCCGTTTACGCAGCCTGACGACCTGCCCTCTCAAAGGGCGGTTTTGGCCGTTTTAGGACTGGCTCTGCTGTCCACATCCCTGGCTTATATCCTCTATTTTCGGCTGATTCACAGCGTCGGCTCAACCCGTGCTTTGACGGTGACTTACCTGATTCCGCTATTTGCCATCCTCTGGGGGGCGCTGGTGCTTAATGAGGCCATTACCGTGTCAATGCTGGCGGGCGGGGCGCTGATCTTATGGGGAACGGCGATCGCCAATCAAGTGATCAAACTGCCCTTTGGCACTGCGCCTAGCCCCTGAATTGCTCACGCGTATAGCGAGGACAATCACTCCAGGTTAAGCCAGTAAGCGGAACCATCCTTGACTCGATCAACTAATCCCCGTTCGAACAGTTCTCGCCGGAGGAGCGCCGGATCGCCAAAAGTATGATGCTGCCCCAGTAATTCGTTGATTTGGCGCTCACTGTAGTAAAGATCGGGCTCAACCTGAGAGGCCAGATACTCTAAAGCCCACTGCTGAAACTGACCTTTGTTGCGCCGCGACGGCCATGCTGTGAGGCGACCCTGATCATCCAAATAATTTTTGAGAGCATCAAAATAGTTCATGATTCCGCCACTCGCAGGGAAGATCTCTGGCATTCTAGCCAGACTTAACGACTCATTTTGTTGCAGAATGTAACGCTTTTGAGGACTGCTTTTCCCTTAGGTGAAGCAAATCCAAAACTTTGGCCCGCCTGATCGATTCCCTGTTTAGGATATTCACCAGCGGACATTGTGAGAACTAATGATTCGCATTTATAAATACACCTCCCGACGGGAGCGATCGCTATGAAACAAATTCCCGCTCCCTTATGGACCCTGACGATTGGTGTAATCGTCACGCTGGTGAGTCTCTGGGTGGGCTTCAACAATGACTGGCTACCCGAGCAAGCATCGGCTCAGTCCGTTTTGGTTGATAACTTTTTCAATGTGATGGTGGTGATCGGGACGGCGCTCTTTTTAGTCGTAGAAGGCACCATTGTCTACTGCATGGTGCAGTTTCGACGCCGCAAAGGGGATGACACTGACGGCCTGGCGATTGACGGTAACTTGCCTTTAGAAGCCTTTTGGACGGCCATTCCGGCTGTGATTGTCATCGGCTTGGGCATCTACAGCGTGCAAATTTTTCAGGATATGGGTGGGTTTGCCCCTGGCGATCAAGTGCATGAGCACGGCACGAGGCTCGCTCAAGCCTCCACGGCTCCTCTAGGCGACTTGACAGCTGCCGAAGTTGACGAGGCGCTGCTTGCCCAATCTGTTTATGGCATTGGCGCACCTCTAGATAAAGAAGGTCAGGCAGCTGACCTTGAGGTCAATGTAGCGGGCATGCAGTACGCCTGGATTTTTACTTATCCCAACTCGGGCATTGTGGATGGCGAACTCCATGTGCCGGTGAATGCGGACGTGAAACTCAATATTTCCGCCAATGATGTCATTCATTCTTTTTGGGTGCCGCAGTTTCGTCTGAAGCAAGATGCGATTCCCGGCAAAGAAACTGAGCTCCGCTTTGTCGCGACCAAGCCCGGCACCTATCCAGTTGTCTGCGCCGAGTTATGCGGCGGCTATCACGGGGCTATGCGCACTCAGGTGATCGTCCATTCCCCCTCGGAGTTCAACAACTGGTTAGAACAGCGCACTGCTCAGGCTGAGACCGGTACAGCTGAGACCGTCGCGATCAATCCGGCTGATCTGACCGACGCCGACTACTTAGCGCCCTATGGCAAGGCGGCTGGGGTCGAGTCTCATTTGCTGGCTCACCTTTCTGATTGAAATCTTAGCTGAGCCAACATTGTTGTTGGGGCAGGATGATTTTCGATATCGGCCTCAACGTCTCTTCAAGACTTTTCTGAAACTGCCTTTTTAAGGCTCCTCAAATTGTTTCGCTGCATTCTACGCTTTCCCACCCATACATAACCCATTGCTCTCTTAAATTTTCTATGGCACAAGCGAACATTACTGGTGAAATGATCGGGAATTCTTTTCCCCATCCTGATAAATGGAAGTGGTATCACTACTTCACTTTCAACGTTGACCATAAGGTCATCGGCATTCAATATTTGGTGTCGGCCTTTTTCTTTTATTTGGTCGGTGGAGCGATGGCTTTGGTCATGCGAGCTGAGCTAGCCACTCCCAGTTCTGATCTGGTCGATCCCAATTTTTACAACGCGTTGCTGACCAACCACGGCACCATCATGATCTTCTTGTGGATTGTGCCGGGGGCGATCGGCGGCTTTGGCAATTATCTCGTGCCTTTGATGATTGGCGCCCGAGATATGGCTTTTCCGAAGCTAAATGCCCTCGCGTTTTGGATTACGGTGCCAGCGGGGCTGTTGATTGTGGGCAGCTTCTTTTTTGGCGGTGCGCAATCTGGCTGGACGTCATATCCACCACTGAGTTTAATCACGGCAAATACCGCTCAATCGATGTGGATTTTGGCGATCGTGTGTGCCGGTACCTCCTCAATTTTGGGCGCGTTGAATTTCATTATCACGATCTGGAAGATGCGCGTGCCGAGCATGGGCTGGAACGATATGCCCCTGTTTTGCTGGGCGATTCTCGCCACGTCGCTCTTGGCGCTTTTCTCAACTCCCGTGCTAGCGGCTGGGTTGGTGCTGCTATTGTTTGACATCAACTTTGGCACGTCGTTCTTTCGACCCGAGAATGGGGGCGATGTAGTGATGTACCAGCATTTGTTCTGGTTCTATTCACACCCGGCGGTATATTTGATGATTTTGCCCATCTTCGGCATTATGTCGGAGGTGATTCCGGTGCATGCGCGCAAGCCGATTTTTGGCTATAAGGCGATCGCCTACTCGTCACTCACCATTTGCATCATCGGTTTGTTTGTCTGGGTGCACCACATGTTTACCAGCGGCACCCCACCGTGGATGCGCATGTTCTTTACGGTCTCAACTCTAATTGTGGCAGTGCCGACGGGGGTCAAAATCTTTAGTTGGGTCGCCACGTTGTGGGGCGGGAAGATTCGCTATACCAGCGCCATGCTGTTTGCGATCGGGCTGCTGGCGATGTTTGTCTTCGGCGGCCTGAGCGGGGTAACGCTGGGCACCGCTCCTGTAGACATCCACGTGCACGATACCTACTATGTCGTGGCCCACTTTCATTACGTGCTGTTTGGTGGCTCCGTGTTCGGCATCTATGCGGGGCTCTATCACTGGTTCCCCAAAATCACCGGACGCATGCTCAACGAACCGCTGGGCAAGGTGCATTTCATCTTGACGTTCATCGGCACTAACCTGACCTTTCTGCCGATGCATGAACTGGGTCTCAAAGGCATGCCGCGACGGGTGGCCATGTATGATCCGCAATTTCAGTACATCAACATCATTTGCACGATTGGAGCCTTCGTTTTAGGTCTCTCGATCTTGCCGTTTTTGATCAATGCCATTTGGAGCTGGAGCAATGGCCCCAAGGCTTCCGGTAACCCCTGGAATGCCAAAACCCTCGAGTGGACGACGGACTCGCCACCCATTATCGAAAATTGGGACGTGCTACCCGTGATGACCGAAGGGCCATATGCCTACGGCGAGGAGCCAGCGGAGGTCTCCTCATAGTAGCTATTTCATCGACAGTGGCAGGCTGGTTGACCCGTCTGTCACTGTCTACCCTGATTTCCAAACTCACCTATTCCTGGGAACCTTATGCAAGGCGCAATCGAACCCACTTCTGATACCGCAGCGGTCGCTGAGGCCCACCATGAAGAACATCATGATTTCCGCGTGATTGGCCTGATCACGTTTTTGTGTTCAGAATTTTTGATGTTTGCGGGCTTCTTTGTCATCTTTTTGGTCTACCGGTCTGCTGCCGCTGAGTGGCCCCCCGAAGAAACCGAAATCGAGCTGTTGCTGCCAGCGATTAACACGATCATTCTGGTGGCTAGCAGTTTTGTCATTCACTACGGCGATACGGCAGTCAAACAGAACAATGTCAAAGGCCTGCGTAAGTGGTACGCCATTACCGCCGCGATGGGAGCCATCTTTCTGGCGGGCCAGATTTATGAGTACATGAATCTCGGCTATGGTCTGACGACAAACCTATTTAGCAACTGCTTTTACTTGCTGACTGGTTTTCATGGCTTGCATGTGTTCATTGGGCTGTTGCTGATTTTGGGTGTGCTGTGGCGATCGCGCCGTGAGGGCCACTACGGTGCAGAAAAGCACACGGGCGTGGAAATGGCTGAGATCTATTGGCACTTTGTCGATGTCGTCTGGATCGTGCTGTTCTCAATCATCTATTTGCTGACGCTCGTTTAGCCTGACTGAAATTCAATCGGTCAGGTCAAGATAGGGTTGATCATAATCTTTGTGGCTTTGGTGAAATAGAGTTTTGCCGAAGCCTTTTTCCATAATTTTGGGGCGACAGAATTTATAAGGTCGGAAAGCAATTCTGTTAGGGACTGGATATTGCTGAATTCTGCCATCCCTGCATTGGTTGAATATCGTCAAGAATAGAGACGATTAGGGCAGAACCGGAAGTTGCCTTCATCCTCGTTGAACATCGTCATGGTGTGTATAGCAGAAGGCGGAATGCAGAAGTCGGAAGTCAGAATTGAAAAGCCTATTTGATGGTGCTTTCAGGCATTTGAGGTGACCTGATCAAACTGCAGCTTGCTATAGTTACCGTCGTGGGCGATCGCGACCTGAGCGGTATGGTTGTAAAGCTCCGCATTGGCTCCCCCAACATAAAGACCAGGAAAGGCCCAAGCGCTCGGCACTTTGCCAAAGACTAGGGCGATCGCGAACAAAACCAGTAACCAACTTTGCCAGCGTCTCATCAGTATGCCTTAGTCGTTAAGGATCATCAGAATGCTGATTAACCAGCGGTGTCTAAAACTCAACTGGCGTAACCACAGGAATCCGCTCCACCTTTTCAGAGGCCGGATCATACTGGCCATTCTCTTCTACATCTAAAATGTCTTCTCGCTGTTGGGCGGTCGCCAGCGCGACATCGGCACCATTGATAACGGCCCCCAAGATCCGAACATCTTCTTTCTCTTCGAGTTCTTCTAGCATGGCCTTTAACACTGGCTTTTTCGTATAGTTGGGGCGACTCACAATCACCATGCCATCCGTTTTGGGCTCCAGTAAAATGGCATCATTGCTACCGACAAAGTGAGGTGCATCGAACACCACAAAGTCGAATCTCGCTTTCGCATCCTGAAGAAAACGGGACATTTCGCTGGAATCAAGAATTGCCGCCGGATTGCTCTGAGGCCCAGGACTGGGTGTGATGTAGAGGTTGGCCACATAGGGCACCATCTTGAGCGGCTCCGAAAGCCGCCCGCCGTAATAGCGCAGCGGTTCAAGCGTCGATTCATGGTCAGGCTGCACCCCCAGTCGAGCGGACTGAGAACCCCTTCTGAAGTCCATTTCGACAATCAATGTGCGACGTCCAGCCCGCGCAGAGGCGATACCCAAGTTGTAAGCCGTGGTAGTTTTGCCTTCTTGGACAGAACTACTGGTTACCAGAACAGTTTTGGGTACCTGCCCTTCATTGATCGTCAGACCAGAAATTTGAATGTTGCTGCGCAAGCGTTCATAAATGTCCGCACAGGGATGGTTGGCATCCGTCATAAGCACTGGATAGCTACGCCGAGGGTTGGTGGCAGGCACAATTCCCAGCAAAGGAATATCTTGATCGTCGAACAGATTTTCGAGATCCTCGAAAATCCGAATCGTTGGATCAAGCATATCGAGCAGATACACAATGCCACCGCCCAGTCCTAAGCCCACCAGTGAACCAATGAGTAAAATCACAATGGGATTCGTTGGGGTTTCAACCGGCAATGGTGAGGTAGACGGTGGACTAGCCACAGATAGGCTGCTGACCGTTTCGGCTTCAGCAGCTTCAGCGTCAATCCGCTTGGCCTGTACCTGGTCATATAAGGCTCGTTTTAACGCCACCTGCTGAGCTAAGCGATCGCGCTCTAGCTGTTTGTTCGGTAAGCGAGCATAGGCCTCTCGCAGCTGCACTTCTGACTGTTGCAGCACTTGCTGCTGCGTAATCAAAGCATCACGTTGAGTATCCAGCCCCACCAGTTGGTCAGCTAATGCCGCCCTAGCCGGATCTAAATTGCTGTTTTGACGGACGGCATTAGCACTCGGCAGGGCGGCCAACCGGCCCCCGCCGCCGATGAGCTCAGCGGCGCGCGCGCTCAGCTGTTGGTTAAAGACACTTAAATTGTTCTGCAGCTCAATCATGGTGGGATGAGCCGGGCGCAAATCTTTGGACAAGATTTGCAACTGCGATTCGACATCATAAATTTGGGCCCGCAGTTGAGCCAGAATGGGATCGGCGCTTAAGGCTGATGACGCGTAAGCGGCCTCAGGAGAGAGTCCCAATCGTGCCTGCAGGTTTTGCATTTGAGCATCAATGCCTGCTAGCGTGATCAGGTTTTGCCGCCGCTGATTTTGGCTGCTTGAGATGGCGGTCAGCAAACTGCCATCCAATGCAGCTTGAATGGCAGGCCCTTCCAGGCGATCGTAGGCTTCCAGCGCCTGTTCTGCTTCTCTGAGTTCAGTCTCAATATCAGGCAATCGCTCATTTAAGGCCGATACGATGGTCCCTAAACGAGCCCGGTTGGTTACCCGACTCAGCTCTACCATGCCCTGAAACAAAACCGATAAAACCGCTTCAGCTTCTTCCGGATCGCCAGCGGTGTATCCCACGTTCACGCTCTGTAGGGCACCGCCTTCTTCCCCAGCCGTTTTGATATTGATATTAGTATTTTCACGGATTTCGTTCGGCGCTATTTCGAGCCCTCCGGCAGCTAACTGGGTCGCTACTTGCTCCAGCAAAATATCGGCCAACAAAAAATCTCTAGTGATAATTCCTTGACCTTGCTGCTGCAGCTCGACCCCAGTAGTGGTGAACGAAACCACTGGGGTATTTTGCACCAAGACCCCTTCTGACTTGAATTTCTCTTCGATCGTCGGTTCCTGTAAGGCAAAGAGACTTGAAACTCCCACAGTGCCTAGAAAAGCGGCTAGCCCTACCCATTTATATCTTTTGAGAGCTAGACCATACCGTTTGAGGAGAGGCATTACCATGACTACGACCGCAAGATAGAAGGGGCAACAATTTTAGACGAACGTCAGAACTCGACTAAGGCTCATCGTTAGGGGCCAAATAAGCTCTCGCTGGAATTGGCTAACTCGTCAAAGAAGAGTAAAAACCCTAGAACATCCCTGAATGGCTGAGTAAAGGTATTTAAAGCATAAGTCAATTTAGCGAGCACTGTGCGGTTAACGATGATCACATCATTCTCCTGCAGCGGTGGGTTTTCCGAGGGAATACCACGAAAAGCTTCGTTGCCATCAAGCGTAGTTGTGACCGCGCGACCCGCCTCTTCATCAAATCGAATCAACGCCACCTCACCTAGGTTGGAAGTGTCGGGATTCAAACTGGCTCGAACCAGCGCATCGGCAAACCGACTTCCGTTAGGCAGATCGAGCGCTGTGAGTGAACCAGAAGTTGCCCCGCCTAGATTGCCGCTGCCGTAGTTCAAAAAACGAACGGTAATAATCGGTGTCGCCAGGGTGGAGCGCGATACCAACTCTCGGTCATAGTCGTCTAAAGCTGCTGGGTCGAGCCGTTCTACCAAGATCACATCACCATCTTGTAACGCCACGTTCGGCAGTTCCTGCCCTTCCTTTAGAGGAGTGAAAAGGTCAATAGTTTGTTCCAAGAGCTGCCCGTTGGGTAAGCGCCGTTGCACCAAAACTGAGCGCAAGTCAGCGGTTCCGGTCGTGCCACCGGCGGTCAACAGCGCCGCAGAAATTTGTGGCGCCCCTAAGGGGTAATAACCTGGCCGCACAACTTCGCCTAAAATCGTCACCTCAACACCTCGCTGCGCCACCAGCGTCACACTCACGTCGGGATCGACGACGTACTGGTTATAGATTTGGCTAATCAGACTTTCGGTTTCTTGTATGGTCAGTCCGTTAAAGGTGGTCACTCCTTGTAGCGGCACAATCACATTGCCTTGGATATCCAGCGTGGCTTGAAAGCTCAAGTCAGGAAATTGACGGACATTGACGAAGAATGAGTCGCCTGGTCCCAGTCGGTAGGTATCAAAATCAGGCGGTTGTTGCGTGCCCAGAAGGCTGTCTAAAAACGGGTTGGCGGCGGGTGACGGCGCTGGCAGGGTTGGCACTTGGGTGGGATTGGCGCGCGGTAGAGGCGCTGTGTAGTCCGGATCAGGTGTCAGCTCGGCAGTGGGCGTGAGGTGAGGCTCAACGTCAGCGGGCGCTGATTGCTCTATGACGGGAGCAGGCGGTTCATCGGCGAGCTGTAGCGGTACCGATTCCGCAAGGTCAGATGGTGCTGTCGGAGCGGCTAGATTTTGGTCTGAAGCTGAGTGGTGGTCTAGGGGCGAATCGGCTTCGGCAATCGGCTCCGGCACAGTTGAGAGCAGACTATCCTCGACAGGGACATCAGTCATCGCTCCGATCGCGGCGGTCGCGCCCAGGCAAAACAAGGCAGCAGAAACCGCCCCTGAACTGGCGTAGTAAGCCAGCCTCAGCCATTGAACATGAAACTTAGAGTCCTTCGCAGGCATATCAATCATGAGTGACGGCTCAAAATCACTGTGAAGTCAAACAACAAACGTCATCGCCCCATTTAAGCACAGTGACTTCTTCTCTATATTTTCAGCGTCACCACAAATGGTCGGGATACTCCGGGCGCAATCTAACAGACCCATTTGCTTATTCGATGATCAAAGCGGACTCAAGCAAGCTCTGCTGGACTGTTTCAGCGATAGCCGTCATCTGCTCAGTGTGGCCGCGAATATCACCCACCGGCTCAATCGGGAGCAAAATGCTGACTGCGACCCAGGGCATCCGCTCTCGCTGCTGCCACTGCTGCCTTTGATCAGCCCAAAACCACTTGCCTGGGGCATAATGGCCGCCAGTGGGCCAGGCATACCACTGCATGACCGCAAAGGTATTTCTACCATCGAGAGCCCGAAAGTATTGAGTTGTTATCTTGACCGGCTGCCCCTCAGCGGGCACTGAAAATCGCACCACCTGCCGGTCGTTGATCTGCCAGCTCTGAGAGCCTTGCATATCGACCCATTCCACTTCCGGCTGTTGATCCGCAGACATTTGCGGCCGCATTAACAAGCCAAATGTCGAACCAGGTCCATCGGTTCCGCCACTTGCCAGCTGATACTCAGCGAGACTCCAAGGACGCCGACCAATGCGCACTTCTTGGTGTGAAGACGACTCCCATCCCGGTAGCGCCAGCGGCGCTTTGAGGAGTGATTTGATCTCAGTGGTGTCGGCAACTGGCAGTGGCGTGCTCCACGGCCACTGCCCGCCGATGTAACCGGGTAAGGTGACCATCGCGACTAGCGCTGCGAGCATGATAACGAGAACCCACTGAACCACGGACTTAGGCCTAGGAATTGGCTTCACAGCTTCTGACATGATGGCGGTTTCCTGAACGATAGGTAACGTCTAAACAATTGACTGGTTATTGGTTGCGAAAGAAAACTGCTCCGGTACGTACTGTTGGATCAAGCGCAAGATGAAAATAAGGGAGACAAGCAATATGGCTGAATACAGGTCGCCGCCCCAGCTATCATGCAGCCAGACAAATGCCGCTTCATTGTCGGTACCGTGAAAGTAGCTCAACAGAGTGTTGCGAATGATGTTGCCCACAACGCTGACGCCGACAGTCGCGGCCAAAAAGATGCTGGTTCTAAGACGGGAAGGCCAAACTCGATTCCAGTAAATCAGCATTAAAGCTACATAGAGGCTGGTAAATAGCATTTTGAGGCCAGCGCAGTGGGGCGCGACTTCGACCATGCGATCGTTCACTCGCAGATAGATTTGATCGACCGTCACATCGATCCCCCCCTGCATTAATAAAAAACCGGCGACGGCAGCGATAAAGCGCTGTAGTGGCAGGATGTAGGGCTCGATTAAATAAGGGAGCTGACTGGGTGTCGCCAGCACGACTAAGGCTAGCGGAAAGCCCATCAGTTTTAAGCCTGGTAAACCTTTGAGGCTGAGACAGAGACCGGCCAGCATCAGCGGCAACGAAATATTCATCCAATCAGATAGCTGACTCAGATACAGAGCACTACTCAGGGCCAGCAGCCCAAAGCCCGCTGGGTGAAATTGCTCGGGGAGTCGTTGCCACTGCGGACGTTGGCTCCAGGCGATGTAAGCCGCAAACGGCAGACCGATCATGCCATGACTGAAATACTCGTGCTGAATGCTAATCGATTTGTTGAGCCAGCCATCAACCCAATGCCACAGCAACGGGCCATACATCAAGACCAATAAGCCGATCAGAGCCATCGATTGGGGTGACAGTGATAAACGGTTTTTAGAGGATGGAATACTAATAGACATAAATTTATTGAGGTTGCAGAGCAGTGGCAGTTTCTTCGCAGATGGGCTCTTGACGAACAGCCTGAGCGATCGCGCTGATCACCCAGTCGGCTTGTTCGGTTGTCATACCGGGATACATCGGTAGAGACAAAATCTCCTGACAGAGGGCTTCTGACTGCGGGAAAGACCCCGGCTGGTAGTTCAAAAATTGGAAGGCAGGCTGCAAGTGACAGGGCACTGGGTAGTGAATGCCACTCTGAATCTGATGCTCTTGTAGGACCAGCTGTAGCGCTGTCCGGTCGATGGGACAATCTTCGGTAATACGAATGACATAGAGATGGTAGACATGACCCGCGCCGCTGTCATTGCGCATCGGGATAATGCCAAACTCTCGCAAAGCCAATAACTGTTGGTCGTAATGCTGAGCAATCTGATTGCGAGCTTGGTTCCAACCTGGCAGCCGTGGCAGCTTGAGATTCAACACCGACGCCTGCAGCGTGTCGAGACGGCTGTTAGTGCCTCCTGGCTCGGTATGAAAATATTTGCGGACGGCTCCATAGTTGCGCAGCGATCGCGTCGTTTGGGCTATCAGTTCCTCCTGGGTGAGGAGGATGCCGCCATCGCCAATGGCGCCTAGATTTTTGCTGGGATAAAAGCTAAAGGCAGCAGCGGTGCCGACAGCCCCGGCTCGAATGCCCTCGCGCTCAGCTAAATGAGCCTGGGCCGCATCTTCAAAAATCAACAAATCATGCGCTGTGGCCAGCTGCCGCAAGCCACTCGGGGACACCATCTGACCGTATAAATGAACGGGGACAATGGCACGCGTCTGAGCGGTAACGGCGGCAGCGGCGGCAGCGAGATCAATCAGTGCCGTATGGCGATCACAATCCACAAATATAGGTGTGGCCCCGCTGCGCAAAATGCCGATGAGCGTCGCCACAAAGGTATTCGCCGGTAACAAGACCTCATCTCCTGGGCCAATCCCACAGGCGGCTAAGCCCAGAGCGATCGCATCAGTGCCACACCCAACCCCAACTCCGTAGGCTGCTCCGGTGGCTTCAGCAAACGCTGTTTCAAACGCTTTGACAGCGCCCCCTAAAACGAAGTCGCCTTGCTCTAAAACTGCAGTCAGGGCGGCATGAATGTCGTCTCGAATGGGTTCATGCTGCCAGGTGAGATCAACAAAGGGAACCTTAGGAACAGATTGCGTCATAGGAGTGTCGGCGTTAAAGGACAAAAATTTATGGCAGGTTCTCTTGTTGAGTGGAAGATGTCGGAACTCAGGTCTGGTTCCTGTCAATCAAACAAGCGATTGGTGGCTTAAACGGGCTTCACACCTTCTGATGAGAAAGGTAAGGCTCATCTTTGATTGATACTAGGCAGCATCTCAAGAGACGTGTGCCCTGCGATAATGGTTTCGCAGTTTCATTACAGAGTGCGGGGTTTACTTGATACAGTCTCTATAAATATGAGTAAATCCCTACCGATTTATTTGGCTTTAGGGTGCCCGGAGCTGCCCCAATCACAACAGCATTGCTCGTGTCTTCTCTGTAGGTTTCGCTGCTATGGATTTTGATACCGCTCGTCGGTTTTTGTTAGCCCAAACAATTGCTCCGGTGCCGGGGCAGACCCCCTTTTTGAATTGCTTGCAGATGGGGATGGCGCCAGTCCCAGGGCAAGTCACCTCAATTTTATTAGCCCTTAAAACCGTGGCTCAAGCATTGCAAAGCGAGCCCAGTATTGAGCGATCGCTGGGCTTTGCCTTGTTTCTCTTGGCTTACGAAAGCCGCCAGCTGTATTTACATGGTCAAACGCAGAATGTGGATTGGCCCCCGTTACTCGACGAAGACTTAACGCGCATTGCCGAAGCCGTCCGCCAGATCTGGGCCAGCGCCGCTTGATAACGACGGACACTTTTCAATTGCATGGCTAGCGGCCACAGTTGTTAGGCAGCCAGTCAAAGATTGTGATCAGTGCCGCGTGTTTCAACACTGGCAACAACCTGAAAAAAGGGACGTACTGTAAAGTGCGTCCCTTTTTTCAACCGGTATGGTTCCTCAGGTCAAACTACTTATCAGGCTGAGGCGTCATGCGTAAGTAGGGCTTAACCTCAGTCACGCCCTTGGGAAACTTCTTCTTCGCTTCCTCAGTGGGAATAGTGGGCGAAACCACCACGTCTTCGCCATCTTTCCAGTTAACAGGAGTTGCCACACTGTAGTTGTCAGTCAACTGTAGTGAATCGAGCACTCTAAGGATTTCCTGGAAGTTACGTCCGGTGCTAGGCGGATAGGTAATCGTCAAACGCAGTTTGCGGTTAGGGTCAATCACAAAAACTGTGCGGACGGTGACCTTGGCATTGGCATTGGGGTGAATCATGCCATACAGATCAGATACTTTTTTGTCTTCGTCAGCCACGATGGGATAGTTGACGGTAGTGCCTTGGGTTTCGTCAATATCGCCAATCCAGCCTTTATGAGATTCGGCCCCATCAACACTCAGCGCGATCACCTTGGCGTTACGCTGCTCAAACTCGCCCTTGAGCTTAGCAACTTCGCCCAGCTCGGTAGTGCATACCGGGGTGTAATCAGCCGGGTGTGAGAAAAATACCACCCAGTTATCACCAGCCCAGTCGTAGAAATTAATTTCACCCTCGGAGGTTTGTTGGGTGAAATTGGGTGCGGTATCGCCCAATTGCAGCGTCATAAGAAATTCTCTCTGAATCTGATAAGTCAACACATGGCTAAGGTAGCCACGTTTGCTATCTTGCCATAAACCCCGGTATTCCGGTCGGAGTTTAGAGGTTTATTTAAAAAACGACACTGGTCGCGGCTTACGTGCGCTTAAAGAAATCGTGCTACGACTTGCTGTATAAGCGCTCTATAGATTTCTGTGAGTTCTCAAGAAGACGGGCAAGACCCCGAGCAAATTAGCCTACCTGAACTCCTGGTAGTGTCTTGATGGGCTCACCGGCATCGGCATCAAGTAGCCACCACAGTTCTCCCTCGGGGCAAATTTTGCGAGCCGGGAAGGTGTTATCGTCTGCTGCTGGGGCAAACACCTCGGTCAGGGCCGTTTGTTTATTGCGGCCAGAAACCATGAAGATGACGCAGCGACTCTGGTTGATTAGCGTTGCGGTAAAGGTCAGGCGCGGTTCGCCCGACTTCTCGCCCACGGTGATGAGGCGATCGCTGACTTGCAACGCTGCCGTGTGGGGAAACAGCGAGGCCGTGTGCCCATCATCCCCCATGCCCAGGAGCACAATATCAAAGGCGGGGTGAGCGCTGTTGAGGGCTCGTTGCACCGTCTGGTCGTAAGTCTCAGCCGCATCAGCAACCTGCTCAAAGTGGGTCGGCATGATGTGGATCTGCTCGGTGGGAATCGCGACTCGATCTAACCAGGCAGTTTTGGCCATACCGGCATTGCTGCTCGGATCGCTGACGGGGACGTAGCGCTCGTCACCCCAAAAAACTTGCAGCTGAGCCCACGGTAAATCGGCCTCAGCGAGGGCTTCATACAGCGGTTTGGGAGTGCTCCCGCCCGCCAGGGCGATCGCACAGGTGCCGCGCGCCGCGATCGCGGCCTGAATTCTCTCCTTAACCAGGGCCAGAGAGCGGCTCACGAGGGCCTGGCGGTCAGGGTAAATTTCGATCTGCAAGTGGGTCATAGCCGGAGACAGTATTCGCCAGTCGGTGTTCTGAGACCAGGGCTTTGAGCCCATAGCAATTCAGACTGCAGCGTAAACGATTTTCAACCCTGATCGAGATTGCTTAAGCTTTACTTTTAGAGCGCGCCATTTTCCTACAGGCTGTCATCATTTAGCGGCCGAGTCCTGATGCTGAGATCGGTCCAGCCGCTCGCTAGGTTTATGGAGCAGGCGCGGTAGTGCCCATACCGTCAGGCTTTCGAGTTTAATTGATGAAGCACCCTAAGGTTTTGACTGTGATTTCAGTTGTGCTGCCCTGCCTGAATGAGATTCGCCATGGCTATTTGCCCCAAATCATGGAGAACTTGGTGGCCCAAACGGGGCCAAAAGAGCTGATTGCCGTCATCAGTCCCAGTGCCGATGGCACGGACAAACTGCTGGCTCAGGTGCCGCAAATTCGGGTGATTGAATCTGCGGTCACCAATCGGGCTCAGCGTCTCAATGTAGGCATCGCCGCCAGTCAGGGCGAGGTGATACTGCTCCACCATCCGGCGACGCTGTTGCCGCCTCAGCAGGCGCTAACCCTGATTGAGCAGACCTTTCAAGATCCTCAAGTAATGTGGAGTGGTTTTCGCCATCGGTTTGATCTAGACCACTGGCTGCTGCGATATACCTCCTGGTATTCGACAGCGGTTCGTCCCCAGTTTGGGCGCATCTTGTATCTCGATCACTGTTTGGCCGTGCGGCGATCGCTGCTGACAGAAATCGGCGGCGTCCCTGAGATGGATATTTTTGAAGATACGGCACTGAGTCAAAAATTGGGACAGTATGGCGCTCCCGTCATTTTGCCAGCGGCGGTGGTGACTTCGGCCCGACGCTACCGCAGTCGCGGCGTTTATCATCAGGCGCTGCTCAACCAAGCTTTAAAGCTGATGTATCACCTCAACATCGACCCGCAGTGGATGAATCAGCTGTATGAGCAAAAAGTTCAAATTAATGTCACTTATCCTACTCCGGAGGCGCCCAGCGACAAGCCACCCGGAAAGTGGGGATAGGTTGACCGGGGAATCGGCGGGATAGCCATTGCCATGGTCAGTAGATCGCCCTCGCGATCGTGCCCAGCGTCTAGGGTGTGGTTGAGGCTGCGGCTGTTGAGAGTGACTGACAATATTGCTGCACTAACAGATCAATGCCGGTAATCGCCGTCCCGACCACTACGGCATGGCTGCCTAGGGCGATCGCTTGTTGAGCCGCGGCTGGGGTCGCAATGCCCCCCTCACACAGACAGGGGGTCGGCAACCGTTTCACCAAGTCAGCCAGTAAGTCAAAGCCCGGCGGTGTTAAATCAGCCGTCGCCGAGGTGTAGCCATAGAGCGTCGTGCCTAACAGATCGGCTCCCGCTGTGACCGCTGCTGTTGCCGAAGCCACGGTATCCACATCAGCCATCACCGGTTTTTGCAGATCGGTGCGGATGCGCTCAATCAGCGGTGCCAGCGTTTCTCCCTCAGGACGGGGGCGCAGCGTGGCGTCGATCGCAATAATATCGGCTCCAGCGAGGGCCACGGCTTCGGCATGACAATACTGCGGTGTGATGTAAACGTCAGAGCCGGCAATGACCTGTTTCCAAAGGCCAATGATGGGTACAGATACCCGCTGCCGCACCGCCGCAATGTGAGCGGGGCTGTCAATGCGCACCCCGACGGCCCCTTGCAAGACTGCCGCTTCGGCCATGGCGGCCATGATCTCAGGCTGATGCAACGGCGACGTAGCTGGCGCTTGGCAAGAAACGATGAGGCCGCCCTGCAGCGCCGTTAAAATACTGTCAATCGGCATGGCGTCAATATGATGGCGTGAACGGCCCCGTCGTTAGACAGTTGGCCCACGCCGAGTGTATCGCAAGCCCGGCCTAGGAATTCTCTGGGCGAGCCGCGAGCTGCTGCTGCAACAGATCACTGGCTTGAACGAGGAGCGAGTCATCGGGCTTTTGCGCCAAAATTTTGGCCATAGATTCAACCAACGGCCAATTGATCATGGCGCCATCGCGAATCGTTTTACTGGCCGCATAGTAGCCGACGTCGGGGGGCACGTCCATCTCGTCCGTTTCACCCGTTTGTAGAGCGTTGGGCAACCGCCAGGAAACGACCTTGCTTCTAAGCGTGACTTGCAACCAGGTGATAGCGTCGCCGAGCATCTCGATGGTGACATCAAAGTAGGGTTCGTTCCCTTGGTACCAAATCCGTCTTTTCTCAGTATCGTCTTCAGCCGCCTTCATCAAATCGGGATTGATGGGACGTAATGAACCGCCTAACGCGGCGATCGCAGACTCATCTAATTTCATAATTGGGGATTAAACACACACGTCGCTATCACCATAAAACCACCCTTCTCTAACTAACCGCAGACACCTGACTCACCCTGCAGAATGTCGTGGGTTCAGACATAATCTTTACAAAGTTGCCCCCTGGCTATTGCAGGCACAAAAAAGGAGCGCTGATCAAGCGCTCCTCACTATCAACTTTGGCTAATGGAAAATCGCGATTGCCGTTTTGGCCAGCAACGCTAACGGTTTAATGTTTGCCCCGAGGCTGGTAATAGACGGGCGAGCCCTGGTCAGCTACAAAGTGACAAGCCTTGGCTGAGCGGAAAAAGCTTTTCCAGATGGGCACATCCGATTGGCGATAGTAGCTGCCGAGTACGGGCTTGATGGCGGCTGTAGCATCCTGCAGGTAGTAATGCGGAATGTTCAGGAAGATATGGTGGGCTACATGGGTCCCGATGTCGTGGTGAATCGGGTTGAAGATGCCGTAATCGCGATCGATGGTGGACAATGCGCCTTTCAAGAAATACCAATCGTCGTTGGCGTACCAAGGGATATCAGCTTCGGTATGGTGCAAAAACGTCACCAGATCGAGCCACATCACAAAAATGACGTAGGGCACGAGGTAATAAGTGGTCAGAAAGACGAACCCATACTGATAGCCAATTCCGGCCAGTAGCCCCAACATGCCAATCAGCCAAATGGTGCTGGTTAACACGTCCCACTTTTCCGAAGGTTTAAACAGCGGACTGCCGGGTAGAAAGTGCGTGCCGCCAGGACGACTGGGCGATCGCCGAAACAGATAAATCGGGTAGGCCAGCAACGGTAAGTAAAACCGGATGAGCTTTTCGGGCCAGGTCATCGCGTCATATTTGGACTCAGTAACCGGGTACCAGCTTTCATCCGTGTCGATGTTGCCCGTGTTGGCATGATGCGTGCGGTGACTAATGCGCCAGCCATGATAAGGCACCAAAATCGGCGTGTGGCTGAGATGGCCCACCAGATTGTTCAGCCACTTGTGTTTAGAAAATGAACCGTGGCCGCAGTCATGGCCCACCACAAACAATGCCCAAAACATCGTGCCCTGGGCAAACCAAAAAATGGGGAGAAACCACCCAGTATTGATCGCCGCCGCCGCAGCATAGAGACCGGCGATGATGCCCAGATCTAAGAAAAAGTAGGCCAGCGATCGCGCTACTGAAGGTTCAAAGCAATAGGCCGGAATCGCCGACCTCAGATCTTTGAGGGTAAACGGCAGTTCTCCTGCAGGAGTATGCGGGCTGAGATCAGCCAGTTGTGCCGATTGGTTGGGAGCAGAGTGTAATTGCACTGGGGTGTTGATATTCCGTATATGGGGTGACTAGCAACTAGCGAGTCAGCACTCACTAAAGCTAATCATTGACAGCAAGAGAAACTGAGTAGCGAAGGCTAAAGCTCAGACAACTGCCTGTGAACCAGACAGTTGTCTGAGCGACGATTGAGCGCTGCCAGCAAGCTAGCGAACGCTGGAAAAAGGACGATAGGCGGTCTGCGCGTCATAGAGATGACAGTGGCGAGTAATTTGCGACATCAGCTGCCACGAAAACTGCCGTACATAGACATGCTCGCCCCAGTTCGCCATCAGGCTTTGGTGAGCCGCGCGCAGATTGTAAGAGGGAATACCCACCGAAATGTGATGCGGCACATGCACGTTAATATCGTGGCAAAGCACCTCGACCCATTTGGGATAGATGCAGTGTACCGTGCCCGCTAGCTGCGCCGGTACTGCGGACCACGCCGCCGTCGGCTGAAACTTAATTTCGGGGATGGTGTGATGCACGATGGTGAAGGTGCTCATCCAGAAGTGATAACCCAGCCAAGGCAGCAGCCAGAATTTCACAATGCCCCATAGACCAACGGTGAAGTACATCGTGGGAAAAAAGACCGCAGCAAAAGCCGCCACCACGAGCACAGACGTTTTGACCGCCCGTCGTTCTGCCCCGGCAAACTTACGCCAGTTGAAATGCAGTACGGCCCAGTGAGCAATGGAGCCGACCCACCAAAAGCGCCCTCTGAGGGCTTGATACCCTGACTGAAGCCAGGTCGGGGCAGCCTTAAAACTCTCGACTGTCCAGGGCTCCCAAGCGTTATCAACATGCAGCTCGTTGGTGTGCACATGGTGATGATCGTGCAGAATTCGCCAGCTATGAAAGGGATAGGCCAAGGGCATCATCATGATGTGGCCGACCCAGTTATTTACCCAGCGACGCTTTGCAAAAGACCGATGGGCACAGTCATGACCAATCACGAATAGTCCGGTGGCGGCAGTACCAGTAAAAAACCAGGCAAAGGGCAGTAAATACCAAGGCGAGAGCGCGATCGCCGCGCTGCCTACAGCCACACTAGCCAGAGTGATTAAGACTGAAAACCAGGCTTTGCGCCAGTCTTTCTCAAAACAAGATTTAGGAATCGTCCGAATTACGTCGCTCAGCTTCAGGTCACTCAGCGCTGAAGCTGATTCTGCTCGGGTAGGCACCTTAGCAGAAGAGGGTAGGGTAGCAGTCATTCATAGCCTCGAATAGAACCAGACTTGCATCAGCCGACAGCCAAAACTAGACCTGTGCCAGGGCTAGCTCAGCCGAGCCAGGTGTATCTGAAGGTGTCTTTACGATAAGTTTCGTCAATGAAGACCCCAGGGCTGTCAAAAAAAAGCAAAAAGTCTGATATGCAAACCCCAGTAGTCTACCGCATGGTGGATGGCTGCAGGATCACAGTCTGAGGTCAAATCAGAAGTTCTCACGGATGGGCGGTCGCACCCTACAGAAAATCTAATCAGAGTGAGCCGATAAACTCTTCCACATGACGCCCTGAGTACCGTTTTTGTCGCCAGGATATGGTCTGGACTGACTGGGTTATCAAAATTTCGATGATTGAATGTTGATGCATGTGCGGGCTTGAAGACGGTGATCGCGACCATCAAGCATAAAGATGAAATAACATCGGATCGCTGGAACAATCATTTCTAGAAATGATTGTTTGACAAGCGGAAATTGGCTGTAATGCACCGTTTCTAGGGCGTCTCAAGAGAGACCCATCCTAAAAAAGCCAGCTTCAACTTTTTCTTTGTTTAGAGAATCTTCTTTGCCGCCTATCCTCGATTGGGCAAGATATTGAACCGACAAGAATGGGACTGGATAAAATCCTGATTCTTCAGGGGGCAGTGCGGGAATAACCGCCTCAGAATAGAGACGCTGGCTGGCTGGGTTGGGCAATTTGCGACCTCTGAGATCGAGATGTTTTTGGCGCAACTTGCTGACGGCAGGGAGCGATCGCCGGCCGCCGATGTTTAGAAGCCCAAGTCGGCCTTAGCGGCTTCAGACGCTTTGAATAAGGGTTCGTCGGGCATTTCATCCCAAGCCGTCGCACCGATATCGCTATAAAACTGCGCGTCATAGGCCCGCGTGCGGACGACGACGGGCATCGGCGTGGCGTGACCGAGGATCAGTGCCTGCTGCTTTGAGTCCAACTTGGCCAGCACCGATCGCAGGCTTTGTGCCCCCGACACCCCAGTAAAAATCGCATCGATATCTTTTTCATCATTGAGCAGAGCGGTAATGCGCGTACCGATTTGCGACATGACTTCATTATCAATGCCCGAAGGTCGCTGATCGACGACTAGCAACGTGACAAAATACTTCCGCATCTCGCGGGCGATGGTGCCAAAAATGGTTTGGCGCGCCGTGGCCGGATCGAGAAACCGGTGCGCTTCTTCGATCGTAATCATGAGCTGTTGGGGGCGATCGCTTGGATTTTTGGTCTGTAAAAACCGCTCAGCTTTTTGCACATAAATTGCGTGAATGCGGCGAGCAATCACATTAGTTGCCAGCATGTATGACAGCAGATTGGATTGCGAACCAAACTCCACCACCACATGCTTACCCTCGTTGATGGCCGTCAAAATCTGACCGACATAGTTGTGGGGGCAAGCGGCGCGAATATATTTCAAATCGGCGAGGCGATTGAGCTTACGCTGCAGCGCCATGATGGAAGATTTGTTGCCCATCTTGGTTTCGCAAAAGTCTTGAATTTCCTCATTGGTCAGGGTTAACAGCCGGTTAATCCATCCCTTGCCAAACTCGTTGCGCAGAATGATGGCATTCTCTAAGCTGGCTTCCGACAGGTTGAGTTCGGTGCGCACCAGCATCAAATCTTCTACATCAATTTGGTCGAAGCTGATGTAAAGCTCTTGAGCATCGCGCACGCCGCGCCGTTTGGTCGCTTCGGGGTCGAGGGTGAAGATCTGCACCTGGCCGGGAAACAGCTGCCGCAGTCCTTTAACGGTGCTGAAGTGCTTGCCCTCACTAACAGCTTCCCAGCCATATTCTGAGTGCATATCAAAGATAAGGTTGACCGCTGCCTGCCGCTGAATCGTGCCCGACAGCAGTACCCGGGTCAAAAAAGACTTGCCCGTGCCTGATTTGCCAAAAATGCCGTTGCTGCGTTCAACAAAACGGTCCAGATCCAAGCAAATGGGCACCGCCATATCAATAGGTTGACCGATTACAAAATTGCGTCGGTGCGGGTCATCTTCCCAGCCAAATACGATGCGAAAGTCGCGCTCGGCAGCGTCATAGACCTGACTAAAGTGACTGGGAATCGTCTTGACCGGCAGCAGTTCTACCGCTGCACTGCTTTGCACCTGGTAAGATGCCGCCCCGTTTTGGCGCTGGGTAGTGTTGGCCGAGCTCTTGGGACTAGAGCCGTCGAGATCTTGGGGGGTAAACATCAGCATGGGGCTGAGGCTCGCCGTGCCGTAGGTGCCGGTGCCCGAGAGCACCTCTTGCAGAAAGAGGTTGGCGGGCTCGGGCGGATTGGCGAGAATGCGGGCGCTGGCCGTGCCTAAGGCGAGATCGGTCAGCATACAAAAGAAGCGCGATCGCCGCCCCTGCACGATCAAAAACTTGCCCACTCGCAGATCTTCAACCGACACGTCGGGATGCAGACGCACCTCTAATCCCCGAATCAGCGATCCTTCAATGACTGAACCCAGCGGCTTGCCAAATTCCATCGGATTTCTCCGTCCTTGCTGTCAGCCATGGTAGCCCGTTTGAGTCAGTTTAATACATTTGTTTCTTAGTTCAAGTGTCTTAGCATCAGGGAGACCATTCAACGGGGCGATCTCTGGCCTGAGGTGTCGATGATTGCTGTACTTAAGTTGCTGTAGAGCTCCGGTGAGACGTGCTGGGGCGATCGTGCCGCAGTCTCCCAGAGCTGCCCCCTTCACAATAAGAAAAGCAGCTAATTTGGGTGAGCTATGAGTGCCTCATCAAGTCGTTTCGTGCCGCCTGGCGCCGCCCTTTCATCGCATCGAGAGGCGTTGCCGACGATGTATGATTTGCCCAGCGAATTTCCTGAGGAGTCTGGCTTGCCTGATGAGTTTCATGACCTGCAGCCGCAGTTATTAAGCCGCACTCTATCTCTCGCCAACTATCGCCGCGATCGCTGGTTTACCGGCACCGATCTGAACGTTTACTACAACGTCGAACAGCCGCTGTGGCGCAAACGACCCGACTGGTTTCTGGCGCTAGATGTACCGCGTTTGTACGATGACCGCGATCTGCGACTGAGCTATGTCGTTTGGCCAGAAAAGTAGTCGCCCCGCGTCGTCGTCGAGTTTTTGTCACCCAGCACCGAACGAGAGGATTTGGGTCGGTTTTATCAAGAACGCGATCGGGTGATTGACCCCACGACTCAGCAGCAACCGCTGCTCCCCACCGCCAACCATCATCCGCCCAGCCAGGTCGAGGTGTACGAAACGCATTTACAGGTGCCGCATTACATCGTTTACAGTCGTTACACGCAACGCTTGCAGTACTTTCATTTAGTCGAGGGCCGTTATCAAGAGCAACCGCTGCAGGCGACTGCACCTCAGGCTTGGTTCGCTGATTTGGCCATCGGCTTGGGCATCTGGTCGGGTGAGTTTGAGGGTATCACCAGTGATTGGCTGCGCTGGTGTGATGCTTCAGGCAACGGGCTGCTGACGGATACCGAGACTGAGCGGATAGGCCGGGAGCAGGCGGAACAGCGAGCAGCCATGTTGGCAGAGCGACTGCGATCGCTTGGGGTTAATCCGGATGAATTTTGAAGGAGTGATGGTCAAATCACGTCCAAATCGTCGCAGCTGAGTACTGCCAAACCGCCCCGGTACAGTAATTCAAACAATTGGCAAAAAAGAAGGTAGAAAGCTTTTGCTTTCTACCTATCGCTACCATCAAGCCTGTCAACTTAAAGGTTTTAGCTATGCAGATTCTGCAGTTAGAACTGATAGCCCACGCCCGTTTGCAGAGAGATCGCTGTATTGCCACCTTCGCGATAGCCGCCAAAAGCAATAATGGCGTTGCCAAACAGCGCCAGACGACTGTTGGGGAACATGTAGTCGATACCGGGCTGCAGGACAAAAGAGGTCGCATTACCCACAGGTGAAGGATCATCTTCGTCGCCAGTGGGAAAGGAAACGCCCGCACCGAGGTAGATATCAGCATTCCAGCTCAAGGGATAGTCATAGGAAACGGTCGGCACGATGGTCAGATTACTGCCAAAGATGAAGGCCGTTGCCCGTAGCGACACCGGCATCCGCAAGAAGCGATAGCGTCCGGTAATTACGCCGCTAAACCCATCACCTCGGCCCGTTTCAGCTTCTTCAGTCAGGCCAAACGCGGCACCAATACCGACATAGCTGCCGTAGGCTGCTTGCGCATTGGCCGCCTTTGGAGCCATCACGGCAGAAGCCCCCGCTAGTGCCCCACCCAGGGCAGAGGCGATCGCTGCCTGCATCAACCGACGTTTGATTTGTTTCATTTCGAATCACTCCTCAGGCAGGCAATTAATACACAGAGATAGCGCTTCCGCAGCTACCCGCCGCTGCCAGCATGCACGCCAAAACTGCATCTTGAAAACGCCCCACAGAATCATTGAAAACCCTTACCAGTAGAAGGGTTCAAGCAATGTTAAGTGAGATGTCACGCGTTAATTCAAGCAAACAACTCTGGGTTCGCCAGACTATTGTTACAAAACTTTACAATAGTCGAGATTAGCCCGTGTTCCTCATGCCAGCGGCGATCCCGTTGATGGTGAGTAAGGCACCACGCAGTAATTCTTCCCGACTGTATCGAGATTTGATGACACCCGAGACGGCACTGCGATAATGACGCAGCCGCTTCAATAGCGCTACCTGAATGAAGCCTAGGGGCACGATGGTGCCATTGCGCAGGTGGACTGAGCGCTGCAGGTCGGGATCGCCATCGAGCAGGCGACGATGGCCAGTAATCGTCAAGATAATGTCGGATGTAGTGAAAAACTCTTCAGAAATTTGCTCAAAGAGAACGTGGAACCGTTCTTGATCTGACGTCGGCGTCAGCTCGTGAACATAGTGCTCAGCAATCTGTAGATCCACTTTGGCCAGAGTCATCTCAACTTTCGAGATGACCATCTTGAAGAACGGCCACTTTTGATAAAAATAGCGCAGCAGCTTCAGGCGCTCTTCAGGGTCTTCGGCCAAAAACTCTTGCAGAGCCGTGCCAACGCCGTACCAGGCGGGTAGCAAAAAGCGGGCCTGCGTCCAGCTAAAGACCCAGGGAATGGCCCGGAGGCTATCTAGGGTCTTTTTGCCCTTGCGACGAGCGGGGCGCGAACTGATCTGCAGCTGACTGATTTCTTCGATTGGGGTGACCTGGTGAAAGAAATCAACGAAGTCGGCCTGTTCGTAAATCAGCGCCCGATAATGTCGCCGTGAGCTTGCCGCCAACTCTTCCATAATTTCGTTCCAGGGCTCGATCTCATCGACGCTGCTGTGCAGCAGGCTGCCCTGAATGACGGCGGTGGCGACGGTTTCTAGGTTGTACAGAGCGAGGTCGGGCAGATTATATTTCGAGGCCAATACCTCTCCCTGCTCGGTGATTTTGATGCGTCCGTTCAAGCTGGCTCCCGGCTGAGCCAAAATGGCTTCGTAGGCGGGGCCACCGCCCCGGCCCACCGAGCCACCGCGACCATGAAAGATGCGCAGCGCGATACCAAAGTCATCGGCAGTGGCCTGTAGGGCCTGCTGAGCCTTGTGAATTTCCCAGTTGCTGCTGAGAAAGCCGGAGTCTTTGTTGCTGTCGGAGTAGCCCAGCATGACTTCTTGAATCGGTTTGGACCCCGGCTCAGAACTCGTGATTGCTTCCGATCGCCCGCCCTGGGTCACCGCGCGATAGAGCGGCAGATCAAACAGCGATCGCATCACTGAGGGGGCGCGTTTCAGATCTTCTACCGTTTCAAACAGCGGCACCGGTTGAATGCTGGCTGCCCACGTCGCGGGATCAAAGAGCCCCGCTTCTTTAGCGAGCAGCAGCACCTCTAGCAGGTCGCTGACCGTGTGGCTCATGCTGATGACGTAGCTATGGCAGATCTTGGGGCCAAACTCCCGCTGCAGACGCCTCACCATCCGAAACGTTTCGACCGTTTCACAAGTCGTGGTCGAGAAGGGCAACTCAGCGGGCACGAGGGGCCGCCGAGTTTGCAGCTCCTGAATCAGCCAGGTCGTCTTCTCCGCTTCGGATAAATCGTTGTAGGGCTTGGGCAGCACCTGCAGGTAAGCCGTGACTTCGTCGATCGCATCCGAATGGCGGGAGCTTTCCTGCCGGAGATCCAGCTCGGCCAAAACAAAGCCGTACAGCTCAACCTGGCAAATAATTTGCTCTAGCTCACCGCAGACCATGCCGGTGGCGTTGAGGTCGCGCTGAATGAGTCGCAAATCTTCGAGGAAATCATTGCCCGCCAGATAAAGTGACAGATCGACGCCATCGCCCTGATCTTCTTGCAAAATGTCGCCCTGATACAGCCGCTGACTACGCTGCAGGGTGTTTTCTAGCCGCTGCTGCATGTAGGCGAGCTTGAGCCGGTAGGGTTCTTGGCGGTAGCGAATCGCCCAGCGTTCGTAGACCTCAGGCATCACCTGCTGATCTTGATCCAAAGAATCCAATAACTCGGGCTGCACTTCGCTCCAGTGCAGCGACAGACTCAGGAGCTTGGTCAAGTGATCGAGGGCATCAATATACTTCTCTAGCACCAGGTTGCGCTGGTAGCAGGCGGTTTTCCAGGTGACTTCGGGGGTGACGGAGGGGTTGCCGTCGCGATCGGAGCCCACCCAAGAGCCAAACCGACAAAACTGCGGCAAGGGTGGGCGGAGGGTAGGAAAGGTATTGTTGAGCGATCGCTTGATGCGCTGATACAGCTGCGGCAAGGCATCAAACAGCACCACATCAAAATAGTGCAGCGTATAGTCCACCTCATCGAGCACCGAGGGTTTGAACTGATGCAGCTCGTCAGTGCGCCACCACAGCCGAATTTCTTCAGTCAGTTGTTCCTTTAGGCTGTCAATTTCCCAGCTGGACGCCACGCCCATCGACTGTACCGAATCTTCTGCCTGATCAAGTCGCCGAAAAATCGAGGCAATGCGGCGCTGCTTGTCGCGAATCGTGTGGCGCACAATCTCGGTGGGGTGGGCCGTAAAGACCAACCGAATATCGAGATCATCCATCAGTCGCTGAATCAACTGCGGCGGTACATTTAGCTGCTTGAGGGTCGGAAAGAGCCAGTGAAAAGTGCCCGCATCGCGATAGCTGGTCGGCAGCAGCTGATAGTCCAGGGTTGATTGGCGTTGGGGCAGCGGTTTTTGATGCGGTTCGGGCTTGCCTTCGGCGTTGGTTTGTTGGGGGCGAATGGTCGCCAAGCCCGCGATCGCCGAGGAGATATCAACATCGCCGTAGGCGGCTCGATACTGCTGCTGCTGCCCCTGCTGTTCATAATGTTGCTCAACGCTGTTGATCAGCTGAAAATATAGCGCAAACGCCCGCGCTACCCGAATGGCATCTTGCAGTTCGAGGTCTTCGACCACCTGCACCACGGTTTGCACGCTGACGGCCCGAGCGGCTGGAGCCTGGCCCTCTTCAGAGCAGAGCCGACGCAGCTGATGCAGCAGTGTCAGGAGCTCTTGACCACATTCGTTGCGCAGCACCGACTCCCAAATATCCTCCACCATTTTGATGCGTCGCTGCACGCGCAAACTATAGGCTGAGCCTGGGGGCGTAATCGACACACTGGCAGCAGACTCAAGAATGGCTTCGCTGGTAGTTGGCATGTTCTCAGATGAAGTTGGCAGAGTGGATGTCATAAAGTTAAAGCATCGTCGGAGGAACACGAAGTCGAGTGCGGCCAGGCGCCATGAACAATCGTCATGGCGGTGCCATGGCCACGCTATTCGATGTCGGTTTCATCGATGTGATCAGACCGCCCAGAGACGTTTTGTAAATTTGGCAAGCGTTCACCGCGAAACACTTCTTCGCTGGCGAGGCCGACCTGAGTCAAGGCATCCGCACATGCTCGAATGCCCACAAGCGCGACCAGGAATGGCCCCGTCATCAGGCTTATTACCATATTGGACGCGCCCGGAATGTTCACGTCTTTGGAAATGGCGGGGAATTGTTGAGAATCTTTAGACGGAGTCGTCATAGCTGAAGAAGAGACCGTGGAATGGCAACGATATCGTCATTCAATTTTAAGCGGCTCGATGGCGAAAGATGGGCACCGCGAGGCGGTTGGTGAGGCTCTAAAACCGACATTACGGCCTATCTAAGCAACAAAGCGCTGGCTGACATCAGCGATCGCGAATTTTTACCCCGTGTCAACATCATCGCGCTAATCCTAGTCCCTCTGTCCTGTGATTTCAGGGCAGAGGGACCCGCTAGAGGTGAAGCCAGATCGGTTAAGGAGAATGCCAGCGCGCTAGTACCAGCTTGCTTCAACCATAGCGCTGATAGGCCCCCCCCCGAGCAACTGCAACATTCCCTGACACCCCATGGGCAAATGCTGCTAACTTGAACGCTCGATGCCGCAGCTCATGATCCGGCTATTAGCGGCAACGCGGCGGCAATTCTCCGGATCCGGGCCCCCTTTTGGGGTCGCTCAGTGCCCTTACTGACAGCGGACAAGCACGGCTACAGTTGATGCTCTGCGGGGCACTTGAGGTCTTGGTGCAGCTTTTCACAGTGAGGTTTGCCGAAAAGTGCAAAGTCTCTGTCTGAAACCTGAGTGTCTGGGCCTAGGGGCATCTCTCATACTGCTATTAACGAAACAGGAGATCCCCCATGCGACGCCCCACCGCCTCCGTTAGTTTAATTCCCGGCCCAATCACTGATACGCCGTCTGAGCCCCCGAGCAACGAGCCCACCTCACCCACGACGGCGCCCCTCCACTCATCAGAATTCGACCTCGCTCGCTGCCGGGCGCTTTACCTCGAAGGCTGGCAGCAGGTTGATCAGGGCCAGCTTGAGCGAGCCCAACGGGCCTTTCAAGAACTCTTGATTTGGAGCCGACACTGTGGTCATACGGGCTGGGCCAACGCGGCGGAAAAAGCCACGGCGGCTCTGGTTGCCCAAACGGCGCTGGCCACTGCGACTCAAGCAATTAATACCGCTGCCTCAGCCACCACGCTACCCTCTGCACAGCGGTGTGAAGAGGCCGCCGCCCTCTATGCTCAAGGTCATACCACCCTCGCTAAGAGTACCTATCAGCAAGCCTTAGAGGCGGCAGTGCAAGAACAATGCCTCTTAAATGTGGGCCGCTCTCTCAATGGCCTGGGCCTGCTTGATCTCGATCGCCGTCGCTATCGTCAGGCCGAAACTGAATTGCGGGCCGCCATCGAGGTACTGGCCGATGTTGAGGCTCCTCGACAAACCGCGATCGCGTTTCATAATTTGGCCCTAGTGCACTATCAGCAAGGGGATCACGCCGCCGCCAAAGCTGAGTTTCAGCAGGCCCTAAGTTGTTGGCAGACCGGCGAAGACAGTTTAGAACTCGCCCTGACGCTCGACTACCTCGGTCGCATTTATGCGGATGAACAAGCCTATTGGCTGGCCCTCGGCAGCTTTGAAGCCGCTGTCGATATTCTCGTTGAGTTAACGCCCTATCAAGATGTGCGGGTGGAAGCCGCTGCCTTGATGGTGCAAATGGCTCAGCTCTGCGAACATACACGCCATCTGGATCTCGCGATCGCCTATCTCACCGCTGCGCTCGAAACCTATCAGACGCTGCCGCTGTCTCAACCCTTAATGATTGTGCTCAATCGCTTAGGCCGTCTGCACCAGCAGGCGCAGCGGCCAGCGATCGCTCGCCACTACTACCATCGGGCGCACCGAGTCGCTCAATGCGAGAGCGGTGAGGGCTGAGCTCCCCCATAATGACCGATCAGTGAGGTGCCAGCCGAGTCTCGGCAGCACCTGGCAGAATCCGGAATGCAGAATTCGGAATGCAGAATTAAAGAGTCGATCGGATAGTGATTTCAGCCATCTGGGGTGCCATAACCGCGATTTCGGTTATGGCAAGCCGCGATTTCGGCTGGAGAGAAGGGGTCTAAATGTCTCACTGCGAGCAAATCCATCCAGGATGAGTAGAGCGCTGACACTGGTTCTGTGAATATGGGGAGCACCCCTAGCGGCAAAGGCTATAGACCCATAATTCCAGGTGAATTAGCTCTTGATGCCATCTTGGCCATGCCGGGCAACGCAGCGATGGGGGCTAGAGTTGTCGTCTGGTTGCAGAAAATCGGTAGAAATTTCCCAGATCAAGCCGGATTTTTATCTGTGGGGACGAAGTAGGTGATGAACTGACCCCAGACCTGGCAAATCTATTGAGTCCGCCTCAACCATCGCCAATCCAGACGACCTTTAGCAGTCTTCGGCAACGACTAGAAATCTTTGGGGGCCACCTCAGGCGATGACCACTCTGGCGAGAGACCTTCCTGTTGACCGCCTGAACCGTCTTCTTGCCGACCCATTAGCCCTTTTTTAGGCATTGCGATCGCCTGATCCCTCGCAGTTTCTCAAGGATTGGTATTGAGCATTGATAGGGACCGGTGGGGCGATCGTTCAGTCGAATGGCAATGTGAAACGCTAACTTGTACAAAACGCCGAAATATTTAGGAGCGTTCCCACCTCGGCAGCTAGTATTGACAGTTGTATAACTGCGCCTTTAGCCAGACAGCTCAATTCTGCCCAGGTTTTGCGGTAAATTCTGCAAAGATCTAACCGATTTAAGGCGATTTACTGGTGAGAACTGGCAGACTGCGATATGCTTCACAGCTATATTTAGGGTCGCTGACCGGCGCTGCCGCTAGACCTAGCCATAGTTAACGTCTATGACTGCTAAGCCGTTTCTATTACCAACCCAACCTGCTTCTGCGGCTCAGCCACTCGATGACTGGATCGCTCAGCATCTGGCACCCAATGCCCGAGTGCAGATGCGGCTGCGAGGCAATATTCTGCATGTGTTGACCGAGACGCCTCACGCTTTACACCAGGCGGGGGCGATTTCTCGGTTGGTGGATGCTCTGATTGAGGATGCCGCCAGCGACCACCTCGTCACCAAGACCTATCCCCAGGTTTATCAGCTCTATATCTACAGTCGCCAGAGCGGTGAGGCGAAACCCGACTGGACGGCGCCGATCTACCTCAACCGACTGGAGCGTCATCAGTCACAGTTGCAGGCTCAAGCCGGAGCCGCGCTTAAGCTGGCCGATACCCACCCATCTTCTGATCCGGCTGGGGTGTCTGATCCGGCTGCAGCGGCGGGTGAAGCAAGTCAATGGCCACAGGACGACACCACCACGACGATTGTGTTGTCGCACCTCAGTTTGGCGCGCCAGGGTGATCCTGACGCGATCGCGTGGTACCTCAGCGAAGTTTTAAGCACGCTAGATGTGGGCGTTTGGGTGAGTGTGCGAGCGGCGTCGGGCCGGGTATCACTGCATCGTGAAGCCGTATCTGCCGAAGAAGGGCACGCGGCTGAGCCCGACATGGAGTCTGATGATGACGTTAATCGTCTGTGGGTTTGGTGCGAGGCCACTTATAGCCCTGATCCGCTCTTGATTGCTGAGCCAGTGACTGAGCGTCTGCGGCAGCTCTCTTTGACGCAGTTTAAAGATGCGGTGATCGTCATTCAGGTGCATGGCGAAGACACCCCGGATTGGAGCCTGCGCATTGACCTCACTCCCGCTGAAGAGATGCTGCGGGAGTGGGGGCGTTGGGGCGATGAGGCCGCGATCGCTCGCCTGGTGAATGACGCCCTCGCGGCGCACCGCGCTGAGATAAGCGTTGAACGCAAAGAAGAGAGTCTGCACGGGATTGTGCGATCGCTGGATGCTGAGGCCGCCGCACCGGGGTTATCTGAACCCGTGCCCGTGCCGCCAGAAGCTGCTGTCGTAGAGCTGATCACCCCTCTCATGACTAGTTTGGCGCCTCAAGGTCTACATCGGCTCGTGCTTTACGGTCAGACCACGCAGACTGAGACTCCCGATTGGGTGCGCTGTCTTAACCTGCCAGCCCTAGAGCATCCAGCCCTGCTGGATGAACCGACAGTGCTGGCCAAGCAGGGTGATTTGCCGGCCCTGGCCTATCTGCTGACCCGCCTCCTCAACCCTGATCTGGAAGCGCAGCTTGCTACGGGTGGCATTCGCATTCAGGTGCTGCAGCGCGATCAGCTTTTGCACATCATGGCCGATGCCTCGGTCTGTCCGACCCGGCGTCAGGTGGTGCCCCAAGTTTTAGATTTCCTTGATGCGCTTGATTTGACTAGCATCAAGGGCATTCGGCTATATGGTCGGCGGGCAGGCCAGCAGCGGCCGGCTTGGAGCTACGGCAAGGATTTTCAAGCGCGTCCGGAGATCGTCCCGAAGGCAGAACCCATTTTTGCAGTTTCTGATAGCTATGTTGGCGATCTGCTATCGCACCCTGACTCTGAGTCGCTAGAGGCTGACGAAGCCACCGTTACCGGTGTGATGCATCAGGCGTGGCAACGTAGTTTAGATGCCGTACGGCGATTTCTCATCGGCACCCAACTGCTGGTGCCGCAACGTGATCTCTCGCGAACACCGCCGGTATTGCTGTCAGAAGACACCCAAGATGCACTCAAAATTGGTCTGGTGTGGGGGGCTGTGGGCGTGCTATTAGCCCTGCAGGCCGACTGGATTTTGGGCCAGGTCCTCAATCCGGGTGCCCAAACCAGCGCCCTCGAGGCGGCCACGGCGGCTGAGTCCCAACCCGAGTCGGGCCTTGAGGATGAGGCTGCGCCCCTAGCACCGACGGATGACCCGACAGATGACCCGACGGATGACCCGACGGATGACCCGACGGCGACTGCCAACTGGCAGCGCAGTGAATGGGAGACCGATGACGACGCGTTTAATGACGATCTCATCGCCAGCCCCGAACGGTCTTTAGCGCCTACGCCTGATCTATTGTCCTATTCGCCGTATCCCTCTTTTCGCAGCCAGCAGATGGATGAAAAGCTGGCGCTTTATCATCAGCGATTGGCCGAGTCCGGCCCGCCCGATGTGCTGATCATTGGCAGCTCGCGCGCTCTGCGAGGGGTGGACCCGGCGGCCCTCCAGCGGGAACTAGCAGCCCTGGGCCACGGCAATCTAAGCATCTTTAATTTTGGCGTCAATGGGGCGACTGCGCAGGTGGTGGATCTGACCATTCGTCGCGTCTTAGAACCGCATCAGTTGCCACGGCTGATTATCTGGGCCGATGGGGCGCGGGCCTTTAACAGTGGTCGTACCGACGTCACTTTTAATGCCATTGCCGCCTCTGATGGCTATCGTGAGCTGGGGCGGCGTAATCCTGACGCTGTTGAGCCGGCTGCCGCTGACGCCCCCGATGCGGAGGCGAGCGCGGCAGAAGTCGTGCCGGTGGGCGAATCTTTGCGCGCCAGCTATCAAGCGCTTGATCAGAATTTGAGTGATAGTTTGGGGCGGCGATCGGCGCTGTATGGTGATCGAGATCAGCTCAAAGCGGTCGTGCGCGATCACCTGCTGACGCCCTTGATGGCACCAATTGCGACACTGTCTTTAGACGCGGGTGACACGGCCCAAAATACCTCTGATATGCCCATTCCTGAGGGGAGTCGCATCGACTTTGATGGCTTCCTCGCGTTAGACGTGCGCTTTAACCCGGCCACCTATTATCAGCTCTACGCGCGAGTCCCTGGCGCTTACGACAGCGACTATGAAGACTTTGAATTGGCGGGTCAACAAACCGACGCCCTGGAACAGCTCTTGCGCTACACCCAACAGCAGGACGTGCCAGTGGTGTTTATCAACACGCCGCTCACCGACGAATATTTAGACGGCTATCGCACCGATGCGGAAGCTGATTTCCAACAAATGATGCTGGAGTATTCCGCAACCTCACCAGACTTTATCTTTCGCGATTTAGGCAATCTGTGGACCAGTCGCTACGACTATTTCTCTGACCCCAGCCACTTAAACCGCTATGGCGCTTATCAAGTGTCTTTGCGGATTGCTCAAGATCCGATGATTGCCTGGCCTCGCGCCCTCGATTTATCCGCTGCTGAAGAATCCCAGCCATGACCCTACCCTCAATTCTCTACGGCCTATTTTTATTGAGCGTGGTAGGGCTCTACTGGGCCATTGAGCGGCGATCGGTGCGCATCTGGTTGGTGATTATCGCCAGCATTGTGTTCTACACATCGCTGCAGGTGCACTATGTGCCGCTGATGCTGGTGCTGGTGGGCTTGAATTTTTGGCTCGGTCGAGTGCTCACCATGCCCGCCGACTGGCGGGTGCCCAACGAGCAGTGGCAAATGGCCGAGCAGGCCTCCTATCGCCGCCGCCGCTACTGGTTGGCCTTGGGTATCGCGCTGAATGTGTTGCTGCTGCTGGGGTTTAAGTACATCGAGACCTGGCTGCGGTTGTTAGTCCCCAGTGGGTTAAATCCAGAAATCGCCGCTGGCAGCTGGTTGGCGATCGCCTTTCCGCTAGGACTGAGCTTTTTTACGTTTGAGTGTATTGCCTATCTGGTTGACGTATATCGCGGTGCCCCAGCGACGCGCAACCTGCCAGAATTTGCGGCCTACAAGCTCTATTTTCCCAAGCTGATTTCCGGGCCGATTACGCGCTTTCATGCGTTTAATAGTCAGCTCACGACCGAGGCCAGCCTGAACTTTAACTGGGCGGTTGAGGGGCTCTGGTTGATTGGCATTGGGGCGATCAAAAAAGTCCTTATCGCGGATCACATTGGCACGTTGGTGAATCTCAGTTTTGACAACCTGCCGCGAGCCGGTAGTTGGGATGTCTGGCTGGCCATCTTTGCCTACGGGTTGCAGCTCTATCTCGACTTCAGTGGCTATGTGGACGTGGCGCGCGGCAGTGCCCTGCTGATGGGAATCAACCTACCGCAAAATTTCAACTTCCCCTATCTCACGACCAGCATTGCCGATTTTTGGCGGCGTTGGCACATTACCCTCGGCGACTGGTTACGCAACTACCTCTATTTTCCCCTCGGTGGCTCGCGTCAGGGCCTAACCCGGACAGCCTTGAATCTGATGATCGTCATGCTGATTGCTGGGGTGTGGCACGGCAATACTTGGGGCTTCGTGATTTGGGGCGGCATTCACGGGCTGGCTTTAGTGGTGCATCGGGTCAACCATCAGCTGTCAGAAAGCTGGGCGCCGCTGCAAAAGTTTTGGACCCAGCCGTGGGGCTGGCTGGCCGCCTGGGGGGTGACTCAGTTTTTTGTATTCTTTAGCTGGCTGTTTTTTCGTCTGCCCGAGCCGCAGCAGTTTTCCCTGGCGGTACAAAAGCTCTGGGGCGTGAGCAGTGACGTGCAGTTTGCTCAAAAGGTGTATGTCGAGTCCCTGGGGCTAACGGCCACTCAATTGTGGATATTACTGTGGGCTCTGATGGGGATCATGGCCCTGACGGGCTTTGCCCAACATCAACTCAAGCTACAGCTCAATTGGCCGGTCAAACTGCTGCTGGTGCCGCTGTTACTCTTCACAGCCTGGCAACTCGCCCCCAGTGAAACGCTATCGTTCATTTATTTCGACTTCTAAACCTTTCGTAGCAAGGCTTTAGGGTACTGTGGGACACTAAAGTACAGGTGGGGCCAGCGGTTCACCCGCCCGGTGATACGTCGGACTGGTCGCGGTTGGCGCCGGGGTTGCCAGCCTCTACAGCTTCGCCGCCTGCGGCCAAGCGATCGCGCCTGCGCCTGGCCGGTGGTGAGACCACGCTGACCCGCCAAATCGTCCCTTCTGCTGTGTGCTGTTGCCATGACCGCCCCATCTCTGCCGTCCCCGCCTGCTGCCACCCCGCCCCCTGCACCCGAAACCCAACGTCGGAAAGCCGACCACATTCGCGTTTGCTTGGAACAGGACGTGCAGTGCCAGCAGACCACCACCGGCCTGGAAAACTATCGGTTTCAACACTGCTGCCTGCCGGAACTCGACTGGGCTGACCTGAATATCAGCTGTCAGTTTCTCGGCAAGACCTTGGGGGCACCGCTGCTGATTTCTTCGATGACGGGCGGCACTGAACAGGCAGAAGTGATCAACCAGCGGCTGGCGATCGCCGCGCAAACCTATCGGCTGGCAATGGGAGTGGGATCACAGCGGGTGGGGATCGAGTCGCCTGAGGTGATGCCGACCTTTGCGATTCGCCAGTATGCGCCTGACTGTCTCCTCTTTGCCAACCTGGGGGCCGTGCAGCTGAACTACGGCTATGGCCTCGCGGAATGTCAGCAGGTGGTCGAAACGCTAGCGGCGGACGCCTTGATCCTGCATCTCAACGCGCTGCAAGAGAGCGTGCAGTCACGGGGCGATCGCAACTTTAAAGGGCTGCTCAGCAAAATCAAAGCCCTGTGTCAGCACTTGCCGGTGCCGGTGATTGCCAAAGAGGTGGGTAACGGCATTGCCGCACCTCTGGCGGCGCAGCTGATCGAGGCGGGCGTGGCTGCTATTGATGTGGCGGGGGCCGGCGGCACCTCGTGGGCCAAGGTTGAAGGGGGCCGAGCGGGCGATCCGCGCCAGCGGCGACTGGGGCAGACCTTTGCCGACTGGGGCGTTCCCACTGCCGACTGCATCACCCAAATTCGGGCGATCGCCCCGACCTTGCCGCTGATTGCCTCGGGCGGTATTCGCAATGGTCTGCAGGCGGCGAAGGCGATCGCCTTAGGCGCTGATCTGGTCGGGCTGGCGCATCCATTTTTGACCGCTGCCGCCGACTCCGAAGAGAGCGTGGCGCTGTTGGCTGACTGCCTGATGGAAGAGCTTAAAACCGTCTTGCTCTGCACCGGCAATGCTGATCTGACTGCCCTCAAAGCATCGGGCGCACTGCAATCAGTGCGCCCTAGCAATCAGTGAACGGCTCCACGTACACGATTGTTGCTTGGCACAAAAAAGGGGAGTCGCATAAACTCCCCTGTAACGAAAAATTGGTCGGCGATCTAAATTCTGCCGCGAATTAGAATTCGTCATCGGCATAGTTGTTGCCCATGGGCGCTTCATTATCGCGCTTTGAGCCCAGTAGCTCTAGGCGATCGACGCGAATGATCGGCGACGTGCGGAGCGCCCCAGTGGCGCGATCGTTCCATTGATCAAACTTCAGCGCCCCACTGACGCCGATCAGACTGCCCTTGCGCACATAGTTTGCTGCCACCTCGGCAGTGCGGCCCCACATTTCTACATTGAACCAATCCGGCTGATCAGAGTTGCGGCTGCGCCGATTTACCGCCAACGAAAACTTGCACACGACACTGCCCGATTCAAAATACTTCACATCAGGGTCACGTCCAGCTCGACCAACGAGAGTCACGGAATTGATGCTCATGTCAGACCTTCTCCTGCTTCGGTTAACTATGGTAGGTGGGGAAACGACTGATCGGTTCCAAATTCATATCCTATCGTCTGAGACGGTCACCACCGGGGCGAACCGTTGATCTATTTTGCCTAAAGTCACTTAAAAATGCTGGCCGCTGGCCGGGGCCGTCAGCACCGCCGAGGCGGGCAGCGATCGCGACGACCCTCATGGCCAGAGACCTCACGCAGACAATCTGCCGAGCAAATATACTCAGCCACTGGACGGACGATACGAAAAGTAATAGAATCCACCTCGTCCGGGTTGCATAAGCAATGGACTTTCCCTGAATTAGTGCTGCTATGGGCTGTCTTTCACATCCGAATCGGGCATTGATGACCTAGCATTAAGTTCGGTGAGTTTACATTCAACCGTCTATTTCGTTCGTTTGGGGGCTAAGTCTCGTGGGTTTTCTTGACCGTTTCTCTTTATCCCGAGACATGGGTATTGACCTCGGAACCGCTAATACCTTGGTCTACGTCGCCGGTAAGGGCGTGGTGCTGCAAGAACCATCGGTTGTTGCCATTGACCAAGTTGAAAAAAAACCGCTGGCCGTCGGCGAAGATGCCAAGCGGATGTTGGGCCGGACGCCCGGCAACGTCGTGGCCTTGCGACCGCTGCGAGATGGCGTGATTGCTGACTTTGACACGGCTGAACTGATGCTCAAGCATTTTATTCGCCAGGTGCATGAGGGCAGAACCCTCGTGTCGCCCCGCATTGTGATCGGCATTCCCAGTGGGGTCACTGGCGTTGAGCGCCGGGCCGTGATGGATGCAGCGCAGCAGGCGGGGGCTCGCACCGTCTACTTGATTGATGAGCCGGTGGCGGCAGCGATCGGGGCCGGGCTACCGGTGGCTGAGCCCACCGGCAACATGGTGATCGACATTGGCGGCGGCACGACGGAAGTTGCTGTACTCAGCTTACAGGGCACGGTCTTGAGTGAATCGGTGCGCGTTGCCGGTGACGAACTCAGCGAATCGATCTCGCAGTACCTGAAAAAGGTGCATAACCTCGTCGTCGGGGAAAGAACCGCTGAAGATATCAAGATCAAAATTGGCTCAGCTTATCCGGGTTCTGATGATGGTGAGCTGATTATGGATGTACGGGGGCTGCATTTGTTGTCGGGCCTGCCCCGCACGGTCACCGTCAAGGCGGGTGAGATTCGGGAAAGCATGGCCGAGCCCTTAGCCGTCATTGTTGAAGCCGTGAAACGGACCCTCGAACGCACTCCCCCCGAACTCGCTGCCGATATTATCGATCGCGGGATTATGCTGGCGGGTGGTGGGGCATTGCTGCACGGTCTTGACACCTTGCTCAGCCATGAGACAGGCATTGTCGTTCATGTGGCGGCGGATCCTCTCAGCTGTGTGGTGTTGGGCACGGGGCGCGTGCTCGAAAACTTCAGCCAGATGGGGCGGGTGTTCAGCGGTAGCTCCGGCATTTAGAGTCAGTATCAGGGGTGGATTAGCCAACTATGTTTGTCGTCCGGCGATGGTGGAACCAATATGCCCTCAAGACAGGATTGGTGGCCTTAATGGTGGTCGCCGCTTTGGGGATGCGAGAGACCGGTGGCGCAGCCATTTATGAACTCTATCGCTGGGCAACGAGTCCGTTTCATCCCGGCCCTTCCCGCGCCGCGATGTTGCAGTCGAGCTATGCCCAAGAATTGCAGCAGCGTCTAGTCGAGCTCGAAAGTCAAAATCGATCGCTGCGCCAAGTGGTGGAAGGGGATGCGGTTCCGCTCGCCGCTGGCACGCCCGCCGCCGTCATTGGCCGCAGCGCCGGAGACTGGTGGCAGCAAATCATTATTAGTCGCGGTAGTAGCGACGGCATTGATGCCGATGACATCGTGACCGGGCCGGGTGGCTTGATCGGTCGGGTGGTAGCTGTTTCTCCCCACAGCAGTCGCGTTTTGCTGGTTAGTGACCCCACCAGCCGCGTCGGGGCACGGGTGAGCCGTAGCCGCGCCACGGGCTACATTCGGGGCGAGATGGGGCAACAGGTAGTGATGGAATTTTTCGACAAAATACCGGATGTCAAAGTCGGCGATGTCGTCACGACGTCTGCCTACAGTCAGCTGTTTCCTCAAGATATTCCCATTGGCCGCGTGGTTGATCTTGATTTATCTAAGAGTCCGGCCCCTGAAGTGACGGTCGAGTTAACGTCGCCCCTCAATATTGTGGAATGGGTGACGGTGATTCCCTTTGAACCCAAGTCGGTTGAGATCCCAGCAGTGGATGCACCCGCCTCACAAGAAATCATTCCCAACCGAGCAGCTGAGGATAATCTCGCCCCATGACTCCGGCCCGAACCAGTAGTCTGGCACTGCGCCGTCGCTATCGATGGCTCAATCTTGCCGTGGTCATCGGCTCTGCTTTGATCTGCGTCATGCTGCTACCGATGCGTCTGCCCGGCATGGTGCTGCTGGGAGTGGGGCCAAGTTGGCTCTTGATTTGGCTCGTGGCCTGGAGCGTGCAGCGCACGAGTGTCGAAGGCGCGATCGCGGGCTTTATTTTGGGGCTCGTGCAGGATGGATTGACCGGCTATTTTCCCACCCATACTCTGGGCCTCACCCTGGCGGGTTTTCTCACGGCTCGCATTCAAAAACAGCGCTTCATTCAAGAAGATTTCGTTTCAGTGGCCATCATTGTGTTTGCCATGACGGTCATTGCCCAAACCATGATGGCCCTGCAAATCAGCGCCCACCAGCTCATCATCAGCAGCTCGCCCTATCCCAGCCTGCCGGAGATTTGGCTACAGCATCAGCGTATCGCCCTCAGCTCCGCAATTTTGAGCAGTCTTTGGGCACCCGCCGTCTATTACCCGTTAAGCCGCTGGTGGGCGCACTATGAGCAGGTGATGACGCCACCGGGCGGCTAGATGCTGTTTTGCCCACACGTCTCAGCATTGCTCGCTGTAAGCCTCTGACGGGTGTGACGTCGAGTATGGTCGCAGCGACAGGGGCATTCCCTTCAAGGCTGTCTGTTGAGGGACATCCCCTCAGCGCTGCTCCCTTGTCTAAACGCCGCCCGCTCAACTCAGGTGACTGAGCCGGTAGCGCCCAGCCCTCAATCACAAACACCCAGTTCTCGCCATCGCGGCAGGGTGGATTGCAAGAAAGTCGCAGCTAGCGTTTGCGTATAGGGCCGCAAAGCGTCACGGCTGGTGAGCGGCTGGCCATTTTGGGTCAACCCTTTACCCAGGGCAATCAAGCGCTCGGTTAGCGCCGTCCCCAAGGCATCAGCGGCAATTTGCGGTTGTTCAAAGGTTTCGGCCAAAAACATCAGATCCACATCACTCACGGTCAACACATGGCCGAGATGACTGGCGATCGCAAACCGATAAGGGGCGCCCTGGGCCGTGGCGATCGCGATGGCGCGGTTCAGGGCCAAAGCTGGGGCTCGATCAGCCGGGGGACAAAACAAGGTGATATGCCCCGCGTTCAGCATCAGTGATAGGGCCTGCATCAGGTCACCCAAGCCCAGGGGCTTGGCCGTCGCGACCTGCATCAGATCCGCTGCCGATTTCGGCCCGGTCACCAACGCGTCGTAAAACAGGGTGTAGACTTCCGATTTGCCCTTGAGTTCGCCAATCGACGTTTTGAACTTCAGTTCGCTGGTGTCAGCGGGGCGACTGACTAAGGCAAACTGCAGCGGCAAGAGGGCTTCTTGCCGCTGCACCGACCAGAGGGGATGCGCCCCGCGACTAAAGACATCTCGCCGGAAGCTCTGGTTGGTCAACACATCGATCATCACCTCTTGCACAATCGGGTCAGGATATTCCTTCAAAATGTCTTTGAAGGCCTGCGGCATAAAATTGGTGAGGTAAAGATCGCCCAAACTAGCCGTGCCGACATAGCTCAGCTTGGCGGGCTTGACCTCTTCAACCACCTGATTAAACCAGCGCGGATGCCAGTTGTCGTGCAGATATTCCTGTACCAGGTAGGCGCGATCGCGGGTGGCGACCTTATCCAGCATTGATTTCATGCCTGGCAAGAGCTTGGTCATGCCCGCTTGAGCTTCGGTCAGCGCCTGCAGGCGGCTAATCCCGGTTTCAATCGCCTTGACCGACTCCAAACTATCGGTCGTTTGCCAGAGCCGCATCAAGTGTTGAATAGGGTAAGACGAAATCCACGCGGGCAGGGTGTTGTAGCTGAGATAGATCAAAGCTCCCGGGGTGGCAGCTCGGTCAATTGCTGTGACGATCGCCTCACACACATCGTGGCTCAGCCAGGAATAAATACCGTGGGCCGTAATGTAGTCAAACTGTCTCCAGTCAGCAGGCCACGACTCCGCCACGGCTAAAAAGTCAGCTTCCTCAAATCGCACATTCTTGAGCCCCGCTGCCGTGGCTAGGCTGCGGGCGTGGGTAATGTGCACGGGGTTAAAGTCGATGCCCAAAAAATCATGGTCAGGATACAGCGCCGCTAGCAGCGTCAGTCCGTAGCCTTGGCCGCACCCCAACTCTAGATAGCGCCAAGCCCCAGTAGGTGGCATCACCCCTTTGGTCAGCGCCACATAATCCAACCATTCCGGGCTGATTTCACGATAGTAGCCAAAGGTGTACCCCAGATCAGTGTTGTAACCAGAAGACCAGGTAGACATAAACAGCGCGTCTCATTCATTCAGCAAGTCACCATAGTTATAAGGCTGAATCGCCAAGCTGCAAACCCGAATCGGCGGCAAGGGTCGAAGTCGGCATGAACTCAGTCCGCCCCCCGCCTCACCAATCAGACGCCTCAGAAGCAAGCGTAAACCGACTTCAGTCTGGCGGAGAGGGAGTGGCGCTTGCAGAAAGATTTCTAGGACAGAAAAGTTGCTGTCAGAGTTGGCCACTGCTACTCCCCCTTAGGATTAAGAACACCATTTTTGCCGCAACCATCTCTGTCAGCGCACGACTCCCGTGAGCCAGCCGCTCGCAGAGATAGTTGCAGAAGGATGCTGGACTGCTGATCCCAGGTCTCTGAGGCAAAGCCATTAATCCGAACCTCTGCTCCCAGGCTCTTCGATGTTTTCAGAAGGGTGTTGAGCGTCCGAACAATCAGGATATGAGCAGACATTGAGCCGTAAGCCTCAGTTACCGCCAGCGGCAGTTTTAGCCTGCGACCTGACCCGCTGAGAGGATGTTCAGAGTGGCAAATAGACTTTCAACCTGGGTCAAACATTTATTGCCTGGACTCAGCTCCACCCCGCTAGAGAGGTCAATGCCTTGGGGGGATAGTTGGGTTAAGGCCGTCTCGACATTGTCGGGCGTGAGTCCCCCGGCCAAAATCCACGGAATCGCGGGCTGAAAGGCGCGCAGCGATCGCCAATCGAGCGTCTCACCCGTGCCGCCTAGGCGATCGGGATGATAGGCATCCAGCAAAATCGCATCGACGATCGCCTCGTAGGACTGCACTGCCGAGAGGTCAGCCTCAGACCGCATCCGCAGCGCTTTAATCAGCTTGAGCTGGGGATAGGCCCGCCGAACTTGCTGACACCTGGCAGGCGTTTCTTGACCGTGCAGCTGTAGGGCGGTGAGTTGTCCTGTGGCGATCGCCGTCTCTAACTCTGCGGACGTCGCGTTCACAAAAACGCCGACTCGTTCCACCCCAGAGAGCGAGGCCGCGATGAGGGCCTGACTCATCGCTCGGATTTGCAGCGGCGTCACATAGCGCGGGGAAGACCGCACACTGATAAATCCCAGCGCACTAGCCCCCTGGCGAGCGATCGCGACCGCCTGCTCGGGAATCATCAGGCCACAAATCTTTATCCAAAGAGAAGAATCTATACAAGACATCTCTACCCTGTTAACTCTGTTAAACAATCTGCCGATCTCGATTCTACGGTTCCCTATGATCCGGGGGTGAAATAACTCTATATTTTGGAGGCCGTACCCTTGGTCGCTTCTTTTGCTGCTTTGCTGGCTCAGACTGCCCCCTCAACTCCAGCGTGGTCATTTCAAACCGCGTTGATCATGATCACCTGCAATCTCTTTGTGATTGCGATCGGGCGCTATGCCATCCAAAAGCCTGGGGCGGGGCCAGCGCTGCCTTTCACCTTGCCTGGTTTGTTTGAGGGCTTTGGCCTGCCCGAACTGTTAGCCACAGCGAGTCTGGGTCACATTCTCGGCGCTGGCATGATTTTAGGCTTAGGTAGCGCGGGGCTTTTGTAATCGCTGGGCCTGGTGTTGATCCGGTCTGACTGGCCGGATATCTCCCCCTTGAGGCCTCGGTGCTCAACCGTTGGCCCGCCCCATTTACCTGACTACAATAGAAACTGTCTCTAGAAATCTGAATTTTTAGAGGCTGCTTATTGACTTTAAGTGACTTAAATTATGCGGTCTGGATGGCGCGTCGGCTCCATTTTGGGAATTCCTCTCTACCTTGACACCTCTTGGTTTGTCATCGTTTTGTTAGTGACGTTTGTCTACGGCAGTAACCCCCTGTGGCAAGAGCGGTGGGGAGATGGTTCGTGGCTGATTGGTCTGGCCATGGCCCTGCTCCTCTTTGGCTCGGTGCTGTTGCATGAGTTAGGTCATAGCCTCGTCGCCCAATCGCAAGGGATTCAGGTCAATTCCATCACGTTATTTTTGTTTGGCGGCATCGCTGCGATCGATCAAGAATCAAAAACGCCCGGTCAAGCGTTTCAAGTAGCGATCGCGGGGCCCGCCGTGAGTTTGAGCCTGTACTTTTTATTGACCCTCTGCATCACTGTGCTGGCACTGCCGGGGCCATTGGCGGTGCTGTTTGCCAGCGTGGCGCAGATCAACTTGGTGCTGACTGTCTTTAACCTGATTCCGGGCTTGCCCTTAGATGGGGGGCAGGTGCTCAAGGCCGCCGTTTGGAAGTTGACCGATAGCCGCATTAAAGGCATCCGCTGGGCCGCCAGAACAGGCCAAATTTTAGGCTGGACAGCGGTCGGTGGCGGCCTGCTAATTTATTTAGCCCAGCCTAGCCTCGATTTAATTTGGATTGTGCTAATCGGCGGGTTTGCCATTCGCAATGCAGCTAATTACGGTCGCATTGCTGACTTACAAGAGACGCTGTCTGAACTGACGGCTGCTGATGCGATGGCGCGCGACTTTCGGGTGCTTGATGCGAACCTGACGTTGCGCCAGTTTGCCGATGAATATCTGCTGCAAAGCACACGGGCTCCTTTGTATTTCGCGGCCTCTGATGGGCGCTATCGCGGCCTCGTCAAAATCGAAGATGTGCGAGATATCGAACGCAGCGAATGGGAAAGCCGCACCCTGCAATCGATCGCCCGTCCACTGACCGCCGTGACCAACGTACGAGAAACCACTCCGCTGGTGGAGGTAATCGCCGCTCTCGAAACCCAAGAGACGGCGCGCATTGTAGTGCTGACACCCGCCGATGCTGTCGCTGGCGTGATTGATCGAGGTGAGGTCGTGCGCGCCCTGGGTAAAAAAATGAACCTATCGATCTCGGACGCGGTGATTCAGCGGATTAAAGACGAAGGAGAATATCCGCCCGGCTTAAAGCTGTCGTCGCTGGCTAAGGGCCTGCAGGAATAGCAAACTGCGCAGCTTTAGCTGCGACCTGAGCCTGTTCGTTGGGGCTTAACGGCTGAGTGACAAAGCGAACGTTCAGCGATCGCGCCAGTTCTTCAACTATTGCAGCCGACAGCTGGGCAAGCCAACCCTCATCCACAGTCTGCGGAATCGCAGCGGGCGGTGACGCGGCTGAAGCGGGCGCTTGACCAAAGACCTGAGCTGATAGGTCTGCGTCTGGCCACAGCCGAATGGAGCCATGCTGCAGTAGATAGCGATCGCGCCGCAGTTGGGCACTGCCAATCAGTTTGTAACCGCTGGGGGTAACCAAGTCAGCAGCAGTCGCTAAGGCAAAGCAGTTGGCCTGATGGCGATAGCTGCCGCCAGCGCGGCCATAGTCGAGCGCGACGCCGAATCGCTGCCAGGCGGCGATCAGCGCATCACAGAGTTGCTGATAGGCAGAGTCACGACTGCCTGTCATGGGTAGGGCGATCGCATAGGTTAAATCGCCCTGGTGCATCACCGCTCGCCCCCCCGAAGGCCGTCGCACCAAGTCAACCGATTGCCCGTTGAAGCTGAGCGCTCGCCAGTGCTGCGGCCAGTCTTTTTGGTGATAGCCCAGAGAAATCGCGATCGGCTGCCAGCGATAAAACCGCAGCGTCGGGGCTTGCTGACCCGCTATGAGCTGCTCTAAGAGCAGCGTATCGAGGGCCATTTGTGTCGCCCCACAGGCCACCATGGATGGGATTAATCGCCAAGGTTGCTGGGTCAAATTGCGGCCGACCCCACCTGAGACCAATGCTTGATCCCGCCACCCAGGTGCATCGACATACTAACTGCTTACGCGCCGTACTCGGCCTGCAGCGCTTCGTCGTTGTCATCGGCGATCGTGGCCACAATGGTCATCAAGCGCGAAATCTCGCCCGCAGAAATGTCTGCCAGTGGGCGGCTGGCCAGCACAACGACCTGCTCACCCAGAATCCCAAAGCAAGATTCAAAGGTTTCGCCGCAGTTCATTTCCAAAATGTGCCGCATCAATTTGGGCTCATCTTTCGCAGGCAGGCTCAACACCGGCGACCACACGGTCAAAATATCTTCGTCACTCGTGCCCGTGAGTTGCACGTAAACCTCAACACTCCCGTAGGCAAACTTCCAAAAGGTGCCCTGCTCGGTGTGGCTCACCATGGCACTCTGGTCTTGTTCGAGGCTAGCAATCACCGTCTCGATAATTTCTAGATAGTTTGACATCACGGTTTCCTCACTTTTATCCCCATCTAAGGTTCCCAGGGCGGCGATATCGAGTGGTGTCGAGGTCATGGTCAAGGCTACATATACACTGCTCATCCAAATCTAACCGTTGCTCTGCCGATAGCAAAGGGTGCGGCTAGATTTTCTTAACTTCGATGAGAGGGCGATCGCACCGCAAAACGACTGCAGATTCTGAGCCGTCAAACTCTGACAGGACAGGTTCATTGATTGGCTGAAGTTTGAACTTTCATCGCCTCAATCCAAGTTCACTGCTTCTCAGGCTGCTCATCATCACGACACCATAAATCAGTCGCAGTCGTGCTTTGACCCCTGCGACTGATTTATGGAGATCCACGCCCATGCCTAGGCCGCTGGCTTATGGGCTACCCAATACTTGCTGACAAAATGCACTTCCGTCGCCACCTCGATAAACCCGGCTTGAGTCAAGCGATCGCCCAAATCATCGTAGGTGTAGTCGCGATAGTAAGGCTCGTGGAACAGGGCCGGAAAGTTGATCATCATCGGTTCTAGCTCTGGCGTATCGATCATTTGGATCGAATCGCAGATGATCAGGGAGCCTCCGGGCTTGGTGACCCGATACGCCTCGTCAATGATTTGCTGACGCACCGGCGCCGGTAGCTCATGAAAGAGGAAGACACAGGTCAGCGCATCGAAGAAGTTGTCGCGGTAGGGCATGTCTTCGGCCTGACCCTGCACCAATTGAGGCAGCGTTCCAGGTGTTTCTGACAGCAGCTGATTGGCTTTGCGCAGATAAGCCGGTGACAGGTCAATACCAAACAGCGAAACCTGAGGAAAGACCTCTCGCAGCATCTTGAGAGTGCGGGCGGTACCACAGGCAACATCGAGCACCTTGAGCGGTTCTGTAGGGCGCTCAGGCCGATCTTGAATAGTGGTGGCAACGGCTTGCTTCACTGACAGGGCCTGCTTCAGCGGTGCTAAGATACGCCGCCGCATGGCATCAGCCGTACCCCCGAAGAGGATCTCGACCTGAGTGTCGTAAAGATTGGCAGACAGATCCGTCAGATAGCCGTTGGTTTGATGATGAAAATTGCGGAGATAGTAGCGAGGAAACATCGATGTATCGATGTCTTTATCAAAGTTGTACACATCATCGGCCTCGACGCGATCCCACATGGCGGGAAGGTCGAGCCAAATAGCAGGGTAATACTGAAAAAAGTCAGCCCAGGGGTTGTCAAATAAAAGACTTGTGGAATAGACCCCAGCTTCGGCGTCTTGCCAGTCAATCTCCAGCAAGGCATCACGGCGACGGGTGATTTCTTCTAAAAACTCTGGCGTGACGGAATCGATTTCAACTTTGATTCCGGGTCTTAGCCACTGGCGGAGCTGCGTTGCGATCGCTTTGTGACCTAAACCAAAATAGTTTTTTCCGTCTTGGAAGGCTTGATAAGCCAGCTTTGTCAGTGTGTCAGGCATCAGAATTAACGCGAAGTGAGCATCAGCATGAGGGTTAATATTATGAAGTGTAACGAAAATTGAGAAGCACAACCGCTGAGCGATCGCCTTTTTGCTGAAAGCGCATCAACCCGTCGCCGCTACTCGCATGATTGGTTTGCCGGTCAGCTAAACCAGGGTAATTCAGAGCCACTTTACCGAGCGCGAGGCAGGATGACCTCAATCTCGGTGGTCTGCTGTAGCTCAGGGCTTGAGCACTGGCTAGGCGTCGACGTGGCCCGAGCGAGCCCACCGGCAACAGTGGCCAAATATATTGCGAAACATTTCGGAATGTAAAATACCAAGGGTAGTCCCTTCATCTTTGCCGGTCGAGTGGCCGTGGCTGAATGACCGCGTGATAGACTGACCCAGGAACCACTCAAAGGCTCACCAGGTAAGCTATCTGGCTAAATTTGAATGAGGTTTTTAGGCAAGGGAAATGGTTTCCTCATAATGCTTGCCTAAATGAGCATTTCATTAAAAGCGCGATCGCGGCTCTGCTGTTTCGGTAGATGGCGAAAGACTTTTTAGGACTGATTGGGAGAAGAACGTTCATGCGGGATGCCGTCACGACATTGATCCGAAATTACGACTCAACGGGTCGTTATTTAGACCAAAATGCCCTTGATTCTTTGAAGACCTACTTCGATACGGGCATGGCTCGCGTCAAGGTGGCAACCATGATCAGCGCTAGCGCCGCTGAGATCGTCAAAGGGGCTGCTAGCCAACTCTTTGAAACAGTGCCTGAGCTGATTCGCCCCGGGGGCAATGCTTACACCACACGGCGGTATGCGGCCTGCCTGCGAGATATGGACTATTACTTGCGCTATAGCAGCTACGCTTTGGTGGCAGGCGACTCGAACGTGCTCGATGAGCGAGTGCTGCAAGGTCTCCGAGAGACCTACAACTCCCTCGGCGTACCCATTGCGCCCACTGTCGTTGGCATCCAGATAATGAAAGAGATGGTCAAGGCCAAGGCATCAGATACCGGTATTGAAGATGTCAGCTTTGTTGACCAGCCGTTTGATCACATGCTGAGAGAACTCAGCGAGGTCAGTGTTTAGGCTTCAGGCTTGATTGTTCCACTTGAGAAACTGGAATCGAGGGGTGCCGTCAGGTGCCCCTTTTTTTTGCCCTTTTGGGGAGATATAGCAATCCGCGGATAGATCTGGTCAGTCAATGAAGGCTTGGTCAACGACT
>CALCCA010000065.1 GCA_937899725.1 uncultured Halomicronema sp.
TGCTGAAATACAGCAACCGGCGCGATTTTTTATTCGTTAATGCAACGCCAGTTCGAGTTAAGCCAACCCACCCGAGAGGGGATTGTCGCCTCACCAGGCGGGGCAGCGGGCCTGGTGCCCTGATCCCGAACTCAGATCTGATCCGAAGCCCTGAACAGTTACAGAACATCCCCTGCAGAATGTAGGTCCGGTAATGCCGCTCCATAATAGAGTGGCGGTAGGGCATGCTTGCCCATTGCGAGTTTCTCAATAGCAGTCAGTTCCTTTCAGCAGGGTGCTCCGGGTTTCTTGCGCGGAGTCGAGAGTCGCGCGGGGTCTGGTCATCAGCCTATCTTCTTGGCAGGCGAAACTCGCTTCAAGAAAGTACTAATGATTTAGTCGGCTCTCCACATCACATCTGGTTCACCCTTGGAGCTCTCAAGCGGCAAGGCAATCTCGAGCCAAAAATTGTCTGTCTACTCAAAAAAATCTGCAGCGATCGCTGCAAAATGACTGGGCCAGCATGAAGTTTAGTCAAGGGAGTACCCATTTCAATTAAAAATAGTAATAATAGAAACATACAGATTCACGTTCACTCTCGTTTTCATCGGCGTTTCGCCAGTAACGAGGACGGAAGTAGGGAAATTTCCCGAAGGAACGCGCCCCCATTTAACTTTTCGGCATTTTGGAGGCGGAAACATGCTGAGTACTTCGTTAGTTCAAGGTCTAGAAATCATTGGTGTGGTCAGCGTCATGGCGACCGTGCTATCTCCCGTTCTGTGTTGGGTATTGCTAAGCCCATTCAACGCAGAGACATCGGCGTAGCGAACTGTTTAGGTCACCGGGCGCAGTCGCTCATTCTCGAAAATACCTCGTAACAGTAGCGGTCAGGGAGATTTCTCTGGCCGCTACTGATTTTTGAGGCGTGAGACTTGCCACTGCATCAGCTTTGTGGATTATTTGAGCAAACGCTGATCACCGTTGAGATTGAGCTGATTTCCGATGCTGATTTAAGGGTGAACAATGACACCCCTTCCCGGTCTGTGGACGACATGGCTAGTTGAGGTTGCCGCTATTCATAATTTGGCCACTCTTCCATCGCGATCGGCCAGCTGCTGGATGAGCCCTGGCAAATCATCGAGAAATTTAGCCTAAACAGTACAGGTAGGACGCACACGGTAAGCCATGTGCATCGGATAACCATCTTGAGCATAAATGCGGTCTACACAATTCAAAGCCATCTCAAGGTCTTTGAAGACTTTCAGCACTTCTTCTGTGCCGTTGGCGTACAGAATGCATAACTCCCAAAACATGTGAACCTCCAGAAGCGAATCGCCTAAAGGCGTATGATTTTTAGTGAAGCTTTACGCTTCTAGGCTGTTTTAAGCTTATGGCTTTATCGATTCTTCGTAATCCGCAGGACTATCTAACCTAAAAGCGGTTTCCGACTCGTGGTGTTTGCTTTACGCCGGTAATTTCTAGGAGTCCAGCTAGTTCATAGCGTTATCGGATTTTCGTAATCCGCAGGACTATCTAAGCTAAAAGCGGTTCCGGGCCCGTGGTATTTGCTCTACGCCGGTGATTGCTGAGAGTCCAGTATTGGTTTGATGCAGAATTGCCTGAGACCTGGCGCTTGCGAGTGACGGGGGGAGCCATTGCAGCCTAACGTTTGTTGTATTAGGACTTAACTATGTTCGACAGCATCGTGGTCGGTGGTGGGCCAGCGGGTAGCAGTGCGGCCTATCACCTCGCCCGGCAAGGCTGCTCAGTGTTGATATTAGAGAAGGCCACCTTTCCTCGTGACAAACCCTGCACCGGAGCCTTGTCGCCCTTGGTCGCCCAATGGTTCGACTTTGATTTTGCTCCCATCATCGCCCAGCGCGTCAGACGAGTCCGCTACACCTGGAAGTTGGGCGATCCGGTGGCCTCTGAGTTGCAAACCCAAGAGCCGATCTGGTTGGTCAAGCGCGATGCCTTCGATCAATTTTTGATCAATCACGCGATCGCCAAAGGGGCCGTCTTTCAGGATGGTACCCCCGTGATCAAAGTCGAATTTGCCGAGGGCTGCTGGCAGGTTCATACCCCCCAAGCAGTCTTCGAAGGACGCTACTTGATCGCAGCCGATGGGGCTGAGGGTCCCTTGTCACAGTGGCTAGGGTTGAAGATGCCGAAAGTGCGGCCAGCGGCTGTTTTTGCCATCCCGGCTGAGCGATCACCGCACGATCCCACGCTCAACTTTGAATTTGGACTGCTCAAAAACGGCTGTTTGTGGTCTTTCCCCTACGATTCTGAGCGCCTGATGGGAGCCGTAACCTTTTTGGGCAGCGGTGAACCGGACTACCCGGCGGCCTTCAAATCCTATGCTGCCGGGTTCGACCTTAACGGTAGCGCCGGTCAACTCTCGCCTCATCTCGTCAAACTGTGGGATGGCAACCGATCGCTACACACTCGCCAGGCAGTGATTGTTGGAGAAGCCGCGGCGATCGTCGATCCGCTCTCAGCCGAGGGCATTCGCCATGGCATGTACAGCGGCGTTGAGGCGGCCAAGGCAATTCATGCCGCATTACAGGGGCAGGACGAGGCGCTGGCAGCCTACACGACGACCATGCATCAGTGGGGCGACAATATGCAGTGGGCTCAGCGCATTGCCGGGGTATTCTTCCGGTTTCCAGGTATCGGCTATCGCGTTGGCATCAAGCGCCCCACAATGACTAAACGCATGGGGCAGCTATTGGCGGGTGAAATCGAATACAGCGATGTGGCGAGTCGAGTGATCAAGCGATTATCAACGGGATTGCTGCCGGGTCGCAAGTAGCCATCGGCAATCCTGTAAGAGCAGCACACTGGCAGGGTAGTCACGCCCTCAGCTGCTGGCTAACTCGGTCAGAGCGCGGCCGGTTACTCGACAGAGCTGCCATTCGGGCTTAATCTCAGCCCCCATGCGTTCGTAAAAATCAATTGCTGGTTGGTTCCAGTCCAAAACGTTCCATTCCAAGCGGCCACAGTCTCGTTCAAGGGCGAGTTGCCCTAAGCGCTGCAGCAGCAACTTACCAATGCCCCGACCGCGATATTCCGGTGCTACAAAGAGATCTTCTAAGTAGATACCTGGTTTCATCAAAAACGTTGAATAGTTGTGAAAGAAGAGCGCAAAGCCCACCGCAACGTCATCGACGCGAGCAATCAACGTCTCAATATGGGCGCGATCGCCAAACAAATGCTCAGTCAGATCGGCCACGTTGCCAGTCACTTCGTGGGCTAGCTTTTCGTAATCAGCCAGGGCATGAATCAGGCGAACAATCGCAGGCACATCTGCTGGAGTCGCGAAGCTGATGGTAATCGCAGACGAAGTCGAGAGATCTGACATGAAAGGGGGCTAATGGCGGTTTAGGTTAAGAGACCCACAGCAGGGAAATCGCGTTACCTGGCCAGTATGCTGGCATCGTTAACAGGAGACAGAGCCATTACTGCCGCAGTTGCCGGAGATGACCCTCTTTGAGTTGAACGACAGGATGGTTAGAAACCCTGACCAGTTGCTCATTATGAGTCGTCACCACCACCGTGATGCCAATGGAGTTCAGCTTTTTGAGAATTTTGATCACCTGCAGAGCGTTTTCGGGATCAAGGTTGCCGGTGGGTTCGTCGGCCAAGAGTAGTGGCGGCGTACCGACGACGGCGCGAGCAATACTGACCCGCTGCTGCTCGCCACCCGATAGCTCATTAGGGAAAGATTCGGACTTATCCTGCAGCCCCACCATTTTGAGGGTAGGCCAGAGGCGACGGTGAATTTCTTTACGGCTGTAACCTTGAGCCCAGAGCACAAAGGCGACATTCTCAGCCACAGTGCGCCGCGGAATCAGCTTGTAATCTTGAAAGACGATGCCAATGCGGCGCCGCACTTTAGCCAACTGGTTGCCCCGAAGCTGGCCGATGGGCGTGCCCTCAATCATGACGTCGCCCGACGTGGGATGCTCTTGCCCGTACAGCAGCTTGAGGAGAGTGGACTTCCCAGCTCCAGAAGCCCCAGTGATAAAGAGAAAATCGCCTTTATGCATCTGCAAATTGACGTCTATCAGCGCCCGATTCCCTTTGGGATAGCTTTTAGAAACGTTTTGCAGAGCCACCACGACATGGCGGTGAGGGGTCTGACGTGGAGCCGTTGTCTTCGGCTTAGATGGTTGACTGCGCCGCTGAGGATTTGGCTTGGTTGAGGCTCGAGGAGGCGCCGGGATCGCGTTATCTTTATCCGTGACTGAGGTTGCCCCCTGAAGACGATCGCTAAGCACCGAACGAACGTCTGCGGGCAGTCTTTCGTAGCTACTGCTGGGGCGGGTAACAACCGAGGTCATAAGCAAAATCTCAAATAAGCTAGCAATCCAGGACGGATAGTAGACTCGCCGATTAAAGGCTATGACGCTGTATTGTACTGAACTTCGGTCAAAAGTCTACCCTTGAGGCCTAAATTATTAGCGGTTGCACAGAATATCTAGCGCTACATGTAGCGCTAGCGCTGAATTAGGAGACCGTTACATCATCGACAGCTGCTGTTCATTATAAAAATCGGGGACGGCACTGACTTCATAGCCCAGATGACGACAGGCCGCCCGTGTGACCACCCGGCCACGCGGCGTTCTCTGCAGATAGCCCAACTGCATCAAATAGGGTTCGTAGACTTCCTCAATGGTTTGAGCATCTTCCCCAGTGGCGGCGGCCATGGTATCTAGTCCGACCGGGCCCCCGTTAAAGTTTTCGATCATGACGGATAGCAAGCGACGATCGGTCCAGTCCAAACCGCAGGGATCGACATTGAACAGCTCCAACGCTTCAGCCGCGATCGCCTGATTGATCCGACCAGATTTCTTGACTTCGACATAGTCACGGACTCGTTTGAGCAAGCGGTTGGCAATGCGCGGCGTGCCTCGCGAGCGCCGGGCGATTTCTTCTGCCCCATCGGGTTGAATCGGCGTATTCAGCACCTGAGCGGTGCGAGTGACAATCTGCGTTAGCTCATCCACTTCGTAAAACCGCAGCCGCTGAATCAAGCCAAAGCGATCGCGCAGAGGCGAGGTCAAGGCGCCGACCCGAGTCGTGGCCCCCACCAGCGTAAACGGGTTGAGCGGAATGCTACGCGTGCGGGCGCTCTGGCCCTTGCCGATGGTAATATCCAACCGCGAGTCTTCCATCGCGGGGTAGAGGATTTCTTCAGTGACGCGGGGCAATCGGTGAATCTCATCAATAAAGAGGATGTCGCCCGGTTTGAGGTTAACGAGCAAGCCGGCAATATCGCGGGGCCGCTCTAGCGCTGGAGCCGTCGTGATTTTGCAGTCCACCTGCATCTCTTGGGCCAAAATGAGCGCCATGGTCGTTTTACCCAGTCCGGGAGGGCCGTAGAGCAAAAGATGATCAAGGGGTTCTTCGCGCGACTGAGCCGCTCGAATCGCAATATCCAGCACTTCTTTAAGCGATTTTTGGCCGATGTAGTCAGCGATTTTTTGCGGTCGCAACCCATCTTCTGGGGGGCTAGCCGGGCGATCGCGCGGCTCGCGCACGACGGAGGCCGGAGCGGCTGGTTCAGCAGCGTCTGACGGCTTGGCGCCCGCTTTCTGCTGACGCGGCGGCTGAGGCTCAGACTCAGACTTCGAAGAAATGATGGCCATAGGGGTCACGGACGATAGGAGCTACGCACCGGCTCATGCCAACGCAGCAGGGTTGCCTTTGATTCTAAAGAGAACTAGCGTATTACTCAACCTGGCATGACGCCACTAATGCGCATCAAGTCTGCCACAGTGGGGCAATAGGGCGATAAACCCAACTTTTCGGGGTAGACGGGATCGTGGTAAACAAAATGCCGATAGTTCAGACAAAACCGATCCCACTCTGCCATGCGAATGTTGAACCCATCAATGATGCGATCGGCGAGCCACAGCGAGAGGGGAAGGCGGAAAAAGATGCGCAGTCCCAAATAGTGGCAGGCTTCTTCTACAGTGCGATTGAGGGTCAGGGCCGGATTGCCGATGACTACCTGTCGAGAGGCTTGAGGGCCAGGCGGATGATCAACCAGATGACTGACCACGAGGGCAATGTCTCGGCCATGGGCAAAGTGAAAGCTACCATCGGCTTTGAGAAAACGGATCAGCCCCATCCAGCGAGTGACGTCTTTGATGCCCGCCGAAATGTGGGAATAGGGTTTGTCTTTATCGCCCCCAAAGACCAAGGTAGGAAAAACCGTGGTGATTTTCGGATAGATGGCCAGCTCCGGCAGCTGCAGGTAGCACTGATATTTGCTGCGAATGTAATCGGTGCCGATTTCCCCCGCTTCTGCCAAAGGCCGATTATCGCTGTCTAAAATGCTCGCGGTTGAAAAATAGAGCACTTGCCGACAGCGATCGCCGTCCAATAGGGCCATTAGCTGGTGATTGCCGGTGACATTGATGTCATAAATTTCAGGCGCACCGCCCCATGAAGTGGCCGCTAAGATAGCGGTATCCACCGTCGCGAGCCGGTCAGCGTAGGCCGCAATATGGCGAATGTCATCTTGGATAACCTCAATGCGGGGCTCATTCTGCCAGTTAAAGAGGAGCTTCGCCGGGTTGCGCACGAGTAACACTAGCTGATGGGGCGTATCGGCCAGTAACTGCTCAACTAAATAATGACCAATACAGCCGCTGGCCCCAGTGACAAAGATTTTCTGCGGGGAACGACTTTCAAGAGATGTAATCGATTCAGACACGCTGGCAACACCGGGAAAACACAATACCCCCATGATGACGGACGTTCTACCTCCGTTTGGGATCAGGAGACAGAACGCTCGTTGCCTGACAAAGGCTAGGGTTTAGGGTGCTCTCAGCGTATCATCTGCAGTGATGACGGCTCGGCCATGCTGGCCTCATCAGGCTTGGGGGATTAACCAACGAGGTGCCCTAAGCAGACACGGCCAGCAGCTGATCAAGGTTCTTACCCGTTTCAAAAAAGAAGGCCGCATTATCTTCTGGGGTTCCGGGCAAAATACCGTGACCCAAATTGAGAATATGACCGCGACGTCCGGCTTTTTGTACGGTGTCAAAAATGCGATCGCGAATAAAGCGCTTGGAGCCAAACAAGGCCGCTGGATCGACGTTACCTTGCACGGCCATGTTCGGCCCCAGGCGACGACGGGCTTCAGCCATATCCACCGTCCAATCGACGCTGATGATGTCTACCCCAGATTCGGCCATCAGTTCCAATACGCCAGCGCTGCCGCTGATGTAGAGAATCAAGGGCGTTTCCGGATGCTTTGCTTTGACCTGGCGAACCACCTGCTGCTGATAGGGCAGTGCAAAGGTGCGATAATCCATCGGGCTCAGTTGACCGGCCCAAGAGTCAAACAGTTGCACCACCTGCGCTCCACAATCAATCTGATGGCAAGCATAGGTCGCGATGTTATCGGCAAGCTTGCTGAGCAATTGATGCAGCATCGCCGGTTCCGAAAAGGCCATGCCTTTGATGTTGGCGTAGTTTTTCGAGGTCCGCCCTTCGACGGCGTAGGCGGCCAGCGTCCAGGGAGAGCCAACAAACCCTAGCACGGCTGCATCGTTGCCCACCTCAGCCCGCAGGGTGCTCAAAATCGTGCGAATGAAAGGGGTCGCCGTGTCAGGATCAAGGGCATGAACGGCATCCACCTGCGCCTGGCTGCGAATCGGCGGATCAATCATGGGGCCTTTACTTTCGATAATGTCGAAAGGAATGCCCATACCGGTGAGCGGCGTCAAAATATCGGAGAAGAGAATGACGCCGTCGGGCCGAAAAGCCCGCCAAGGCTGCAGGGAAATTTCGATCGCCAGTTCAGGATTTTCGGAACGCTCTCTAAAAGACGGGTACTTTTCTCGCAGGTCGCGATAGATTTTCATATATCGACCGGCCTGGCGCATCATCCAAACTGGCGGTCGATCCACAGATTCTCCGCGCGCTGCCCGTAGCAATAAAGGTTCCTGATTCAAACCGGTCATTGAAACTTTACCCGTATTCATGAAAGTTCTTAAGCGTAGTCGCTAGCGTAACATCCTGTGAATACCGCCATTTCACGTTGTCTGAGCAGGTTTACATTTTTCTCCTGAGGGATGCGATCGCTTCAACGTAGAATGAAGGTCACAAGGTCATTTGAAGCCCCTGACAGCAACGGCATGGATATCGTTAACTTTTTTGAAACAGTCGAAGGAACCTGGTTTTCGCAGCGCACTACGCATTTTGCCCCAGGCCAACCGTCCCAAACCGGACAAACTACCCTGCAAATCACCCGCGTCGAACTCGATGATGCTCGCGTTTTAGAACTCTGCCAGCAGTTCTCTATAGAGGCCACTGCCGCTATATTCGCCTTTGTCATTCAACCAGCAGGAAAAACGAGTCTCTATAGCTCGGAAAACAGCCCCCCCTCAAGCACCACGATGATGGTGGGCTGCCAATCGGAGGATGATGCGTCCGGCCAGTTTTTGAGCCAGACCGAGCAAGAAACTGCTGTTTCAGGCAAATATCAGCTCGAAGACGAAATTCTCACGCTCAGCGTTCACAATGACGATTTCGAATCAGAAGAGCGCCTGTGGTATATGAACCCCAATCTGCGGATGCGCACCAGTTTAGTGAAACGCGCTGACGGCTTCCGGATGTCTTCATTCTGCTCAGAAGTTCGTCGTCTATCGACATAACCGGCCTTAAATACAGATTTGCCACTTTATCGGCTCTGAGAACTGCTTCTATATAAATCAGTCAGCCTGAGTGACTCAGGCTGTGACATTAACGTCTGCAGCAACAATGAGGAGCTCTCATCAGGTGCCCTAGCCGCAGGCGTTTGCCACTACTCTGCTCGAAAGGCCACTAGCGTTTCATCCCAAAAGTCTCATCAACCCGTCATGCACGACTCCCTGAGAGGCATTTTCAAGGCATGGCAAACCAGCCAAGACGGTGTAGCCCTCGGCATTCTACTCAGATAGATAGGACCTATTTCTTTGTAGTGAGTACTTAGAGAAGAGCTGTTGAGCCATCTCTGAGAGAAGGGCGAACGAGGGGATTCGAACCCCCGAATGGCGGAATCACAATCCGCTGCCTTAACCCCTTGGCTACGCTCGCCTTGCGCGTTTTTCAATATAGCATTTCCCTCCCAACTACTGACAAATAAACACAAATAATTTGCCCATCGCTCTATTGCCCTCTAAACTTTGGCTGTAGCCGGCTGAAGTCAGTCAAAGTTCTGTGATCTGGTCGCACCGATCTGGCTGCAGATGACAGACTGGCGTAAGCATCCAATGGTCTTGTGATGCCTCAAGATGTGGCTAAAAGCCGCTAGCTGAATTCTGAATCGCCAGCGATCTGGATGATTTTGCCAGGTCTCTGTTAATCTCCGTATGGCCATACGTAAGCTCCAACCGTAGTTCAGCGAGGGCATGACGATGAAACCAGCGACTCTGTTGAGTATCGTGCTACTGGTGATAGCGATCGCGGGCTTAGTAGTCACGAACCCAGGGCCAACTGCCTACGCTCGTTACGTCAGTGTGCAAGCCGAAACGTATCTATCTGAAGAGATTTGCGCTGAACTTCCCCCTGGCCTCGGGAACCTGCTGGCGGACCAATGCGCCGAACTAGTGGAAACCCTGCAACCGCAGCTCGACAGTTTGATCCGCGATCGCACAAATCGGCTCAACCTAGGCGTCGCCAGCTTGTATCAAACTTCATTCGGGATTCCAGAGTTGCCAATGCTGCCTGAATATAAAGTCGAAACCCTCGGCATTCTTCGCAGATTCTTTACCTACCGAGCGTCACAGCGGCCATAACTTTGCGGGTAGCCTCTGAATGTCTGACAGGTTGCCGACTTTAAGATGCTGAGCGAGTCCCCCAACATCCTAGTGCAGAAACCATTAGCACCTTCCCAGTCGTCATGAAAGAGCCAGTTTAGGCGAATGCTTAGGCGCGCGATCGCCCGTTTTTAACCAGAGCGCCCAAAAATAGCAAAGACACAAAGCCCACAATGGCAGAGGGTTCTGTTACGCCAATCGGGGGCTCCGGCTCAGCTTCGACCAAAATGAGCTGTCCCGGAAACTCTAACTCTTGCAGCGGATCAGTGCTGCCGCCAGAAAATAGGATCCCTTCGGTTTGCCGTTGCACAGTCGTAAAGGAGTAGGGCGTATCGTCAATAGAAGACAACATAATCCCAATCGCAAAGTCTTCTGACTCGGCAACGGCTTGGTTAATCCCGTCAATAGCCGCCTGAGTCAGAACAACTTCAAAATACTCACCCACAAAGGTATCAAGGTCGTTTTGGGGCGGCTCAGCATTAATCGTCCCGGTGCCATACACTTCACCACTGCCCAAATCATCAAAAGCAGGGATTCCCTGCGTACTCACAAGCGTTGTCGTCGGGGTCGTCACGTCATATAGCGTGATGGTTTCAGTCGACACTGATGAGTAATATCGTTTTTGATATAACTGCAGGGTGCCGCTAGCAATGGGCGACGTGATTGAGCCCACATCGAAAACAAAATAGGAACGAAACTCTACCGAGTCTTGCACCCCAGTAAACGTATTAAAGATGGGACTTGACTGGTTACCAAACACCGCCAAGTTAAAGCCACCCTGGCTATACCAAGCCTGTGTACTGGCTCCCAACACTAGCGTTGCGGCCTCGACCGGACTGCTTACAAAGGTCGCAGCCACGATACTTAGAGAACCGATTATGCCTCTGAAGCGCGAAGCTTTCATGCTATATCCTTAACGTCACAACTTGGTTGACGACCAAAGACTTCAACCGTTCCCGCTGTCAAAATGGCATTGCATTGCATGCATAAAGCATTGAAATCTTCTCGATCTGATTATCTCAGTAACACGCGAGATATCAGCCTCAACGCTGAATAGATGCAGGCACAACGATGTAATTGACAACTGTTCGGACTCAATGGTTGAAGACTAAAGCACCAATGTTAAAGACTCAATAAACTCAAAAGCACCCCGTTCAGTAAATGCACGAAGGTCTAGACAAGACAGACGTCTGTGACATTGACCACGGCACTTAGATTAAATATGGACTTTCCATAAGGTTTTAACAACATCTCAGTGATATCTTCATCAAGTCTAAAAATTAGCTCCCAACATTTGAAGCTAATTTCACTACTGACGTTATCAAATCTCAGCTTAGTCAAAGTGTCCGGATCAACCGTCAGCTCTCCTGAAATGCACAGTTAATTCCGTCAGAGCTAGAGCCGATCATCAACGTAATTGCGAAAATATTTAAAATTGGGCATTCCTGCATCCGCTCTATGTACTGCCAAGGGCTGAACATGTTGTTTCCCGTTCATTTAATCGGTAATTGCTAACGGCTCCTTCGCATTTGCACAGATAAGAGAAAAGCTCAAAACTAAAAAGTCAAATTTGGCCAAAGGCTCATACCGGCCCTCAATCACCAGCCGTATCAGCAGGTAGAGCCTTCACGTTGGCCTCGCAGCGCAGCGCAGATCGGAATTTCCTGGTTAATCAAACGTCACTTCGTCACAGTTAATTCAACAAAAATTAATTGCTTCGTCAAATGACTGCAAACAGCAACCTAAGAGACACTTTGCGGTAGAACGGTTAATTTCACTCTGCAGAGGATGAAACGCCCTCTCGAAATCAAAAAAAGTAGACCATCCACAGTTCATCATCAACTCCTTACTCCCAACCATGCACCAGAATTCTGGCCAAGGAAATCATTGTAACCAGCCGATTTTGGATTTCGTGGATTAAAAATCACCATTGAGTGGATTAAAAATCACCATTGAAACGATGTTGCACAATCGCTTTCAAGAGCAAGAATTCAAATATTTTTGTTTTGAGAACATGAATAATCTAGCCTAAGCGACTATTGATATCGGCGGGTAGAGCCTACACATTTTTCCTGACGCAGTCGTGATCGTGCCCCCTCAGGACGAAGATTTTTCGCCCAACAAAAAGCCGACTCCGTAGAAGTCGGCCAAATAAAACTTAGTTGCTCTCTCAAGTTGGAAGAAACGACGTGCCAAAAGGCGACGCCTGTGAAGCGGAATTGACCGTTTCATCTCTCCACAACGCATTGTATCAAGCCACACAGATTTTCTGTTATAAATCTTGAGAATTTTCCCTCCATTTCCATAGAGAGTTTTGAGTAGAGAGTCTATAAACCATGTTGTTTGCTTATATTGCCGACTAAAGTTGGCAACAGTCTGTCTAAAAACTGACTAGCGTAAGGGCTGGCGTCTGATTTTGCTCGAAGCGATCGCGTAGTTTCGCGGGTTGTCCCCAGATCACCGTTTCATGAGTGTAAGTCACCATGCCTGGCAAGGCGCCTTTGGGTTTAAACACGTGACGTGGCTGGGTGAACACAACTGGAACTTGATCGGCTTGCTGCGCCCGACTAAAGTAGGCGGCGACATCGGCTGTGAAATGCAAATCGGCATCAGACGGCTGTTGACCGGCATCGAGCCGCAGTAAGACATGACTCCCCGGAATTTCTTGAGTGTGAAACCATAGGTCGTAGTCGGTCGCCGCTTTAGAGATGAGCAAATCATTTTGGCGATTGTTGCGCCCCACCCAAACCTCGATACCGCCAGGAGTCTGGAACTTGCGGACGTTGAGGGTGGCGTGGGAGTGATTTGGGTGGGGACGATAGGTGGGGTCTTCTAGATAGCTTTCTTGAATCAGCTCAGCGTGAATCTCTTGGATGGCGCTCAGATCAGCGCTAGTTTCATAACGCTCAATCTGCCTGAGCGCCGCCTCAACCTGTTCTAAATAGGCAATTTGGGCTTGCACTTCGTTTAGCAGGGGCGCGATCGCATGGCGCGATCGCTGCAGTTTTTGGTGACGCTTGTAAAGAGCTTGGGCGTTTTGAATAGCATTTTTCTCCGGCTCCAACGAGATGTTGATAGTTTCCCCGGTCTCAAAATCCGCAAGCGGCATTTGGCGCATGCCGGGTTGCCATTGATAGCTGTAGGCCATGAGTAAATCCGCTTGTTGCTTGCAATCATCGGCAGAGGCGGCTTTTTGCAAACGACGGAGGAAGATGGCCTCCTTCTGCTTCAACTTATTTAAAAGCGTTTTTAACCGCTGGATGAGCCGATTTTTTAGTTGCTCAAACACTTGGTGATTCAACGCATCGGTGTAGTACTCGCACAACAGCGATTGCACATCCGTGGCTGCAGTGCCACCCGCTCGCAAAACGGAGTAGCCACCATCGATGAAGTGGGCTTGAAAGGTTTCGGTTTGCAAGCACCGTAGCCAAGCTTGCCAGGCGTCAAACAAGCGACACGAGTCGGTGGGGCTCAAATCGGTCGTTGATTGCCCTGGCGACAGGTTGGCTTGGGCCGCCAGATCTCTGATCAACGATGAACTGAGACCGCTATAGGCTGCAAATAGGGCTTTTTTGAGCGATGCCGGCACTAATGCCACCCGTTCTTGCCACCGCGCCTGGGGTTCATCGATAGCGGGAAATGGCCCGGTAATGGCCGGAGGCGGTGTGTAAGGAGCCCCGGTCAGAATCGGGCGCACGCTCGACTGCTTTTCAGACACCTGATGGGCGGCAGTGACAATTTGCCCACGGGCGTTGGCCAAAATCACATTGCTATATTTGCCCATTACCTCGACATACAGGTGCCATTGAATGGGCTCACCAGGCCGCTGGGCAAATCCCAAATCGAATGCCCGCTCCCAAGCGGCCACCGGCGCGATGCTGACCAAGGCGTAACCGTTGAGCTGATGCTTCAGCTGTTGGCTAAACGTGAACGTGTCGGGAACCTTGGGCGGGGGCGCATCCATATGCAGACGCGCCGCTTGCGGATGCCACGAAATTGTCAGCCAGCCCCGTTGATTGAGCGTTCTTAAAGCAATACAGAGGGTGGTGCGATCGCGCTGCACCACTTGCTCGCAGCGAGCCGGTAGCCAACCTGATCGGAGTTCGGCACAGACGGCCATTAAAGTTGTGAAATCCACTGGCTGCATGGATTTGTTCTCCTGTTGCTGCGACCTTTACCTTAACTCGACGAGCGATTAGAGAGAGGTCTGCTGAGCCCCTCTGGCCGCATAACGGGCGTTCCTCAAAATGCTCCAGCTCTTGGCTAAGGCAGGTTTGCGGCAGTTTCCTGCCTTGTCGGTCAGATTTTTTTCGCTAACATAGACCTAACTAACATTTCCGCGCATTTGCCCGCATTTTCCGTCCTAGTGGCCATCATTCATCGCGAGTGAACTGAGGACTTGGCATCTTCGTAATTATTTTGATAGCACTAAGCCGGTACCTTGAGCTTGGCGGGTGTTGATCAAGGCAGGTCTTTACTGAGCAATTCGTCACTGAGCAATTCGTCGCCTCTGCCGAGTCCTACCCAAGGGTTTCCTATGGATATCAAGCTGATCAACATTGGTTTTGGCAACATTGTTTCGGCAAACCGCGTCGTAGCTATTGTCAGTCCGGAATCCGCCCCCATCAAGCGCGTCATTTCCGATGCTCGCGATCGCGGCCAGTTAGTCGATGCGACCTATGGCCGTCGCACACGAGCCGTCCTGATTATGGATTCTGGGCATATTATTCTCTCCGCGATTCAGCCAGAAACGGTGGCTCATCGCTTCATCGCCCATAAGGAGCCGCAAAGCGCCTAGGCGAGAGTGAGGATAAATTTACGTGAGCGCTCCGTAAAGCTTCTATAGCTTTCCGGAGAGTTTTGTTGCGATTGCGGAAGAAGAAGCAGAGTCTACTGGCTGCGATCGCTCCCCCCTATGAATCAAGATTATTTACCCTCATCAGCAGAGCCCAGCCGCGCTGCCACCGACTGGGTGGCCATTTGTCACCGGCTAGCTGGCTACGACTTTCCGTGGGAACTGAATCGCTCGTTAGAGTTAGCGGTGCTCAAGACCTTCTGTATTCCTCGCATCGCGAACCTGTTGCATCAGACCGGAGAGTTTGAAAAGCGCCCGCAAAAGCGCTACGACGATACCAGCTTGGTATTAGGCCATATTCTGAAATGGGGCTATGACAGCCCGCAGGGTCAAGCTGCGATCACCCAGATGAATCGAATTCATCAGCGGTTTGACATTAGCAACGAAGACTTTCTCTATGTGCTGTCGCTGATTATTTATGAGCCCATCCGGTGGAACCAACACTTTGGCTGGCGACTCTTTACGCCCACCGAACGGCAGGCTCTGTTTCACTTTTGGTACACCGTCGGTCAACGGATGGGACTTGAGAACATGCCTCAGACTGATGAGGCGTTTGAGGCATTTAATCAAGCCTACGAAGCGCAGCATTGCCGATATCATCCTGACAATGCTGCCGTGGGTAACGCGGTCGTCATCCTCATGCAAAGATGGTTTCCCAAAATCATCTCGCCCGCCGTGCCCTTTGTGGTTAAAACAGTTGCTGATGATGCCACTAGAACCGCTTTAGGCTGGGCTCAGCCGCTTCCCATTGTGCAGTTAATCGTGCTCGGTGGCTTGCGGCTGCGGCGATCGCTCGTTCTGCACAGCCCTCGTCGCCAACGTTCGAGCTTCATTACCGATGCGACTAACAAAACCTATCCCAGGGGCTATCAGTTAGAGTCCCTCGGCCCAGAAATGGCCGTTGCTCCGCCATCCGTGCCCGCCACGACCTCGCGCTGCCCTTTTGCCAGAATGCGGTCGCTGCTGTGATCAGGAGTTTTTCCGGCTAATCGCTCTCTACAATATGAAGAGACCGCATCCGGTCACTGTTGTTGTCTGTTGCGATTTTTTGTGATGTCTGCATCTTCAACCCGACCCGCTTCTATCGATAAGCTGGTTCAACGTTTTCAAAAGGTAGCTGAGCCTAAACGCCGCTACGAGCAACTGCTGTGGTTAGCCAAAAAATTAGATCCCTTCCCGGCAGATGCCAAAATCGAAGCGAACAAAGTCCAAGGATGCGTTTCGCAGGTCTATGTGATTGCCTCTCTGGAAGATGGCAAGCTGCAATACCGAGGCGACTCTGATGCACAAATCACGAAGGGACTCGTGGCCTTCTTGATTCGCGGCATGAACGGTTTAACGCCGGAAGAAATTGTCGCCTTATCGCCAGATTTTATTAAAGAGACGCAGCTAGATGTGAGTCTTACTCCTTCACGGGCCAATGGATTTTTCAACATCTTTAAGATGATGCAGCAAAAGGCTGCCGGATTTGCCGACAACGCCTAGGGCGCATCATCAATTAAGCTAGAAAACCTGATGGGATAGGCATTACCGCGCCCGCTCCGTAAAACTAGCTAGAGGCTGAACCGCTGTCAATATAAGGACTCAGCCGCTAAATCATGACAGCCTCTAGAACTGCTGGGAGAATTCGCTGGGGAAGCCGGTTGAGAAACCTTAGAGAGGTAATTTGTTGGCTAACGTCGGCCCCGCTCGCCATGAGTGTGGCACTTTGACCGCCAGGGTGATGGCTCGAATGGCCATAAAGCTCACCAGTGCCAGCCAGAGGAGGTGAGGGGTCCCGAGTCGGTGAGCGATCCAGCCGATGGGCAAAAATCCTGCGGTGGCCAATATCGTCGAGTTTCTCAACCATTTACCAGCGGTGATACCTAAAAAGTAACCGTCTAATAAAAAGGCGATCGCCCCAAATCCCAGCGTCGGTACTAACCACCACACGTACGTTTTCACTTGATCAATCACTGACTGATGCTGAGTCATGATTTGAAACAGCGGCTGCGGAAACAGTGCGAAGATCAACGCCATTGTGAGACCGAGAAAAACACTAAAACTCCCCCCACCCAGCACTAAACCCCTGAGCTGACGGTGGTTACTGGAGCCATACAACTGCCCCGCAAAACTCTCAGTGGCAAAGGCGATACCGTCGATCAAGTAGGACGCTAAGGTTACCACCTGCAGCAGCAGCGTATTCGCCGCCAACACGCGGCTCCCCATCGCTGAGCTCCAGTTGGTAAATAGGGCAAAGCTCATCAGCAGAGAAAACGTCCGCACTAAGATATCGCGATTGAGACGCCAGATGGAGTGAAAGGTGCCTCTGTGCCAAAGGCGTGTCCTCAACTGCCAGGCCTCAGCCATCGAGCAATCTCGCCGCACAAAGGCGATGCCTACTAACAACATCATCCCCTGACTCATCGCCGTTGCGGCCCCTGCCCCTGCGCTAGCCCAGCCCAACTGCCGAATGAACCAATAATCCAGCAAGATGTTGCCGCCGTTACCGACGAGGGACAATACGACCACCCGTTTGCCTTGGCCACAACCTAAGAACCAGCCGAGCAAGACATAATTGATCAGAACTGCCGGAGCACCCCAAATCCGAGCATTGTAGAATGCCTCGCCAGATAATCTGACGTCGGTCTCAGTTTCGAGCAGCCAGAACCCCAATTCTCGAATCGGGGTTTGCAAGAGCAAAATGCTGCAGCTGAGTACAACAGCTAGCAAGCAGTTTCGCAACAAGACCAACCGTATTTCCGCCGCGTCATGGCGGCCGTAGGCTTGTGCCGTTAGCCCCGTTGTGCCCATTCGCAAAAAGCCAAAGCTCCAGTACACCAAGTTAAAAATCACGGTCGCGATCGCCACGCCACCGAGATGATGGATGTCTGCTAAATGACCCAGAAATGCCGTGTCAATGATGCCTGCTAGCGGCACCATGAGATTTGAAAGTACGTTGGCGATCGCGAGTGCACCGAAGCGCTTGACCAAAGAGTTAGGCAAAAGGGATATCAGTCTGATGTGAATGGCTTGGGATGTTAGGCATTTATCTCTTTATCCTAGGTTGATCTGGGCTAGGACTCCAACGGTGAAGACGCGAACCAGACTTCGAGCCTCCCAACCCGCTGAGAGGGATGAAGGCGATCGCTGGCAGCCAAATGCCAAAAACCTCTGTCAGTTACCTGACAGAGGTTTTGGAGAATATCTTCAAGCGATGACTGACATGGTAACCGTCGCTAAACGGTTTGAGAGCGCTTCAACCGGACGCCCAAGCCGGCGACAACCAATAACCCTAGAACTGCAGTAGGTTCAGGAATGGTGGGCGGAGCCTGATTTTGCTCCCAACGTAAAGCGGCGATCGCGCCACTGCCAGGATAAAGAACATCTAAGCGTTTGACCCCAGCACTGTCGAAGTTAAAGCGGTACAACGAATTGTCACCGGTCTTTTCACTCAGCTGTTCGGCAGTACCATCATTTATGGCTGCTTCATCAAACTTCCAAGTTGCAATTTCTTCGTCGTTTTCGCCATAGGCAGCAAAGACAATATGTTTGCCGCGCGCGCCAAAATCATCAATGTCAAGCAAATCGATTGATGTCAGGTCAATCATCTCTTCAAAAGAAAATGAGATCAGACCTCCGTTAGCGTTGTCATCTGGCTTGAAGTTCTTGTTGTTCTCCTGAAGAATCAACACGTTGCCTAAGTTGATCGGCGTATCGGAGTTGTCATCCTTAGCCACCAAAAAGGTTTGATTCGTCAGATCGTCATGCCCGGTTAGCAAATCTTTGTCGAACGTGCCACCGCTTTTGAAATCGTTATTCCGCTTTCGAGCCTTACTATCTTCAGAATAGTAATTGGGATCAGTGTTAAACAACACAAGATCACGAGACTTGAGCTGAGAGAGGTCGGAGGGGATTTCACCATTGTTTGGCTTGTTGTAGCCGTCAATGCTGATGCCAAAATCTAACAGCCACTGATCAGAGACAGTATAATCTTCGTTCGAACCGGCATTTTCCCAGTCGCCAACACTCAAACCCAAGTCGTTGACGTCGAGCTGATTACCGTTAGCGTCAGTATCGAAATCGAAAACATAGGTTGCGGCATGAGCAGCACTAGAAAGCGTTTGAGCCAGCCCTAAGCTGCCAAGACACGCGACGAGTAAAAGTATTTTATTACGAGCCATAGAGCTTCAGTATTGAGGACGATCGGGAGAGCTTAAAGATGCACTAGCCCGGCAAGAGCAGTGAGCACTCCTTACCTGTGACTATAGTTACACGATAAAAAGTAGAAATGGCAGAGGCATCAGTAGGATTGATGCTTTTTTCATAGAACACCCGAGCTAAAACATCTCAACTTTAAAGTTCTCCGAATCCTTAGAACCCAATCCTTCTACGCTAGGGTGAGGAAGACCTGGGCTTGGGAAACTCTATTACTGTCTAGAGAGCGCCTTTCCTAGATATCGGCGCTAGGCATATAGGATGTAAAACGCTCAACACCTACGTGATAATACTTAAGAACGAGATTTTCTACGGCGCCTAACCTTCAGGAGTTGCCATGAAATCGCAAGCGTTTCTAAAGCTCTGATAAATCGCTTGAATTTACCGAGTCCTCCAGCCAGAGAAGGTCGTGACACTCAGCGATACATCGGCTGTTGGCCCAACAGTTTGAGCCTACAGCCGGTCAGGGGGGCAGACGACATCAGGCAACAACTGGACTTGATCTTGATCGCTGCTAGCCAGGGTGATCGCGCTCTTGTCTAGGGTTGACGTCTGGTGCCACGGTAATGTGCCAAGTCCTGCGCCACAACTGGCCAATAGTGCTCGGCGAATTCCACAAAATCATATTGGCAGTCTCGCAACACGCTTTCGATCCGGGTATATCGATGGATGAACCATTGAGTCAGCGCTTGCCAGGCAGGGTGTAAATCGTTTGCTTGTATGAGAGAGAGATTTTGCCGGCGCCACTGGGGTAAATATTGCTCGACCCAAAATTGCATGAGGGGGCGATAGCCAGAGTGATTTAGGCAGCTCAGATCGAGCATGTTTTGTCGAGTCAAACCAAAGTGGGTCAAAAGCTCGCTGGGGAAGTAACACACTCCCTGCTGCGCATCTTCATACAAATCGCGCAGATTGTTATAAAACTGGTCGACCATGCCAAATTGACGGGAGATTGTGCGTTGATGGTCGGCCAACTGTGGCAAAAGCTGAAAGCAAGAACCAGCGAGCCGATCAAGCATCGTTTCATACCCTTTGAGGGTTTTAATCGTGAGCTGTGGCTGATGGTATTCAGCGATCGCTTCGATGTAGCAGTCCCAAGCCAAGATCTGGGCCTGATAACGCGGAGCGGTAGTGGGTTGAAACCAAGCTGACTCAATTTGCTGTAGCACCTCCCATTGTTGGTGCTGAGCAGACAAGAAACGCTGCTGCTGCAAATCTTTCCAGGCTCGGTAAAAGGCTGGGAACCGCTGCCCGCCTGGTTGGACAACTTGGTCTTGCTCGGCCAGTCGATCAACCCAACGAATCCAATAAAATCGTTGTTGCCACAAAGCCTGAGTTTGAGAGGAGAGACCCACCAACCACACGCCGTTGTCTTCGTCTTTGAGGGCATCATCAGCGATGCCGTTGCCGACCGAAGAAGCAACTGCTTCAGAAATCTTCATCATTTTTAGTAGAGCACCCTGCACTTGTACTCGCAGGATAGTGAATTGTCGGCCTCAATGCCCTCGCCACAATTACAGTCTTAACCCGATGGAAGGAGGCGCGGGGGTGAGTTTTGAAAGTCCTATCCATTGCGACTTTGGGCGATAGTATACCGCTTGCCACCCTGAAATTTTGAGGGCAATTGGGGTTGCTGAGAGCCGGGTGAAGATTAGTGCTAACGAGAGGCGATCGCTGGGGTGCCACCAAACCCGATAGGATAAGTTGCAGCCCCACCTGTGGGTGATGTGTTCCCCTCGCGTGTGATTTTTCAGAAGCATGTCACTGTTTGATTGGTTTGCAAATCGTCGCAAGGCCGGCCCCATTAGCCAAGAGCGACAAGAACGTGAAATTGCCGATGGTCTTTGGTCCAAGTGTGACGCTTGTGGCGTCATGACCTACACCAAAGACTTGGTGGCAAATCAGCTGGTTTGTGCCGAGTGTGGTCATCACCATCGCGTCTTTAGTGATGATCGAATTCAACAACTGATTGATGAAGGCTCTTGGCAACCGTTGGACATTCAGATTCGGCCCCAAGACCCGCTCAAGTTTCGCGATCGCAAAGCCTATGCTGATCGTTTGCGTGACATGCAATCTCGGACTGAGCTAACCGATGCCGTTCAAACGGGCATTGGTCAGCTAGAGGGTCTAACCATCGGGCTCGGCGTGATGGATTTTCGGTTTATGGGTGGCAGCATGGGTTCCGTCGTGGGGGAAAAATTAACCCGCATGATTGAACACAGCACTGATTTGGGGTACCCGGTCATCATTGTTTGCGCCTCGGGCGGCGCGCGCATGCAAGAAGGCATGTTGAGTTTGATGCAGATGGCCAAAATTTCGGGGGCGTTAGAACGCCATCGTGAGGCGCGTCTCCTATACCTGCCAGTGCTGTCGCACCCAACCACCGGTGGCGTAACAGCCAGCTTTGCGATGTTAGGTGACGTCATTTTGGCAGAACCCCAGGCCACCATTGCATTTGCCGGACGTCGCGTGGTGGAACAAACCCTGCGCGAAAAACTGCCGGATGATTTTCAAACGGCGGAATATTTGCTGAAGCACGGTTTTGTCGATGCGATCGTGCCTCGCACTGAACTAAAAACGACGCTGGGCAAGCTCATTCGTCTACATCAACCCGTGCCATCATCGCCAATTCAGCCAATGCGAGTTGCCGTCAAGCCCCAAGTCGCTCTTTCATAACGACCACATCCAACAACGTTAAGGTTGCTGTCATCCGTTGAAACGTTTGGGAATAGCCCCATTCGGTGGCATGATAAAGATTATGAGAATGACTTAACACTCATTGGTAATTGGGTTGGAGTGCTGATGTTGGCTTGACGACAAACCAGCTTTTTGAGACTTGAACCGTCTCAAATCAACTTTTAAGTGAGTGGCTAAGTTTGCTGTGTTGTGTAATGGCTAGCCATAAATACATTTGAGGAGAACCATGTTTAAGAGATGCATTTGGCTAGCTGCGATGGCGGTGCTGGTCGTGAGCCAGTTTTTTTCCAGTCCCGCTGTCGCAGCAGAGCTAGATGAGGCGACGCGCACCATCAAGCTCAATGATCAGGGCGATACCCTGGTGCTTTCCCTGGGGCAAGTCGCTCGAGGACGTAAGCAATTTAACTACGCTTGCGGCTCTTGTCACACTGCCGGAGTCACGAAGACTAACCCCACTGTGGGCCTAGATCCCGAAAGTTTAGCTGGGGCGCTGCCGCAACGAAATAATCTGGAAGCCCTCGTCGATTATTTCAAAAATCCAACCACCTATGATGGTTTGACCGAAATCTCTCAGCTTCATCCCAGTACCAAGAGTGCTGATATCTATCCCAAAATGCGGAGTTTAACTGAGGATGACTTGGTTGCCATCGCCGGTCACATCTTGCTGCAACCTAACGTGATTGGCCCGCTTTGGGGGGGTGGCAAGAGCACTTATTCAGCGCCTGGTTTAGGCGAACTAATGTAGTTGACAACCGCCTCAAGTGCTTGAACACTTAGACACTGAGTTGTCGTAGCTTCCTTAAAATCCTCTGGTACCTAGTTGGGTATCAGAGGATTTTCAACTATTTTTCTGTCCACAGAGCCATACATAGAGAAGTTGTATAGTTCACCCAAATTCACAGTATTGGGCTAAGCCGGGCCTCTCGCAACCATGGAGATATAGCAGAATGCGGAATGCAGAGTTCGTAATGCGGAATTAAAATGCTTGCCAGATATCGGACTCAGCCATCCAGGTTGACCTGATCAAACTGCGGCTTGCTATATCGGCTAACACAGCCAGCCCTGGCGGAAACCTGATCGGCCACCTCGCCAGCCTCAGCACCGAGAACTGGCGATCTGACGGTCAAAAAGCCAGGGTTTTCCCGCAGCTAACGCTCCCTTGCTCAGAGACAGTTCACGGCCCTCGAGATTAAGCCTCAGGCCCCTTCTGCATGAACTAAGCCATGATCGTCTGACTATCTGGCCAAGATGACTTAAAACTCTAGGAAAAAATGTGTCATGGTTTTAAAAGAAACTCATGCTCACCGCTTTAGAGCCGGCTCAACTATGAATCGACGTTGGATCAATGTGTTGTTTGGGGTGGTCATTTTATGGTTCGGATTCACCGCTCCCGTCGATGCTGCGACTGAAGACACCACTGCCACTGCGGTCTTTGCAGGAGGCTGCTTTTGGTGCATGGAACAGCCATTTGATGAGCTGCCTGGCGTGATTGACACGACCTCGGGCTATACAGGCGGTACGGTAGAAAATCCCAGTTATTATCAAGTCTCAGCCGGGAGAACTGGGCATGTCGAAGCCGTTCAAGTGACCTATGAGCCCAGTCAGGTTAGCTACGAAACCCTGCTGGATGTGTTTTGGCACAATGTTGACCCGGTTGATCGCCGAGGACAGTTTTGCGATAAGGGCAGTCAGTATCAGTCAGCGATCTTTTATCAAAATGAGGCGCAACGAGCAGCCGCGATCGCCTCAAAAGCCACCTTGTCTGACGCCGGCCAGTTGGCTGCAGAAGTGGCGACTGAGATCCGAGCCGCTGCAACGTTTTACCCCGCCGAAGGGTATCACCAAAACTATTACAAGACTCACCCCGTGCGCTACAAGGTCTATCGCTTTGGCTGCGGTCGCGACCAGCGGCTCAGCGAAATTTGGGGTAAAGACGCCGGACACTCGTAAGCCAAGCCAGGATGACGCAGACGGCGGGCCGGGAGTAGGAAAGCTGGAGCCAGCATTGGTGGCTCCAGCTTCAACTGACTAACTCAACGGCGGAGTAAACGAGTGCCACCTACCGCCGCCATCAGCACCAGCATGCCCCCGACCATTCCCGGTTCAGGAATCGAGACCGCTTTAGGGTCGGAATCACGTTCATGCAACTGACTCAACGCTGCTTGCGCAACGAACTTGTGCCCCTGAGTGGTGGGATGAAAATCGTCCCAAAATAAAAATTGATCGGGAGCATCACACACAGTAAAGCCATCCAAATCAACCGGAAAGCTGTAATCAGTCAGGCAAGCGTCGGTCACATTGGCAAAGTCAAACTTATCGGGATTAGCGATCGCGTTCAGCAATTCGCCATTCAGATCAAAGTCAATGAAATTGACCTCCGGTGTGGCTGAGACAAAATCTTCAACCAAAGCAGACAGGGCAGTGTTGTAGTCAATCACACGGCTGCTGAGCGTTGGCGCTTCAGGCGTTCCTGAGAAGCGCGGCGTCAGGCTCAGGTCAGGCAGGCCACTGACGAGGATGTTTTTGGCCCCACTGCCGACTAAAGTTTGCAGCGCTGTGGAGGTATTTTGCAGCGGCACGGTAATGTCAGTTTCCGCAGGTATGGCCTCACTACCGGCAAAATCGTTGCCGCCCGCCAGATAAACAAACAGCGCATCCTCGGCAGGCGGCACCCCAGAGAAGTTAACAAAGCTGCTGAAGGCAGTGACTTGAGCTAGAGCGCCCGTATCGAGTGGAAAGTTGGGGACCACCGTGTTGTCAGTGCCGGTACTAGCCCCGCCCACCCCAAAGTGGATGCCTTCACTCACGTCGGTTGCGAGCGGGTTCAGTAGCAGATCGGCAAATAAAGCCGGTTCTAATTCAAAGGAGTCGGCTAAATACTCGACCCAGACAGGCCCGTTGGATAAGCGCTGAGCGTAGGGTGGCGATTGAGGAATACCGAGGGGTGATAGTGCCGAAGATGCGCGAAAGATATTGCCCGCATCCACCAGGCTGTCGCCAAAGACATATAACTGTCTAAAAGAGGCCGCCCGTGCTTCTAACGGGGTGATCGCCGCCATAACAGCAATACCAGTAGAAACAAAGACTGATTTCATTGCGTCCACTCCCAGATCACAGCGTTATGCAAGTCAGCGATCGCTCGACCAGCCTGCCATCACGCGACTCAATTCACTAACACCATAGAGGATAGGGTTTGGGCAGCGTCAACACTATCTCCGTAGTTTTACGACAACTTTATACAAACCTTGTGAAGTTTCGATGAGTTCGGATGAAGACGGAGTTCGGAAGGTGAGATTCGGAATTCGGAGTTCGGAAGGTGGAGTGCGGCGGGAGGCGGTTGTTGAGAGAGGCGGCTGGAAACGGTTTGAGTGGTACTCTATCTCGGCGGCTCTGGTGCCAAGAAAGTTGGCTGAATTCACGATATTGGTTAATTCTCCCAAGGGGAGCAAGAGAATTGTGCAGCCCGGTCGTAGGATGCCCCACATACATCCCGAGTTCGGCGATAACGGGCTGAACTCGGAAGGGCACAGAGTTAGCACTGGGTCATCAAGTTTCTGAAGTAGACGAGGGGTCGCCGCCTAAACCAGGGCTGAGAAAGGCCACCAGGAAACCGATCGCGAATCCGGTCACGTTGCGGGTGAGAGGAATCCAGTCACTGGTGCGCGTGACGACAGGACCGAGCCCAAAGGCGAAAAAGAGGATGCCCCATAGGGGAGAGAAAATTAGCACCCATTGCCAGGCAATGATTTGACCCGGCTTGCGGGGATGACCGGCGAATCCGGCAATGACGCCACCGACGACTGATGTAATCAATGTCAAAATCCACTGCTCTTGGGGCAAGCCAGGCACGACAACGCAGCCATCTTTACGCAGGCAGGTTTCGATCGCTCCCAACGCTTCAATAATGGCCAGATTTTCCCCATTATCGCGGACAAAAAACTGGTTGCCGTAGCGCGTTTGCAGCTCAATCCAAAAGGTGCGGGGTAGCAGGTCAAACAGAGCATCGCCCACGCTGAAGTTGAGCAAGTTGCCGCCCCGAGGGTCAGCGATCAGTAGCACACTGCGCTCGTCTAACCCCCAGTACTCCTTCACAGCGCGACCAGGGGTGCGATCGTACTGGGTTAAGACCCTGAGCTTCCAGCCGCTCTCCTCTTCAAAGTTTTGTAGCCGGTCGTTAAGTCGTGCTTCCTCGGCACCACTGAGCGACTTCGCTAGATCAATGATGAGGGTGGGCTCTTCGGGCAAGAGTTCGGGATTGTCATAGGCAGCGGCAGGGGCGGCAGCAAACGACCAGCAGGCCACACTCACCCAAACCGCCAGCAGCCACCGGAGCGGCTGTCCCTTCACCCAATAACCCATCGAAATGCCCATATATTCCACGCGTAAATTAGCTGACTGTTTGAGAGTCTGACTCATTTCGACTCTCGTTTGTTACAGATGTTTAACTTATTCTAAGGGATCAGTCTACAGATTCTCAGAAAATCCCGGTGAGAGCGTCTAGAGAGTCTCGTTATTTCCCGGTGCGTCCGTCGCGGTTTGGGGGTGAGCAGCGAGTTGCTGAGCCTCAGTCGATGGCGCTGAGGAGGGAGGCACAGGGCGGCTGTCAGGCGCTGGGGCTGGCGGCGGTGAGACTGATGATGAGGGCTCGACCACAGGCTGAGCGTCCTGATGGGGCGTCGGGTTGTTGAGGGTTGGTTTAGCTGACTGGCCAGTTGAGCGATCGCCATTGGTTACCGGTTGGGTAAAGGTTGTCCAAGCCGTACTGAGGCCAGCGACCAGGGTACGGGTGCCAATCTGCGCTCGTTTGGCCTGCACGCGCATCGTGCTGACACTTTCATCGACACGCTGAACCACTCGGCCCGCATTTTGCACGCCTTCGTTCACATCGTCGGTGAGGCTGTTGATTTCAACACTGGTGAGGCGAATGGCTTCTAGCGTCGGCGGCAAATCGTGGTTAAGCGTATCGCACAGCTTTTCGACGCTGCGAGCGGCGCGGCTAAGCTCTCGGACGGCGGGCACTAGCACCACCAGCACTGCTGTCAAACTCACCGACACCAGCACCAACGAGAGCACTAACCAAAAAACAGGATCAATCACAGCGGCGTTCTAAAACCATTTGGCATTAGTCTTCGTAACCGTTTGAGGGAGCGGCATCGGGGCCAACCAAATCGGCATACTCGCGTTGAGACGCTGCCTGACCTGCCGCGATCGCTTCGCGTAGGCGGATCAGCGTGGCTTCCCAGCGCCGCAGCGACGTTTCTGACAGGCGATCGGTCTGTAACTGTAGGGAGGTGGCCAGATCTTCAACCATTTCAGGCAGGGCATCGGCTGATTTGCGCAAAAATTGTCGGGTCTCTCGGCCTGGGCGCGGCGCGACCAGTAGGCCCGTTACAGTGCCAATGGCCGTCCCGATGATGACACCACCTAAAAATGCTCCAGATTTATTGTCTGCCATGGGTTGCAACTCCTTGTTAAGCCACTGCGATGGGGGTTCGGTCTGAGCGCTGCGAGGCCGTCGCAATGGGCCTCCCGTTGAGTCACTGATTACGGTCTGTGCTGCGGTCGGCGAGAGCCTTGCGGCCAAAACCGTAAAATCATCAAGGCGATCGCAAAAATCCTTTGTAGCTGCTGTAGCTGCCGCTGTAACTGGAAATATCGCTGACGGGTAGAAGCTGTTGCCCGTTGCCCTTGCAAAATCAAAGCAGGCGTGGTTTGGGAATCGAGCAAGCCATGGACATGGCGTTCCCACGCGGCAATGACGACAGTTGCTGACGTCAGTGTGCGTTTTAGCCGCCAGATGCGCCAGGCTAAACCAAACCCAAGCAGGGCGATTACTACATTCAACCCAATCACCAGCTGAATCACTAATCAATCCTGAGCCGTATGCTTCAAGTCTACCGCTTGCAGTTTACTCCGATCTCACCGTTTGAGACGTCTTTCTGGGCACCAATCTCTCAGCGGCAGCGCCCTGGTGAACTGTCGCGATCGCCCCCAATAAAATCGGCAGAGGCCACTCGCCCGCCCGCCATCCGCCGCTGATGTGACGTGTCTGTGCCAGCAAGTGGGACAAACACGTCACATCAGTTCTACAAATTACAGCGACACAGACAAGTCGGCTTTCTCCCAGTCGGAGACACTGCGGGTTGGCCTGGCCTGCCCGTCGGGCTTACGACTCCGCTCAGCCGACGTTCCTTGAGCGGAGTCGCAAGGAAGAGAAGATCTGTAGTCCAGTTTCAGAGCATTGGTATCAGTGGGGCGGGCAATTCTAGGCAATAAGGCAAAAATGGCTTCCTTGCTCAGAATCAGCACCGCTTGATGTTAACTAGAGCGACAAACCGCTTTACCGCCAGTGCAACCGAGTCGCCACCGATGGCAGCAAGGCTGAGAATGAGAGTCACCGAGCGGCAAGCGGTTTTAGTCGAGCTTTTGGGTTCCCGCCATCGGCTTGCTGTCCTCTTGCTCGCTGAAACGTGGTTTTGAAAAACCTTTGCCAAACTCATTCAAAGCCCACCAAGAGTGCTCTCAATACCTGCCGTTGAATCCTGGTAAGCTTTGCAAAACTCGTAGTCTATTGCGCAGTTCTGCATCATTTCACTATGTCGTGACGATATTACTGAACCGCTCTTCAACTGAGTTCTCAACGCTTAATTTCGATAAACTTGCCGAAAATCCTCGCCGTTTATGAGTCGCTCATACAAAGCCACCGGAATCAATCTCAAGGGCATGCCCATGGGCGAAACCGATCGCCTCGTCACGATTTTGACGATTGAGCAAGGCCTTGTGCGGGTAATCGTACCCGGTGCGCGCAAACACAAATCGCGCTTGGGGGGACGTAGCAGTCAGTTTGTGGTCAATGAGCTGTTTATCGTTCAGGGCAAAAGCTTAGACAAACTGGTGCAGGCAGAAACAATCCGCTCCTTTCCTGGCCTATCGGCTGACCTAGCGCGGCTGACCGCGAGTCAGTATTTGGCAGAGTTAGTGCTGTGTCAGGCACTCAGCGAACAACCTCAGGAAGAACTCTTTGGGCTGCTGGTAGCACAACTCCAGCAGCTAGAGCAGGCTAAGGGAAACGACATTCTGGCGGCCCTGACACAGGGGATTGTGCAACTTTTGATTGCCGCTGGGGTAGCGCCAGACCTCGATCGCTGCAGCGTCAGCCAGGTTGACATTGCCCCCGACCCGACCCAGCCTGATTGGCAAGTGGGGTTTAGTGCCGTGTCTGGCGGGTTAGTCAGCCTTGAACAGATGGCCCAGCTACCAAGGGCGTCGCCCCGAGCGAGAATGCCCGTCGGACGGTACGCTAGAAGTAACTCGCGAGTCGGGCAAGGGCGATCGTCTCGTCATGTCCCGCCCACGCTGATCACCGCTCAAGAGCTGAGTTTGTTACAGCAGTTGAGTTACTCAACCGTTGAGGCCCCGATGCCCTGGCTTCCTGCCGTTGAGGAAGTGGCCGCCAGAGTCACCTGGCTCAAACTCGAACGGCTGCTGCGTCAGTATGCCGAATATCACTTTGACCGTCCGATTCGATCAGCGGCGCTGATTGATGCTTGCTTTCCTATTGCGGCCCCTTGAGATAGTTGAATGTTGCGCGACTCTGAATCCCCGCTCTCGAACAATGACTCGGCCGCAGCAACGCCTGCGCCCGGTCTGGCTGCAGCGACTGAAGGGGATGCCTCCGCGTTTTCAGAAGCGGCCACGTCAGCCGATAGTGGATTTTGGCCAGTGCTCCAAAACCGCAGCTTTTTAGTGCTGTGGAGTGGTCAAATCTTTTCGCAACTGGCCGATAAGGTCTATCTGGTGTTGATGATTGCCATCATTGGCAGTCGCTTTGAGGCCCCGGGCCAAGCCATTAGTGGTTGGGTGTCAGCGGTGATGGTGGCCTTTACGATTCCGGCGGTGCTGTTTGGGTCACTAGCTGGGGTCTATGTGGATCGGTGGAACAAGCAGAGCGTTTTAGTCTTCACGAATCTATTGCGGGGGTCGCTAGTCATCGCTTTGCCCCTGGGCCTGTGGCTGGCGCAAGATTGGGGTCAAATTGGGCCGGTGCCGGTGGGGTTTGGGCTGCTCTTGGCAATTACGTTCGCGGTGTCAACGCTGACGCAGTTTTTTGCCCCAGCCGAGCAGGCGCTCATTCCCCTCATTGTCAAAAAGTCGCGATTGCTCTCTGCCAACTCGCTGTACACCACCACCATGATGGCGTCGGTGATTGTGGGCTTTGCCATTGGGGAGCCGCTGCTGCGTTTGGCTGATGCTGCTTTGGCCGCGATCGATGGCGGTGCCGGCTGGGGCAAATCAGTGCTAGTAGGAGGCGGCTATGCCGTGGCGGGCCTCCTCTTACTATTTGTTAATCCGCCGACAGAAAATCTGACGCCCCACGATGCCCCTCACCCCTGGGAAGACATTAAAGAAGGAGTGCGGTATCTGGGGCAGAAGCCAGTGGTACGCAATGCCATTCTGCAGCTGGTCTTACTGTTTTCTGTGTTTGCGGCCCTGGCTGTGTTAGCCGTGCGCTTAGCCGAAGTGATGCCCGCAATCAAGTCATCACAGTTTGGCTTTTTACTCGCGGCGGCGGGGGCCGGCATGGCAGTGGGCGCAGCGGTGATTGGACAGTTTGGGCAGCGGCTTAATCGAGGACGACTCAGCCTTTTCGGTTCTCTGGGCATGGCGGGGGTGTTAGCGGCCATGGCGGGGGTGACACAGCAACTCTGGCCGATCCTGGCGCTCATTGCCCTATTGGGATTCTTTGCGGCCTCCATTGGGATTCCCATGCAGACGACGATTCAAGAAGAAACGCCAGCCGCCATGCGAGGCAAGGTGTTTGGCTTACAAAATAACGTGGTCAACATTGCCCTGAGTCTCCCCTTGGCCCTCGCCAGCATTGCCGAAAGCTGGCTCGGGCTACCGCTGGTTCTGCTGCTCCTGGGTGGGGCCACCGCCACGGGGGGTCTGCTGACCTGGTATAGTGCCGGTACGGGTGATGACAGCACGGTAGACGCCTCTCTGGCTGAGCAAGAGGGCGATCGCGCCTAGTTTTTAGGTGATTGTTGGTCAACTGCCCGCAATCAGCGGATAAAAAGGCTTCTTCCCTGTTAGATGCATGTAGCATGGCTTGGCAAAAAATCACCGTTTTGTGGAAATGTCACCTACAGCCGAGAAATTACTCAAGCGTTGCTAGAGCGCGGTTACCAGGTCACCTTTCTACACTTTGATCACGGTCAGCCGCAGCCTGACGCCGCTGGTGCTTGGGGGCGCTCCACATCTGCACCCCTTTGCCAGGAAGTGGCTCTGCCGTTTCTGTTCAAGTCGCAAATTCTGACGGTGCCAGCCTGGAAATCCGGCAGGCTGCTGCACAATACTTTAGAACGGGTAAAGCCCGATGTCGTTCATGCTTCGCTGACGCTGTCGCCCTTAGACTTTCGACTGCCCGAAATCTGTGCGTCTTTGCAATTGCCCTTGGTAGTGACGTTCCACCCTGCCTTTGATCGCAAGCTTAGAACCTTGAGTTCGGGTGCTCAGCACGTCACCTATCAGGTCTACGCCCCAATGCTGGCCCGCTGTGATCGCGTGATTGTTTTTTCTAAACTGCAGCGCGATTTATTGATCCGTTTGGGGGTGCCCCCAGAGACGCTAGCCGTGATTCCAAACGGCGTCGATGTGGGGAAGTATTCGCCTGGCCCATCGGCGATCAAATCGACTTTGCAAGTGCGCCAACTGCTGGTCTACCAGGGCCGTCTCTCTCCGGAGAAAAACGTTGAGGCCTTGCTGCGGGCGTGGCGACAAGCTCAGATGGGGCCTGATTGCCTGCTGGCGATCGTGGGGAATGGCCCTTTAGAGTCATCCTTGAAACTATTTTATGGTCACGATGCTTCAATTCATTGGCTCGGGTTTGTCAAAGATGAAGCCCGCCGCATCGATATTCTGCGCGGGGCTGATGCCTTTTTGCTGCCCTCTCTGGTGGAAGGATTGTCGCTGTCGCTGCTAGAAGCAATGGCCTGCGGCACGGCCTGCATTGCCACCGATGCGGGAGCCGACGGAGAAGTCTTGGAAGATGGCGCGGGCATCGTGATTGATACTCAGCGAGTGAGCCATCAGCTGCAAACCATTTTGCCGATCTTTCGCGACCATCCCGAAATGACGCGCTTATTAGGTCAAAAGGCCCGACAGCGGGTACTCGAACGCTATACCCTGACCAAAAACGTCTCTCAGGTGGAAGCGATTTACCACGAGTTGACGCCGCCGACGCTGGCCTCTGAGTCCTCTTACATGATGCTGTAGCAGCGGGCCGGTCAGAGTCTGAATCGAGGTCTGACCCTGCCCACAGAACTTTTGCCATTATCGCTCGACGGGGGCTTGTAAATGACGATTTACCAGACTTCAGGACTCGGCTTTTGGCTGGGTAGCGCTGTGGTTGTCGCCTCTTCAGCGGCGCGGGCGATCGCTGCGGCCATCCTAGAGGCAAAGGGTCTGAGCACTGACCAAGCCACCGGCGACAGCCAGCCACGCAGACTGATGGAATAGGAAATCCGAGTGCCCCACACCGTCGAGTCCAGCCGATAGACAACGCGCTCCTCAAGTCCTGGCACCGGAAACAACCGAACGCTAATTAGCTCGTGGGGAGAGACGCGCTCGATAAAAATGCGAATAGGGATGGGTAACCAGCGGGGAAACACCCGATAAATCAAACCGGGTTTGGCCATCAGGCCGCGAGGGGCATTGGTACTCTCAATCAGCGGATGCCAAGAGGCTAGGTCAGCCAGGTTAATCAGGGTTTGCCAAAGCGTTTCGACTGGGGCGGAGCTGAGTGCCTGATAGGTCTGATAAAAAGACTGCTTAGCGTCAGCGTTAGGGGCCTGAGGCGAGTGAATTGAACGAGGGGGTTGCCGTCTCAAAAAACGAAAAACTTTCATGGTGAGGAAATGTGACGATGGTCTTAATAGAAAGAACGTTTTCTAGCCTGCGGTAATAGACTGGCATCGTCTCCCAGCGACGTTTTAGAGTCGTATTGCCAAAATATTTGAGTCTGGGGAATTGTAAGCGTTAATACATTGACGTCAATGTCTTGCTAATGTTCAATCACTAGCGGTGCTGATTCGGGTTCCCGTCTCAAAAATTTAGGCTTCTCAATATTGAGAAATGTTTTTGAGCAGCCATTCAACCCTCGATTCACGGTAGGGTAAAAATCGTTCAATTCCTGCTAGGTCAAGGGATTGGTTGTATTTGAGCGGCGGCTTCCATGGGTTCTTCCAGGTCGTCAGTATCCCGTTTCAAAACATCCTTGCCAGCCATCAAAAGTGTGGCATACCTAGGGGGGATTTGCAGCTAATGAGGTCTCGCTTGACGCGATTTTCGGCCCGACCTTAACGCTGCGATTCACTACATCACCCTGCTGATTAGGATTGTCACCCTATGACGACTTTTTCTGCGCCTCAGCGCTCTCAATCGACCTCGCCTACACCGGCTGCCCCTCCGGCTGATTCTCGCGATCGCGTCAGTCAGTTTATGCAGGGTATTCAAGATGAGATTTGTCAGGGGCTAGAGGCGTTAGACGGGGGGGGCACCTTTCAACAAGATCAGTGGGAACGCCCCGAGGGCGGCGGCGGTCGCTCGCGCGTGATCAAGCAGGGCGCCGTGTTTGAGCAGGGCGGCGTCAACTTCTCAGAGGTGTGGGGCGAGCAGTTACCCCCCTCAATTTTGGTGCAGCGTCCCGAAGCGGCGGGTCACGGCTTTTATGCCACCGGCACGTCCATGGTGTTACATCCCCATAATCCCTACATTCCCACCGTTCACCTCAACTACCGCTATTTTGAAGCCGGGCCGGTCTGGTGGTTTGGCGGCGGTATTGACCTCACGCCTTACTATCCCAACTTGGCGGATGTCCAGCATTTTCACCGGACGCTGAAGGCCACCTGCGATCGCCACCAGGCCAACTACTATCCCGGCTTTAAGCAGTGGTGTGACGAATATTTTTACCTCAAGCACCGCAACGAAACGCGCGGGGTAGGGGGTATTTTCTTTGACTATCAAGATGGCTTAGGCCAGCTCTATCGGGGGCCGAATGAGACCGGTGAGGCGGCTCAGTACAGCCAGCAAGTGGGTGACCTGCCCCAGCGCAGTTGGGAAGAGCTGTTTGCCTTTGTGAGTGACTGCGGCCAAGCCTTTTTGCCCGCCTATGTACCAATTGCAGAGCAGTCTAAAGACCGCCCCTATAGCGATCACGAGCGTAATTTTCAGCTTTATCGCCGGGGCCGCTATGTAGAATTCAACCTGGTTTATGACCGGGGTACGATTTTTGGGCTGCAAACCAATGGCCGAACGGAATCGATCTTGATGTCGCTGCCGCCCCTCGTGCGCTGGGAATACAGCTATCAGCCTGAGCCCGATACGCCGGAGCAGCAGCTGTACGATGTGTTTCTCAAACCACAGGACTGGCTATCCGACGGCTTTAAGCTGTAGTCCAGGTCGCGCTTAGCAAACTGCCTGCTTGCTAAGCGTGATTCGTCGAGGATTCATTAATCTCTGCCTTCTTTGGGAGGGTAGTTTCATGACAGTCAGGAAACCGGAAACCCTCGATATTGTGGGGCGAGAACTCTTTCATCCAGATCCGGCGCGTTAAATTTCCAGCACAGAATGTTCTTTTGCAAGGATGAAATAGCCCTGCTGTTCCAGTAGGAAAACGGGTTAGGAAGATAAGGGCGATCGCCAAAGGGCTCCGACGAGTCGCGTTTCCGCCCTAGGATGAAATGAGGCAGATTCTCTGCGTGGAGTAATTGATCTGGTTCTGTGACTGCAATGAGATAGGCAGTTGAGGCTTAGCGAGCAACGGTTTGCCGAGGCTGCAGCAGAGCCGTGCGAGGGTTGAAGGATTCAATCTCTCTCAGCTCTTGGTAAAGAGCCCGTTCGCGATCGCTCACCGTCGGCGGCACGACAATTTCAACCTCAACGATTTGATCCCCTCGGCGATCGCGCCCCACTAAATAGCCACGTCCAGCGAGTCGCAGGCGCTTACCGGTCTGCACGCCAGCGGGCATCGTGAGCTGCACTGGCCCATCCAGCGTGGGCACCGTGATAGTGTCCCCCAGGGTCGCCTCACTGGGCGTCACCGGAATGCGACAGAACACATCATTGCCCGTGAGCTTAAACAGCGGATGGGGTTCCACCTCAATGCGCAGATAGAGGTTACCGCCGCCAATACCTTGCCCCTTGAGGCGAATGCGCTGGCCGGTGACCATGCCGGGCGGCATCTCGACCTCGATCGCCCGACCATCTTCGAGCCGAATCCGTTCTTGTCCTCCGGCATAGGCGCGCTCTAGCGGCACGGTGAGTGTCGCCTCCGCATCCCGACGCAGGTTAGGGCGAGCTGTTGCCGTTCGGGGCTCACTCCCGGAGCGCGGTGACGAGGCCGGTTCGCGGCGATAGCGCGGAGCCTCTGCGGAGCGTCCATTGCCATTAGGAGACGATTCACCTCGGCGGTTGAGCAGCTGATCCACAAAGGAGTTGAAGTCACCCAGATCGCCAAACTCTAGGTTGTTGAAGGAAAACTGACTAACCCGCTGGCGAAAGCCCTTTTGCTTCCAAAAGCTGCTGTACTCTTCGTATTGCGATCGCTTTTCAGGGTCAGAGAGAATTTCGTAAGCCTCACCCAGCAGTTTGAACTGTTCCTCAGCGGCCTGATCGCCAGGGTTGAGGTCAGGGTGATACTTCCGGGCCAGCTGACGATAGGCCTGCTTCACCTCAGCGGACGAAGCGGTTTGAGTGACCCCTAAAATTTCAAAGTAGTTGCGAAAGTTTTGCATAAACGCAGTTTCAGCATTGATCCATCCCAATGGATCAAGTCTTGAGTGTTCTCAGCTAGCGACGGGGGCATAGACTGCCGGAAGGGGCGGCTACAGCCACTCATCCTCATCGCCCCAATCGTCATCATAGCCGTTGTTGTAGCCCGCAGGCGGGGCACTGCTGGGGCGATCGCGACCCGCCGAGGCCGAATCACGGGGGGGCAGATCACGCGGCGATCGCGACGCTGGCGGCGGGCCTGGGGGACGGTTCCAATCGCGCTCATTGCGATTACCAACGGGCGGGCGGGGCGCGCCATAGGGCTCCGGCTCACCCCAGGGATCGGCGGCAGGACGCGCGTCTGGATTCGGGGCGCGGCCCCGACCGGCATCACCATAGCCGCTGACATCGGCACCGTAGCGCTCGGGCGGATAGTTCTGAGCGGGGGGCGGGCTCGGATTAGTCGGGGGACGACCATAGCCGGGGTCGCGGGGGCGATCATTGCCGTAGATCGGCGGTTCATTCCAACTGGAGCGAGCGGGGGCTCGATAGGGGTCACTGCTGCCCGGTGAGCCATAGGCATTGGGCTGATAGCGCGGCGGGGGCGGGGCGCTGTAATAGTCGTTGGCGGGGGGCGTTCCGGTGAGGCGGGGGCGATCGTAGTTCCAGGCGTCATCGTCCCAAGCGGGCCGCCGTGACCAGCTATCTTCGTAGCGATCGTACTCGTTATCATCGCCCAGAAAGGTGCTCTTCAGGGTGCCCCCAATTTGGCCGAGCAGGCCGGTTTCTTCGGTGTCGTCTTCGTAGAGGTAGGCTTCGCGATTCAGCTCGTAGACCTCATCCTGCAGTTCGGCTTGGGTGATGTCGATGCCCCGTTCGTCGTTATTGGTGAGGCATTCCCGCAGCTCTTGAATCAGGCGCTCAACCCGCCGGCGACGATCGCGGGCAAACTGCATACCAAAGTCCAGTACAACTTCCCGCAGCACCCGCTCGGCTTGGTAAGTCAGGGCCTCGGCCCGGTTACGCTTTTCAACCTGTTCACGCTTGAGGCGATCAGTGTCTGAAAACTCCTCCGCATCTTTGATCATCTGCTGCACCTCTTCTTCACTGAGGGTGGCAGAACCTTGAATGGTGAGGCTTTGTTCGCGCCCGGTGGTGCGATCCATCGCGGAGACTTGCAAAATGCCGTTAGCGTCGATGTCAAAGGCTACCTGCACCTGGGGCACGCCGCGCGGGGCCGGGGGAATGCCCATTAGCTTGAAGCGGCCCAGGGCTTTATTGTCAGCCGCCATTTCGCGCTCGCCCTGCAGCACATGCACTTCCACCATCGTCTGATTATTTTCTGAGGTGGAGAAGATGTCTGAGCGCCGCACCGGAATCGTCGTATTGCGGGGAATCACCTTTTTCATCACGCCGCCAATGGTTTCGAGGCCCAAGGATAAGGGCGTGACGTCGAGCAGCAATATGTCCTGTACTTCTTGGGTGAGAATGCCCGCTTGAATGGCCGCTCCGACCGCTACCACTTCGTCCGGATTGACGTTTTGGTTGGGCGGTCGCCGAATCAGCGATCGCACCATGTCGTGCACCATGGGCATGCGACTACCGCCGCCCACCAGCACCACCTCATCAATCTGGTCGGGGGTGAGCCCGGCGTCGGTCAGGGCCTGCTTCAGCGGCCCCCGCAACCGACTCATCAGATCGCCACATAAACCTTCAAACTGCGATCTCGACAGGGTCGTCTCTAAATGCTTCGGTCCGTCAGCGGTGGCGGTGATAAAGGGCAGGTTGATTTCCGTGACATTCACGCCAGAAAGCTCAATTTTGGCTTTCTCAGCGGCTTCGGTTAGGCGCTGCAATGATTGGCGATCGCGGCGCAGATCCACGCCTTCCGCTGCCAAAAAATCATCCGCCAGCCAATCCACAATCTTCTTATCAAAGTTGGTGCCGCCGAGCTGTGTATCCCCCGCGGTTGAGCGCACCTCAAAGACGCCGTCACCCACATCAAGAATCGACACGTCGAAGGTGCCGCCCCCCAGATCAAACACCAGCACCGTTTGGCTGTACTGCTGGTCGAGGCCATAGGCGAGCGCCGCCGCCGTCGGCTCGTTCAAAATCCGCTTCACTTCCAGTCCGGCGATGCGACCGGCATTGCGCGTGGCCTGTCGCTGCGCATCGTTGAAATAAGCGGGTACGGTAATTACGGCCCCGGTCACCGGCTGACCCAGGTAGCGACTCGCCTCTTCCGCCAGCTTCCGCAGAATCATCGACGAGATCTCTTCGGGAGCAAACTCTTTTTCTAATCGGGGACACTGGATGCGCACTTCATTGTTGTCACCCCGACGAATGGTGTAAGGCACGCGCTTCGAGTCAGCTGACAGCTCGCCGTACTTACGGCCCATGTACCGCTTCACCCCAGCAAACGTGTTTTGGGGATTCAGGACTGCCTGCCGCCGCGCCATTTGCCCCACTAGGCGCTCGCCGTCTTTGCTAAACGCCACGACCGAAGGGGTTGTCCGCATGCTTTCTGCATTGGCAATGACGATAGGCTTGCCGCCCTCCATCACCGAGACCACTGAGTTGGTTGTACCCAGGTCAATCCCCACAACTTTGCCCATTCGTCTCGTGTCTCCTCGTTCGTCCCGTATCCCTAACTGTGCGCTCGAACTGTTTGCTCGTCTCTCAGCTTGTCGTGCCAGCGCCGACCCTGCTGTATGAAACGCCACCGATGGCTGTCGTCGATCCTGACTATCTGCTAACGGCTGTTGCCTCAATTGTCGTGATCAGCAGCGGTCATCAGAACCAGGATTGCTCCTATTACATCATCAATATATATGGTAGACCTTTGCTTTCGTCGCTCGAGGGATATCCGCACTCAGACCCAGAGTGAAATTCATAATTCAAAAGATTTTTCGGTCTCAACATTTTGTTACCGCGATCGCGCCGCTGCGGAGCAGGCCTCACACCGAAATTTTGCGGTTGGGCCGGGCGCTAGACATCATGCTGCCGTTCAATAAAGGAACGCCCCGCCATGAGCGCGGCACTGCTGGTGGTGTAGCGATATCCATCGTTCAACACGTCTAAAGCTGAATTGATGATCCAGCACTGGTAACCCTGTTCGTGGCTATGGCTGACGCCAATGATCCAGCCCGGCATCGCCGAAAGTTGAACAAACTGAGTGCTTTCCATAGGACTGCCCAATTGTTAATTTAATCTTAAGCTAAGACTGGGCAGAAAACGAATCTGCACAGCCAGCGAAATCCGATGGAAGCGTTTCCCGCTGGCTGCTGTCCGCCATGAGTGGCTTGGCGCCTAAGTCGTTGGCGGGCAGCGAACCACCGCGATCGCCACAGGTGAATGCCGAATCTCAATGATTGAATTCCTGATGCCCGCTTAAGATTCCAGCAAGACAGGGGCACCGGACAAATCTGTCCTCTCGTTTCACCGCATGGGCAGATTTCCGTCAGCATGGCTGAACCGCAGTATGAGTGCGGTGTTCGAGACCACGGGCAAGATGCCCGCTCTCCGCAGTAAATGGTGCATCAATTCGTATCATTCTTCTGGCTGGCGATTCAATTCATACTTGAAATCAGCAACGCCCAGATTTCCGTCTGAGCTCATTGGTCGCATGCAACTCGCCATCACGTGGTAGTTTGCAAGAGATTTCTGCAACGGTAGGCAATACGGGCCCATGTCTAACCGCTCAATTGGGCTAGCGCCCGAGCTTTACGACTATCTGCTGTCAGCGTCGCTGCGAGAGTCGCCGGTGCTGGCAGAGCTGCGCCAATACACGGCCAGCCATACCATGAGCCAAATGCAAATCTCCCCCGAGCAGGGTCAGTTTATGGCGCTGTTGGTCAAGCTGGCCAATGTGCATCGGGCCTTAGAGGTTGGGGTGTTTACCGGCTATAGTGCGCTGGCGGTGGCCCTGGCGCTGCCGCCGACCGGCCAGCTGGTGGCCTGCGACGTGAGTGAAGACTACACTGCGATCGCCCGACAGTTTTGGCAAAAAGCGGGCGTCACCGATAAAATCGACCTCCGCCTTGGGCCGGCCCTGGACACGCTGCAGCAGCTGATCGACACCGGCGAAGCGAATACCTTTGACTTTGCCTTTATCGACGCCGACAAAAGCAACTACGACCTGTACTACGAGCAAGCGCTCGTTCTAGTGCGATCAGGCGGTCTGATTGTGATCGACAATGTGTTGTGGTCAGGTCGCGTAGCCGCCGCCACCGTCACCGACAATCGCACTCGGCGCATGCGAGCTTTGAATCAAAAGCTCCACGGCGACGATCGCATTGATTTGAGTTTGCTACCCGTCGGCGACGGCCTGACCCTGGCACTCAAGCGTTAGTCATGCTGGGCTCAAACCACACTCTAGAACAGACAGTTTTCTATCAGGGTTCAGCCGTTGCTGTCGGGGTTTTGCAGTGCCACCCCCCGACTAATTGGCGCGTACCGATACCTGCTGGCTGCTGTACATCGCATGCAAAACAAGCGCCGGATCAACCCAATTGTCGTCATACTTCATGCCCCAGTGCAGGTGAGGGCCGGTCGTGCGCCCGGTCATGCCAATGCGCCCAATGCGTGTACCCGTGCCCACGGCTTGCCCTTCCCGAATGCGGAGATTGCCGCCGCTATCGACCATATAACGCCCCCCGCCCTCCGTCACGACATGGCCTTGCATATGACAGTAAATATGCATCCAGTTACCCGACTGCACCACCACCGACGTACCGCAGGTGCTGTCGTCAGAGACTTCGATCACCTGTCCGTCCCACCAGTTGCGAATATAGCTGCCCATCGGAGCGGCCAAATCTAACCCATAGTGAAAGCGCTGGCTGCCCCCGTAGGGATCGGAGCGGTAGCCAAACGGCGAGGTATAAGCCTGAAAATTTTCTACCGGGAAGGAGGCTTCGTGCCAGAGATGGCCTACGGCCACATCAGCCGTCGCTAAAGGCTCAACAGCTTGCCCGATCGCGGGCTGATAGCCAAAGTGCACCAGCATCGTGACCAAGGCTGCAGCTAATACCCAGACCAGCGTCGAAACGCGACGCGCGAGGGCCGACTTTGAGGGGGTAGACAGGCCTCGACCAGATGCAAGACGCCCAAGATGAAACCAACGCTTCATGATTAAGAACTTAGCCGGTAGAGATGATCAGGGAAGGATTGAATTGATCCGGTGACGTACAATCCAACGACGATTAAGAGTACCGCAGTTTTCAGAAAAGTCTCACTTCAGCCATCGACTGATCGGCGCAAAGAACGCTCCAGATCTGCGCTCGGCAGCGTTCTTTGCGATCAGCAGAAAACACTGCGAAATCAAGGCATTGGCCAGATCGTGTCGGGTTCTCACCAGACGGTTTACCCCAGCCATGAGGGCAACAGTGTCGAAAAAATTTACACGGCGATCGCGCGATCGCTCCCCTGATCAGCACCCAGCAAGTTGCCCCAGCTAAAGCCACTCAAAATCAACCTTGCTCACGGCGACAAAAAGTCACTAACGACAGCAGCATCTGCTTCGCGAAGGGCAATTCCCGGCGCCATGCCGCGATCGGCATGCAAAATTACAGCAGAATTCGGAATGCCGAAGTCGGGATTTAAAGGCCGATCAGATGGCGATTTCAGCCATCTGTGGTGACCTCATCAAACTGCGGCTTGCTATATATGGAGCGGGTCAAAACACGCCTGCAGAAACCTGGAGTCCCTTGACCTGACTCGGTTACCGATACTGCTTGCCCGCGCCAACATCGGCATGCATCGACCTCAGCCCAATCTAAAACGTAGTCGTCCAAATCAGTGCGTTCACTTTTTCCAGTAACCATTCTGGCTCTAACGGCAAGGTAATCGAGGCATCGACGTCGTGGGGCGGTTCTTGCGGTTCTTGGCGGCTGCGCAAGGCCAAGATTTTTACCTTAGAGGTAATCAAGGCTTCCCGCAGCGCTTCGACGACTCGTCTGCCGTTGATGCTGCCCAGATCCATATTGATAATCACGACGGCAGGCTGCAAGAGCGCAACTTGCTCAACCACCCGCGAGCCTTCGATCATCCAAATGACCTGATAGTCAGCTGCCGTTAGCAGATCACAAATCACGCCAGCAGTATCTTCTTGATCTTCAACCAGTACGATGCGACCGGTTACCGGCGCTGTCTTGGGGGCTGGCACCGCAGGCAGCTTGGGTTGGGGGTGAACCTCAGCCGCCAACCGCTGCAGCGGCAGCCGGGCCGTAAACACTGAGCCGACGCCCACCCGCGAGTTAACAGTGATCGAGCCCCCATGCAGTTCGATCAGCTGCTTGGTCAGGGCGAGGCCTAACCCCGTGCCCGGATATTGGCGCTGTCGACTGGGTTCGAGTTGCTGAAAGGTTTCAAATAGCCGAGAGATTTGATGTTCGGGAATGCCGATACCGGTATCTTCGACCTGGAAAATCGCCATCTGCTGCTCGCGGCGCAGTCGCAGGTTGACCTGGCCACCGTCGTGGGTAAATTTGAGGGCATTGCTCAGCAAGTTACTCAAGATTTGTTGAATCCGCCGGGGGTCACCGGTAAACGTATCTTGATCGGGCAACAGCGTCGATTCAAAATTCAGGAACATGCTGCGATCGCGCGCCAGTTTGCGAAAGGGTTCGATCGCCTGTTGCGACAGACTCGTCAGCGAAAACGTGCGGACTTCGAGCACGATGCGCCCCGACTCGATCTTCGACATTTCTAAAATGTTGTTGATCACCACGAGCAGCCGTTCACCGCTATCGTGAATCGTCTGCAAATAGGTGCGCTGCCGGGCATTCAGCTCACCTAAAGACCAGCGCAGCAGCGTGGCCGACATGCCAATGATGCAGGTCAGTGGGGTGCGCAGCTCATGGCTCATGGTGGCCAAAAATTCACTTTTGGTGAAGTTAGCCGACTGGGCCGCCGCCAAGGCGTCCTTCAAATCCTGGGTGCGGTTAATCACGCAGGTTTCGAGCGACTGAGTTTGCGATCGCAGCTGCGTATACAGCTCGGCCTGCTGAATGGCGATCGCCAGATGCTGGGCAATCTGCCGCAAAAACGTGAGTTCGGAGGGGTGCCAAGAGCGCGGTGTGTGGCACTGGTGGGCAATGAGTAACCCCCACAGCTCGTTTTGGACGATGATTGGCACAATCACCTTGGCACGCACCTGAGCCTTTTGGAGAAAGTTCAACAGACAGGGCGTGTCGTGATAGTGAGCCTGCACATCACTAACCGCTAAGGGCACACCATCCTGATACTTTTGGCGGCATTGGGCCGCATCGTCAAAGCAGCGTTCTTCCGTAAATTGCAGCACGGACTCAATCGCAGCAGACGATAACGATTCGTAGGTCACATAGCCTTGGGGTTTGGGCGTTGACTCGGTCGAGTCTAGGGATGACTGCCCCCAGGGCGACGGTGACGCCGCCGTGACGGACTGAAACTGATAGATCAACAGCCGATCCGTCGCCAAATGTTGCTGTACTTCAGCCACCGTGGTCGAAAGCACGGCCTGCAGATCGAGGCTGTCACGAATTTTAGCGATGATCTGGTTAATCAGTAGCTCTTGTTCATGCTTTTGGTCGAGTTGAGCTTGGGCGGTCCTCACTGGGGTGGTCTCTTGCCAAGATTCCTCCAAGAAGGTTTCGAGGCTTAAATTACCCGGTTCGATCAACTGGGGCAGCAGGGTCATCATCAACTCAGCGCAGGAGTCGGCTGAGCGATCGCTCAACAGTTGCTGCGCCTCATCCAGTCGTTGCCGCACTTCAGCCGTGGCAGCAATGGTGACGAGGCTATTGAGTGCTTGTTTGAGGCAGTCCGGCCCCGTGGCTAGGCCAACGGAGAAAAGTTCAAGGGAATTAGCCAACGCTGAGACCGGCAGGCTGTTTTGGACGAGCAATCCTTGCGTGGTCGGCGTCACCACCAACGCCACGGTTTGCCAGCCCGTCACCGTTGCCCAGGCGGCGCTCAAATCGGCCTCCGTCACGCCAATCGCGCCCACCTGCTGGGCCTGACTCAGCAACGAACGCCGTAAGCGATGGTAAGTGCCAAACGACAGCTGTCGAACCGCGAAGGCCGAATTGTCGGGAAATAGAGTCATGACTTGCGAAAGCCAGGGTCGTAGGCCCTAACCCAGTGTTTACTCAAATTTGTCAGATGGCTCAAACTGCTGACACTACCCTGCTTCTTGCAAGCCTGATCGAGCTTTAAAGCACATTGCCGCCGCTCCTAGCTCTACTCACCCAGGGCAAAGAAACATGACAGCCAGCAACCATGGCATCGGTGCCCTCAGCCTTAACCAGATCGACGGGGCGATCGCCCTGACGCCCCATCGCCCCGTCGTTCAAAACATGGAACTCATGGTAGCTTTCGATGGGGTTTCCTCCGCGAGACACCAGAGTTCCTTCAGATTTCACTCGCCGCTGCGGATTTTAACGATGCATCGATTGGCCGCAACCCCTGGTGGCTGGACACCGGACACTGACGGGGTCATTTTTGTCGAGCAGAGCCCCGCCCCGCTCATTTTCATGACGACTGCCGATACCGACATTCAGTGTTTGGCGCGGGTGGCAGCCCAGTGGCCCTCCGCTGCGCCGGAATTACGGGTGGTGAATTTGCTGCAGCTGCAGCAAGAACTGGCGATCGATGCCTATGGCGACAGGGTGCTGGCCCAGGCGCAGGTGATTGTTTTGCGTCTGCTGGGCGGACGAGCTTACTGGTCTTACGGTCTAGAGGTGACGCGGGCGATCGCGCAAACCCACGGCATATCGCTGATCGTGCTGCCAGGGGACGATCGCCCCGACCCCGACTTAATGAGCCATTCCACGGTGCCGTTAGCGGTGGCCCATGGCCTCTGGCGCTATCTGATTGAAGGCGGGGTGGCCAATCTGCGCCACGGGCTGATGGCCCTGTGCGATCGCACCCTGCAGACCCAATTCGCCCCACCGGCCCCACAGCCGGTGGCGAAAACCGGCATTTATACCCCGCCCCAGCCCTCCGGCTCCGCCGCCTCGCCGTCCTCTGACCAGCCCTGGCCCCAGGTGGGTGTGCTGTTCTATCGCGCCCATTACCTGGCGGGCAACACTGCGCCGATTGATGCTCTCTGTCAGACCCTACAGCAGCGGCAACTGACCGCCATCCCCATCTACGTCGCCTCGCTACAAGACCCCGAGGTGCAGGCAGGGCTGATCGCGTTACTCCAATCTCCAGACGGGGTAGGTAGTCAGAAAAACGCTGACGGCATTGACCTGTTGCTCAACACCACCAGTTTTGCGGTCGCCAAACTAAATTCCGCTGAGCCCCAACTCGACCTGTGGCAGCGGTTGAACGTCCCCGTGCTGCAGGTGATTCTCAGCGGCGGCACGTTAGCGAGCTGGCAGCAAAATCCGATGGGGTTGAGCCCCCGCGACATCGCGATGAATGTGGCCCTGCCCGAGGTGGATGGCCGCATCATCACCCGCGCCGTGTCGTTCAAGACTGCCGCTACCCGCAGTGAGCGGCTCGAAACCGATGTCGTCACCTATGAGCCGGTGAGCGATCGCATCGCCTTTGTCGCCGAGCTAGCGGCCAACTGGGTGCAGCTCCGTCGAACGCCGCCCGCTCAGCGGCGAGTGGCGTTGATCTTGGCCAATTATCCCAATCGCGATGGGCGGTTGGCCAACGGCGTCGGCCTGGATACACCCCAGAGCTGTGTCGAGCTGCTGCAGGCGCTGCGGCTCGCGGGCTATCGGGTAGAGAATCTGCCGAAAACGGGGGACGAGCTGATCCAGCGTCTGACCGCAACGGTGACGAACGACCCCGAAAGTCAGGGAATGCGCCCCGTATTGCAGACCCTGAGCAACGCGGACTATGACGCCTTTTTTGCCCAGCTGCCCGAGACCGTGCAGCAAAGCATTGGGCAGCGCTGGGGGTCGCCTGCACAGGAACGATCACGTCCAGAAAACCCCCATCCTGAATCCTGGCCCGTCGCAGGCCTGCAGCTGGGCCAGATCTTTGTCGGCGTGCAGCCTAGTCGCGGCTATGATCGCGACCCCACCTTGAACTATCACGCTCCCGACTTAGAGCCAACCCATGCCTATCTGGCGTTTTATGCCTGGGTGCGGCAGCAGTTTGGCGCTCAGGCCATCCTTCACGTCGGCAAGCACGGTAATTTGGAATGGCTACCGGGCAAGGGCATTGGGCTCTCAGCGACCTGTTACCCTGAAGCGGCGCTGGGGGCACTACCTCACCTTTATCCCTTCATTGTGAATGACCCCGGTGAGGGCGCTCAGGCCAAGCGGCGCGCCCAGGCCGTGATTGTCGATCACCTGACGCCCCCCCTGACCCGAGCCGAACTGTACGGACCACTGCAGCAGTTAGAAGGCTTGGTGGATGAATATTACGAAGCCCAAAGCCTCGACCCGACGCGCCTCTCGCCCCTGCGTGATCGTCTGCTGACGCTGCTGCAGGACACGCAACTGCTGGCCGATCTGGGCACGCCCGCGACCCGTCTGGGGCCAACGGCGGATGAAGCCTTCGCCACTCTGCTGCCAACGGTAGACGGCTATTTGTGCGAACTCAAGGAAGCGCAAATCCGCGATGGCCTGCATATTTTGGGGCGCTGTCCTACCGGGCGACAGCTGCGCGATTTGACGATTGCGATCGCGCGTCACCCCGCTCAAGGGCGGCTGGGCCTGACTCGGGCGATCGCTCAGGATTGGTACCTCGCGATCGATCCACTTACAGATGAATTAGGCCAGCCTTGGCATTACCCGCCGCCATCTCAAGTTCCGGTTGGGGCCGTCCCCCTCTTTCAGCACTGCCGCACCGTGGGCGATGCAGTAGAAGTACTGGAGCAGCAGGCCCACCGCTGGATCGACGCCATGATTGCAGAAACGCCCTCAGACGCCGCAGTAGCCCCCTCTCCTGGCCCGCTCACAACTATTGAACTCCAGTGGATCGAGCACCAGCTGTTGCCTCAGCTCCGCCAGACCCCCCGCGAAATTGCGGCGGTGCTGGCCGGGTTAGACGGCCACTACATTCCCAGTGGCCCGGCGGGCGCACCGACCCGCAACCGTCCCGACGTGTTGCCCACCGGGCGCAACTTTTACTCGGTGGATATTCGCGCGATTCCGACCGAAAGCGCTTGGGATGTGGGCCGCAAAGCGGCTGAGGTGCTGATAGAACAGTACACCCAAGAAAACGGCGAGTATCCCCAGTCGATTGGCCTCTCAGTTTGGGGCACGGCCACCATGCGCACTGGCGGCGATGACCTGGCAGAGGCGCTGGCGCTGCTGGGCGTGCGTCCCGTTTGGGATGGGCCGTCGCGGCGGGTGGTCGATTTTGAGATTTTGCCGGTGACTCTACTGGGCCGCCCTCGGGTAGATGTGACACTGCGCATCTCCGGCTTCTTTCGCGATGCCTTTCCCAACCTGATTGATTTGTTTGACCAGGCAGTGACCGCCGTGGCGCAATTGGCGGAGTCCCCCGACGACAATCCGCTGGCGGCGAAGGTAGCGAGTGAAACCCAGTACTGGCAAGCTCAAGGACTCGATGTGGAACGCGCCACTGAGCGATCGCGCTATCGCGTGTTTGGCTCGAAGCCAGGCGCCTATGGCGCGGGACTGCAGGGGCTGATCGAAGCGCAAAACTGGACAGATGATCGTGATTTAGCTCAGGCTTATATCAACTGGAGCAGCTACGCCTACGGTCAACAGGCCCGAGGTCGTTCTGCCCCAGAGGCGTTTCAAGCGCGATTGCGTCAGCTGCAGGTGGTTTTGCAGAATCAAGACAACCGCGAACATGACCTATTGGACTCCGACGACTATTACCAGTTTCAGGGTGGGCTAACGGCAGCGGTCAGAGCCATGTCCGGGCGATCGCCGCAAACCTACTTTGGTGACCATGCCGTTGCTGAAAATCCTAAGGTGCGATCGCTGCAGCAAGAGATTGCCCGCGTCTATCGTTCTCGCGTGATCAACCCCAAATGGATTGCCGGCGTGAAGCGCCACGGGTACAAGGGCGCATTTGAGATGGCTGCCACCGTGGACTATCTGTTTGCCTACGACGCCACCACCCACTGCGTCACCGATTACATGTATCAAGGGGTAGCTGAAGCCTATCTGCTGGATGACTCGACCCGCGCCTTTATTCAACAGGTCAATCCTTGGACTCTGCGCGATATGGCCGAACGCCTGCTCGAAGCCCACCAGCGCCAGCTCTGGAAAACCGCGCCGCCAGCGCTGCTTGACCAGCTGAGGAACTTGGCCCACGCCGCTGAAGCGGAGATCGAATCACATCAAGATTCGGTATACGAGTAGGCCGTTTTCTTGTCATCCTGTTTTTGATTGCTAAAATGGCGGGGATCGTTACTTTCACACACAGTTTGGAGTCAAATCCCATGGAACCTGTGTCCACGGATGTGGTTCAACAGGTGGCAGCATACTTCAGTATTCTGAGCGAACCCATGCGTCTAAAGATTTTAAATCTGCTGCGTGATGGCGAAAAGTGCGTTCAGGATTTGGTGGAAGCAACTGCTACCAGTCAGGCCAATGTCTCAAAGCATCTGAAGGTGATGATGCAGGCCGGCATGTTGGCACGACGCGCTGAGGGCACCGCCGCCTATTACCGCGTCACCGATGATCTGTCCTACGAATTGTGTACTCTCGTGTGCGATCGCCTTGCCGCCCGCATCGAACAGCAGGCTCAGAGCTTCCGAGCCTTTAGCCTCGCGCCTTCATCTAGCAACAGCTATCAAAATGGGCATGTGAGATAAGAGGCTTTCGCGGCTTTATATGCCAGCCACTCATAAGCGATGCACCGAAGCCTTGCTATGCTGCCTGCCAACCGCCGCAGGCTGAATTGGGCTAACCCATCCAGGCCACACCAGGGTTCCGAGGATGCTTGTTAGGCGTAGGCTCTGGACTGGATACAGCAAGCCGCAGTCTGATTAGGTCATTCCAGATGGCTGAAATCATTATCTGGCATGGTTCCTAACTCTGTAGGGCTTACCCTTTCCTTCGGATATTTTGCTGTATCAAGCCGTTCAGGCGGAATCTTGCTGTCGCTTCCAGTCATCCGTCAGCAGACCCGCAAAGCCCCAATCTTCTTCCTCAATTTCCTGCAGCACGATGTGAATGTGTTCTGGGCGCTTGCCGAGCACGCGCACTAGCGATGCGGTCACTTCCTGCACGAGCTGAGCCTTTTGCGTTCGAGAAGCGCCCTTCGTGATTTGAATATTGACGTACGGCATGGTCTTGCTTGTTTAGAATCTCAATCAGCCCAGCCGGGTAGGCCTTCCTTCGCAAAAAAAGAACGAGAGAGCGTTAATCCGTCGGAGCCACGACTCCAAAATCCGTTTCTACATCAGCGCGGGTCATCGGCTGACGCACCTCTAGACCTTCCCCTCCGAGCAGGGTTAGCGGTTCACCTTCCACCTCAATCCACACTGGCACATCAGGCTCTAACGCCGTCGCAGTGTAGACGACCTGGGCCAACCGCCCGATCATTGAGGCACTGCCACCACCCACGGTAAAGTCTGCTGATAAGTCAACATGAACGCCGTCAGATTCTACCGAAAGCGCTATCAGTTCCGTCTCGGGCGGAATACCGGTGGCGATACCGGCTCCCTCTGGCCCACTCATCAGGTCAGCAAACGCGAGCCCCAGCGCATCGGTCGAGGAAGACGCCGCTGGCAGGTCAACGGTCGCGGGATTGAGTGCCACCGTTTCGCCATCGGCTGATAGCCAATAGAGCGTACTCTCACTGACAGCGGGTGTCTGAGCCACGTCCGCGTCGGGCAGATCAGGCACTTCAATGGGCTCAGCCGTCGGGGCCTCGAACCCTTCCGGCACGGCCTCACCTTCGATTTCAAGCTCAGGAAAATCGGCCAGGGGTTCAGGCGGAGAGATGGCCCGCCAGGTGAACCAAGCCGTGGCGCTACCGGCACTAAGGACGATCGCGGCGAACGCCAGCACAATACCAAGGGGCGGTCGACGCCGGGGTGATTTGTCTTCCATAGCTCAAGCCCTAACACTACTGACAGAATGACACAGCGCCTTGCCAATCGGGGGAACGCCCTATGACACTTCCTCCCGGAGATTAAGGTCAACTCTGCTCTCTAATCTCCGTCTAAGAGGGGCGAGTCTGGATCAATCCGGACAAAAAAAACCAAATCCAGGGCTTGGGGCTGCAGTTCAAAGTTCAGCACGCGGGCGACAACATTCACCTCTTCAAACTGTTTGAGGGTGAGTTCAGAGTCGATGCCCGTCAAAAAAGCATCCAACAACTGATTGGGGACAGGTTGATCGTCAATCACCACAGTGGGTTCGACCAAAACTAACTGGTGACCATCCACAATTTCTAAGCCAGTTTCGACCAAGGCTTCAACCTGTTCTTCTAAAACCCGATCTTCTAAATCAATCGTCACCTGCACCCGATTACCGGTGAGAAATTGAATGCGAGGATTGCCCAACCCATAGCGATTCTTTTCGCGGTCAGAGGCGCCGGGCAGGTTGAAGCGCAGAGTATCGAGCAGATCCTGCACTCGCGGTGACTGCAGCAGCAAGTTCAGGTCGGCGGTATCGAGGATGATGTGGCTCGCCGCTTGCACCGGTTCATCGAGGGCAAATTTACCCGACTGCAGAGCGCGTAGATCGACATCAATCGGATCCGTCTCGACATCGAGTGTATCAATCCGCAGCTCAGGAATGGGATAGATCCCCCGGCCAGCGAAACGAACGCGATCAATCCGACCGCCCCCCAGCTGAAAGTTGGAGGCATTGTCAATGCGGACATCAATCAAGTCGGCCTTGTCAATGCGATCACGAATCAAGCCCTCGGCCACCTGGTCAGCCACTAAGCCTACGGGAGAAATGAGCGTAAACAGGCTCGACAGAATAATCGTGATCCATTCCATCTCATTTTCTCTCTCGTTGATAGGTCTTGAAGCCAGGCGCTTTGGGGGATGGTCACGGTTACAATGCGCCGATCCTCGGAGCGCCGCATTGTAACCACGGTGGATAAGAACTGGAAAATTTGGGCTGCCCGACCTCGCCCCTAGGCGTTGGCCACCCATGATTTTATCGTCGAAACCACTTCCGACAACGCCATTTCTTCAGCGGTTTGAGTCGCTCGCTGCACGACTTCGACCTTGCCCTCTTTGAGCGATCGCCCCGTCACAATCCGAAACGGAATCCCCACCAAATCGGCATCTTTAAACTTTACGCCCGCCCGCTCTTTGCGGTCATCCAAAAGTGTTTCCACGCCTGCGGCATTCAGTTCGGCATAGAGGGTTTCAGCAGCGCTCATCTGGGCTTCGTCATTGATATTAGGCACCACGACAATCGCGTGATAGGGCGCGATCGCGACCGGCCAAATAATGCCATTTTTATCGTAGGACTGCTCCACCGCAGCTTGGGCTAAGCGCGATACGCCCACCCCATAGCAGCCCATCCACAGCGGCACTTCGTCACCAGACTCGGCAGTGCAGGTCGCGCCCATGGCCTGGGAATATTTTTGGCCCAGCTGAAAGATATGACCGATTTCAATGCCCCGCGCGACTTGCAGCGTTTGCGCTGGATCATGAACGGCGCGATCGCCGGCTTGCGCTGCCCGCACATCTACCGTCAGCGCGGGCAACGGATACTCTTGGTTCCAGTTACCGCCCACCGTGTGGTGCCCGGCCTCGTTGGAGCCGGTGACAAAATTCTTCAGGGCGATCGCCGTTTCATCCACCATCCTTAAAAATTTGGCCTCCAATCCCTGCACGTCTGACTTCACATAATCATCGGTAAGATCAGGGGCAATGTACCCCAGGGGCAAGGACTGGGCGGCCCATTTACCCTGGGCCTCAGCGTCAGGCACGACCAGGGCAATCACGGTACTCGCACCATAGTTGCCTGCCAGCTTCGACAGTTCGTTTTGCAGCTTGGTCTCGTTCACGTCTTGATCGCCGCGAATGCTGACCAACACCAACACTCCATGGCCGTTGTCATAGGTAACCTGATACAGCACGTTCTTGACAATTTGGGTCGGCGAGCAGTCGAGGAACTTCGCCAAGGAATCAATGGTTGGGGTATTCGGCGTTTCTAGCTTTTGATACGTGTCGAACGGGGACGGCACCGCATCCAGCGGCAGCGAAACGGCCTTTTCCACATTGGCCGCGTACTGGCCATCGGCGGTGTATAGCACCTCGTCTTCGCCGGCTTCGGCCAGCACCATAAATTCCGTTGACCCCGAGCCGCCGATCGCCCCAGAATCCGCATCCACCGCGCGAAATTCGAGCCCGCACCGCTGCAAAATATTGGTGTAGGCGGTGTACGTATCCTGATAGGTCTGCTTCAGACTCTCCTCAGTTACATGAAAGGAGTAAGCGTCTTTCATAATGAATTCGCGACCGCGCATCAACCCAAAGCGGGAGCGAATCTCATCGCGAAATTTGGTTTGAATCTGATATAGATTCAGCGGTAGCTGACGATAGGACCGGATCATGTCGCGGGCGATCGTGGTAATGACTTCTTCATGAGTCGGCCCGAGGGCCATTTGACGCTGACGCCGATCAACCAGCGAAAACATAATGCCCTCAGCCTTGGTGTAGGTGTCCCACCGGCCCGACTCCTGCCACAATTCCGCCGGCTGCAGCTGCGGCAGCAAACATTCTTGCGCGCCGATGGCGTTCATCTCATCGCGCACGATGTCCGACACTTTGGTGAGCACGCGCCAGAGCAGCGGTAGATAGGCGTAGACTCCAGCGTCAATGCGCCGCATATAACCGGCCCGCAACAATAGCTTGTGACTAGGAATTTCGGCCTCTGCCGGGTCTTCTCGCAGGGTTACAAACAGCATCTGAGAGAGGCGCATGGAAAGTCTCCTGCCAACGGTGCAAAATATCTCACAGCATTGTAGAGACTTTTGGCCCTGCACTGAACGTTCAATTTCATCCGCCGACGGGGCATCTTGCTAATAGCGCATCGATTCATCACCGGTGACTGCCTCACCCCCCCAGCGGTGCTCAGCCATCGCCCGTTGCCAACGCCGAATACTCTAGATTTTCAGGAAAAACTTGCGCAGTATTGCGATGTGAGCGGCTATTTCCGCCCCTACCGGCTGTTCTCAAGCGCTAGCGAAACGTCGCGCAAGATTAACATTCTTAACAAACTCTCACGATCCGCCTTAAGGCGATCGCCATTTTGTCAACCAGGATGCAGTTTAGCAAAGGCAGAGATCGCTATGATGCAGCTACTTTCAGTGATATCGCCCCAAGATCCTTTTATTAAAAAATAGTGATCAAAAGATCGCCGTTCTCTCTCATAAATGTTACGATAGTTTACAGAAAGCATGTTTTGGCTGAGTTGCTCTCATCTGGCAATCGAGAGTGACCTTCGTAACTACTTGGCCTTCATCCTTCATAGCGGTTTTACTGGTATCTCTGTTCCATGAAAACATCCCAAAGCACCGACCTCGTACGCACTTACCTCAAAGAGATTGGGCGGGTGCCGCTGCTCACCCACGAAGAGGAAATTCTTTTGGGTAAGCAGGTGCAGCAGTTAACTGCATTGGAGAAGCACCGAGCCGCCTTGAGTGACGAATTAGAGCGAGAACCCACTAAAGAAGAGTGGGCTGCTGCTGCTGATCTCTCAGTGGCTGAACTCATCAACACGGTTCGCGTGGGCAAGCAGGCCAAGCGCAAGATGGTCGAGGCCAACCTGCGTCTAGTGGTTTCTGTTGCGAAGAAGTACATCAAGCGCAACGTCGATCTGCTGGATTTGATTCAAGAAGGCACCATTGGCATGCAGCGGGGCGTTGAGAAGTTTGACCCAACCAAGGGCTACCGCTTTTCGACCTATGCTTACTGGTGGATTCGTCAGGCCATCACGCGGGCGATCGCTGAAAAGAGTCGCACCATCCGCCTGCCAATTCACATTACTGAGAAGCTGAACAAAATTAAGAAGGTTCAGCGGCAGTTATCGCAGCAGCACGGTCGCGCCGCTTCTATCGCCGAAATCTCCGAAGCCTTAGAACTCTCTCCTCAACAAGTACGTGACTATCTTGAGAAATCCCGACAGCCGCTATCGCTTGATCTGCGCGTTGGCGACAATCAAGACACCGAGCTGAGTGAACTGCTCGAAGACGACGGCATCTCGCCTGAAGAGTTCGCCACCCAGTCATCGCTCCGCAGTGACTTAGACAAGCTCATGATTGAGCTGACCCCGCAACAGCGTCAGGTCTTGACGCTGCGGTTTGGGCTTACTGATGGCAAGACCATGACCCTAGCTAAGATCGGCGAGATTCTTAGCGTTTCTCGTGAACGCGTGCGCCAAATCGAACGCGAGGCCCTAACCTCATTGCGCAAGCGCCGGGGCGACGTTCGAGAATATCTAGCCAGCTAACGTCAGTTTCGGCTTAAGACTGTTTTCGAATCTCCTCTAAAATTAATTTGCACCCTGAATTAGGGCGCGTCATCAATCAAACTCGAAAGCCTGACGGTATGGGCATTACCGTGCCCATACCGTCAAACCATTTAGCGGCTGAACTCCTTCAGTATCAGAGCTCAGCCGCTAAATGAGAACAGGATGACAGTCTCTAATTCAAGAAGGATTTGCCAGCCGCGCTTGTCGCCAGATCCACCAGGCCGCTAAGCAAACAGTGCAGTTGCCAACGACCGTCATCGCCGCTTGCAGAGTGACCAACCAGGCTAGAGCGTCAGCGTTATCGAAAAAGTGCCAGGTGCAGGCACACATCGCGCTGACTAAGGCGGGCAACATTGCAAACGACAACGTGCGCCATGCGGTCAGCCCACTGACGGCGGCATACTGCCAGATAAACCAGATAGCGGCGATCCATTCCACCACGCTGGTAATGTGAACGACCCAGGTTGGAATAGAGAGCGCATGCATGGCTTGAGGTCAAGTCAGAAAGAATAAACCGCTCGGAGAAGCCTGTAGAAAGCCCATGGCTTTTCCCAGTTGGGTTCTCTGCAGTCTACAAAAGTCTGGGGCAGAAGATCAGCCGGAGAACTATTGTTGATTATTGTGAGAGGCACTTTTTGATTGAGGCCAGGATGAGAGTTGTATTGTGCGGCTATTACGGCATGGGCAACGGGGGCGATGAGGCCTTACTGGCGGCGCTCTTGCAGATGCTACCCGCTCATGCCGTTCCGGTTGTGCTGTCGGGCAATCCCGCTGAGACGGCGGAGCGGTACCAGGTCGAGGCCTATTCTCGCCAGTCTTTGAGCGGTCTGTGGGCCGCCTTCAAGGGGGCGCAGGCATTTGTTTGGGGCGGAGGCAGCTTGATGCAGGACGCCACTAGCGCCGCGAATCCGGTTTACTACGGCGGGCTCATGTTGTTGGCTCAGATGATGGGGCTCAAGACGGTGGCTTGGGCCCAGGGCATTGGCCCCCTCAAGCGTGGCTGGACCCGGCACCTGACCCGTAAAACGCTGCTGCAATGTACCGGTGTCACCCTGAGAGATCGAGCCTCAGCGGCTCAAGCGGCAAACTGGCGGGTGCGGGCCTGGTTGGCACCTGACCCGGTGTGGGCACTAGCCTCAAAGCCGGTCGAGGGCTTAGCTGACTTTCCGGCCCCTCGGGTGGCTGTGGCGCTGCGATCGCATCCGTGGCTAACCGCGTCTCGACTCAGCCAGTTGGGCGAAGCATTGGCAAACTTTCAGACAGCGACGAGCACCAGCATTTGGTTGGTGCCGTTTCAAGCGAGTAAGGATTTGCCCGTGGCTGAAGCGATTCAGCCTTATCTCAAGGGGCCGAATCAAATTCTATCTGTCAGTAATCCGAAGCAGCTTAAAGGCATCTTTCGCGGAGTTGAAATGGCGATCGCCATGCGGTTGCATGCGCTCATTATGGCGGCAGCAGAAGGATGTCGATGCTTTGCCCTGAGTTATGACCCTAAAGTGACCTACGTCGCCGAAGATCTCGACATTCCTGGCTGGGAGATGGCCCCGACCACTGCCGCCACTGACGCTGACTTCGCCTTAGCCTCCTGGCCAGAGACGGTTGCTCAAATGACCCAAACGCTATTGCGCCAATACGCGGATGGGTTACCCGCCTCACCCGATCAAATTCAATCGCGCGTCGACCGGGCCTTGATGCATCAAGAACTCCTCAACCAATTTTTGGTCAATTCCTAGCGCCGTCCATTGTGCCTACTGTTATGGCAGTCACCAATTCGGTTAGGACCAGACTTTGGAGCCACTTTGCTGATGCGCTAAGAATTAGAGCGCTTCTAGGTGGCCTCAACAAAGTGGCCAGCGCCATACTATTGCACCTGTTTGAGATTGCTTAAAAACAGAAAACCTGAGTGCCCAGCGAGCCAGCCCTGCTTGCGTAGCAAACAAATCTGGCCTCACTGGCGTTCTCAGGCTTTCAAAACACACTGATGGTAGGGGAAATCACTGAGGACAGCGATTTCTATGTCAATAAATTAACTTGAGAGCAATAGGCGACGGAAGAGGGCTCTACCCCCTCATTAGAGATAATTTCTTGACAATTAGGTTTGAGATCGGAATTTCTGTGTTACACCATAGGAATTAATCAAGTCAGTACGCTATATATGCCGTTCGCCCTCTTTGAAAACTGCTAACAGTTCCCTAAGGATATGAGTGAAGGAAACGTGCCATCCCACTCCAACGACGCCAACTCGATCGACGCCTCTGCCCCAGCCACTCCACGCCGAGCGCCAACACCACCCAGGTCTGATGACTGGGAAGTGGTTCCTCTTGCCGGTAAGCCTCCCGTAGCTGCGAATCCTGCGGCTGCCTCCCCTTCAGCGGCGCAGAGTTCAACGAATCGAGTCACTGAGCTGCAGTCGCGGGTGCTCGACCTCAATCAGTGTAATGAGGTGCTGTTAGCCCGGGTCAATCAATTAGAAGAGGCTCTCGAACGATCGCAGCAAACGCTGCAGCAAGAGGTCGAGCGATCGCAGCGGCTCACCCATGACGACAAAGTAACGACTGCCCAAACCCAGTCCGTGGCTCAGCTATTGAGCGAATTGGAGCAGACCCACGGAGCGCTAGAGCGCCAAACTATTTTGGCTGAGACCTTGAGTACTCAGCTGCAAACCCATCAGGCCCGCAGTCAGCAACTCGAACAAGACTGTGTCATCTTGCGTCAAGAAAAGATCGAGCGGGCGCAGCAGTTGCAGACCGCCGAAGCGACCTGTGCTGATTTGCGATCGCGCCTGCAGCGTCAGCAGCGCTACACGCTGCAGTTCAAAGCGGCTCTAGAAAAATGTCTCGACACCTCAGCGTTTGGGCATACGGCTCATAGTATCGAGCAGGAAGACATCACTGATAACGTAGCGGCCAGCCAGTCAGCGGCAATCTTAGATCCCGCCATCATGCCGCGCTCTGAACGCATTCAACCTTGGTCGGCAGGCACCACTCCCGCCCAAGCTGATCCTCAACTGCTTTCCTTAATGCGGGGCAAATCGACGCCCACGGCGGAGCCGACGCTACTCGCTAACACTGATACCTCACCTGCTGTCACCGATTTTTCGCCACCGTTGCCGACAGCGTCTGAGCCAACGGCTCCCCTCGAACCCGCGATCGCGACTACCAGCGACGCCGAAAACAAGCTCTGGCAAGACGTTGAGCGCGTTATCAATAATCCCACTCCGGGCTCGGAGGGGGACAGATCGCCAACCGCAGACACCGTTGCACCCACCGTCGCTGCCGATTCACCGCCGTCTGCGACACCGGCCCCCCCTAAAACCGTTCAGTTTACGGAGCCGATTCCGTGGGGAAGTCCCGCACCAGCAGCAACTCCGACAGAGCTTGAGCCAGCAGCTACCACCCTGACGCCGCGTGAGGTCGCTGAAAATCTAAAAGCGGCGCTCGAAAACACCTCGGCAGCCAGCAACGCTGAATCATCTTTTTCCTCACGAACGGCAGGCCAATCGTCAGCGCCTGCACCTCGGGCTTCAGTTCCTCCCCAACCTTCAGCATTTGCCACCACGATTCCGGCGTTAGAGGCCATGAATAGTCCTCAGGCTTCGCCTTCGCCGATTGTGCATCCGCTGCGTCCTACTCAGCGCAAACGCAAATCTTTATCCGCGGTTGAGCTGCCGAGTTTCCCCCCGTTGCCTAAGGTTAAGCAAGATTAACGTCTGGCCTAACCCCCTGGATTTGTGATCGCCTTTACGATTGCCGCCATCCTACAGCGAACTCAACTGGAGATGAGGCTGCGCACTGCAGGCGTGGAGTCCACCCTAGATTAGACGTGGAGTCCGCCTTAGATTCATTACAATCAGGCAGATCAATGTCTGGATCGATAGGTTGGGGTGGCTAAAGTATCAGTCGCTGAAGCGCAAAACTTGCCCCAAGACGGCCAGGCGTGAGCAGTTCCAATGATCAATGTGGGAAACAATCTCACCAGCTGCATTAAGGCGATACTCGGTCCAACCCGAAATTGCGACGGGCGGTCGCCAAGGCAGTGGGGTAATCCAACTCAACGTCCAATAGGTGTGAAAGGTCATTGCATCAACGGACTCAAGTCTATGCAATTTCAGACAGGGTTCGCGAAACCAGCGAGCAATAAAGCCAATCATTTGGCGATAGCGCTCTACCCCGCAAAAGCGATTGAGCGGATCTTGAAAATACACGTCTGGCGCATACAGGTCGTAGCTCTGCTCGGCCGGAAAACGTGCATAGTCTTGGCGGATGCGATCGCAAATCGTCTCAATATCCATCACGTCTCCTCAGTCCACAGTCGTTCTAGCTGTCGCCGCCAAGCCTCTAACGCCTGCCCCTGATAGTCACTATCGGCCATATCGCCCATCATGCCCTCGCTGTAGAAGCGATCGAGGGTTTGCAGAGTGGTTTCTAAAGATTGCCCTTGCTGCTTAGCCGCAGCAATGATTTGTCGAATCTGCTGCTCAATTAAAGTACTGAAGAAAGGATCAACGCCTGCCTGTTTCATCACCAGTAACCGATTAATCGCCGACTCCAAGCACGGTTCTGTCAGGCTCGCTAGCTCATCTTGAAACACGCCCCACAAAACGTTTTGATGCAAGGCATAGCGAGCCTCTTGAGTCAGGTCAAAATTAGCGCTGAGGATTGCGGTGAGATAGGGTTGAGCGTCTGGCGCTGGGACGATGGGCACCAGCAGACGCAACCAGCTTTGATTGGCCGAGAGCAGCACCAGCAAGCGAAAGTCGGCAGCTTCTACCTGCCAAGCATCCGGCGGGTTCACTTGCGTTTGCTCCCCAAAGCGCCCCTGCAGGTAGGTTGTGATGTCTTTGATTTCCATATCCTCACCTTAGCAAGGAGTTTGTTTGACAGAATAGTTTTCATTAAAAAAGAGCGCCGCCGGTCGGGCAACGCTCTTTTGATTCACCTTTGGATATTAGGCGGTTAGACGAGCCACTCTTCAACCGCGTCTTCTTTCGTATTGGTTCGACGGTAAGGCGTTTCACGGTTGAACTTCATGTGAATAGCCCGATTTTGTTCACCGTCAGCCGCGACTGCAAAGATCGGATAGTCAATGAGCCCATCTTGGAAAGACATTTGGAACCGGAAAGTGCCATCCGAGTTGAGCTTAATGGGCTTGCCACCAACTGTCACGGTTGCATCAGGCTCGGTTGCGCCATAAACAATCAGTTCAGCATCGGCCACTAGCCAAAACTCACGGGGGCGAACTGGCGGTGCCGATGCCGAGAAGCCCGCACCTGACATGGTGAGCCCCGACATCGTCGGCACTTCGCCCGCCCACATGCCAACGCCCGAAGGGAAAACATAGGAACTCACTGGCATGGCGAAAGAGCTGACCGCCGAACTCGGAACCTGCTGCATTGAGCCGAACAGCGAGCCCGCAATCCGCTGAGCCTCAGCAGATTCAGCCATACCGAAGATTTCTTCGTAAAGCTCGTTGCTGCCGTAGGCGGTTTCCACTCGCTTGGTGGGGTGAGTGAGCGTTTTAATCGTGGTGCCGCGCAGGTCTTGATCCCAACCAACGGTCATGAAGTGATCTTCAATCCAATCGGAGGGGTAGACGGGGGGAATGTGTACCTGAGCCGAACGGGCCAACAACAGCCAGCGGCCATCGTTGCACAGATAGCCTATCTCGATCGCATAGTCGCGATCGCTAACAGGAATTGGTAAGTACCATTCCCGAGCCAGCTCATCACATTCGTACTGCTGCAAGCTATGGGGGGCCTGATAGTTCATATCGATGTCAGTGACATCGTAAAAACGCAGGGCTAAACGAGCCCCGCCCTGACGGCGCAGCTCTTCTTTATGGCTGTTAGGAATATCCCAGTAGGTGTATGCCCACTGCGGGTCACGGGGCATCAAAACAATTCGGCTCTCGCCATAGCCACTGGGCAAATCAGGCAAGCCTTCATCAACTGACGCTAAGACTTCAGCGGGAATCGGCTCAGTCGAGGGAATAAACTTAGACGCTTCAACTTCAGTTTGCCCCTCAACACTGGCAGCAGGGGCCGGGACAGAAGCGGTGCGACGAGTCTGAGCCGCCTTAATGGCATCAATCAACTCCGATTTGCGCATGCGACTGTAGCGCGAGACCTCATACTCGCTGGCAACTCGACGCAGTTGCCGTAGCGTCATGTCATTAAGAGACGGGATCGATGGGGACATAAAATTCACTCCTAACGCGGTGAGATAGCCATAAAAAATACCGGGGATCGAAATCCACAACTTGGGGATCACGAGTTGGCCACACTATGACAGATCTACATCAATTCCAGCAACCCCTATGACGCATACACTTAAAGGCTTTCAACGGTAAAACAAGCTTTTTGGGGATCGCAATGTCTTGTTTTCATGACACAAAGATCTTGGACTGTATGAATGTTGTGTTTCTATGACTTTTTGATCTCCGCTCACTTTTAGTCAGTTGTGAAGGCGTCTACAGACCTGGAATAGCGGGTGAGTGGCGTGGTTGAATAGCGAATGAAAAAGTGTGTGCGAGGAGTGCGTGAGTGAGTGAGTTTTCTCCAAGCCAGGCGGGGGGAAGTCGAGTAATCAGCCGGATTCTGCCGCCGGCCATTCGATTTTGGTTGTCCACCCAACTCGACCATGTGGAAAATTTGAACTTCCAGATTGAGGGGCGTGATCGCGACTTACTCTCAGGTCACATTCCGGAAGTCGTTCTGTCCGCCCAGAAAGCTATCTACCAGGGCATTCACTTGAGCCAAGCGGACGTCAAAGCCAGCGGCATCCGCGTCAATTTAGGTCAGGTGCTGCGTCGCAAGCCTTTACGTTTGCTGGCGGCCTTTCCCATCAGTGGTCAGGTGTTTCTCACCACGGCTGATTTCAATCAATCCTTGCAATCACCGCTCTTAGGTACGGGTCTCTATGACCTGCTGCGCCTGCTCAGCCAAGCGCAATCAGAGGCTTCGCACCTACAGGCGGTCTTGCAAGCCCTGCCCAACCACACGGTGTTGCCCCACTACCGCCCCACCGCCAGCATCGAAGCAGAGCAGATCATTTTGCGGCTCATGCCCGATCAGCAAGCCGATTTGCCACCGATCGCGATCGCCACGCAATTGATGGTTCAAGATGGGCATCAGCTCTGCCTCAAAGATCCCCACTGGCTGATAGATACGATCTCAGAAGAATCAACCCCGCTGCCCAGCCTGCAGGGATTTGCTATCGATTTGGGCTCTCAGGTGCAGTTGACAACCTGTGAAATTCAGGCCGAGCAGCTTTCCCTAGCTGGAACTGTGCAGGTTTTGCCCACGCCTGACGGACATTGAGACCATCAAGTTCACGTCAGCGACGGCAATCAGGCCCCATGCGCACTGCCTCGCACTGCTGCGCCAAGCCATCAGCCCATCCCGAGCCTTGAACGCCGGTTCCCAACGATTCCCCGCTATTCACCCACCTAGCAATCAACAACTTTCAATAAAAGTGGTCGGGAAGCTCTGCCCGCTGTAACCGTGTTTCCTTAAACTGAGTTGGAATACTTTTGACTGTCCCCATACATCCCCGGAAAACTGTTATGGACGAGATTGCACTTTGGCAACGTTATCAGGACTGGCTCTATCACCACGAGGAGCTCAATCTCTATCTCGACATCAGCCGCATCAGATTTGATGCGGCTTTCATACAGCAGATACAGCCGAAATTTGCCGCAGCTTTTGCTGCCATGACAGCGTTGGAACAAGGGGCGATCGCCAACCCTGACGAAAACCGCATGGTGGGCCATTATTGGCTACGGGACCCAGACCGGGCACCGTCTCCGGCTCTCAAACAAGATATTCTGTCTACCATTCAAGACATCAAAATATTCACCGAGCAGGTGCACACGGGTAAGTTGTGTCCCCCCGGCCAAGACAAGTTCACCGATCTGCTGTGTATTGGCATCGGCGGCTCAGCCCTTGGTCCTCAGTTTGTATCCGAAGCGCTCACGGCTGATCAGCCACCCCTTAAAGCGCATTTCATTGACAACACCGATCCGGCGGGGATCGATCGCATCCTGCATCGATTGGGCGATCGCCTCGCAACCACGCTCGTGATCGTCACCTCTAAATCCGGTGGCACGCCTGAAACCCGCAATGCCATGGTTGAAGTTCAGCACCGCTTTAACCAGTTGGGCCTGAACTTTGCGAAACAGGCCGTCGCCGTAACCGGCATTGACAGCAACCTCGAAAAAGTCGCCCTCCAACAGGGGTGGTTAGGCACCTTTCCCATGCATGGCTGGGTCGGTGGCCGCACCTCAGAACTCTCTTCCGTAGGACTATTACCGGCCGCACTCGAAGGCATCGACATGATCGCCATCTTAAACGGCGCTAAAGTCATGGACGCGGCGACTCGCGTGGCGGAGCTGCGCCAAAATCCGGCAGCCATGCTCGCCATGAGCTGGTACTTTGTCGGCGAAGGCCAGGGACTGAAGGATATGGTGCTATTGCCCTACAAAGATAGTCTGGCCCTGTTTAGCCGCTATTTACAGCAGTTAGTGATGGAGTCCCTCGGCAAAGAACAAGACCTCAATGGTCAGGTGGTCAACCAAGGCATCGCCGTCTATGGCAACAAGGGTTCAACCGACCAACATGCCTACGTTCAGCAACTGCGCGAAGGGGTCAACAACTTCTTTGTCACCTTTATTGAAGTGTTGAAAGATCGAGAAGGTGATTCCATCGCCATTGATGAGGGGGCAACGGCTGGCGACTTTCTCTGTGGGTTTTTGTTAGGTACCCGACAGGCACTTTACGACAATCAGCGAGATTCCATCACCATTACCGTCCCCCAGGTGACTCCTGAAATTGTGGGAGCACTAATCGCTCTATATGAAAGAGCTGTGGGTCTTTATGCAGCGCTGGTCAATATCAACGCTTATCACCAGCCAGGGGTTGAGGCAGGCAAAAAAGCCGCGGCTGGCATCTTACAACTGCAGACTGATGCCCTAGACGCCGTTAAAGCCGCCTCTGGTGCGATGACGATCGCTGACTTGGCGGCCCACATCAACGCTGCCGCCCAGATCGAGACCCTCTATAAAATCTTGCGCCACCTCAACGCGAATGAACGACACATCAAACTTTCAGGTACCCCGACTGATTTGAGCCATCTGCAGGTCGAGAGCCGTTAATAGCCGTCACCAGTTCGATGAGGCCAAGACTGCGGCCACTTTGCTGCGGCGCGAAGATTGAGAAGACTCCTTGGTATCCTCACTTACTCAGGAATTGAGACAGTGACGGCGGCGATCGCCACATACATATCGTCATTTTTATCATTTAACTCCGGAATCGCCTTGCCCGGTACGACCATGCCCCCCGACTCTAGAGTGAGCGTTTTCTGACCAAAGGGTAGAACCGCCAAGACCTCATCCTGTCTAACGGTTTCGGGAAAGGGGACAGCCACCTGCACCGCGACTAACATCTCGCTGGGATGATCTAAACCAGCGACTTCCCACACGCCCGGTAGCGCGTTGTGGGCGATCGCATTGCGCACCGCACGAGCGGCTGCCACCGTGGGGTCTTGACCATGCTGATCAACCCCCATCCCCATTTCAATGACCAGCCGTTTCTGCATCATCTGTTTTTCCTTAAACACCGGATTCTCAAAGCTCTGGCCTGCCCCGCCGGAGAGTACACCCCAGCGTCTAAATCGCGAGAGGTGCTCAACCATTATGCGAGAGTCACCCGCTCATCCCATCGCTGGCGGCTCAAACATTTGCCGGTGGAGCCGTATAGCCCTGAATATTTTCCGGGCGAAAGCGGCGGATGATCGGCGTGGCGAGTCGAATCTCCGCATCGGACCCTCGCACCACTAGCAAATACTTGCCCGCTTCTAAGCGGTTGCGATAGGACAGAGCATCGCCACTGCCAAAGGCCGCTCCCGCCCCACCACCAACAAAAAAGGCTCCCATTGCCCCTGACCCGGCCCCCAGCAGCCCGCCGATGATCTGGTTGCCCCCAGCACCGGCCCAAGGGAATGTATCCAGACCCGTGACCGCATTAAAGCCAAAACCGGCAATAAACCCAAAGGGCACTAACCAAACCATCATCAGTCGCATTTGCTTCCAGGCTTCATTGGCCGGGTCGATGAGACCATATTCATCAGCAGTTTTGTACCCCTTACCCAAGATTGCCACTTCCCCCATCGCGAACTTAGCCTCTTCCAAAGCGGAATAGGCCCCTTCGACTTGGATGCGATCGCTCAAAACAGCTATCAAATAATTCATGGGGCTCTAGCACACCGTTCCATTACATCAGAGTCACTAGGCTTCATTATTACGTGTCAGCGCGATCGCCATAGCTGGATTTTGATTTGCGCCCCACCCTTCCCCCACTGCTGAACCTGCAGACCAAGCTGCCCCACGCGAGCCCCGCTGGATGGTCGTTAATCAAGGCGCTGGCATCTTTCTCGTGCCGGCTTGTCAGCCCAGTCACCGTCGCGTAGATAACCGGATAGCGTTATCTGTCGCCAGGCATCACCAAACAGAAAAACCTCGAAGCGACAGCGCGACGGGGTAATATAGCAGACATACCCTTTGAGGTGTGGCACCGTTGTAGCTAACTGCGTAGGTACTTATGAGACAGTTATTAACCCGTTTTTTCGCCCTTATTCTCGTTGCCGTCATTGGTCTAACCGGTTGCAACAGTGCTGGGGTGAGTGGGCAAATGTCTGGGGACTATCGCCAAGATACCTTGACCGTAATTGAGACCTTACGGACGGCCATCAATCTCTCGGCCGACGACCCTGACAAAAATGTGGCGGAGGCCAGCGCCCGTAACCTAATCAACGATTTCTTTTCGTTCTACCGCCGCGACAATGCGGTCGAAGGGCTCAGTTCTTTCGCGACCACCCGAACTGCCCTCAACGCTCTAGCGGGCCACTACAGCTCCTACCCTAATCGTCCAATTCCAGACAAACTCAAAAATCGATTAGAACAAGAATTCAAACAAGTTGAAGCCGCTCTCAAGCGGGGAGCATAAGCGCTTTAACGGCAACTCCTCAACTCCGTAGTCGGCTATTCGTCGTGAATTATCTGTCGCTGTCCTGATGAATCGGCGATTGCCCGGCCATCATACCCACGCTGAATCCTCTTGCTCGACACCGGCCCCTTTCCGGTAAACGACACCCCTCAAAGACTGCCTCTGCTCAAGCCAGGGGCGGTCTTTCGTGATTTAGCAGCCAACCCCTTAAAAAATAGTTTGACGGGGATTGCTTATCTTTGCTAGAATCGCAATTCTGTAGTGGAGTGCTGAGTAAAGGACATGAAAGTCCGCGCATCCGTCCGAAGAATGTGTGATAAGTGTCGCGTCATTCGCCGTAAAGGCCGAGTGATGGTGATCTGTGCCAACCCGAAACATAAGCAACGTCAGGGGTAACATCCTTAGGCGATTGCTGGGTAGAAGAGGGCTAAGCATCGGTGGAAAAGCATTTCACCAAGTAGTTTTAGTCACGATGACTAAGCTGCACCGATATAGTGAAATTCAATGGGGAGATAGGAGTCAGTGGCACGCATTGCTGGCGTAGACCTGCCGAGAGATAAGCGGGTCGAAATTGGTCTGACATATATTTACGGTATCGGTTTGAGTCGGTCTCAAGCAATTCTTGGGAAAACGGGAGTCAATCCTGACATCCGTGTTCGTGATTTGACTGACTCAGATGTTTCAAGATTGCGGGATTCCGTCGAAAACGACTACGAAGTCGAAGGGGATCTACGCCGTCTTGAAGGCATGAACATTAAGCGACTGATGGATATTGGTTGCTATCGGGGGCGGCGTCATCGAGCCGGCCTTCCTGTGAGAGGACAGCGCACCCGAACCAATTCCCGCACCCGCCGCAGTGGCAAGCGCACTGTTGCAGGCAAGAAAAAAGCGCCTAAGAAATAGCGTACTAACTGACGGATTCCAGCTCAACGTCTAGCGAATAGACGGCAGGCAGGATCGCGTCAGTTTTTTGGTGACTGAGCAAAGACGGCAGACAGAGTAAATGGCTAAACCAACAAAAAAGACGGGTGGACGTAAGACCAAGAAGAATGTGCCCAACGGTGTCGCTCACATTCAGTCCACATTCAACAACACCATCGTGACGATTACCGACACCAATGGGGGTGCGGTTTCCTGGTCTTCAGCGGGTGCCAGTGGCTTCAAGGGTGCCAAAAAAGGGACTCCGTTTGCGGCCCAAACGGCAGCTGACAGTGCGGCCCGACGCGCCATGGATCAGGGTATGCGTCAAATCGAGGTCATGGTCAGTGGGCCCGGTGCGGGCCGGGAAACGGCCATTCGAGCATTACAAGCGGCTGGGTTGGAAATTACATTAATTCGTGATGTGACTCCAATTCCTCACAACGGCTGTCGTCCGCCCAAGCGACGACGCGTTTAATTCGAGGTGTATTCAGAGTAGTGACAAGGCAAGGGAGGCACATCAGTGGCACAGTTTCAGGTTGAGTGTGTTGAGTCGTCAATTGGCGATGATCAAAGTCATTACAGTCGTTTTTTGATCGAACCGCTGGAGCGCAGTCAGGGCATCACTGTTGGCAACGCATTGCGTCGAGTATTGCTTTCAAACCTGGAAGGGACGGCAATTACGGCAGTGCGAGTTGCCGGAGCAACTCACGAATTTTCTACCGTACCTGGGGTTCGCGAAGACGTTCTGGATGTTCTGCTGAACATGAAAGAAGTGGTGCTCAAGAGCTATTCTGCTCAACCACAGATTGGCCGCTTACTGGTTCAAGGACCAGCCAAGGTAACAGCAGGCCATTTTGATTTGCCTTCTGAAGTGGAAATTATCGATCCCGATCAGTATGTTGCCACCGTGGCAGAGGGACATACTCTCGAAATGGAATTTCGGATCGAACTGGGCAAAGGCTATCGGGCGATCGAGCGGAGTCACGATGAAGCGGCTGCTTTAGATTTCATGCAGATCGATGCGATCTTCATGCCTGTCAGAAAGGTGAATTACACCGTAGAAGACGTGATGGAAGGTGGCTCTTTGAAAAAAGACCGCTTAGTCATGGAAGTGACCACAAATGGCAGCTTGACCCCTCAGCAAGCCATGAGCGAAGCGGCAGCAATTTTGGTTTCGTTGTTCAATCCTCTCAAGGATGTGACGCTAGAGCCGAAATCTGACGAAGAGCCGAAGGAAGAAGATCCCACCAATCATATTCCCATTGAAGAGCTGCAGCTCTCGGTAAGAGCCTACAACTGCCTCAAGCGGGCTCAGGTCAATTCGGTGGCCGATCTTTTGGACTTCACTCAGGAAGACCTGCTGGAAATCAAGAATTTCGGGCAAAAGTCGGCAGATGAGGTGATTGAGGCGCTGCAGCAGCGTTTGGGCATTACGTTGCCCGCTGAGAAGTCGGCCAAGACTGCTTAGCCAAAGGCTTTCCCCAACTGTGGTTGGGGATATTTTTCCGAAGCTCCCCGCTTCGGATTTTTATTGTTGAGTTGTGTCAATTGAAGGAGGGAAGTGACCATGCGCCATGCTTGTCGTGTCCCAAGACTGGGAAAACCGGCTGATCAACGCCGAGCTTTATTGCGATCGCTCACGACTGAGCTGATCCGCAATGGTCAAATTAAAACGACTAAAGCCCGCGCTCGGGCGGTGCGCTCAGAAGCAGATCGAATGATCACGTTGGCTAAAGATGGGTCTCTGGCGGCTCGCCGTCGAGCGTTGGGCTATATGTACGATAAAAGGCTGGTTCATGCGCTGTTCGAGCAAGCTCAGGATCGGTACGGCGAACGTAACGGCGGATATACCCGCATCTTGCGTACCGTTCGTCGCCGAGGCGATAACGCTGAAATGGCCATCATTGAGCTGACTTAGCCACGCACTTACCCGCTATCATGTCGCGTCCGACCCCCTTACCTGACCAATTGCATACCCATGGCACTCCCCGGTGGACTCAACTCCAGCGGGTTGCCATTGTCGTACAGTATGTCGGCACTCACTTCCACGGCTGGCAGCGTCAACCGCGTGACCGAACAGTGCAGGGGGATATCGAGACGGCGATCGCCAGTGTGTTGGGCCAGGCTGTGACCCTTTGTGGGGCGGGGCGAACCGATACCGGCGTCCATGCTGCCGCTCAGGTTGCTCACTTTCCTGCCCCGACAATGATTCCCGCCCAGCGCTGGGCGAGTATCCTCAACAGTCGCCTCCCGGCAGACATCGTGATTCGGGCAGCAGCGCGAGTGCCCGATGATTGGCATGCTCAGTTTTCGGCGCAGTGGCGACGGTATCGGTACACCATTTATACCAACCCGGTTCCGAATCTCTTTATTCGCCCGTTCTCTTGGCATTACTATCATCAGCCTTTGAGCGAGGGGCTCATGCAAGCGGCTCTGGCCCCTTTGCTGGGTTACCATGACCTGACGGCCTTTCAGCGATCGGGCTCTAAGCGATCGCACGCTTGTGTGGAACTGCAGCACGTAGAATGCCGCCGTCGGGAGCAATTTGTAACGGTGGAACTGCAGGCGAACGGTTTTTTGTACGGCATGGTACGTCTCCTGATGGGGATTTTGGTCCAGGTCGGACGGGGAATTCTCAGTGTGGAAGAGTTCACGGGTCTCTGGCAAAATCAACAGCGAGACCAAGTCAAGTACGCAGCTCCGGCCAGTGGCCTTTGCTTGTTACGAGTCGGGTATGAACATTTTCCCTTTCCGCCCAATATCTGGTACGACACACAACCACACTTTTGTTTCTCTCCCTGTTCTCCCCCGGTCGCCGTCTGAAATCTGTTGTTTGACCCCATTCAACGATCTTGATCCCCTTGCTCTGAACCTTTCAAAAGAAACCCATGACTAAAACCTACATCCCACCCGTTGATGAAATTGATCGTAAATGGTACGTCGTTGATGCGACCGATCAGCGCCTTGGCCGCTTAGCCACTGAGGTTGCCAGCATTCTGCGCGGTAAAAATAAACCCACTTTTACGCCGAATATGGATACCGGTGACTTTGTCGTCATCGTGAATGCGGAAAAAGTGGTTGTGACGGGCAACAAGTCTAGCCAGAAGCTTTATCGCCGTCACTCGGGACGACCCGGCGGGATGAAAACTGAGACCTTTGCGCAGCTTCAAGATCGAATCCCTGAGCGGATCATCGAAAAAGCGGTCAAAGGGATGCTGCCGAAAAATGCTTTGGGACGGAAGCTGTTTACCAAGCTGAAGGTCTATGCGGGTAATGAGCATCCCCACGACGCTCAACAGCCTGAGACACTGGTTATCAACACGACTCCTGGAGGAAAAGCATAATGCAAGCGACTGACAATACTGATCGCGTAGTTTATTGGGGCACGGGTCGCCGCAAATCGGCGATCGCTCGGGTACGTTTAGTGCCTGGCAGTGGTCAAGTTACCATTAATGGCCGTCCGGCTGAGCTGCATCTGCAGGGCAATGCGGCTTATCTGACGACTGTCAAGGCGCCCTTGGAAACGCTAGGCCTAGAAAGTGAGTACGACGTTCTGGTCAATGTCCATGGTGGGGGGCTCACGGGTCACGCTGACGCGATTAAAATGGGAGTAGCTCGGGCTCTGTGTGAGCTAGATCCGGAGAACCGGAAACCACTCAAGGTCGAAGGGTATTTGACCCGTGATCCCCGCTGTAAAGAGCGTAAGAAGTACGGCCTCAAGAAAGCTCGGAAAGCCCCTCAGTTCTCCAAACGCTAATTACAACTGGACCAATGTCTTGGGGGCGATCGCGCTGCTGAGACAGGTTTGCACTAAATTCCTTCTACTGATTGCGAGGTAACAATGCCAAAAGCTGAAATTCATCCTGAGTGGTATCCCGAAGCGAAGGTTTACTGCGACGGCAAACTGATTATGACCGTTGGATCGACGAAGCCCGAGTTGCATGTCGATGTGTGGTCGGGCAATCACCCCTTTTATACGGGCACTCAAAAAATCATTGATACTGAGGGTCGGGTTGAGCGCTTCATGCGGAAGTATGGCATGTCTGACTCAACGGCGGAGACTACGAGTACTGACTCTGAGTAACTTTCTGGACTCCGCCTTGAGTGGAATTCAGCGGGTCGTAATCGAGTCACGGAAGAAAAAATGGCCGAAGCTTATCTGCTAGATAAATTAAACTCGGTAAACCAAACGTTCTACGAGTTAACTCGGCGTTTGGCCGATCCGGACGTCGCTAAGAATCCGGATGAGTTTCAGCGGATTGCGAAGGCCCGCTCTTCTTTAGAGGAGACGGTTACAACCTACGATACTTGGAAAGAGCTGCAAGAAGAGTTGACCGGGGCTCGCGAAATTTATCGAGAGTCGAACAGTGATCCTGACTTGAAAGAAATGGCGGCGACAGAGGTCAGCGAACTCGAAGAACGCCTTGACGGGTTAGAAGCTCAGCTCAAGATTTTACTGCTGCCAAAAGATCCCAACGACGAAAAGAACATCATGTTGGAGATTCGAGCCGGCACTGGCGGTGATGAGGCCAGCATTTGGGCCGGCGATCTCGTCAGAATGTATTCGCGCTACTCAGAATCTCAGAAATGGCGGATTAAGCTAGTCAGCGAATCGACGGCTGACATGGGCGGCTTCAAGGAAGCCGTTTTAGAAATTCAGGGCGATAACGTCTACAGCAAGTTGAAGTATGAAGCTGGCGTGCACCGAGTGCAGCGAGTCCCTGTGACCGAGGCTGGTGGACGCGTGCATACTTCGACAGCCACCGTCGCGATTATGCCCGAAGTGGATGATGTCGAAGTTCATATTGACCCCACTGAGGTGGATATTTCGACCGCTCGATCCGGCGGAGCTGGCGGTCAGAACGTCAACAAAGTTGAAACTGCTGTCGACCTGTTTCACAAGCCCACAGGCATTCGAATTTTTTGCACGGAAGAGCGATCGCAGCTGCAAAACCGAGAACGCGCTATGCAGATTTTACGCGCTAAGCTTTACGAAATGAAGCTGCGAGAGCAAAAGGAGGCGGTCACCTCGATGCGGCGATCGCAAGTGGGTACAGGCTCCCGTTCTGAAAAAATTCGCACTTACAACTACAAAGACAATCGCATCACCGATCATCGCTTGAATCAGAACTTTTCGCTGACGCCAGCCTTAGAAGGCGATATCGAAACGATGATTCAATCTTGTATCACTCAGGATCAGCAAGAACAGTTGGAGTCGTTAGCAACTTCTGAGTCTGCGGCTTAGCCATCCGCTGCTCTACAGAGACTGCGTCATGAGATGACGACTGACGTAGTCGTAGAATGAGCCATTAGACTGATCGCGGTAGCGGTAGAGGACAGACTCCATGGCCCGGTTTCTTCATCTGGCAGATATTCATCTTGGGTTTGACCGATACAACAGCCCTGAACGCACTAAAGATTTTTTCTTTGCGCTATCTGATGCGCTGCAAAAGTATGCGATCGCGGCGGCCGTCGACTTTGTGATTATTGCCGGTGATTTATTTGAGCATCGGGTGATTCAACCGGCGGTGCTCAATCAAGCGCAAATTTGCTTTCAGCAGCTTCAAGCCGCCAACATTCCTGTCTTAGCGATTGAAGGTAATCACGACAACACCCCCTATGGCACGTCAACGAGCTGGCTCAAATACTTGTCCCAGTGGGGGCTGATCCACCTCTTAGAACCGGGAAACTTAGCAGCTGGCGAACCGCTTTATTCCCCTTGGGATGAAACCCAAAACCGGGGCGGGTATATTGACTTACCCTGTGGCGTGCGCGTGCTGGGGTCAGCCTGGTATGGGGCCGCCGCCGTGCAGGCGATCGCGCAAATTGCCGCAGCCATTCCGACGCTTCCCCCTGGCCCTAAAACCACCGTCCTCATGTTTCACCATGGTCTTGAGGGACAAATTGCTCGCTATAGTGGTGCCCTAAGATACTCAGAACTGCTGCCCCTTAAGGAAGCCGGGGTCGATTATTTAGCCTTAGGACATATTCACAAAAACTATAGTGAGGGCGGCTGGGTCTTTAACCCAGGCTCCATAGAAGCCAACAATGTCGAAGAAGGGAGCTTTCGGCGCGGTGTTTACCTGGTCGAAACGGCCGAACAAGGGATCGAAGCCACGTTAAAACAAGACTACCAGCAGCGTCAGATCGTTCGACTCGCGGTCAAAGTCAAAGGGGAAGAAAGTCAGGACGAGGTAATTACAATGGCGGCAGCCCAAATTACTGAGGCCATTCAAAATGGTCAACTGCTCCCGCAAGACCACCCCATCGTCGAGTTACGGATTGAGGGGCAGGTCGGTTTTGAACGACTGGAGCTGGATACGAAGGCTCTGCAGAAAACGCTGCAGTCGATGAGTCAAGCGCTGATTTTTTTGCTGAAGTACGATGTCGAAGAGCGCGATTTTGACTCACCGCTGGCGGCAGATGTCAGTCGCGACCAGATCGAGCGGAGTGCATTTCTTGATCTGTTAGCGGGACATCGAGATTATAAAAAGCGGGCTGACAATTTAGCCGCCGCCTTAATCGAGCTGAAATCAAAGCGCTTAGCAGCACAAAGCGATGATGCGCTTTACCAATACCTAGAAAATTTGCTAGCCCCCTGACATCAGATAGCGGTTTAACGCGTAAATGTGTCGGCGGAACCGTTGGCAGCATTATGCTACCGGGAAGCGAATCGGCTGCTCATGGCAAGATCCTAGGGGCACCGGAAAAACCTTGAGCGGCTACCTGGCAAAGGCGTGAACCAAGGATCAAGGGGATACAGCTCACATTTAATAAAGGCTGCCGATGACGAAAACGCCATCAGCAGGAAAGCGAGAAACTCGTAAGGGCACATAAGAGTCAAATGCCTTCAAGGGATGACTGAAGCGTTGCCCTGATGAATTACTTAACCAAAATCTTGCTCAAGCACCAACTGAGGCGGCAGCTGGCTCCATGCTGGGCGCTTCAGCGGTCATCGATTGCTGCCAAGGCTGCTGACCTTCGGGATCCACGGCTAAGCGGTTGCAAGGAATGGTGTCAGACAGAATCGCACTGGCCATCATCCCAGTATGGATCTCTAGCTGAGCTTCGGACACAGCTTCAAACATTAATCTTTGGCCAGGAAAAACAACTCGCTCAAAATACCAATTATGGACATTAGTAATACGAACGACCTGCATCTTACTGGTGGCATTTACATAGCAGCAAAGCATAGATACGGACTGGTCAGAAGGCAGATGGTCAATGATCTGGGTCATAAGAATTCAAGGGCGAACCACAATAGACGACTAGTTGCAAGTTAACACTCTTGAACAGTGATTGGTTGTAAACGCGACTACCATCGATCCCAAACCCCTTACAAGCTGGTACATACTGCAATAATTTGCAACAGTTTGTCGATAATCGTGGAGAGGCTACCGCCCATTTTGTTCAAGAGCTCATGCTCAAATGCTCTTCTTGCATAGGTTTCCCAGGATCTTAACGTTATTTAGTATGAGTCTCGCAAACTTAACGAACAACTTGGGCGTAAACTTCCCACTCTTAATTCTAGGCTGAGGTAAAATTGATCCCCGCTTTGCCAAAAAGTGGGCTGGCTCCTAGAAATTAGCGGTTTTAAAAGTGCTCAAAACTACCAAACTATGTCTGGAGCTGTAGTCTTGCCAACCTATTGATTTTTTATATCAATCGTAGGGCCATAAATGTTGCCCGAGAAGCTATAGATATTTCCTTGGGTCTAGATGGCAAAACAATTTTTGTGGTCTGTGATTTGGTGTTGGAAAATACTTTTTGAGCCTTGTAGAGAAGTCTGGAATTGTTGAACGTATCCCCTAGGCTAGGGGCTGTCATCATTTAGCTATGCCTGACTTGCCGTGCCTCACTCTTAACTCCTAACTGATAGAGTTGGTGCGAGCACGCCATGGTTGACGCCAAAGCGGTTGACCATGAGTTGATGAAGCGTTCTAGGCAGCGATCACTGGGGAGGGAAAGTGGCATGAAGCGAATTCGGCTCCTCGTCATCGGCCTTGCGGCGGTGTTTAGCGTGGGCATGGTGCTGTGGGCGATCGACTTTGTGCTGCGAGCCCAGGCCGCGATCGCCCTCCTGTCACCATTACTCGCCCAGCTGTTTTTGATCGCCGTGATCGGCGGAGCAGTGGCCGCGATCATCGGCGGTCTATATTATTTTCGAGCTTTTCTGCAGCCGCAGCGGCGCGCCCCTCCCACCTTACCCAAGGCGAAAGGAGACGTAGCGGCAGTGGCGATCGCGGCCGTTGAACAGCAAGTGGTACAGATTCAAGACGAGGTTACTCAAGCCGCCCTGCGCGAAAAGCTGCAAATTCTCGCAGACCGGTGGCAACAGCGAGACATTCGCATTGTCTTGTTTGGCGTCGGCTCAGTGGGCAAAACATCTATCGTCAACCAATTGACGGGGGATCTAGGCGGTGCAGTTGATGCCCCGATGGGAACCACGTCAGTGGCGGCGACCTATCCCCTCAAAATTGCGGGGGTAGAGCAGATGATTTGGCTCACCGATACTCCGGGCTTGTTAGAAGCCAGCGCCGCCGGCCCGCAGCAAGAAGCACAAGTGCGTCAGCTGGCCACTGAGGCTGACCTGCTGTTGTTTGTCATTGACAATGATCTGCGACAGTCTGAATATGCCTTGGCGCGATCGCTGCTAGACATGGGCAAACGGCTCATCATTGTGTTCAACAAAGCGGATTTGTTTCCTGACGGTGACCTGCAGGCCATTTTGGCCGAGGTGAGAGGGCGTTTGCCGGGCTTCGCGGCGGCTGATGTGGTCGATATTACGGCCAATCCGCAACCCATGACACTGGCCACAGGGGAAGTCGCCCAGATGGAACCCGATCTGTGGCCCTTGGAAAAGCGCTTGACCGAAGTGTTGCGTGACGAGGGAGCCGATCTGTTGGCCGATTCGCTCTTACTGCGATCGCAGCATTTAGGAGAGGCTGCCCGCCAACTGATTCAAGCCCAACGCCATCAGGCCGCAAACGCCGTGATTGAACGCTATCAGTGGATTACCGCCGCAGTTGTCGCGGCGACGCCGCTACCGGGCATCGATCTGCTCGCGACTGCGGCCATCAACGCCCAAATGGTGGTGGATCTGGGGCGAGTTTATCAATTTGAGTTGTCTCTGCAAGAGGGCAAAGAGCTGGCGTACACCCTAGCGCGCACCTTGACCGGACTCGGCATCGTGAAAGGGGCGCTGGGGCTATTGGCGCTGGGGCTGCAGACCACGATTCCCACGGCGATCGCGAGTCGGGGCGTGCAAGGCATCAGCGCTGCCTACCTCACGCGCATTGCGGGCAAGAGCTTTATGGATTATTTCACTCAAAACCAAGACTGGGGCGATGGCGGTATTGGGGAAGTGGTGCAAAAGCAGTTTCAGCTCAACCGTCGCGAACAGTTTGTACGGGAATTTATCGCTGATGCAATTCGCCACTTGCAAGCAACCTCGCCAGTTGCCCTCGACTTACCCATCAGACAGATGAAAGAAGAAACAGAGCCATAGGCGACAGATGACCGCACAAAAATTCGTTCAGCAAAACCCTGAATGGATTTCGTCGAACGAACTTTCAGTGCGTGCAGAGCTAGCTTCGCTAACTCAGGTAAAGGATTTAAGAGCGCTTACTGAGGGGAATCATCCTCACCTTTGTGGCCAGCCCCAATCGCTGTAGCAGTCGAATTGTCTGCCAGGTCACATCAATTTCCCACCAGTGCCAACCCGTCTGAGCTGAATGGGGAAACGTATGGTGGTTGTTATGCCAGCCTTCGCCGTAGGTTAACAGCGAGACCCACCAAAGATTACGCGCATTGTCGTTTGCTTGGAAATTACGATAGCCCCAGCAGTGAGTGGCCGAATTTACAAACCAGGTGGAATGCCACAACAGCACCGACCGAGCAAAGACACCGTAGACCACGAATGACCAGCCGCCGAGGGCGTAGAGCAGAATGGCAAGTGGCACTTGCAGCAAGAGGAAATATCGATCAAGCCAACGGTAGTAGGCGCTTTTGGCCAAGTCAGGTGCATACTTGGAGTATTCATTAAAGGCGAAGGATTCGTGTTGAGGTTTCAGGATCCAGATGATGTGGCTCCACCAAAAACCGCGCTTGGCTGAGTAAGGATCTTTTTGCGGATCCTCGGTAAAGGCGTGGTGTTTGCGGTGTCCCCCCACCCAAAAAATGGGGCCACCCTGAGTCGCCAACGCCCCAATGGTGGTCAACACATATTCCAACCACTGGGGTACGCGAAAACTACGATGACTCAGCAGTCGGTGATAGCCCAAGCAGATGCCAATGCTGCCGAACAGCCAGTGCAGTAACAGCATGACACCCAGCGCTGACCAAGAAAAGAACCACGGGGTTAGCAGTGCCAGGAGGTGGAAAGTCGCAAAAAAAAGCACAGTCACCCAGTCAACAGTGTTTCTATAGCCGGGTCTGACCGCAAGGGAATTTGAGTTCATGGGATGCTTTCTGAAGATGTGATGGTTTCAGGCAACTGCCTGTTATGGTAAAGCAAGTGCCACTTGCACAAAGCTAGCGTATCGAGTTTTCAGCCATCGTGCAAGGGGCATTTTCCATTTGTATGCAAGTGCAACTTGCTTTGATCGTCTATGGCGACTTTATCCACACGCGAACGACTCATTCAGGCTGCGCTAGCGCTGTTTTTGTCCCAGGGAGTTAGCCAAACCACGACGCGCCAGATTGCTGATTTAGCCGGCGTTAATGAGGTGACCCTATTTCGCAACTTTGGCAATAAATATGGGCTGTTGCAGGCGGTTATTCAAGCGGCCCCGACATTTCGCGATTTAGGCGAGACGTTGATGCAGCAAACGATCGCGACCGGCGATCGCGACCAAACCCTCAAAACTTACGCTAGCGAGTGTTTGCAGGCGCTAGAGCAAGCCCCAGCCTTTGTGCGATCGCTGATTGGGGAAGCTGACCAGTATCCCAGCGAAAACCGTCAGGCGCTTGGCCAACGGCTGGATGAAGCCAGTCACTACGTCGCGCAATATCTGGAACAGACCATGCCCGCGAGTTCATTTTCCTCTGTGCGGCTGGCGGGCTTTTTGGGGGCTCTGCTGATTGGCTATGTGGTGATTGAGTCCACCAGCGATGACCATCACCTGTGGGATCACCGCGAAGATTTTTTGGATGGCCTCGTTAACCTGCTGCTGCGGGGCACTGCGCCCGCCAGCACCCGTGAGGGAACTCTCGGCGACAACAGCCGCCCGGAGCCCGATGTCGTTCAAGATCTCCCCGAACCCATTGCTCATCAAATCCTCAAACAGGCCAAAGCGACGGGACCGCAAGACTACGCCTTGGCCTATGTGCTCTTTGGGGCCGGACTCTCACCCCATGAAATTGAGTGGCTGGCGCGATCGCACCACTTAAGTGACAAGTCACAGCACACCTTGCAGGTCGGCCACCGTCAAGGGGCGATTAATCAATGGATCTTGGGCAAACGCTACGGGTCTTACATCAACAATCCCCTGACCAAATGGCTGAAAAGCCGCAAAGATGGCCTCCCGTACTTATTTTTACAAGAGGCAGCAGAAGCGGCAATGACCGCTGCCGAGGTTGATCAAAAATGGGCCGTGTGGACGGCAGACTTGACGCTGCCCTATCCAACGCATCCCGACCAGGCCAAACAGACTTGGTGTGTCGAGATGCTCATGCGCGGCATGGGGGTCGATAATCTCAGCATTTTGTCAGGGCTATCGGCCGAGCAGCTAGCGCCCTACCTCTGTCGAGCCCGCGAAAAAGCCGCCCTCGCACAAGCGCGCCAGCTCGATCAAAATCAGGCGTAGGACCTTCAATCTAGAGGTTGCTTAACCCCTGGAATTTGCGGCACTGCAACTCTGATGACGTCGAGAAAGTGCTGTAACCGACGAGGCCGACGTCGGCCGGGCAATAAGGCCGCGTGAATAGTCAGCCGGGGCGCTCGCCATGGGGGCAACACATCGACGAGCGTCTGATGGTTGAGATCATCTTCAATAAACCAACGCGGCAGGATAGCCATGCCCAGCCCGGCTAGCGTCGCTTTGTGCAGCGCAAAGATGTTGTTGGTCGTCATCCGTACCGGTGGCGATATGACAACCGTTTTCCCTTTGGGGTTAGTGAGGGAAATCTGTTGACCTTCAAACGGCTCTAGTGCCACCCAGGGAAATTGCGCCAGATCGGCGGGCTTGTTGGGGACGTTGCCCGTTGCGAGTAAGGCTGGGGTGGCCACGACGATGCGTTCAACCTGCCCCAGCGGCTCGACGATCAGCGATTCGTCGCCGACTGAACCGATCTTGATCCAGCAGTCACACCCCACTTCCGCAAAGCGAATGCGGCGATCTTCCAGCTGCCAAGAGAGAGACAGCAAGGGATGCTGCTGCTGAAATTGCAGCATCGTGTCTAACAGATATAGCTGCCCTAACGCCACCGGCGCGACGATCTTCAGGGTGCCTCTGAGAGCCTCTGCAGTCTCTAGGTGCTTCTCTTCCAAAGCCTCCCACTCATCCAGTAGCTGCCGCGCATCGGCCAATAGCTCAGCCCCAGCGGCGGTCAGCGACAGGTCGTGAGTGGTGCGACGCATCAGTTGCGATTGAAAACGCGACTCTAACTCTGCCAACTGGCGACTCACCGATGGCTGAGACAGATTTAAATCGCGCGCGGCGGCACTAATGCTACCAGCATCGGCAATGCGCACAAATGTCTCCAGCAGCGTCAGTCGGTCTAACGATTTACTCATACGCCAAAAGCATAACAGCTATTTTTATCACTCGTCTACCAAATATCTGAAACTGCTGCCATAGTGAGTTCAGATCACAGATAGAGTGAATGATGATGCAAAAGAAAGCTTTGTTAGTCGGGGCTTCAGGTGGCATCAGCCAGAACCTGATCCAGTATTTATCGAGCCTCGACGACTGGGATATTGTCGGTTTGGCGAGAAAAGACTCGCAGCTTGCTAGTCGGGCTCAGTTTATTGCGGTCGATTTTTAGATCGAGATCGCGTGTAGGCTCAGCTCAAAAAACTGACTGATATTACGCATGTTTTTTACACCGCTTTTTACGAAGGAGTCTGATATGTTATCGAAGCTGAAAAAGAACACTTTGGTTGCAGCATTAGTTGGCTCCACTTTCATAACCCTCGCAACCTCTGAGCGCCTCCAGTCTCAGCCCGATCCGCTAGGCCACATGCAAGCTGAGCACGTCATGGTTGCAACACCTGACTATGACGGCACAATCGCCTGGTACCGTGAAAACCTCGGTTTTCGAATCAAGCATGAGTGGATCGTGCCAGAGTTTCCCGACCTGCAGCTGGCCTACCTTGAAAAAAACGACTTCATCGTCGAGATTGTTGCTTCACCCAATACGGCAGAAATGAGTAGACTGGACGATTTTGCGGAGCGTCTGCGTCGACCAGGCATTGGGCATTTTGCTTTTCTGGTCAACGATGTCGATGCGGTGACCGCAGCTCTAGAAGCCAAAGGAGTTGAGGTCGTCGTTCCCCCAACCAGCTTTCCAGATAGCGGACGCCGCCTGTCTTTTATTGAGGACAACAACGGATACATGATTGAGTTTTTGGAAGAGCTTCCCCTGGAAGAACGTGTTCCTTATACAGGAGGAGAATAGAGTCATGGATGGTTCATTGCAGACATCACCCTCGAAAACGTTTCAAGTTGGCGGTGACCTAACCGTCAACCGCTTGGGTTACGGGGCGATGCGCCTGACCGGGCAACCGAGCAACTTTGGCCCCTATGCTGATTGGGAAGGCGGTAAAACACTGCTGCGCCAAGCGATCGCGCTGGGCGTCAACTTCATTGACACTGCCGAAGCCTACGGCCCTGGCGATAACGAAGACATCATTGCGGATGCGCTCTCCCCTTATCCTCAGAACTTGGTCATTGCGACGAAAGGCGGCATTCTCAAACCCGCCCCCAACAATATTCAGGCAGACGGTCGCCCAGAAACGCTACGGCGCGGGGTGGAAGGCAGCTTGCGACGACTCAAGCAAGACCAAATCGACCTGTATCAGCTGCACCGCCCCGACCCCAAAGTGCCCTTTGCGGAGTCAGTGCAAACGCTGGCAGCGCTCAAGCAAGCAGGGAAGATTCGACATGTAGGCCTCTCGAACATCACCCTCGAACAGCTGCAGACCGCCCAGAAGATTGTGCCGATTGCTTCAGTACAAAACCGCTTTAGCCTGAGCGATCGCACCCATGAGGCGCTGCTTAACTACTGCACGGCGCACAATATTGCTTTTATTCCCCATGGTTCTCTTGGGGCGCATCCGCTCAAGCGGGGCACACCGCTGGCCGCAGCTCGCGGTTCCCTCGCCGCCATTGCCGCCAGCCACCAAGCCAGCGCGACACAGATGGCCCTCGCTTGGCTGCTGCACCGAGCGCCGAATATTCTGCTGATTCCTGGCACTACGACAGTGAGTCACCTCCAGGAGAATATGCAGGCCACGGAAATCCAGCTGTCGCAGGTAGAACTCGATCAAATCGATCAGCACTTTACGGAGTGAACCAGCCCACTGTCAGCCGTAAACGCCTCTCTCAGGGCTCAGACTTTCCTATGCCGGCGGGGAGAGCGGCTGTCCCCTTCAGCATCGACATCGGCTTCAGGCCGACATCTCGACTGGCACGTCGGGTAATTCGCGCAGCAAGCGATCCCAGGTTGAGTGGGCCTGCAGCGCTGCGATCACCCTTGGCAAAGGGGTCGGCCAAATCTCAGGATAGTCGGCCTCTTCTGATAGTCGAACGGTGTAGGCTAGCTGTTCTTGAGGCGGAGTAAAGTGCGCCGCCACGCCCGGCTTGTTGCCTCTGGCATCGACCCGATACCACCCAATCGCGGGCAGGTAAACGGCGTTAAAGCCATGCAAACTGTAGGGAAAGCCAACATCATCGATACTCAAGCGCTGATAGCAAAAGCCAGCGGGAATCTGATTTGCCCGCAGCAGCGCTGCCAGCAGGTGACTCTTGGCAAAACAGTAGCCCGTCCGATGTTGAAGTACGTCAGAAGCGCGGCAGGTCACCGGATTCATTTGATAGTCAACGCTGTGCCGAATTTCGTCGCGCACCCACTCAAAACAGGCCTGGGCGATCGCGGCCGGCGTGTCCCAGGCTTGGCCAATTCGCTGCGCCAGCGCCATCACCTCAGGGTGTTGCCAGTCGATGACATCATCAATCGGCAAATATTGGCAAAGATCAGGAGTGGTCGGACTGAGGGAGAGGGAATTCATGGCGGCTCAGGAGAGATATCACAGTATTGACGATGCCAGGGCAAACAGCCATCCAGAAAGGTGATCACTCGTGAACTATCAAGGGAGCGATGGCGTCAGTCTTGTCGCCAGCCGCAGTTTGATTAGGTCGCCGCAGATGACTGAAATCACCATCCGGTAGACCTTGAAATTTTGGATTCCGAATTCGGCATTCCGAGTTCTGCTACGGCCATCATACCGAGAGCCCCGATAAGTCTCTGTGCTCAACGGCTGCGGGCATCATCCAGCAACGATTTGTGTGGTGCCAGCCGCATTTATGCGTTTCTCAGTAGCGATCGCCCCGTCGCTGGGTACAATTTGTCTGTCATAGCGTCCCGTCATGGGGGCGATCTTCGAGAAGACAGGGAACACGATGCCAAGAACCCCCAGAACGCCCAGCGAATATAACGTTCATATGCTGTTTGATGGCGGTCACCATCAAGAGGTCAAGTTTTCGACCATTCAAGATTTTCAAAAGTGGTACAGCGGTGAGTTTGTGCCTAAAGCCACGTCAGATGAGTTTATCAGCGTCCCTGTGCCGAAGATTAATCCAGGCGAATACATGGTCATTCGTCCCTCGCGGCTGTTAGCAATTCGGGTGGAGCCGATCTTCAGCTCCAGTGTTGAACGGTATTGAGTAGTTGAACGGCTTTGAGTAAACGATTCCGAGCATTCGCAACGCTGAGCGCGATCGCGCTGCTGATCACTTCGGGCTCAGCGCCCGTCATCGCTGAACTGGCGGATGAGCAGCCTGTAGCGTCACAACCTACGCCTGCACCACGCCCGTTACAAGGGCTAGAGCGCTGGCCAGATCAAGCCTTGGCCGATGACTTGCTGTGGCAAGGCGACGCCTCATCGCAGCTGCAGTTGTTGACCGCGATCGCCCATAGCCTTACTTATTTAGACACGCCCGCCGCGACCACCGCCTACGCGGATTATGCGATACCGACGATTACCCGCGATCGCGTGCGCCGCAGCTTAAGACGATTTCGCACCCTGTTGCTCACCAGTGACTCGCCCGCTGAGTTTGACGCCGCCGTCCGCCGCGAATTTGCGCTGTACCAATCTATCGGCAACGATCAGCTCGGCACCGTTCACTTTACCGGCTACTTTGAGCCCTCCTATGCGGCCAGCCGCACCCCCACCGCCGACTATCGATATCCGCTTTATCGCCGTCCGGCTGATCTAGACGATTGGCCGCTGCCCCACCCCACCCGACTGGCGCTCGAAGGCCGCGACGGGTTGCAGGCCGCCAATGGCCCCCTGCAGGGGCTAGAGCTGGTGTGGATGCGCGATCGCCTCGAAGCCTTTTTGGTGCAGGTGCAGGGGTCGGCTCGGTTGCAACTGACCGATGGCACGCCCCTCTCCGTGGGCTATGCCGGACGCACCGAGCACGACTATGTCAGCCTGGGTCGTGAGCTGATTAACGATGGCAAAGTCCCCGCTGAGGGCATGACCCTAGAGCGGTTGCTGGCCTATTTTGCGGAACATCCTGAAGACTTGGATATCTATTTGCCCCGCAACGATCGCTTCATCTTCTTTCGAGCAACGGCGGGCGGGCCACCGACTGGAACCTTCTCTGTTCCAGTAACGCCAGGCCGCTCGATCGCGACCGATAAGACCCTGACGCCCCCCGGAGCGATCGCGCTAATCACCCTCGATTGGCCTGAACGCAGCGCCACCGGCGATTGGCAAGCGACGCCCATCAGCCGCTACGTGCTCAATCAAGATACCGGCGGCGCAATTCAGGGGCCGGGGCGCGTAGATATCTTTGTGGGCAGCGGCGACGCGGCTGGTGAACAGGCCGGTCAGATCAATACTGATGGTGCACTTTATTTTTTGCTACTCAAACGCTGAGGCATGCCCAAAGGCAGAGATTGGGGATCTGCACGCTTATTGGAATGCGGAGTGCGGAATGCGGAATGCCGGATTAATACCAGTTCTACGAATTACAGCTACACAGACAAGTCGGCTTGCTCCCAGTAGGAGACCCTGCGTGTTGGCCTGGTCTGTCCGTCGGGCTGACGACTCCGCTCAGCCGACGTTCCTTGAGCGGAGTCGTTGGCGTAGCCTTCCCGTAGGGAATAAGGAAGATCCATAGCCCAGTTTCAGAGCATTGGTCTAAAAAGTCGATCAGATGGTGATGTCGGTCATTTGGGGTGACCCAATCAAACTGCAGCTGGCTATCTGTTTGAGCAACGCCCCTAGTCAACCCGGATCGGCATCCTCTCAGAAGACAATCCCAAAAAGTCTTGAATCGCTTGCCACATCGCTGGTTGGGCCGTCCCCAAACTGTGATCACTCGGCACCTCGACCAACTGCACCCATGGACGAGTCGCCGCGTAATCGCGACTGGCTTGAATGTTGATGACCTCATCCTGCTGACCATGCACGATGAGGGTAGGAATCGCTGCCGTCAACTCACTTTCGTTATAGCGCTCTGCATCGGTGACAAAGTTGTAGGCCAGCGATCGTGGCTGCTTTTCGCCATAGTGGTAAACCGAGAGCCAGCCGGTTGTTTGCCAATGCTCGATAGCGTCAGGCCCTAGGCGCGGCAACCACTGATCGAGAAATTGAAACGCCGGAGCCAACAAAACTAAGCGATCGAGATGCGGGCGAGCTAAGGACTGCTGCGCCAGCCAAGCTGCAGTAATACCGCCAAAGCTGGAACCAATCACTGTGACGGGCTGAACTTCAGCGCTGGCAGGATCAGCTTTGCGTTCAGTGATCCAGGCGAGGCCCTGATGAATCTGGCGCGTCAGGGTCAAATGAGCAAAGTCGCCCTGATTTAAATCCAAACTGTGGAGCGACTGGCCGACCGGCTCAAACTGACGCTTGAGAAACTGCGCTTTGGTCGACTGTGGCCCCGATGCAAACCCGTGTAAGTAGAGATAGTCCATACAGCAGAATGCGAAAGGCGGAATTGAGATACCGGTAAAATCACAACTTGGGCGAGCTGGAATGTCTTGACATACCTATATAGTCTGCAGAAAAGAGGGGGCTCAAAACATCCTGGACAAACCACCGCAGGCTTCGACAGTGCCCAACGCTTACCGAACCGGTTCATCGATCAGAGACGTTACGGTTAGAGGCGATCAGGGCGTGAGTCGTCCTTCACTGATAAAGATTATTGAGTACCGCCCCCAGACATAGGATAATACGCCCCTGGGTTGAGCCAGCTTCTACTCCCTGAGCCCGCCCCACCAAACATTCCGTAAATCGCAAATCTATGACGCAATCTTTTCGCATTACGCTGCTGCCAGGAGACGGCATTGGGCCTGAGATCATGGCCGTCACCGTTGAGGTGATGAATCAGGTCGGCAGCCAGCTCGACCTGGAGTTCAACTTTCAGGAAGCGCTGATGGGTGGGGTCGCCATTGACGCGACGGGCACGCCGCTGCCCGCTGACACCCTGGAGACCTGCCGCCAGAGTGATGCGGTGCTGTTGGCCGCGATCGGCGGCTACAAATGGGATGCTCTGCCCCGGCATCAACGTCCTGAAACGGGACTTTTAGCCCTGCGAGCGGGTTTAGGGCTATTTGCTAATTTGCGCCCGGCCACCATTTTGCCGCAGCTGGTGGAAGCTTCGTCGCTCAAGCGTGAGGTCGTGGAGGGCGTCGACATCATGGTGGTGCGCGAGCTGACAGGCGGCATCTATTTTGGCGAACCCAAAGGCATCTTTGAGACCGAAACCGGGGAAAAGCGGGGCGTCAGCACGATGGCCTACAAGGATAGTGAAATCGATCGCATTGGCCGGGTCGCGTTTGCCACGGCACAAAAACGCCAGGGCCGTCTCTGCTCAGTCGATAAGGCCAACGTGTTGGAAGTGTCGCAGCTCTGGCGCGATCGCATCACCGCCCTCGCCGCCGACTATGGCGATGTGGAGCTATCTCATTTATATGTCGATAATGCCGCCATGCAGCTGGTGCGCTGGCCCAAGCAGTTCGACACGATTGTCACCGGCAACCTGTTTGGCGATATTTTGTCAGATGCGGCGGCGATGCTCACCGGCAGCATTGGCATGTTGCCGTCGGCCAGCCTCGGCGCTGACGGGCCAGGCGTCTTTGAACCAGTACACGGCTCAGCGCCCGATATCGCAGGACAAGACCAGGCCAACCCATTGGCCCAGATTTTGAGTGCCGCCATGATGCTGCGCTACGGGCTGAATCAGCCTGTCGCTGCCGACAAAATTGAGGCGGCGGTTAACCAAGTGCTCGATCAGGGGTATCGCACCGGCGATATCATGGCCGAGGGTATGACCGGCGTCGGCTGCAGAGGCATGGGAGACGCTATCCTAAAGGCACTTGCTTAAGAAGTTTTGCAAAGTCGGCATCAACATAGCGTTCTCGTAGAGTGCTGCTATATTTGACTGAGTTTTTATACACGAACTAGGGGTTCTTGAGCTGTGCAAAGTTATCACCAGCCGCTCCCACCTGCGCCACGAATGCCTTATCCAGATGAGATTCCGGGAGCGGCGGCCGTTTATGACCCGGCCTTGTTAAAAGCCGCACGGCATATTTACCGTACGTACTACGAAGTTCACCCCGAAGATCTGCAGCGACCCATGGGGGTGGCGATCAGTCGCAAGACTCGACGCGGCAAACTCATCTTTAGCGGGCCACCGGTGTTGTTACCCAGCGAATGCTTTATTCCGCTCAACCAGATCGAGCCTGATATTCACTAGGATCAGCTACTGTTTAGACCGTGCATGGCTTGCAACACCTCGTTTCCAGCCCCTAGTGGATAGTGTGGATGCAGCTGCCGCCAGGCCCTACCTCGAAGCTTGGGGCCGTTAATGACTGATGCCCCCGAGGCGACTGGATGTTGGAGCTGTCGGCGATCGCTGACCTCATAAGTTTTGATTTATCTGCTGTTTCCCCTCATTATCTGGGTGCTCGGTGCCGCTATTGGGAGTTTTCTCAATGTGGTAATTTATCGGGTCCCGGCGCAGCTTTCGCTGCTGCATCCGCCCTCGCGCTGTCCGGTCTGTCACCATCAGCTCCGCCCCTACGACAACGTGCCGGTGCTGGGCTGGCTCTGGCTCAAGGGCCGGTGCCGCTATTGCCGCACAGCGATCGCCGTCCGCTATCCCCTGGTGGAAGCCCTGACTGGGGCCTTATTTCTCGCCGCTTTTTGGCAGTTTGGGCTGTCCTGGGCCACGCTCAGCACCTGGCTACTGTTGAGCTGGCTAATCTGCCTCACCTTTATTGATCTCGATACCCTGACCTTGCCGAACCAGCTCACCCAGCCGGGGTTGATTTTGGGCCTCATTGCTCAGACCGTGGTGGGCTCGGCCTCAGCCAGCTGGGCAATTGATGCCGCCGCTCAGGGACTGATGACGGCCATTATTGGGGCCGTGTTGGGTCTCTGGACTTTTGAAAGTATTGGCCTGGTGGGCTCACTGCTGACGGGCAAGACCGTCATGGGCGGCGGTGATGGCAAGCTGGCGGCCCTGCTAGGCGCTTGGCTGGGTTGGCAAGGGATGCTGCTGAGCAGCTTTTTAGCCTGTGCGCTGGGGGCCTCGATCGGCGGCGGCGCGATCGCCCTGGGGCTGCTCAATCGGCGCAGTCCGATTCCTTTTGGGCCGTTTTTAGCATTGGGTGCCCTGGTGACCATTTTTTGGGGAGAGCGGTTGATTGCCTGGTATCTGCAACTTTTCTTTCCCCTATCAATCTAAAGTCGGGGGATGTACAGGAGCAGTCGGCATGCGGAAGTCGGCATGCGGAAGTCGGCATTGAGAGGCTGGTCAAATGTGGGTTCTGCGATCTAGGAGCCTTGATCAAACTGCGGTTTGCTGTAGATGCCAACTAATGTGCTGGTTCGTCATTATTGAGAAGGGATACTTGCAAACAGTATGAGGTCTTGCTGTAAAACGTTGACCGAACAGTGGGCAGAATAATGACAGCCATGTTCTAAAAGCCCTGCCGCTCAGACGAACAGACGACCCACCCGGCATCGGAAACCCGGCAGTAGCGGTGAGGTCAGATCATCTGTGGCCAATAGCGTCACCTGGAGTATCAGCTGTCCTCGATCGCGGCAATAGATCTCTAGCCGCTGAGCCCAGCGATCCGCAATCCAATATTCTTGAACACCCTGAATTGAGTAAAGCTTGAGCTTAGCCTCGCGATCGCGACGCAAGTTGCTTTCTCCCGGTGATAGCACCTCAACGACCAGCTCTGGAAAGCCGGTGAAATGGCCTGCTTCGTCCTCAATCTGAGATAGCCTTGCAGCACTGACCCAAACCACATCCGGGATCACATTATCGGCATCAGAAGGGACGATGCCCGGTGCGGGAATTGCCTGCCCTAGTTGAGAGGTCACTGACCAGTCATCTAAGGCACTAAAGATCTTGCCGCTCACCTGTTGATGCTTGCGGTGGGGAGAACGGGTCACAAATAGCTCTCCGTCAATCAGCTCGTAACGAGTACCTTCACTTTGAGGCAACACGTCCAGATCGCGTATCGTCCATCGAATCTGTTCCGTTGTACGACTCACGACAGTCTTCCTAAACAGCGTCTACAAGCAGCAAGCGAACACCCAGCCGAAGTCCTACACCTACTGACTTAATTTTACTGCCTGAGACAAGCTCCGAAAGTTCTGTGCGGCAGTCCCATATAGAGGAGACTGCATTTTGACGGCAAGGCTCGATCTAGAAAGGCAGCTTCTTTTTGCTGGCCTTTTCGCGATCGTAGTTGAGTTCCTTCAGCTTCTTCATAATGCGGCTAAAGTACTCGCCCAGATATTCTTCCACCGTGGTGATGTCTTCTGGATTGATGTGAAACGTGCCGTACACTTCATCCATCGGTGCCGTCATCGGTTCTTCACCCACCACCACCTCAGTAAACGCGAGGCGATCGGCGATATTCCAGCCCCATTCAAAATAGGAGGTCAGCTTTTGCACCGTTCTGAGCAACCCTAACGGCATGCGAGAGACCCGAGAGCTTTGCCCCGTCAACCGTTCACAGAGGCGAATAATTTCGTTAGCATCCCAGGCACGGCTGCCCGCCAGCGGAAAGCTGCGGTTAACGGTGTCATCGTTGCTCAAGGCCGCGATGGCAAACCGAGCGATATCTTGAGTGTTCATATAGGCAATGGGAGCCGCCCCATTCATCACCCAAATGCCTTGCTTTTCTAAAATGGGAATCGCGTACTGGCCAATCAACCCCTGCAAAAACCCACAGGGGCGCAAAATTGTGTAGTTCAATCCGGAGTCGGCTAAGAACTTCTCGGTGCAGTGCTTGATATTCATCAGCGGCACGTCAGGATACTTCTCAGCATCGAGGATTGAAATAAAGACATACCGGCTCACCCCAGCCGCCTTAGCAGCCTTGATCAGGTTGAGCTTGCCGTCCCAATCCACTTTGTCGATCGCGTCGGTGGGCCGCGCCGTGGCGGCATCAATGACGGCCTCCACCCCTTCTAGTGCAGGCGGCAGCGTTTGTGGCGCACAAAGATTGCCCCGCAAAAGTTGGGCACCCCACTCGCGCAGGAAACCGCCCCTTTGAAAACTGCGGACGAGGCAATAGACCTCATGCCCTTCATCCAGTGCACGTCGGACAATCTGCCTGCCCAACGTACCGGTGCCACCGATGACCAAGAGTTTCATGAAAAATTAGAAACAAAAGTTTACGTTCTTCTAACCATACCAGATGAACCCCAGGTGTCCCATTGATTGCACCCAGGGTTCTTGAAACCTTACTCTTCGCCGCCTTGCAACCGCAGCATCACGAAGCCAACGCCCAATCCCACCATAACCAATGTCGATAGTAGAATGGCTGTACTAGCAATCTCGCCGCCCATAGTGATTTCTCTCCTTTGTGCCCTTACGGTTAATGGATTTAAAAGCGTGATGTTCGCAGAATATATTCTACAGTTTTGGGGCGATCCCACGTGAGTTCGACCTGGGGCAATCTCCCCAACGCCGAGGCGATCGCTGCCGGGCTCTGGGCTGAGACCGTCTCAGCAGCGCCTCGATTGCTGTCAGCCGCTAGCAGGACTTTCCTCAGGCCCATCGAGGCGCTATTTTTAAGCAGCGCCGGCAACCGCTGGCGGCGGGTCGCCATCGCTGGGTCTGAGAATCGCTAACTTTTGCTATGACACATCCGCTAGATCCCCATATTGTTAAAGTCAATCAGCGGCTCAAAGCGGCTCGCTTGGGGCTCAAGATTGAGCGGCGCGGCGACATGCTAGCCCTGCGCGGTACGCTGCCGCCGCGTCCTGGCAGCGATCGCTATCATCCCTATCAGCAGCGCATTCCCCTCAAGCTGCCCGCCCATAAAATCGCCCTCAAGCAGGCAGAGCAAGAAGCCAAGGTCATTGCCGCCCGGCTGATCGAACAGACCTTTGACTGGCGACCTTATCTGGTGCAGCGTGGGGCGGTTTTGGGCTCAGATGAACTGACGGACAAAATTGCCGCCTTTGCCCAGCACTATCTCGACGCGGCCGCCGCCGACCCCGATAAGCACCCCGCCTCAGTGAAAGCCACTTGGGAGAAAGCCTATCGCCCCTATCTCAGAAAACTGCAGGAACTCAGCGATCGCCGGTCGTTGAGCCTGCCAGAGGCCATTGTCGCCACCGTCAAGGGCACGCGAGCCAACTCTCGCAGTCGCCAGGTTTGCTGCACCGCGATGGATGCCTTCGCGGCTTACCTCAGCCTTGAGCTGCCGATTGATTTGAAGACCCTGTGGGGCAAATATGGCAGCAGTCGCACCCAGATGCGCCAGTTACCCACTGATGACGAGATTCTGCAGTGGTTTCATCGCATTCCTAACCCGGCATGGCAGTGTGTTTACGGCATGATGGCCGCCTATGGCTTGCGCAATCATGAGGTATTTTTCTGTGACTGTCGGGCGTTAACCAAGGGGGATGCCGAAGCAGCGATCGAAGTCCTGGACATCACGAAAACTGGTGCCCATGACGTGTGGCCGTTTCCACCCCAATGGATTGACGAATTTGGCCTGCGCGAGCAGACGCTGCCCGACGTCGAACTTGATCTACAGAAAACCACCCTGCAGCGGATTGGTCAGCAAGTCACCCTGCAGTTTCGCCGCTATGAGATTCCCTTCTCGCCCTATGATTTGCGCCATGCTTGGGCTGTCCGCACGATTCTTTTAGGGGTGCCGGATACCGTGGCGGCTCGCATGATGGGGCACTCGGTCGCGATTCACAACCGCACTTACCACCGCTGGATTACTCGCCGCGATCAACAACGAGCCGTGCAAGCCGTGCTCAAGTCTTGAGCGTAGAACCTGAGGAACCCCTGACAACGAACCTCTCAAAGGCCAGTGACATTGGCCGCAGCAGCCTATTCATTCCATTGATCAGGGACTTAACCTGCCAATCAACCCCCATTAATGTGCTCGGTGTACTGTCTGTCGTGAGGAGTTTCAAACACTGGTATCACTGCTCGCTACTTGATGAGTCAGAGGTAGTGAGGATGACAGCCTAAGCTTGGCAAGCTCTGACTTGAGTGATTGGAGCCCCCCTGTTCTACTCGTGCTGGAGTGAGATTTTTTTATGAGTCAAGTTACCGAGCCCCCCATCAGCCCCACTAAACGGAATCCGGTTTTGCAGTGGTTGGGCGTTGTGCTGCTGGTTTATCTATTAGTTGTCGCTGTCGGCATGATTGGTGCCGGGTTTAAATCGGCCACTGGTGAACGCGCCGAAGAACTGTTTGCCTTTGCCACCAACCCTTTTATGGGGTTGATTGTGGGCACCGTCGCGACCGCCCTGATTCAATCCTCTAGTACTGTGAGTTCCATCATTGTGGGTCTGGTTGCCGGCGGCTTGCCGGTCGCGACGGCTGTGCCGATGATTATGGGCGCTAACATTGGCACCACTATTACCAACACTTTGGTTAGCCTGGGCCACGTTACGGACAAAACGGAATTTAGAAAAGCCTTTGCAGCAGCGACTATCCATGACTTCTTTAATTTGCTGAGCGTTGTTATTTTTCTGCCGTTAGAAATCCTGTTTCATCCTCTAGAAAGGATGGGTTTGTTTCTGGCAAATATCTTTGTCGGCAGCGGCTCAGCCAGTATGAAAAACTTGAACGTGGTGAAAACAGCCACCAGCCCATTGGTTAATCTGTTCAAGGCTGCCACGCATATTTTTCCCGCTCCGTTGGATGGCATTTTGTTGATTTTCTTAGGCATTGGCCTGATCTTTTTGACCATTACCTTCATCGGCAAGCTGCTGAAGGTGCTGATGGTGGGCCGAGCGAAGGATATTTTGCACACCGCGATCGGGCGCGGCCCCATTGCCGGTATTTTGGCCGGTACCCTGATCACCATTTTGGTGCAGTCTTCTTCCACCACGACCAGTTTGATGGTGCCTTTAGCGGGGGCGGGGGTCTTTGGCCTAGCACAGGTCTATCCCTTTACTCTCGGGGCCAATATTGGCACCTGTGTGACCGCGCTGCTGGCCGCCACGGCAGTCTCTGGGGCAGAAGCGGTGCCCGCGTTAGAGATTGCCATGGTGCATTTGCTTTACAACACCTTAGGCGTTGTCATCATTTACGGGATTCCGTTCTTGTGTCGGCTACCGATCGTGGGGGCTGAGACCCTGGCAGCGATCGCCGCCGATCGCAAGTATCTGGCCTTTCTCTATATCGTGACGGTGTTTTTCCTGATACCGGGTATGTTGCTGGGGCTCACGGCCCTGGCCTAATCCCAATTCCTAGTGATCAGACACCCCAACGCCGGGGAGCAGAGGGGCAAGGGGCCGCATTTGTCGCCTTGTTGCAGAGAATCGATATTCACGGAGACTTCTTACGATGAGCGACAAACTCGACTATGTTCAGCAACTAGAAACGCAAATTACGACAACGAAGGCAACGCTGGAAAAGTTGAAAGGTGAGCGCGATCAAACGATGATCGCCGTGCAGCATGAAGAGGTTGAGAATTTAGAAAAGTATCTGGATGAAGCTCAAATCAACCTGCAAAATTTGTCAGGCACGGCAGAAGACGCTTGGCACGAACTTAAAGAGGCCCTGGAAGGTTTGATGGGCAATATTCGCGCCAGTTTGAGTCGTCTGCTGGGTGACTCAGAAGATAACTCAGAGTCCTAGAATGGGGCATTGGCGGTTCTAGGAATCGTGTCAGCGTTCGTCCGGCCTGGCTGCGACTGTTGCTGCAGCAGTCTCTGCTTAGGCAGTTGCTCATCAATAGCATCCTCAATCGCCGGGGGTGAGCACTGCCCCACCCCGGCGATTCGGGTGATTTTGGGAAAATCATTTGAGCGCAGTTCCCTTAGGGGTTACCAGGAAGCTGGTTTTTGATGTCCGCCGGAAAAACCAGGCAGTCGAAGCGCCGTTGCCGCTTGGTCGCATGGTGTTAGCACATCAGGATTAGGACAGCATGGCAGCGGCGGCCGCAGTCAGGAGCGATCGCCCCCAACAAAAAGGGACGTAATGCATGATCACGTCCCTCAGCTTCGCACTGCAGTGAGCGTGCTAGACGCCGACCTGCAAGTTTATGGCAACTCAGAATCTTTAGGCTTCGCTTTCGATATAGAAAAACAGAAGGCCCATGACTGCTGCTGGCATCAGCCAGGTAATCACCGGAATCATGATCCAGGGCAACCAGGAAGCCGCATACGTTCCGTCCATAGTGAGAGTCTCCGTAAAGAACAAAAGAAAAAGAACAAGTGAGGGGTTAACAAACGACTTTGTAATGGATTCGGGATTCGGGATTCGGAGTTCGGAGTTTTGAATTCCGCATTCCGTATTCCTAATTCCGACTTCTAATTCACAAATCCCCTAAAGATCGCGTTGATTTCGGCAAAGTGAGTCAGCAAGAAATAGGCCATATAGGCACCGCTCATGCCACCAATGAAAAAGCCAGCCGACATTTCGCTCCAGCCTTCGGCCGTTTTTAGCGGGTCAGTGCCAGCGGGGAGTTCGGCGGTGGGCTTGAGGGACACAAGACCGTGAGCGTTCATGCAGGCGGTGCCCAGCAGCACGATCGCGATCGCGGTGACCAGTCCGCCCAGATAAGGGGCGACCTCAAAGTCCCGTAGCGCCCCCAAAATAATCTCTGGCCCGACCAAAAAATACCCGTGGGCCAGACCAATTTCGAGCCCGCGCGTCAGCGGGGCCATGCCTTTGCGGTAGGCGGGCAGCGCCCCTAAGAAAGACCGCACAAAGGCGGAATCACTGATGGGCGTCGATAGGTGGCCCAGTTCCGGGTTTCCCTGGTAGGGCTGAACCATTTGGTTTGTCATGTTGGGATGTGCCTCCATATGGGTGAGAAATCTTCTCTCCTGGGTGAGAGAGAAACACGGCTCGTTAGGCGATCGGGGTGAAGTGACTAGCCTCGGCCCGTACAGGGCACCGGAGGGCGATCGCCTAACGGAAGAATAAAAGTCCTGGTTCAACTACCCCGAAGAACCAGGACTCATGAGGCGCGGAGAGTCTCCATGCGTCCCAAGCCTGCAAAGGGGATTCAGAAGGAATGCAGCGTCAGCTTCTGAACAACCGTTATCAAAATCTTTAAATAAGGGTCACGCTCATCCCCAGCGGACGAACCGCGTTGGGGGCGTGAGCCGGAGCCAGCACCGGAGCTGGGCTCGGAGAGGCAGCCGGGGGCAAATTGAGGCCCCCGGTCGCCTAGTTCAGATGGCCTCGCTAGCCAAAGCGGCTTGACGTCGAGGCAATGAGGAAGGCCGCGTAGGTGATGATATAGCCCGCTGTAAAGTGAGCCAGACCCACCACTCGCGCCTGCACGATAGACAGTGCTACCGGCTTATCTTTCCAGCTCACCAAGTTGGCCAGGGGCGTGCGCTCATGCGCCCACACCAGCGTCTCGATCAGCTCTTGCCAGTACCCCCGCCAGCTAATCAGGAACATGAAGCCCGTCGCCCAGACCAGGTGCCCCAGGAGGAACATCCAGGCCCACACCGAGAGGTTATTCATGCCATACGGGTTGTAGCCGTTGATTAGCTGCGACGAGTTGAGCCACAGGTAGTCTCGGAACCAGCCCATCAAGTAGGTCGAGTTTTCATTGAACTGAGCCACATTACCCGACCAGAGGGTGAGATGTTTCCAGTGCCAATAGAACGTCAACCAACCGAGGGTATTGAGCATCCAGAACATGGCGAGGTAGAACGCATCCCACGCGGAGATGTCGCAGGTACCGCCTCGTCCTGGGCCATCGCAGGGGAAGCTATAGCCGAAGTCTTTTTTGTCCGGCATGAGCTTCGAACCGCGAGCATCCAACGCCCCTTTGACGAGAATCAGGGTCGTGGTGTGCAGGCCGAGGGCGATCGCATGGTGCACCAAGAAGTCACCAGGGCCAATGCTCAAGAATAGTGAGTTCGAACCACTGTTGATGGCATCCAGCCATCCGGGTAACCAGACGTTGCCGTAGTTGGGCCAAGCTGTCGCAGCAATGCTATCGGAGTTCGACAATAGGGTGTCAAAGCCATACAGCAGTTTGCCATGGGAAGCTTGAATCCACTGGGCAAAGACGGGCTCTACCAGAATCTGCTTCTCGGGGGTGCCAAAAGCCACTACCACATCGTTGTGGACGTATAGTCCCAACGTATGGAAGCCGAGGAAGAGGGAAACCCAACTCAGGTGGGAAATCAGCGCTTCCTTATGCTCCAGCATCCGCGACAGCACATTGTTCTCGTTCGCCTTGGGATCGTAATCCCGAATCAGGAAAATGGCCCCGTGGGCAAACGCCCCCACCATCAAGAAGCCAGCGATGTACTGGTGATGGGTATACAAGGCCGCCTGAGTGGTGTAATCCTTGGCGATAAACGCATAGGACGGCAGCGAATACATGTGCTGCGCCACCAGCGACGTCACCACCCCTAAACAAGCTAAGTGCCACCCCAGTTGGAAGTGGAGCGAGTTGTTATAGGTGTCATACATGCCCTTGTGGCCATCGCCAATCCAACCACCAAAAGGCGTCCCGGTGGGCGGATTATGGGCCGCCATGATCTCCTTCATGTTGTGGCCAATACCGAAGTTAGTCCGGTACATGTGGCCCGCCACGATAAAGATGACCGCGATCGCCAGATGGTGATGGGCAATATCCGTCAGCCAGAGGGCTTCCGTCTGAGGATGAAAGCCTCCCAAGAAGGTCAAAATCGCGGTGCCAGCGCCCTCACTGGTGCCAAACACCTGATTGAGACCATCAGGGTTCTGGGCATAGACGCCCCACTGGCCGGTGAAGAACGGCAGCAGCCCGTCGGGATGCGGCGGCGTGGAGAGGAAGTTGTCCCACCCCACATGCTGACCCCGCGCTTCGGGAATGGCCACGTGCACCAAATGCCCCGTCCAGGCCAGCGAACTGACGCCAAACAGACCCGCCAAGTGGTGGTTCAAGCGGGATTCCGCATTTTTGAACCAAGACAAACTGGGGCGGAACCGGGGCTGTAAATGCAGCCAACCGGCAAACAAAAAGACGGCGGCCAAAATCAGCAAGAACACCGCACCACTAAACAAATCCATGTTGGTGCGCATGCCGATGGTGTACCACCAGTGGTAGACCCCCGAGAAGGAAATATCTACCGGATAATTGGCACCAGCCTGGGTGAAAGCATCCACCGCTGGTTGGCCAAATTGCGGGTCCCAAATCGCGTGGGCGATGGGACTGACACCGAGCGGGTCTTTGACCCACTGTTCAAAGTTGCCTTGCCAGGCGACGTGGAATAGGTTGCCCGACGTCCACAAAAAGATGATCGCGAGATGACCAAAGTGCGAAGCAAAAATCTTTTGATAAAGATTTTCCTCCGTCATGCCATCGTGGCTTTCAAAATCGTGGGCCGTGGCAATCCCATACCAGATCCGCCTTGTGGTCGGATCCTGCGCCAAAGCCTGGCTAAATTTCGGGAATTTATTTGCCATTGATTTTTTTGATTCCTCCCTGCTATCCCATCGTCAACATGCGAGCATGGAAGAACGCCCAGGTGGTGGCAATACCTCCTAAGAGATAGTGCGCTAACCCAACCGCACGCCCTTGCGTGATACTCAGCGCCCGAGGCTGGATAGCAGGCGCAACCTTCAGCTTGCTGTGAGCCCAAACAATGGATTCAATCAGCTCTTGCCAGTAGCCGCGGCCACTAAACAAGAACATCAGACTAAATGCCCACACAAAGTGAGCCCCGAGGAACATGAGGCCGTAAGCCGACAGGGCCGACCCGTAAGAGCCAATCACCTGGGAGGCCTGAGCCCACAAGAAGTCCCGTAGCCAACCGTTAATCGTGATCGAGCTTTGGGCAAAGTTACCAGCGGTAATGTGTGAAACCGCGCCGGAATCAGACACCGAACCCCACACGTCCGACTGCATCTTCCAACTAAAGTGAAAGATCACAATGGAGATGGAGTTGTACATCCAGAACAGGCCCAGGAACACATGGTCCCAACCGGATACCTGACAGGTGCCGCCCCGACCGGGGCCATCACAAGGGAATCGGAAACCCAACTCACCTTTATCCGGAATCAAGCGAGAACTGCGGGCAAATAGCACGCCTTTCAGCAAAATCAGGACCGTCACGTGAATTGTGAAGGCATGGATGTGGTGCACCATAAAGTCGGCGGTGCCTAGGGGAATCGCTGCCATGGCCACCTTGCCACCGACCGCCACCACATCACCATTGAATACGGGGCTGACCCCAGCCAAGGCTTGTGGGGCAGTATTGCCAGCGGCTGCCGCATGCAACCCTTGTACCCATTGGGCAAAAATCGGCTGCAAATTAATCGCGGTATCGGAGAACATGTCCTGAGGCCGTCCCAACGACCGCATGGTGTCGTTGTGGATATACAGGCCAAAGCTATGGAAACCGAGGAAAATACACACCCAGTTCAGGTGAGAGATGATGGCATCCCGATGACGCAACACGCGATCCAGCAGGTTGTCGACATGAGTTACCGGGTCATAGTCTCGCACCATGAAAATGGCTGCGTGAGCAGCGGCCCCACAGATGAGGAAACCGCCAATCCACATGTGATGGGTAAATAGACCCAACTGAGTGGCGTAGTCCGTCGCAATGTACGGATAGGGCGGCATCGCATACATGTGGTGAGCCACAATGATTGATAACGAACCGACCCAAGCGAGGTTCCACGACAACTGGCAGTGCCAGGAGGTCGTGAAAATCTCATACATGCCCTTGTGGCCTTCACCGGTGAAGGGACCCTTGTGGGCCTCTAACACTTCTCTGAAACTGTGACCAATGCCCCAGTTCGTGCGGTAGAAGTGCCCAGCGACGATGAACAAGACGGCCAAAGCCAGGTGGTGATGGGCCGTATCGGACAACCACAACCCGCCAGTGACCGGGTTCAACCCACCTTTGAAGGTGAGAAAATCGGTGTAGGCGCTCCAGTTGAGCGTAAAGAACGGGGTTAACCCCTGGGCAAAACTGGGATACAGATCAGCCATTAGGCTGGGATTCAAGATCCACTCGTGGGGCAACGGAATCGCCGCCACCGAATCAATGACCCGACCGCCAATGGTCAAGGGCTTACCCGCATCGATCGCATCCATACAGGCATTGATCGGCAGGGAAACGTGGATTTGCTGTCCGGCATACCCGAGACAGCCCAGTCCCAACAGCCCGGCCAGGTGATGGTTCATCATCGATTCCACATTTTGGAACCATTCCAGCTTGGGAGCGGCCTTGTGATAGTGGAACCACCCCGCAAACAGCATGAGGCCGGCCATTACCAAAGCGCCGATCGCGGTGCAATACAGCTCAAAGCTGTTGGTAATGCCGTTAGCCCGCCACATCTGGAATAAACCAGAGGTGATTTGAATGCCGTTGAAGCCACCGCCGACATCGGCGTTCAAGATCTCTTGGCCAAAAATCGGCCAAACCACCTGAGCACTGGGTTTAATGCCGGTGGGGTTGGTCAGCCAAGCCTCGTAATTAGAGAACTTGGCCCCGTGAAAGTACATCCCACTTAGCCAGATAAAAATCACGGCTAAATGGCCAAAGTGGGCGCTGAAGATTTTACGAGAAATATCTTCTAAGTCACTCGTGTGACTGTCAAAGTCATGGGCATCAGCATGCAGATCCCAAATCCACGTGGTGGTTTTGGGACCGCGCGCTAACGTTCGGTCAAAATGTCCCGGCTTGGCCCATCGTTCAAATGAGGTTTGTACCGGATCTTTATCAACCACAACCCTGACTTTCTGTCCCGGTTCAGGGGGACTTATTGTCATGGGACTCTCCTCTCTTCTACTCAAAAATACAGAGTGGATAAAGGCGCTTTCATAAGAGCATAGACATTCATTAGATGAGTCTATAGAAAGCCTAAAGTAAGACGTTTTCGACATGGAAGACTTGCCTAGAGTCCTCCTGAGACAGCAAAATAATGTGCTGCGCCCAGCTCCATGCAGGTCATTGAACTTCTTAAGTGGCCTTAGAAAAAATTTTCATGAGCGGAAAACCCATGAATTCTAAAGCCGGAGGAAGCTCGAATTAAATATCAAACTACAGAAACGCTATTGCTTTAGCAAAGGTTATTTTCAGAAGTTAATAACTCTGACAAAAGATATTTTCTGCCGTTTTACAGTCTGATCAAGATCTTTTGATAAGATTTTTCTTTTTATCTCTGGAGTTAATAAAAACAACTTAATCAGGCTTCTTATTCTGTCTATAAATAAAAATAAAGCCGCCGCAGTTCACACAAAAGAGCGATGGGGGCAGCGATAATCAGACGCTATCGGCTCGCCGAGGAAGATTTCAAGCGGGCTAGTCGGTGAGAATGGCTGTGCCTGGATCGCTTTCTGGGGTCTGACCCGAGTCTGAGCATAGCTATCCTGAAGTGACAAAAGTAACTGTTTGTTGGCGATCGCCACCTGGCTTCTCACTTTTGCTATCCCTCGCGATCGCCTTTACGCTGTTGCTAACCACCTCTGTTGGGCTTCCCTTATCGACGTATTTGCGAGGTAACGATGATGAATTCTTGGCTGGCTGTCTGGCCGGGGGCACTGGTATTAGCCTCACTGCTGTTAGCACCCCTCGCCCAAGCGCAAGCGGAGCCCAGCGGCACCTGGCTAGATGAAGTCATGAACTGGAATGAGGCGGGCGCGGTCATGCCTCAAGCGCCAGAGCAGGACGGCAGTAACCTGACGGAGTGCGAGCAAACAGTGCGTCCGGCAGTGCTCCCGGAAGATGATCTGGTGATGGCTGCCGGTTGGACCCTGACCGGAGCGGCTCAGATTTATGGCGACACGACCGTGATCATGGGGATGGCCAATGCCGACGGCATGTGTCGTCCACTCGCTTATCAAGGGTTTGTGTTTACCGCTGGTGAGTTCTCTGGCACGTTATCGCCCTGGCCGATGGACTCTCGCACCGATGGCGGCCTATTGAATCTCATTCTCTATGGCGAGGGCTATCTAGATGCCTCTTTTGAGCGCGATGCATCGGGGCAGAGTCGCCTGTTCTATCAGGTCGAAACCGAGAGCGGCAGCCCGGTCTTAGTCCCTGAGCTTCCGGCAGATACATTGCGCCCCTTGGGAATAGAAGACATTCCGGCAGGCTCACCCCCAACCTTTCCTGGGCCTCAGCCAGAATAGTCGTCACGCAGGCTGACGGCAATTATCACAATGCCCACACCGGCCCGGCTTTACCGTCTTAGATCGAAAGCCAAACTGCTGCATGATCAGCTGCCAGCGACAGCGACGGCTATACAAAAACGCGGTCATACCTGGGGCTGACTGAGGAGTCGCTGACGCACGATCGCGATGGGGCAACAGTCGATAGTGAAAGGGATCAAGCCACTCTAGCTGGCCCTGGCTATGGAGATAGGAGAGCGCGATCGCCCCGTTTTTAAATTTTTCCTGCACGGCTGGCAGACTCCCTTCGGGGGGAATCTGTTGGCTGAGGCGCATCGCTTGCTGCCGAACTTTGTGGGCCTGATCCCGAAAGAATTGCGATCGCTGGCGGTCGGTGGAGTCCAGCAGTCCGCTGCGCTCGCTAACCAGCGATAGGGCATGGGCTGGCTGGCCATCGCGTCCGGCCCGGCCAATCTCTTGCACATATTCAGTCAGCAAGTGAGGTACGTGATAGTGGGCCACCCAGCGTAAATCTGGCTTGTTAACCCCCATGCCAAAGGCATTCGTCGCCACCACTATTTGCACCTGATTTTGCAGCCAGGCTTGCTCACACTGACGGCGATCGCGGGCGGATAACCCGGCGTGATAGCTCGCTGTGCGATAGCCCTGTTGCTGCAGCCAGCGCGCTAACTCGACACTGTCGCGACGGGTGCGTACATACACCAACCCCGTTTGGCCACGATGCTGGCGTACAAATTTCAGTAAGCCTTGTTGGCGGCCTCGCGGCGTCCATACGGTTTGTACCGCTAGATGCAAGTTGGCCCGATAAGGACTCAGGCAAAAAACTTGGGGCGATCGCAGCTTGAGCACTTCACGAATCACCCTTTGCGCGGTCGGATCAGCCGTAGCAGTAAAGGCCGCGATGGGAATTTGGGTGCCGTCGGGTCGGCATTGCTGCAGCGCTTGGCGAGCCGCCCCTAACCGCCGATAGGCCGGACGAAACGTTTCGCCCCACTGCACCAGGCAATGGGCTTCATCGAGCACGAGGCCGTTGATCGTCAGCTCTGGTTGGCAGAGGCGTTGCCAAACGGGCGGGCTCAATAGCGTCTCAGGAGAGAGATAGAGCAGCCGCAGCTGCTGCCGGTCGAGGGCCGTCAGGACACGGTACCGCTCTGACTTGGGCACTTCACTATGCAGGGTGGCGGCGGGCAACTGGCGATCGCGCAGCTCCTGCACCTGATTTTCCATCAGCGCCACTAGAGGCGACACCACCAGCGTGACGCCCTGCTGCATCAAGGCCGGCAGTTGGAAGCACAACGACTTGCCCCCACCCGTTGGCATCACGATCAGCGCATCTTGCCGCTGCAGCAAAGCTTGGATCACCAAGTCCTGAGGCGGACGAAAGTCGCTGTAGCCCCAGATCTCTTTAAGGCGAGCCTGGGCGATCGCCCAGGCCGATGATGATGTCGATGCAGTCACAGTGGTCCCCCGAGATGCCCTCAAGGGCAGCATGCCCAAAAATAACCGCTCAAGATTGGAGGATCGTTGTGGTAACGATTGCGGGTCTATATCTAATTGTCGCTAGGCCATATCGTGGCCTGACCCGTTCTAGAGGATGCAGACGTTGAGCTTTGATTCCCGACTGTTTGAGTCCAGGTTGCCGTAGCTCAGAAAGTTGCGCAGGCGCTCACCAATTGAATTGAGGAAATCGCAGATGCCAGAAACTGCGATAGCTTTTGAAGGATCGCAGTCAAGTTCCACAGCCATGATTGATGAGACCGTCTCGACGCAGCGCTCTGAAGATGAAGAGTTGAGAGCACTGATGGACAATGACTGGGTCAAGACCTCTGATCAGCAGAACCCAGCCGCCTTAGACCTGGCCAGCCAAATCATTCGAGACAACATTTACTGCACCCTCTCAACCTGCTCGCCGGATAGTTGGCCTTGGGCCTCGCCGGTATTCTTCACCTATGACTCAGCACTGAACTTTTATTGGTCTTCGGCGATCGCTGCCCAGCATTCTCAAAACATTTATCTGAACCAAGGGCGAGTGGCCATCACTATTTACGGCACTCAGGCGGGAGAAGGCAAAGGCAAGGGCGTTTATCTGAGTGGCCTCGCCCAGGAGTTAGATCCTGTGCAAGTCGACACGGTGATGCAATCTCTATTCAAACGGGCGGGTGGCGCTCCCCCTCGACGGACCCGAGATGACTACCTGGGTGCCTCTCCGCGTCGGATTTATGGTTTTCAGCCTCAAGCCGCTTGGGTGACTGGGGAACGGCTAGCGCTGGGGAACCAACTCATCGACATCAAGGTTCAGCTGGCTCTCGCTAGCTTGATCGCCACCACCAATGCCTGATCGCGATCGCCCCAGCCGATGATGATGGGGATGCGGTCACAGTGATTCCCCGAGCTGCCCTCAAAGGCAGACTACCCTTGAAGGCAGCGCCAAAATGATGCTGCCCGCAAGGGAATTTATGGCGAGCGAGGTTAGGAATCACCCCGCCTTAAGCTCAGGGTTCAAATCGGTTTGAACTCAAACTTACTCAAAGAAAACGGGGAAGTTGTACGCCACGCCCAGAGAGAGGCCGAGACCCGTGTCTTCGGTCACGCGCCAGTTGATCTGGCTATTGAGCGTGAACGCTCGCGAGATCGGAATATCCACCCCGCCGTTGATCAACAGACCCAGGTCACTGCCAATGTCAATGCCGCCGCCGAGCGAGGGGTAAATGCTGAACCGACCAGTATCAATCGGGTTGAAGTTATAGGTAACAGGAATCGCCACGCTGACTTCGTCTTCCGAGATCTGCACCGAAGGCCGCACTGCAAACCGAGGGCCGAGGGAAATTTTGCTGATGATGTTAAAGCCAAAGTCGCCCACGGCGCTTTTGTCGCTGTCCACAATGCCGATATTGCCCCCAAATCCGACATAAAAGGGGGTGACGCCGCGATAGAGCGGTCGCGTCACTTGGGCCACTTCTTCGCCTTGCACCACAGTCTCAGTCGCCTCTGCCAGTTCGGTTCCGGTCGAGAGCGTGGCTGCGGTCTCTAGATCAAGTGCTGCTGCCGAGGTGACGAACGGCTCCTCGGTAGTCACAGCGCTAGCATCCGCTAAGGTCACGACAGTAGATGCCGCAAAATCAACGTTAGCAGGGCTCGATGCCGCCCAAAAGGCCTCTAGGGTCTGAGTTGCGACGGGCTCAGCGGCCGGAGTCGCTTTTACCCCACCGTTCTCAGTCTTAGCGGCAAGCGGCTCGGTGGCCAGCTCGTTTATCAGGTCAACCTCAACGGCGGCGATCGCCGCCTCGGCAGCCGCTAGATCAACTCGCGCCAGGGCCGTCCCGGTCACGTCGGTCAGCGGGTCGGCGGTCAGATCATCCTCAGCCTGAGCTGGAACCGCTAACAGTAGCGCGATAGCAGCACCACCCGCGAAGAAATTAAGGCGTTGGAAAGTAGCCATGTTTATCATCACTCCATCAATACACCATGAAGCATTTCTCAGCAGCGATGAAAAGCAGAAACCTAAATCCTCCCCCTGGGCGACGCCTGCAATTGGGCTCTGGGGTGGCTCTGCAGTCACTGTGAAAAATTCAAGCAGATTCTACCACTGTCAGATCGCATCACCCGCCACTTAAATAACAGTTCTCACGGCACCCGCCAGTCAGCCCATGGCAGCAGCAGACCAGGCTGATAATAATGCTTGGGCCACAAACGGCAAAATGTGCTCGTTTTGGCTCGCGTCTGTGCCTTCCGTAAAGACCACCAATTGAAACGGTGGGTGCTCTGGCAGCTCAACATACGCAGCATCGTGACGCACCTTGCTGGTGAGTCCGGCTTTTGACCACAGTTGAGCGTTGAGCGGCAGCCCCGCCCCTAAAAAGCCCGTGACCTGATTCTCGGGATCAGCGGCCAACCGGCGGGGATCGAGCGATCGCCGCAACAGCGCCATCATGGCCTGCGATCGCTCCCCCGTGACTGCTACCCCACCGATAATGCTGTGCAGCAGTCGCGCCGTTGCTTCCGTCGTTAGCACATTGCGATTTTCATAGGTCTCACCCAAAAACAACCGCTCGCGACCATAGGGGCCATCACACCAAGTCTTTTGATTGACGTTAATCGTCGCCAGCTCTGGCCACTGCAGCGACTCAAAATAGCGATTCACGATGTTGCGCTGGGTCTGCCAGGTTTCTAGCGGCCCGGCTGGTAGCTCTGGCCCACTGGTCGTCCCGGTCAGCACATCCACCACGAGCCCCGTCGCATCATTGCTGGAATCGACAATCATGTCGCGCAGCGCCCGCACCAGCTCCGGCGTTGACGATACCATTTCCCGCTCTAGCCATTCGTGAGCCGCCACTAGGTAAAACAGTTTCACCACGCTAGCCGGATAGATGGCCTCGACCCCACGATAGCTGGCCCCAGGCGGTGACTGCTGCCAAAAATCAGCCGCGCTAATCGCCCCGCCCGTGTTGATCGGAAACGGGGGCTCGTACACAATCCAGGTGGCGGCAATTTGGTTCCGTGCCAGTTTCGGAAACTCGGTCCAAGTCTGCTCAAGAACCTGGTCTAAAACCGCCTGCAGGTCAGAATTGCGCTGAAAAAAAGTAGCCGCCACGATCGCGTATTTTCCTGAAATTAATGTCAGATCAACCTTACCCGCTCACGGGCGAATCTAGACGGGCGAATCATCGTTCAAATCCGCCACGGGATAGAGATGTAGTGTCTCGATTCTGTCTGGGCGGGCAGCTCGTTAGGATAAAGGGGCGAGGCTGAGGGCTGGACGCCTCAACGCTGACGTTAATTGAACTAGAGCGACCATGGGAAAAGCTTTGCCAGAACTAAGTGCCGGCGATCGCGATCGCATCATTGAGATGGCCTGGGAAGATCGCACCCCGTTTGAAGCGATCGAACTGCAGTTTGGCCTTCCAGAAAAGGACGTCATTCGGCTCATGCGGCAATCGATGAAACCGAGTAGCTTTCGGATGTGGCGCAAGCGGGTCACCGGTCGCAGCACTAAGCATCGGCAGCAGCGGCCGTTTGTATCCGGCCGGTTTCGCTCGGCCAATCAAAAGGGCTCTTGAGGGGCCTCACATGATTTCGCAAGATTTTGTCCCCAGAGCCGTCACCCGCACCCAGGTCAGCGGGTTCAGGCCCAGGCATTGACTGGATTTGGGCAGCGCCGAGCAAAGAGAAAACCGCTGGCCCTAAAGCGCCTGTAGCGCTGGGGGCTGGTGTGCAAAATAGGCTTGAATAGATGCCGCGTCATCTTGGCCGAGCGTGATCTGCTGGTAAGCCGTGGACAGATTGCTGGAGAACAGGCCTTGAAAGAGATAGTCAGCATACTCGTCGGCAATCGTCGTTTGGGCGATCGCATCTGCCTCCGAGAGGTCTTGCGCTTGCCAGTCTAGGGCCAGGGTTTCTAAGTACGCGAGATAGCCCCGCAGCCTGTCAAAATCGGCGCGATCGCTAATGGGGCCGTGACCCGGTATCAACGTCGCCGTCGCATACGCCGTCGCCAACTGTTCGAGAGTGGCCTGCCAAACTCGCAGGTTGCCATCGGCGGCGTAGGGCAACCGTTGCGTAAACAGCAAATCGCCCATGATCAGCACATCCGCATCGGGCACGTAGACGACCAGATCAGTGCCTCCCGTGTGCCCTTCAAATTCGACTAGCTGCACCGCGCGATCGCCCAGCCACAGCTCTCCAGGGCCGTTCACAATCACATCTGGCGGAGTGGGATTCGGATCGGAATCGACGTTGCGCGTCAGCATCAAGTCCCGAATCGGGCCACGCCCCAGCGTGGCATAGCCCAAGGCATCGCCAGCGGGATTGCCACCCGTGTGATCAAAGTGATAATGCGAATTGACCACATAACGAATCGGCTGCTCGGTCAAGGTGGCAACCGTCTCATACAACAGCGTCGCCAGCGCCTCGTTGTGGAAGGGATCAACGACCAAGACGCCGTCTGAGCCAATCACAATGCTGGCATTACAAATAGCGGTCGTCGCCGGTTCAGCCGGGGGAAAGTCGGTGCTGGCGATCAAACCATACACACCATCGGCCAGCTCTTCTACAGTCAGCCCGGCAACCTCTAGGGTCAGGTCAGTCGGCGCTTGAGCGGGGGTCGATAGCTGCAGTCCCACAATTGTGGCGAGGGTTACTACTGCCGCTGTCAAGCTCATGACCCATCGGCGCAAATGCTTCATTTGATTACCTGATCCTGAGGATTAGAGGTGAGTTTTCGATTGTTCCTATTGATACTACGTGGGTGGGCAGATGGCAATCGCTGCCGCCACGTTGAACGATCGCACCGCTCAATGCGGGCTGCAGCGGGTCGGGTGTGCAGTCGGACACGAAAACGCGAGTTCGGCCTCTGGATCGGGCTGATCAGCTGATAATCTTCGCGATTACTCTTCGATAGTTAGTCTAGGCGGATTGCCCCGATGAGTCGCTGTGCGAATGCCCTGTGCCCCTTCGTGCACTAGATCTTCGACATAGCCCTGCCGGCAGCTTTTGGCTTCACGGGCGCTGTCAAACGGGCCAAAGAAATAAACGCATCGGGGGGCTTGGGTGTGCACCTTAACCCACCAGGGTCTGGGCGCGCTTGATGAGAAGAATGGCCACACAACGACACCTGCAGCATCAACAATACCCTCAGGCTAGCGAATTGTAGATGAGGAACTTGTGAGGTTTCGGCAGCATTTGCCAAAGCGTTATCGTCCTGACCACTCCTTGATTTAGGCCAGTTCTACGAATTACAGCTACACAGACAAGTCGGCTTTCTCCCTCGGGGAGACGCGATGCGAACGACTCTGCTCAGCCGACGTTCCTTGAGCGGAGTCGAAAGGAAGATTTGTAGCCCAGTTTCAGAGAATTGGTATTAGGCCACCGAGCAGCACTCTCAGCGTCATCCACAACAAAAAATATCCGGCTCAAAGCACCCGGTTTCTAGAGGCTGTCATCATTTAGCGGCTGAGTCCTAATGCCGAAAGTGGTTTAGCCTCTCGCCAGGTTTCCGGAGCGGGCGCGGCAATGCTCATACCGCAAGGCTTTCGGGTTTAATCCATAATGCACTCTGGGGTGAGAGCCACAACCGCCGGGATTTTTTTGATCGCAACCGGGGGCCTGGGCACGTCATTTTTTGGCCGACTCTGAGCCTTTACGCGCACCCGCAAAGTGGCCCTGCAGTCTTTGCCTCACTGGACTAGCGGCTGTGATATGCGCTGATACGCCAATGAGTTGCCGAATAGTTTCGACAACAAAATAAATATTGCTTAATAACCTCTCAAGGATAAAAATACAGTCGGTTAAGCTTTTTTTCAGGATCGTCATTCGATTTCAAGTTTTCGCCGCGATAGGATTTTGAATTCGCATGCAGAGTTATCCCTTTTGTGACATTGGCGATCGCCATCCTATCGCGACTGATTTGCGGCGTGATGAATCGCGTCTGAGTCGCACTGTTGATGCCTTACCGGCCTGTCTGGCTTACCTTGATGCCGATTTGCGCTATCGCTTTGTCAACGCCACCTATGAAGACTGGTTTCAATTAGAGCAGCATGCGATTAATGGTCAATACCTGTGGCAGGTCATCGGCGACATCGCCTATCGCCAGGTCAAACCCTATGTTGACCGCGTCTTTGACGGTGAACAGGTGACCTATGAGACCGTACTGCCATACACCCAGGGGCGTCGTCATCTTCGGGTTACGCTGACGCCCGATATGGATGGCCATGACCGCGTGCAAGGCTGCCACGCACTAATGGTAGACATCAGCGCTGATAAACAAATTGAGATTGCGCTGCGACGTAGTGAAGCAAACCTCGCGAAAGCTCAAGAACTCGCCCACATTGGCAGTTGGGAGTTTGACTTGGCCACCCGCAAGACCCTGTGCTCGGCAGAAATGTTGCGATTGTTTGGGCTCAACCCGCACGCCCCCGCCCCAGAACTGTCACATCTTGCCCAGTTCTTTGCGCCCGAAACTTGGGCCCAAGTCAAGCAAACAATGCAGTGGGCGATCGCCACGGGCGACCCCCAACCCCTAGCCGGACAAATTAGGCGCCCTACGGGTGAGCGCCGTTACCTAGAGGGCACCAGCGAGGCCATTAAAAATGCCCAGGGCGAGGTCATCAAGCTACTGGGCACCGTCATGGATGTCACCGATCGCCAGCAGCGGCAAGATCAGCTGCGCCTGCTGGAATCAGTGGTGCTGCACGCGAACGACGCCGTGTTGGTCACTGAGGCCGATCTGATTGAGCTGCCGGGGCCGCGCATTGTTTATGCCAATCCGGCATTTACGGCCATGACTGGCTACACCCAGGCCGAAATCGTGGGTCAAACGCCGCGCATTTTGCAAGGCCCGAAGACCGATCGCGCCAGCCTCGATCGCATTCGCGCCGCCCTGAAAACCCGTCAAAAAATTCGTGAAGAACTGATCAACTACCGCCAAGACGGCACTGAGTTTTGGGTGGAGCTGGAGTTAGTGCCGATTACCATCGCCAACGCTAGGGGCCAACAGGTGCCCCATTTCGTTGCGATTCAGCGCGATATCACCGCCCGCAAACGCACGGAGCAATTGCTGCAAGAACAGGCCGAACTCATTGATATTGCAACGGATGCCTTTCTCGTGCGTGACCTCGAGAGTCGGCTGCTTTTTTGGAGTCGCGGGGCAGAACAGATCTACGGTTGGCAATCATCCGAAGTTCTGGGTCGCAATGTCGATACGCTGCTCAACTCAGAACCGTTTCCCCAGGTGGAGGCCGCCTGGCAGACGGTGCTCAACCACGGGGAATGGCACGGGGAGCTGCAGAAATACACCAAGGCGAACAAGGTGCGCAGCATCGAGAGCCGTTGGACCCTGGTGCGCAACTCCGCCGGGCAGCCGGCAGCGGTCTTGTCGGTTGACACTGACATGACTGAACGCAAGCAGTTAGAAGCCCAGCTGTTGCGGGCGCAGCGGCTCGAAAGTCTGGGCACGTTGGCCAGCGGCATCGCCCATGACCTGAATAATATTTTGACCCCAATTTTGGGCATCGCTCAGATTTTGCCCTACAAGCTCTCCGAGGATGATCCCACCACGGCGGAGCTGATCGATATCCTCGGCAACTCGGCCCATCGTGGGGCGGCCCTGTCGAAGCAAATTTTGGCTTTCGCCCAGGGGGCCACGAGCGACTTCACGGCCTTAAATATTGGCTATTTGCTGACTGAAATTAAGCGATTTGTGCGCAAAACCTTTCCGCCCGCGATCGCCATTCAAGTCCACCTGCCGCCAGATTTATGGATGCTCATGGGTGACGCCACCCATCTGTACCAGGTGTTGATGAATCTGTGTGTGAATGCCAGAGACGCCATGCCTGCCGGTGGGGTGCTGTCGCTCTCCGCCCGCAATGCCTATCTCGATGCGGATGGCGCGGAGTCTGCGCCCGCCCGCGATCGCTCCTCCTACGTGGTGATTGACGTGACTGATACTGGTACCGGCATGCCGCCTGACTTGATCGACAAAGTTTTTGACCCGTTTTTTACCACCAAAGACCCCGGCACTGGTACGGGCTTGGGGCTCTCAACCGTGGCGAGCATCGTCAAAAGCCACCAGGGACTGCTACAGGTCAACAGCGAGGTTGATCAGGGCACGCACTTTACGATTGCCCTACCAGCGGCGGCGATCAAATCGCCCTCACCCGACAGCGAGCACGAATTACCCCTCGGGTCAGGGCAACTCATTTTGGTGGTAGACGATGAACCCCAAATTCGCTACGTCACCCGAGCCCTACTAGAAAGCCATAATTACCGGGTACTCACCGCCGCCGATGGGGTGGAAGCGATCGCAGTGTACGAGGCGCGATCGACCGATATTGACGGCGTGCTGATGGATATGCGGATGCCGCGCATGTCCGGGGCGACAGCCCTCAAAACGCTGCAGCAGATCAACCCGCAGCTCAAAGCGGTGATGACCAGCGGGGTCGTGTCGGTCAATGAGCTGTCGAACCAGGCTGACCTCACGATTCATGCCTTTTTGCCGAAACCCTACGCGGTTGAAGATTTGCTGCAGGCGATCCATAAGGCCCTCAATCGTTAATGAGGTATCAGCGCTTAAGTAATATTTCCTGGAAGCGTGTCTGAGAGGCTACTGGTGAGCAGCTCTCACGACGCAGCGCTTTGCTGCCAGGCTTGCCACAGCGTATAGACAATCAGGATTGCCAGCAAGGCGCGAAAGAGTAGGGCAACGACGCGATCGGGCAGTTGGGGCAGGGCTCGGGTGCTGAGCTGAGCCCCCATCAGGCCGCCCAAGCCCAAGATAATGCCGCCGACCCACACCACATTGCCTTGAACCGCATGCCCGACAGTGGAGGCGATCGCGGTCAGCACAATTACCCCCAAGCTGGTTTGAATGGCTCGTTTAATGGTTTCTCCCAGCAGCAGCATTTGCAAGGGCACCATGATGACCCCACCGCCAATGCCTAGCAGCCCAGCCAAAAAGCCTGCCACGCCGCCAGTGAGCAGTCGCGCCCCCACCGGATGAATGCGAGGGGCTGGTGTGCCGTCGCTGTTGGGCGGCTGCGCCAGTCGCTTGCGCACCCCCACCAGATAGATATTGAGCGCCAGCAAAATAGCAAAGGCCACCAGCAACAGCGGCTCGGGCAGCCGGCTCGCGGTCAGCACCCCCAGCTGCGCTGTGATCATAGCGGGCAATCCTAACAGCGCCACGCGCTTAAAGTCGAGATACCCCATGCGCCAGTTTTGAAAACTGCCGGACAGTGACGTGATAATAATTGCCAGGCTGCTGGTGGCCACCGCTTGAATGGGGGCATAGCCGAGCGTAATCAAAATCGGCACTAGCACCGTGCCGCCGCCAATGCCCAAAAAGCCGGCGAGCACCCCGGCAAACACCCCCGAAACGATAAACGCCCCCACCTGTATAACGGTCATAATCACTCCCCACTGCACAACAAACCACTGACATCATGCCTTGCCAGGTCACCCTCGCTGAGTCTTTAGTCAGTCTCTGGGCTAAGTGAGACAGATTTGTTAGAGGCGAAATCTCAGAGTCCTGTGCCTGCTCTTGGTTACAGTAAGAGAACCTGAGTTCGGGATCAGGGCATCAGGCCCACTGACCCGCCGGTGGAGGCGACGATCCCCATATGTCACCGGATATCCGTCTGATATTCTTGCTCAATTTGTGGAGAATTGCCCCATGCCCGATCGCTCGTTGATGTACGAAGAAGACAACTTTGTGTTGCTGATGCCGGGAGCCGCTGAGGAGATTTTGACTGCGGCGGAACTGCAGCAGCGGCTAGAGACGATTTTGGGCGATCGCCAGTCTGACCTGCCCCGTGATCTGGCCAAACTCCCCACCGTTGAAGCCCAAGCAAAGTCACTGATAAACACCGCCTGCGATTTTGAGTTGCAGCCGGGTCAAACGATGCAGTGGTTCGCTATCCGGTTAGAAAAATGAATGCCTGACTCAGCCCCCTGGCCCCACCGGTCAGGCGCGCATTGGGGAAAATTGGGTTCAGTAACGGGGTTTAGTCAGCAACAGACCTAATACCCATTGGGCCAAGTAGCGCTGTATTGAAAAGGTCCCCCGCTGTCGCTGCCCCTACGCCCCCCGGGCAGGCTGCGCCACAAAAAAGGGGGTTGGGGGATCGCCCCGGCAACTCTGTGTGTAGTCCAACCATCAGAGAATTGGTATAACAACTGGCTTCATGTCACTCAGCAGCACCGTCGTTTTGAGCGTCATCATCGCTCTCCTCAGCTGCTGGGACCGACTCTCCGGGCTCATCTGCCTCCACTGTTGGTCGATTCGACGCCTCACTCGTCGCCTCATCATCAAAAATATGCCAGGGCACCGTGGGATCTTCCGCCAGTTTGATGGCCACCTGAGCCGCACCGACCTGGTTGAGATGGCTCGGGTCAGCAAAAATATTATTCAAGTCGGGCCAGGCCTGCAGCAAATCAACCACCACAAAACCACCCTGCTCGGCCTCAGCCGCTAGATATTGCTGAAATGCCTGCTCGTAAAACAGTCGCGTGTCGTCTAAATAGTCAGTGCTGAGAGGTAGATTGACGAACACCAGCGGAATGTCATTGCCCTGGGTAAATGTGGCGATCGCCCGAAAGGAGACAGTCTGCACGCCGTCAAGGTTAAAGGCTTGGTAAGAAGAATCGTACCGCCCCGCTACGCGGGGAAAATTTTGATAGTAAATCGCCGGATCAAAAACGTCACTCACCTCTAAAAAGCCATAGCCATTAATATCGGTCGCAATGGCTAAGTCAGCAGGCGCATCATCCACCACAGCCTCGCCATCGAGCCAACCAATATCGGGGCGATCGCCCGCTTCTAGCGCCTCATAACCCGGTGACTCCAGGATTCTGGCAAAGGTGCGATCGACCCGCCCGCTGTTGAACGATCGCGCGCCGCCCGCCCACACAATCAGGCGCGGCATCTGCTCGGGCGTGAGCAATCGCCGTAAGACAAAGCTCATCACCTGAGCCGTCGCCCCATTGACGGCAAACGTGTAGACCTTGAGCGAGTCGATCCCCTGGGCTGACAATCGCTGCTGCAAAATCTGGGGGTTAACGCCCTGCAGCGCTCGCGAACTGCCAATCACCAACACATCAGGCTTCCCGAAGGTCGCAACATACGACAGATACACCGCTAATTGCTCATCCAGCACGGCGTTGCCCAAGGGCGGAAAGACCCGCTGCGCTCCGGCGGTTTCGACGCGCGACAGGGCAATCTCCTGATTGATCAAATATTCACGGGTCTTGCGCTGGGCAAACAGCCACTGTGGGCTATCGGTTGGGACGGCCTGTAAGGCTTGAATCGCCTCCGACCAGGCCATTGCCACGGCACTCCACTCGGCAGCAGTCGTGGCGGATTGAGCTTGCTGGGCGGCGGTGGCGGCAGCTTCAAACGCCAGGGTGAGCGGAGATTTGTCGGCCTCAGCAGGCGCGCTGTCGGGGGCCACGTCGACCTCAGTGGGTGGTGGAGTGGCCGAGCAGGTCAGGCCCGCCAAGCCCCCACAGGCAACGACGCCTGCCACTGCCCATCTCAACCGTCGCTTGCCGTTTGCCATGGTCTTACACGCTGTAAAAGCTGCTGTTTTCAGTATCCAGTAGAAAGCCGCGAGTGAGTAGAGGGGAATTAAATCTGGGCCAAAACCGGGGGTGAAACCGCCCGCTTGCCATTAAAAACCATCTCGACGTCACCTTTCATGCCGAGGGTGACGCCTCGCCGTTCAGGCGGTAAGGGGCGATCGCGAGTCAGCGCCAAGTCATAGTCGCTCAGCATAGTCCCCAGGGCAATTTTTAGCTCATACAGGGCCAGGGCATAGCCAACACAGCGCCGCGCCCCCGCCCCAAACGGCATAAACTCAAACGCTGAGAACTGCCGCTCTAAAAACCGCTCTGGCCGAAATTTGTCAGGCTCAGGATACAAATCTTCGCGGTGATGCAATAGGTAAATGCAGCCCACCAGCAGCGTGTTCGCAGCAATGGGATGCCCCATCAATTCCAATGGTTTATGGGTGAGGCGGGGAAAAGTCAGCATCGCCACTGGATAAATGCGCAGAGTCTCGTTGCAGACCGCGCTCAGATAGGGCAATTTGGTCAGAGCCAAGGCATCATCGCCCGCGCCTGCCGCCGCCATCTCCTGCTGCACCTGCTCTTTGATGGCGGGCTGGTGGTGCGCCCAATATAGGCTCCAGGTGAGGGCCGTAGCGGTGGTTTCATGCCCTGCCACCAAGAGGGTCATCAGCTCATCGCGCAGTTCTTCGTCACTCAGGCCCTGGCCGTCTTCATCGGTGGTTTGCAACAGCAGGGACAAAATATCGTCGCGGTCCGGGTCTGGCGCGGCGCGGCGATCGCTGATTTCGGCATAGAGCAGCGCATCAATCTCTTGGCTTTGCTGAGCCAGCTTCGCCCCCGGACTCCAGTCACCCAGATTGGTCTGCAACAGCGGAAAGAACACCACCGTTGAGGCCAGGGGACTGCTGAGCAGGTCAAGCCGTTCGGCCAGTAGGGTTTCAAGGCGGCGATAGCGCTCTCCCTCATGCAGACCAAAGATCGCCTGCAAAATCACCCGCATGGTGATTTTTTGCATGACGTCCCGCGCTCGAAAAGACTGACCTACCGTCATCTCATCCATCAGCGATCGCGTAATGGTTTGAATCAAATCGGCATAAACCTTCAACCGTTCGCCGTGAAAGGGCGGCATGATCAGCTTGCGACGCTGCTGGTGCTGCTCGCCATTCAACAGAATGACCGAATGCTTGCCCAGCAGCGGCTCTAATATCTTGTTGGCATCGCCAGGGGCCGTGATGGCAGGCCCCATATCTTGGGTCAAGATGGTTTTAAGCGCCTCTGGATGGCTGACAAAGATCCAGTCCAGCAGCCCCCATTTCGCAAAAAAGAAGTCGCCATAACGCCGAGCGTTAGCGGTCATGTAGGCCAGTGGTCGAAAGATCCAGTTAGCCAGCTGCAAGTATGGCCACGTTCGAGTTTGAGGAATCGTTGGCATGATCACGAGAAAAAAGCACGTTTGGGTTTAGCTTAGCAAGCCGCTTTTCTAAAGGAGGGCAAAAGTGATCGCGCCCATCATTCGGCGGTGGCTCTGTCCTCGCCAGTTTGAATGCCGCCCAAAGCAGAAATCTGATCAGAACGATACAGCCAATCAGCAAGAGTGAATCAGCCGCTGCCCATGTCACCGTATTCCAGTCATGCTTCTTCACTACTCATTTAGGCACTGGTACCCTGTCAGGAATAAGAGGCCTCTAAAAGGTAGCTTTAGTAAAGCCACTAATATTGAGGGGAACCGTGCCCTGGAGTTGGAAACATCAACCAAGAGACCGAAAAATCAAAGAAGACCAACAACGGAAATACACTGAGCAAATAGCCTATGAGCTTTCCGAGAACCGGCAATTGCTTAGTAAAAAAGGTGATTCAGACAAGGACTGGGAGCAGGCAGAGAAGATTGTTCGGAATCCCATCAGAACAATGCTGTTTGCCAGTAACCGCCCCTTTATTCAACTCAAAAATCCCGCCACACAAGCTTTGAAGTTTATCGCCTGGGAGACCCCAAAATGGTTTCTCTTTTCACTTCCTAAACTGGAATGGATGAAGCTACTTGCTGTCCCTTTAGTCATAGCTGCTGCCGGTAGCATTATCAGTGGGCAGATTCAACGGGAAAACACCCAAAATAGAGCGCTTCAAGCCTATTTTGATCAGCTCGACACCCTAACCTTTGAACGCAATCTTTTAGCTGAACTGCCAGAGAAGCCTGATACTGGGGCTATTGTGTTAGCTCGTGGGAGAACAGTTGCCGCGCTTCGAGAACTCGACCACCAAAGGAGAGAACAGCTGATCGCATTCCTTCAAGCGTCCAATTTGTCGAAATTCACTGATGCAGAGCCAGAAAGAGAGCCTGTTATTAGCTTCAGGTTTCAGAATCTATCTGCTATGAATTTGCGACACATAGATCTAAGCAACGTTGACTTTCAAGGCACTAACCTGAGGGAGGCCAATCTGGCAGGCGCTGACTTGAGTTACGCCAATCTGGCAGGCGCTGATCTGAAGGACACCAATCTGGCAGGGGCTTTCCTTGCGTCAGCAAATCTGGCAAGAGCTGAAATGTGGGACGCCAATCTGGAAGGGGCTTTCCTGGGGGGGAGAGCAAATCTGGCAGGCGCTGATCTGAGGGACGCCAATCTAGCAGGGGCTGAACTGGGGGAGGCCAATCTGGCAGGGGCTTTCCAGAGGGAAGCAAATCTGGCAGAATCTGAACTGAGGGAAGCCTATCTAGCAGGATCTAAACTGAGGGCGGC